>NZ_JBITSK010000002.1:0-691208 GCF_044540565.1 Streptomyces sp. NPDC085931
CAGCGTCCTCGACGCGAAGAATGGGAATGACCTCTTCGTCCATGGAGTCATCGTCGCAGACCACCCAGGGCGAACGTTGCCTGATGCGGCACTAGTTGACGCAGGGTCAGGTTTGTCCATCAGTAGGCGGCAACAGGAGCACGCGGTCCTCCGGAGGCAGGCTCCACGGCCGGCCGTTGCGCACCGGCCCGCGTCCTCGCACCGTGATGCGGTGATCAGCTCGCTGGACTTTTGAGGGCTTAGCCCGGTGCTGACACCTCGCCGGGAGGCCGCCGAGCGGCGTCGGCTGACTGAGTGGGGGCTGCCGAACAAGCCGGTGAAACCGCTGCGCGTGTGGCACAACCTGAATCACGGCCCGGCCTTGCACGCGCTTCTCTGCGACCTGGTGTGGTCAACGACATGGCAGAAAGCCGACACTTTCGTCGCGCCGGTCCTGGGACTGCCCGAGGTGCCCTTCATTGCCTGGTCCTCACCGCGGGCCCAGCCCGGCGGCGGTGTGTTCTGGAAGACGCCGGAGATCGTCGCGTGGGCCAAGGGTCGGGCGTTCGCCTGGATCGACGACGAGATCACAGAGGCGGATCGCACCTGGGTGAAGGAACACCACGATGGTCCGGCCCTACTGCACCGGATCGACCCCCGATGCGGCCTTGCTGTCGACGACTTCGCCGCGCTGACGGCATGGGCGAGCGGTCGTAGTCGAAGCGGACGACGCGCAGGCCAGCTCTACAGGCCGAAGGCGCCGCCCTCGATGAGGATGAGCAGGCCGATGGCGATCAGGACCAGGGGCAGCAGAACGTGGCCCCATCGGGCGAGGGCCTGTGCGACGACGGGTCGGGTGGCGAAGAACCTGCCCGCGAAGCACCACACGGCCACCAACACAAGGAACACCGTTGCGTACACCGTCATGCCACCGATGCCGGCGGTGGCGAAGACGGGCACGTAGACGCCGATGTTGTCGCCGCCGTTGGCGAAGGTGACTGCGGCGACCTCCAGCGGGCTCGGCCCACCCGCCCTGGTCGGTTCTGCCTCCTCGTCCCCGTCCCCGTCCCCGTCTCGATGGTCCTTCCATGCCTGCCAGGCAGCCTTGAGGCCCAGGGCGAGCGGCAGCAGGCCGAGGCAGGGGATGGCGGACTCGGGCAGGAAGGTGGCGCCGAAGGCGGCGGCCACGGCCACGGCGAGGATCGCGGCGAAGCCCAGATACTGGCCCAGCACGATCCGGCGGGTGCAGCCGGGGTGGCCGGCGCCCTGGGCGAAGAACAGCGCCAGGATCAGGATGTCGTCGATGTTGGTGACGGCGAACAGTCCGGCTGCCTGCCCGATGATGCCCAGGTCCACGAGTGGGTACTCCCCTTCGACGCGGGTGTCCCAAAACGCTACCGAGAGCCCATACCTCAGCGTCGCGGTCGGCCTGCGCCTTATGAACGTACTGGGTCGGGGCGGCCGTGAGGTCGAGGATCTGGCTCGGCTCCTCCTCCGGCTCCGGCATGGCCGGCAGCTCGCCGGGGTTGGTGAGACGTGAGGCGGCTGGCCGGGCAGTCGCCTCCGCCGGTGGAGGACGTAGCCGCGATCACGGCATGGTGGCCAACCAGACGGTCACGGCCGCGGTGGCGGTGAGTGCGACATTGAGTGTGATCCTGCGGTCTTCTCCGGTCAGGTGAACGGCGATCGCACCGGTCTGCAGAAGTACGAAACCGATGGCTGCGGCCGATGCCAGCCAAGGAGCGGTACCGGTCAGCGGTGGTAGGACCAGACCGACCGCGCCGAGTATTTCGACCGCCCCCAGCGCCCTGAGGGCGGGCAGGGGAACACGGTCGACCCAAGCCATCATCGGTCGGAGTTGATCGCGGCTGCGGATCACCTTCAGCGTGCCTGCGTAGAAGTAGAAGAGCGCGAGCAGTCCCGCGACGATCCAGTAGGCGATGTTCATGGTTTCCGTTCACGCGGCCCCGGTTCGCGGGGTCCTGTCGATTGCGTCGAGTGCCAGGGAAGGACATGGAGACGGCCGGTCCGTCGTCCGAGGGTTCGGACGCGGAAGGCGGGAGCGTCACGGCTCCGGAGGCCGGAAGGAGGGCGGCCGGGCCGTTCCGTCCCGCCGACTTCAGCCGAGGTCGGTCGCGGGCTGTGTCGCGTAGCGGCTCATGGTGTCGATGTTGACCTGTGGCGTCAGCGGCTGCCCGGATGCGAGCACCTCATGGAGGTCTCGGAAGTACTGCACATACAGGTCGGGGGTGAATGTGCTGAGCATGACGGCGGGTTGGTCGGTCAGGTTGGCGAAGGTGTGCGGGGTGCCGGGCGGAACCATGACGAGCGTCCCCGCAGTGGCGTCGTAGTCCTCGTCCCCGACGGTGAATCGCACGGTGCCGGAGAGGACATAGAAGCCTTCGTCGTGTTGGCCATGGCGGTGCTGCGGCGGACCCTGCGTGTGCGGGGCGAGGACGGACTCGGCGATCGCCAGGCGGTGCCCGGTGTGGCTGCCGTCCTCCAGTACGCGCATGCGCGTGGTGCCCAGAACGAGCGTCTCGCCGTCGTGGGGACCCACCACCGATACGGCGGGGTCGGCCTGCGGCTCGCTGGTCTTCGCTTTTTCGGTCATGGTCACGAGTGCACCGCCGGGACCGCGCCGGTGTCCAAGACCCATTCAGCGGGGCCGATACCTCATGGGTATCGTTGCAGCGTGGAGCTACGGACCTTGCGCTACTTCGTGGCGGTCGCCGAGGAACTCCATTTCGGCCGGGCCGCCACCCGACTGCATATGAGTCAGCCGCCGCTGAGCCGGGCGATCAAACAGTTGGAAGCCGAGGTCGGGGCCCTGCTCTTCGCCCGCTCGCCCACCGGCGTCAGGCTCACTCCAGTGGGCGCGGTGCTGCTCGACGAGGCACGAGCCCTGCTCGACCACGCCGACCGCGTCGGGGTACGTGTGAGCGCGGCAGCCGGCGTCGCGACTATCACCGTCGGCATCCTGGGCGACGGCACCGACCCGGGAGTGGCCAGGCTGGCCGCGGCCTACCGCCGAAACCACCCCGGAGTCGACATCCGCATCCGCGACACCGATCTGACTGACCCGACGTGCGGATTGCGCGCTGGAGTGGTCGACGTCGCCCTCACCCGGGCGCCGTTCGACGAGACCGCCCTGACGGTGCGTACGCTGCGGACCGATCCGGTCGGTGTGGTCCTGCGCGCCGACGATCCGCTGGCCCGCCCCGATGAGCTGCGGCTGGCCGAGCTGCGCGACCGCCGGTGGTTCCAGTTCCCGCAGGGCACAGACCCCGTCTGGCAGTCGTACTGGAACGGTGGCAGGCCGCGGGAGGGCCCAGTGGTGCGCTCCGTCCAGGAATGCCTGCAGGCTGTGCTGTGGAACGGCACGGTCGGCCTGGCCCCGCTCGGACACGACCTGCCCGCGGAGTTCAGCGTGGTGCCGCTGGTCGACATGGCACCGAGCCGAGTGGTGGCGGTTCGTAACGAAGGAGACACCAACCCGTTGACCCGATCATTGATCAAGATCGCGACAGCCGTGTACCGCCAGTGAGGATCGGCAATGGCGCTGCCGCAGCTCGTGAACAATGCGAAACGCTGCAGCCCTCGAGGCCGCCTTCGGAGATGGTGAATACCTTGTGTCGCTGCTCGTGAATAGAGCCACAGGGCTGTGAGGACGGCGAGCCGGGTCCGGTGTGGCCTGGCAGGCTTGATGCCGCGGTGCAGGTAGTCCAGGCGGTGGGCTCGGCCAGGGCGGAGGCGACCGCGTCGACCGAGGCCCGCAGAGCGGCCGGATCGTGGTGCAGGTCAGGGCTGGAGGCGGGCTGGAAGCGTTCGGCGGTGCTCTCGGCCATCGGCATGACGACCACTCGGCACGCGGGCTGAAGTCGAGGACCGGCATCATCTGGCGGTTGGTGCCGAGCTGCTGCGCCACCTCGATCTCGCGCAGCATCCTCGCAGTCAGGTTCTCGCGCGGCGAGCGCGGCTTCTTGAAGGCGACGACGGTCCCGGCCGCCGAGCCCACCGTGCCGATCTCCCCGAGAGCGCGGGCGCCGAGACTCCTGGTCCCGACATCCTTGCTGCCGTCGCCCAGCGGACCGGTAGGGACAGGGTCGGGCCGGCCGAGCAGGTGCACGTCGATGTAGGGGACGTCGGCGTTCGCGGGCACGAGGTAGTCGGCGAGCGTGCCGGACTCCAGGCGCCCGGTGTCGAGGTCCACCGTGTTCTCTCGATACCGGTGCGCCCTGAGTGGGTGTGACCACGGTCCCGGTCCGCGCGCCCCGCGCCCGTCGCAGGCCAGGGCACTCGGGGACCTGGATGCACCGGGCCGGGCGCCATGCGGCTTAAGCAGATCTGGCCGGGAAGCTACCGCCACCAGCCACCCCGACGTCATCGCCGCCATCATCGGCCGGCGCACCATGGACCAGCGATCGTCAGGTCGACGGTGCGGGAGCGGATGTTCCTCGCGGGGGTTCCCTGTCTGGGAGACCTTCGCCCAGGGGGTCGCGGGATCCTGGTCGGAGGTGCTGCGCTACGCCAAGTTTTCGCCGCGTTCGAGTACGCACAGTCACTATACTCGCCACGTATACGTCGTGTGTATAGTGGCCGCGCATGACGGACGTTTACCTGCTGCCGATCCGCACGGCCGCTCTGCTGTTCCCGGGACTCGCGCTCCTGATATTCGTTCCGACAGCCGTCGCGATCTACCGGCGACACGGAGTCATGACCCGCTGGCGTGTGCTCTCGCTGTACGGGGGCGTGTACTACGCCCTCACCGCCCTGTGCCTGACGATAGTGCCGCTTCCTTCCCGGTCGGTGGACGTCTGCGTCAAGTACCCCTCTTTCGCCCAGCCGCAGTTCATGCCCGGCGTGGCCTTTGCGGACATCTGGAAGGAGGCACACCACCGCGTCACCCTCAACGCTCTGGTGCTCGACAACTCGGCCTTCTGGCAGACTGTTTTCAACCTCCTCCTGCTGCTCCCGCTCGGAGTCTTCGTGCGGATTCACTTCCGCAGGGGGCTGATCGCCGCCACCGTGGCAGGACTAGCCGGGTCGCTGCTCTTCGAACTCACCCAGTTCACGGGACTGTGGGGTGTGTACGCGTGCCCGTACCGCCTCTTCGCAGTGGACGACCTCATCGCCAACACAGCGGGAGCGACACTCGGGTGGGCGGCTGCCGGGCCCCTTGCCCGCGCTCTGCCGGCCTTGAGCACCCTCGACGACCGCGTGCTGGAACTGACCAGGATCCCGTTCGGACGCCGCCTGGTGGCCCTGCTGCTGGACATGACGGGTGCCGCCCTCCTCACCGGAGCGGTCGCCGCAATCGTCTACCTCGGCGCGGGGGCCGACGCTGTGCTGTGGGTCCCGCCCGTCGTCTGGGCCCTGTGGTTCGTGATGGTGCCGCGGTGGAGCGGCGCTACTCCCGGCAAGCACGTCCTGCTGCTGAAGCTCGTCACGAGGAGTGGCGGCAGGCCGGGGTACGGTGCGCTCGCACTGCGCACAGCGGCGCTCGGTCTGCCCTTCGGCGTCTTGTGCGTCATCGCCATGGCGACCCTGCCGAACGCCGCCGCCGACCCTTCCGTCCTCATTCAGATCACTGGTGGAGTCGGTTACCGGGACGTGGCCCACTCGATGGCGGCAGCCCCGGTCGAAGGGCTCGCCATGCTCCTGGCCCCGCTGCCCTGCCTGGCCCTCATCGTCCTGTACGCGGGGGCCGTCCGCAGGCACCCGGAGGGCCTCGGCCTCCACGAGACCCTCTCCGGAGTGCGCAATGAGGCTCTGCCGCACGCCAACGCCCGGCGAGGAGGGACGACTGGACAAGTCGGCCGGCGGCCGCACTCCGCGCCGACGAGCGTCACCGAGGAACGCGCATGAACGGCGGCAACGCCGCTACGGAGCCCGCTTTCCTCAGCCAGAACAGCCAGAACAACGAGCCGGCCGGCCGGCCGCGCACTGCTCCGCCTGCCACGTGCGGGCGCGCTCGCGATGCTCGGGGACCGATCCGCCACCAGCCGTGCTCTCGTCGCCGCCGAGCAGGACCTCGAACGGTCCCAGTGGACTTCATTTTCTGCGTAGGCGGTGGAGGCGATGCCCATGCGTTCCTCCGAGACGTCCGCCGCCGCCCGAGGGTTCCGCTCAAGGCTGCCGGGGTCTCGTCTCAGGGCTGTCGGCGGGCCTGTTCGGCGGCCTGGTCGGCGGCCGCCTGTTCCGTCCTGGCGTCGGCTGTGCTCAGGCGCCCTCCGCTGCTCTCCAGATGGGCGCGGACGAACCACTGGAACAGTTCCAGTCCGCGCAGTTGCTCGATGAGGATGTCCTGCGTGACGGGGTCGGATGACTCGGTCGCTTCCATCGCCTCACGGTGATCCTCGATGAGGCGGGTGTAGACCACGTCGAGAGCGCCCAGGTGCTCGATGGCCTCCGCCCTGCCGATGGAGTAGTCGTCCCAGGTGCGGTCGGCGACGAGTGCTCCTGGCGTGCCCTGCGGGACACCGCCGAGGGTGGAGATCCGTTCGGCCAGGTCGTCGGTCATGGACCGTACCTGCTCGACCTGCGGGTCGAGCATCTCGTGCACCGCGATGAAGTGCGGACCGACGACGTTCCAGTGGATGTGCTTGAGCGTCAGGTGCAGATCGTTCAGCGAGTGCAGCCGCCGCTGGAGCAGCTCGATGATCTCGGAACTGTCCTGGGCGGACATGCCCGGGACGGTGTAGTGGAGGGAGGGCTCAGAAGCCACGACCGTACCTTTCTCCTGCCGGCGGATGAACGTCCTTCCGATCAGGCAACCACCGCCCCGGCTCGCCTGCCCCTCCAGGACAGCCGTACGGATTCCGCCGTGCCCCGGCGCCGTGCAGCCCGGTGGACCGTCCGGCCAGCGCGGGGCACGGCGTTCCCTTCACTGCGGGCAGGTGGCCGAGACGAGGTAGTCGACGACGTCATCCGTGCTGCCGCGCCGCCGGTGGGCCGCGCGCTGGCGGTCGGCGCCGTTTCCCTCGGCCCTCAGGCGCCGCCACTGCTCACGTACGAGGTCGAGGTCGTCGTGCCGGCGGAGCGCCGGGGCGATGGTGTTCAGCAGTCGTTCGACCAGGGAGGCCTGGGGCATCAGGCGCCCGGTGACCGGATCGATGCCCTGGCCCGACAGCCCGTCTCGGGCCGCGCGCCAGCAGGCCGCGCGCAGGACTTCCGGTGACGGGCGCGGGGCCGGCTCGCCGGCCCGGACGGCGGCGAGGGCGGTGGCCGTCAGAGCCCTGACGACGGCGCCCAGCACGAGCGTGTCGTCGGGGGTCAACGCGGCGTCGGCGACCCGGACCTCGATGGTGGGCAGGTGGTGCGAGGGACGCACGTCCCAGTACAGGCCTCCCCGGTCGATGAGACCCTCCGCTTCGATGAGGGTGTGGACGAGGTCCTCGAAGTGGGCGGGGGACTCGAAGTAAGGGGGCGGGCCGGCCACGGGCCAGCGCCCCCAGGTGGTGGTACGCCAGCTGGCGTACCCGGTGTCCCTGCCGTCCCAGAAGGGGGAGTTGGCCGCCAGGGCCGTCAACGTCGGCAGCCAGGGCCGCAGATGATTGCTGACGTGGACGGCGTCACGGGGGTCGGGAACACCGACGTGCACGTGGCAGGCGCACACGATCTGTTCGTCGTCCAGGGCGCGGAAGTGGGCGGTGCTCCGTGCGTAGCGGGCGCCGGGAGTCATGGGTACGGGGTTCGCCTGGCCGTGCACGGGTGTGCCGGTGGAGGCGAGGCGTAGTCCGAGCCGGGCGGCGACGCGGGCGGCTGTCGTTCTGCTGCTACGGATCTGGTCGTCGGCCTCCTTCAGGCACCTGTGCGGGTGGGTGCGCAGTTCGACTTGGTAACGGGTCAGCTCGGTGCTCACCCGGTCGCCGAGGGCGTCCGTCGCCGCCTCGACCAACTCGGGTCCGTGAGGGCTCGGAGCCCTGCCGGCCGGGTCGATGAGGAGGAGTTCTTCCTCGATCCCGACGGTGAGCGGTTCCGGAACGGGGCCGGGTGCGGAGGGGCGGAGCGGCTCGGGGGCGTCCACCGGAGCCGTCTCGCTGCGAGGTTGACTGCTCATAGTGATGACACTGTCTCAGAAAGTGGCGGGAGAGCGGATGGGGTTGACGGACGTCGGGGGGCATCGTCGTCGGGGTCGGGGTGGGTCGTCCTCAGGTGTCGGCGCTGGCCGCCGGGCCGTCCACTTCGACGGGCCCGGGCACACAGACGCCGCGGCCCGTCATCGACGCGATCGCCGACGCGCCCGCACGCCCCGTTTCCAAGCGGGGGCAGTACTCCACGGGAGAAGGCAACGGCGGTGCGGACTTCTTCGTCTGGTCCCCGTACACGTTCCTTGGTCCCCTCAACGGCGTTCTGGCCGCTCAGCCCGCCCCGCTGGAGGGGTCGCGTGTGATGTCGCTCGTGCCGCATGCAGGGAAAACGGCGGTGTCGCTGCGGTCAGCTGTCCAGGGCCGCGCGGCGCAGCGCCCGCCGCTGACTGGGGGTGGTGGCACCCCAGACGCCGTCCGTCTCGCCGTGGCGGACGGCCCAGTCGCGGCAGTCGATCAGCACGGGGCAGCGTCTGCACACCGCGCGGGCCGGAGCCGCGGCCGCCGCGGTCTCCACCAGGGGGAAGAACAGCTCGGGATCCTCCCCCACGCACAACGCCTGCGCGTGCCAGCCGATGTCAACGTTCCAGGACGCGAGTGAGCGCGCCATACCGCACCTCCAGCAGCCGACCGGCACGTCGGTGTCGCCGCGGCAGCACACACCGCGGTCCCGGCAGAGGTGAGCGCCATGCTAGTGCCCGATACGACTGGATGACTATAGGCGGATTTTCCGTCTATACGGGTATTACGTGGTGACCTGTCCGGTGCGCGGGCACGTCCAGGCCGGACACCAGCTTCGCGGCCGCGCCGACGCCCGTAGCCACCACGACCGCCCGGGCCGAGAACTCTGTGCCGTCCGCCGTGATCACGCTCGCTTCCGCGATCCGGTCGATCAGCAAGCCGAGCCGGACGGTGCCCTCGGGGAGCGCGGCGACCAGAGCGCGCGGGAGGCACTGCATGCCGAAGGTCCGCAGGCACAGGGAGCCTCGCAGCATGCTGCGCCAGACCGGGTGGAACACCCGGCTTGCGGTCTCCAGTGCGTACTCCAGGAAGACGCCCGACACGAACGGCCGGAAGAAGCCCTCGATGAACGTCTCGGAGAATCCGGCCTCGGCGAGCGCGGAGCGCGTGGTGTGACCAGGCGCGTGCTTGAGCGCACGGGGCCGGACACGGTCCGTCGCGGGCACCGTGCACGGCCAGCGCAGCCACATCGCGTGCTCGGACGAACAGCCCGGACAGCAGCAAGGCCACCGTGTCGGGCCGGCGCCGGGGGTCGGTCGGCAGCACGCGCTGTTCACAAGTCGAATTCGATGTGCTCGATGTCGGTGAAGCGGATCTCCTCCAGGTCACCGGCGCGGCGGCCGCCGTCCTGGAAGTACATCTCCTTGAGGCCTTCGGCGGCGATCTGCTGCAGTTGCTGGTCGGCGGCGCCAGCCTGTTGGGCGTCGAAGAGGCGGGCTGCGTACTGCGGCGGCAGCGCGACGGTCAGGTGCCTGAGGCGGGCGTCGTCGGTCGTGCCGATCGGTGCGGTGTAGCCGATCCGGGCGCGCGTGTCGATGACGATGCCCCCGGTCGTCGCCGCTCTCTGCCGCGCCCTGGCCCTGACCTGCGGCTGCCACCGCCTGGTCACCTCGCGCTCCAGCCGGGCGGCGAGGTCCGGGCGCGGCTTCCTGATCTGGTTCTTCACATAGCGCTCGACAGTGCGCTGGGAGATGCGCAGCATCTGCGCGACCGCTCGGGTGCTCTTGAGCTGTTTGACCAGGTAGCGCATCTGGGCGGGCGCGGTTTTGGGTGCCGGGCGGGTGAAAGCCTTCTGCACCGCGGCTTCCAGGCCGTCACCGAACAGGCTCATCGTCGCTCTCCCCTACTCGCCGTTGTCGATGTCGGTGACGGTGCCGTCCTTGATGTAGCGGGCGAGGTTGAGCTCCGGCGCGTCGAAGCGTTCGCGGACCTCCTCGCCCCACAGGACGCTCTGGGTGCCTTCGTGCTTGACCAGGCCGGGGTTGACGCCGAGCTTGAAGCCGCCGGGCAGCGGCTTGCCGTCGCGGTAGGGCAGGAAGTCCAGCGGGCTGGTGCCGTCGGCCGCGTAGACGACGCAGTCGGAGAGGATCGCGATCGGGTACTGGCCGGTGAACGCCGCGTGCTTGACGATCTTGCGGTGCAGGTTGACGCGGGTGCGGGAGATGACCGCGGCGCGGATGTCCGGCCGCCAGGTGGGGCGAGACAGTGCCCGCCAGGGCCGGCCGGGGCGCCAGCCCTCACCGCGGGGGCGTTCGCGCAGTTTGCCCAGACCGCCCTTGACCGTGGCCTTGATCGCCGACACGACGATCGCCAGCTCCGGGTCCCGCTGTCGGTAGCCGTCCATCGCCGCCAGGAAGTCGGCCGGTGCCATGTCGGCGTGCACGCCGAGGTCGGCCATCGTGGCCAGGTAGGCGTCGCGCAGGCGCTGGTACCAGCCGTCCAGGTAGCGGCCGTGGTCGTGGCGGACGTAGGCCTCGATCGGGCGCACCTCGTAACCGAGCTCTTGGGCGTAGGCGACGGTGGGGGTCGCGTACCAGGCCGGGCCTTCGGGACGGTCGCCCTTCGGGGTGAAGGGGCTGGGCAGCAGGTCGCCGTCCAGGTCCGCCCACTTGTCCTTGCCGATCTTCACCTTCGACAGGTCGACGTGGGAGAGGTCGACCAGCCATGAGCCGGGCAGCTTCGCGTCGAAGACCGGCTGCTTGACGTGGGTCGGCTCGCCGAGGCCGACGATGAGGCCGTTGGCGCCGGCGGCGAAGGCCATGTTCACGTCGATGCCGACCAGGTGCCGCAGGGTGCACTCGTCGTCGGTCATGGGCCGTGCCCAGTCGTAGGCCTCCTCGAACAGCTTCTCCGCGGGGCCGCGGACCTGGAAGCGCGGCAGATCCGCGAGCAGCGGGTGGCCGTCCGGGGCCTCGCACGGGGCGCAGTCGACCGGGTCCTTGCCCAGGGAACCGGGGTTGTGCTCGGAGTGCCGGCGGCCAACGGCGTCGGGCTCGGAGGCGCGGGTCGGTGGGTGCAGGGCGGTCATCAGTTCCAGGCCGGTCACGGCGGTGGAGCCGCGCGGTGTCATCACTCGGGAGGCGTAGACGCCCAGCACCCGGGCGAGTTCCGCCGGCGGCAGTTGCGCGGCGTTGCCCCAGTGCCGGGCGTCGAGCGCGTGCCAGGACGGGATGCACAGCTGCACGCACGCCCGTTCTGAACCGCTGGCCGGGCGGTAGATTCGCGCCCACGGCCCCAGCCCGCGCTTGGTCAGCTTCCACTCCGCACGCGCCAACTGCTTGACGACCTTGTGGCCCTCCGGGAGCCGCCCGGCGAGCCGCTCCTCGTTCGTGAGGGCGACGGGCAGGCCGTAGCGCTTCAGCGCGGCTTCGGTGAGCACGAGCAGCGGGTCGGCGTCCTTGCCCGGGCCGGACAGCCTCGGCTGTCCCAGCTTTGCCTCCGACAGCGTCCACTCCACCAGCGCCGGGACGCTCTTCGCAGGCACGTCCAGGACCAGGCCGCCCGTGCAATACGCGAGGACCCGGCCGTCGGCGTCGACATCGATCACCGCGAGCGGACCGTTCTCGAAACGTCCGTCGGAAGTCCTCGCCGGGGCAGCGGCCGAGGCGGTTTTCCGCGGAGCAGAGCCGCGCGGCATCGCCACGCTACTGGCGGTGCGTGCAGGACGGGGCGCGGAGCGTTCGGCGGGCGCGGCGGGCGTGGAGTGTTCGGCGGGCGCGACGGACTCGAGGATGGGCTGAGTGTTTGCCTGTCCTGTGGAGGGTGCTGTGTTCGGGGCCGGTGTTGCCGGTTGCGGCTGTTCCGCCGGCTCGGGGTCGTTGCCGACCGGCGCCGTGGCGGGCGGGGCGGGGGCGGGGTAAAGCTCCGCGAGCCGGTTCAGCAGCCGTGCGTACGCCTCCCGCTCCGGTCCACGCGGCTCGACCGGCTTCCTCACCGACTCCCAGCCGGACACCGTCGCGCGACGCACCTGCAACGCGGCGGCCACCTCGTCCAGCGTCAGGCCGTGAGCCTGCCGCAGTCGCTTGCGCTCCTGCACCGGCGGCAGCGCAGCGCGGGACGCGACCAAGGCGTCGACCGCATCGAACAAATCGGACATGCCACACCTCCGCCGCTCACCCTACCGTACGGATTGCGTACAGCTTCCGTACGCGGCCTGGTCCGGGTGAGGTGCCTGGTCTGGAGCCCAAGGCGCTCGGGAAGTCTCTCGATGGCCGGAAAGTGCCATCGCCCACCGCCGGGCCATCTCATCGCGGATACGGTGTGGACGCGTCCGCGGGTACAAGGGCTAGCCGGGGAGGTCACCACCGTGCTTGAGACAGAACGCGACGGTGTCCGGATCACCCTGACCCGGCGGGATGGCACGGGCAGGCCCCTGCTCATCGTGCCGGGGGTCATGGCCGACGCCGCCGCCTGGCAGCCCGTCGTGGACGCGCTGGAGCCGGCCGGACCGGTCTACGTGCTGAACCGGCGCGGACGCCGGCCCAGCGGAGAGCTCGGCGCGGACTACTCGGTGTGCACCGAGATCGACGACCTGGACCGTGTGCTGGACGAGATCGTCGCCGCCGAGGACGGGGAGCAGGGGCTGGATCTGTTCGGCTGGAGCTTCGGTGGGCTCATCGCGCTGGAGACGGCGGCGCGGCGCCCCGCAGCCGTGCACTCCCTCGTCCTCTACGAACCCGTCGCACGGCCCTTCGGCCACCACGTGCTCGGCGCCCTGCAGGAGGCCGACGAGGCCGGCGATCTGGACCGCGCCGTGGAGATCGTGAACCGCGAGGTGTCCGGGTTCTCCCAGGAGTACGTGGCACGTCTGCGCCGGAGCCCCGCCTGGGAGGCGCTCCGGCGCCTGGCCGCCCCGCTGGCCGGGGAGCTGACGGCCCTGAACCGCCACCGTGCCGACCTGCGGGAGCTGGGCAAGCTCGATCGGCCCGTCACCCTGCTGCTCGGCGCCGAGAACGAGGGCGTCCCGCCCTACGGTGACGCGTTCGCCGCGTTCGCGTCGGCCCTGCCCCGGCCCGCGTGGTCACCATGCCCGGCCTGGGCCACCTCGCGCACGCGCAGGACCCCGGGAGCCTGGCCCGGCATATCGAGCAGGCCCTGCAAGGGACTGACAGGCTGACGAGCCCTTGACAGATGGGTTTTCGACCAGCGAAGCGGCTCCACCAGACGCTTTGCGTGCTTGCTGACCCGTCGGGCGTCCACGTGACCGGCTCCGCCCTGCGCTTCCTGTCCGCATCCGAACGATCCGGTCCGCGTCCTGGTCGGCCCGAACTCCGGCACGGACGCGAACGGCGGCGGTGAGCAAGGTGGGCCGTGCGGACGTGCGCTACCTCGTCCGGGCGGTCAGCCGCTCCAGTGCGGGGATGATCGTACGGAGGTCGTCGCCGTCCGCGGCCGTGGTCGCCAAGGCGCGGACGTCGTCCGGAGCGTTGAAGGCGATGCCGATGCCCACCACGTCGAAGAGCGGGCCTTCGGCGGGGCACGCCCCGACGGCGGCGCAGTCGGTGAGAGGCACACCGAGTTCGCCGGCCCGTCGGACCGCGAAATCGCGTTGTGTCATGACCCGCACCGGGGCGGAGGCGCGGCCGGTGAAGTGGCCTGACCTGACCTCCAGGGGCCGGCCCGAGTAGGAGTGGAAGCCGAACCGGTCGGCCAGGTGAGCGGCGATCGGCGTCCAGGTGAGGGACAGGGCGACCGGGACCAGTCCGCTGCGCCAGCACCAGTCGGTGGTCTCCTGGACGCCGGGGAGCGGCGCGAGATCCTCCAGTTCGGCGCGCAGCGCGTCCTCGGACACTCCGGCCCAGCGGGCGGCGTCGGGGCGCGCGTCGGCCGGCTCGGCCGGGGTCGTGGGCGCGCGCAGGCCGAGACGCTCCTCGACGACATGGGTCAGGGTTCGTCCCGGCATCAGGACGCAGTCCAGGGAGAAGAAGACGGCGCCGACGTGATCGACCATGAACACGATTCAATCATGCCATCGTGGGCGCGCCCCCTGCGGAAATGTGCACGATGGCTCCGCAAAGCGTGCACGGACGGGCAGGCGGTTCAGGGGCGTTCACGCGTGTGTTCCGCGGGGTGCAGGCGTCGTGACCACTCGGTGGTGCGCAGAGCCTCGGCCGCCTCGCGGGGGATGCTGAGGTGCACGTCGCGGCTGTGGTCGTCGTCCGGTGTGGGGGTGATGAGGACGGTCCACGGGATGGGGATCGCGGGGTACTCGAACCAGAACGGCCGGCCGGCGCCGAAGTCGATCGCGTACACCGGCAGCCGGCTGACGTTGTTGAGGGCGACGGTGCCTTCGAAGGCGTCCAGGGCCATGCGGCTGAGTACCCGGTTCGTCCGGCCCGCGCGCCGCTGCGCCTCCAGGAACGCGGTCTCCTCGCTGATCCGGCGCTCGGTGACACGGTCGAGGGCCTCACGGACCGCTGACGCGGTGTGCGCCAGGGGTTCCTCGCGCAGCGCACGGGCCGGCAGTGCGGCGGTGGTGTTGGAGACCGCGTTGCCCCAGTACCCGTGCGGCAGCCGGTCCGCCAGCGCGGTGCGCAGACCGACCACGATGCCCAGTCGCTCCGTCGCCTCCGGGTCCCGGTCGCGCAGCCGGCCCAGGACCCGCCACACATGGGCGCTGAGGGCGTCACCGCTGGACGCCCGGGTGCCGTCGCCTCCGGTGCGTGCGGTGTCCCGCAGCGCCAGGACCTCCGCCGCGGAGAATCGGGTGGTGAGGGTCTGGATGCGGCGGGCGCGCGCGTTGACCCGCCAGAGGAAGGCGAACTTGCCCCGTCCGGTGACCACCGTGTACTGCGGGTCGTCCGGAGCGGGTGGTGTGCCGGCGGCGAGGCCGTCCAGGAGGGCGCGGTCGTGGCACGGCGCCGGATGGTCCAGCCCTCGGTGCGTGCGCGACCAGTGCAGGAGGAAGTCGAGGTATGCGCCGCCGTCGACCAGGCTGTGGTTGATCGTGACGCCGAGGACGGAGCCGCCACGCAGGTGCGTCACCTTGACCGTCAGCAGCGGGGTGTCGTGACCGACGACCCGGAAGGGGTTGACGGAGTGGACGTAGTGACGCAGATCGGTCCTGGCCGACCGGCCGGGGCCGTAGTCGGGCATGGGCCGGTCGCGGTGGTCTTCGGCGAACACGGCACCGGCGTCGTTGCAGACGACGCTCAGGCCGCCGTCCGTGTCCCGTTCGAGGCGCCCGGTGAGCAGGGGGTAGTGCACGAGGGTCCGGCGCAGCGACTCCCGCAGGGCGGCGGCGTCCAGGCGCTGCCGGTAGTAGAAGGTACGGGCCGTGGCGAAGGTGCCGGTCATCAGGTCGTAGACGCTCAGCCGGACGCGTTCGCCACTGGCCGCTCCGGAGCGCAGGAGCACGGTACGGTCGGCGTCACCTTCCGCGGGGCCGCGTTTCATGATCGTCTCCAGATGGTCGGTCGGAGGGCGGTGGCCGGACGCTCCAGCCTCACCGGTACAGGGCGAGGAAATCCCTAGACCCGGCGAGCGGCGTGCCTTTTGGTGGATCCCTAGAGTTGTCCAGCAGCGCTGGCCCACGGGTGCGCCCGCGTGCTGGTCTGGGATCCCCCGATCGATCGATACGGGCGTGGGGACCCGCTTCGACTGCGAGCCGGCCGTACGTCTCGTCCCCACCGGCACACACAGGAGGCCATCAGCCGATGGGGTACGACAAGACCGAAATCCTCGATCTGGTTCGCGAATACCACCGCTCCAGCGTCTCGTCGGGGTTCGTGCCGGGGGTCACCCCCGTGCAGGCCTCCGGCGCCGTGCTCACCGAGGACGACCGCGTGGCCCTGGTCGAGGCGGCCCTCGACCTGCGGATCGCCGCAGGTGTCAGCACACGTCGGCTGGAACGGTCACTGGCGAAGTACTTCGGCCTGCGCAAGGCGCATCTGACCAACTCGGGTTCCTCGGCGAACCTGCTGGCGCTCAGCTCGCTGACGTCGCCCCAGCTGGGCGAGGACCGCCTGCGGCCCGGCGACGAGGTGATCACGGTGGCCGCCGGCTTTCCCACGACGGTCAACCCGATCCTGCAGAACGGCCTGGTGCCGGTGTTCGTCGACGTGGAACTGGGCACGTACAACGCCTCGTTCGAGCGGGTGGAGCAGGCGATCGGCCCGCGCACCCGGGCGATCATGATGGCGCACGCGCTGGGCAACCCGTTCCCGGTGCGGGAGATCGCCCAACTGGCCCAGGACAGGGGTCTGTTCCTCATCGAGGACAACTGCGACGCCCTGGGCAGCACGTACGGCGGGCAGCTGACCGGCACCTTCGGCGACCTGGCGACGGAGAGCTTCTACCCCGCGCACCACATCACGATGGGCGAGGGCGGCTGTGTGCTGACCGACAACCTGGTGCTGGCCCGGATCGTGGAGTCGATGCGCGACTGGGGGCGGGACTGCTGGTGCGAGCCGGGCGAGGACAACCGGTGCTTCAAGCGTTTCGAGCATCAGATGGGGTCGCTCCCCCCGGGCTACGACCACAAGTACATCTTCTCCCACGTGGGCTACAACCTGAAGTCGACCGACGTGGCAGCGGCACTCGGACTCCAGCAGCTCGGTCGTATCGAGGAGTTCGGTGCCGCGCGCAGGCGGAACTGGGCCCGGCTGCGGGAAGGGCTGGACGGGCTGCCGCACCTGCTGCTGCCCGAAGCCACCGAGGGCAGCGACCCCAGCTGGTTCGGGTTCGCCATCACCGTGCGCCCCGACGCGCCCTTCGCGCCGGGTGCGCTCATCGATCACCTGGAGTCCAGCAAGGTCGCCACCCGGCGCTTCTTCGCGGGCAACCTCACCCGCCACCCCGCGTACGAGGGGCGGGAGTTCCGGGTCAGCGGGCCGCTCACGAACAGTGACATCACCACCGAGTGCACGTTCTGGATCGGCGTCTACCCGGGTCTGACCGACGAGATGATCGACCACAGCATCAACACGGTGAGCGAGTACGTGACGCTGCCGCACTGACGCCACACCCCTCCCCTTGTCCGCCCGTGGGTCCCCGGCACCGGTGCCGGGGACCCACGGGCGGGCGCGCGCGGGAAGCGCGGGGGTGTTCAGCCGGCGGCCCGGACCGCGTGGCGGTCGGCGGCGGCCCAGGTCTCCAGCAGGTCGGCGGCCCGGGCGGCGCCACCGGCCGTACGGACCGCCTCCCGCATGCGGGCGAGCGCGGCGGGCGTCTCGGGGTCGGCGAGCAGGCCGGCCACCGCGGCGGCGAGAGCGGGTGCGGTCAGTCCGGACCGGGTCAGCGAGCGGCCGACGCCGCACCGCTCCAACTGCTCAGCGCTCAACACCAGTTCGTGGGCACGGGGCAGTGCCACCACGGGCGTCCCGTAGTACAGGGCCTCCATGAGGCTGCCCATGCCGGCGTGGCAGACGAAGACGTCGGCGTGCGGCAGGACCAGCGGGTGCGGCAGCCAGGGGTGCGCCTCGACGTGCGCGGGCAGCGGCCCCAGCGCCCGCGGATCGCTGCCGCGCCCGAGGGTCATCACCACGTGCCAGTCGGCCGGGTCGAACGCCTCCGCGCACAGCCGGAAGAAGTCGCCCCGGTCCCCCGCCTCGGTCCCCAGGGACACTAGCGCCACGCGCCGGCCGTCGGCGGGCGGCGACCACCGGCCGGAGCCGGGGGCGGGCTCGGCGAAGGTGGGGCCGACGAAGGCGAACCGGTCGTCGAAGCTGTCGCCCTCGATCTGGAAGGCCCGGGGCAGGAACACCAGGTTGCGCCGGTCCCACTCGGCGCCGTAGCGGGTCATCTCGTCGAGGCCGATGCCGTGCTCAGCCATGAAGTCGACCATCACCTTGGCGCCCCGGGCCATCACCGGGTGGTCGGCGCCCCACATCTGGGCGCGCATCGAGAACGACTCGTTGGCCGCGTGGCTCGGGCACAGCTGCACCGGCACCGCGTCCAGCACCCGGGCGGCGACCCGGCCGGCGGCGACCGTCTCGAAGTCGTACAGGACGACGTCGGGCGGGTCGGCGGTGAACGCCTCCATGGCCGTGGGGAAGACGGTGCGCACGGTGTCGACGAGCAGGGCGTAGCCGTCCTCGGCGAGCCGGTCCGGGGTGGGGTCGGCCGCACGGTAGAAGTCGCCGCGGGCGGAGGTGTAGGTGACGGCCTGCGCGCCGATCTCCTCGACGGTGGCGGCGAACTTCTCGTCGACGACGTAGGAGACGCGGTGTCCGCGGTTCAGCAGCTCGCGGCTCACGCCCAGCGTGGGGGCGATGTGACCGAAGTCCGCGAAGAGCAGCAGGGCGTAGTGCAGGCGGGGTGCGGGGGTGCCGGGCGGCATCGGCTCTCCTAGGGGTCGGGCGGACGGCGGGGCCGCGGCCGGCCGTGATCAGCGGGCGGCCTCGCGGAGCGCCGCGTAGTGCGCCAGGCACTCCTCGTACCCCGCCAGGATCCCGGCCCGGCGGGCCTCGGCGACGGAGATGGCCGAGGAGTCCTTGGCCGACATCAGCGGCGCCTCCGACAGGCCCCAGGGCAGGTCGAGTTCGGGGTCGAAGGGGTCGATGTCCACCTGGGTGCCGGGCACGAACTCGGTGGAGCACAGATACGACACGCAGGTGTCGTCGGTGAGCGCGAGGAAGCCGTGGACCAGGCCCTCGGCGACGAACAGGGTCTCGCCGGTCTCGGCGGACAGCTCGTTCACCTCGTAGACGCCCCAGGTCGGCGAGCCGACGCGCAGGTCGACGACGATGTCGAGGACCACGCCCCGCACCACGCACACGACCTTGGCCTGTCCCGGTGGGAGCAGTGTCCCGTGCAGCCCGCGCAGGGTGTGGCGGCGCGAGACCGAGTAGTTCACCTGCGCGACGGGCACGGGGCGGCCGATCTCCTCGGCCAGCCGGTCGTGCCGGAACGACTCGTAGAAGCTGCCGCGCGCGTCACGCAGGTGACGCGGGGTGATGTGGTACGCGTCCGGCACGGCCATCTCTCGAACCTTCATGGTGACAGCACCGTAGGCAACCCCGGTCGAGGACCGATCCAGGACCGGCCGCGAACGGATCGGGTCGACGGAGCCTCGAGGGATCCTGGACCGGCGGGTGCCAAGGTGGCTGCCGAGCCCCGCGCGTCCGCGTCGCGGGTTGCGGAGACGGACGGGCACGCCTCGGCGGGCCCGGGAGGAGAGCGGCATGACGGAGGTCGGTGTCCGGGGACGACCGGACGGGCCGGGTCCCGGGTCCGGTCGGGTGGTCGTCCTCGGAGCGACCGGTTTCGTCGGCGGGCACGTGGGAGCGGCGCTGGAGGCGGCCGGGTACGAGATCCTCGCCGTCGCGCGCCGCCCGCTCAAGACCCCGGCGTCCTGGCGGTTCCGGCCGATGGACCTGGCGCACGGCGACCCGGAGGCGCTGACCCGGCTGATCGGGACGGAACGGCCCGTGGCGATCGTGAACGCCGCCGGTGAGGTGTGGTCCCCCGATGCCGAGGGGATGCGCCGCAACAACGAGTTGCTCGTCGACCGGCTGCTCGCGGCGCTCGCCGCCTCCGGGGTGCGGCCGCGGCTGATCCAGCTCGGGTCGGTGCACGAGTACGCGCCGCAGCCGCACGGGGTGTGGCTGACGGAGTCGTCGCCGGAGGAGCCGGTCTCCGACTACGGGCGGACCAAGCTGATGGGCAGCCGGGCGGTTCTGCGGGCCGTGCGGGCCGGGGACGCGGACGCGGTGGTGCTGCGGCTGTCGAACGTCATCGGCGCCGGCACTCCCAGGGCGAGCCTGCTCGGTCAGGTGGCCGCGCAGTTGCTGGCCGGCGGCGAGGACGGGGCGCCGGCGCAGGTACGGGTCTCGCCCCTGCGCAGCAGCCGTGACTTCGTCGACGCGCTGGACGTCTCGCGCGCCGTGGTCGCGGCGCTGCGGGCGCCCGACGCCTCGGGCCGGGTGCTGAACATCGCCAGCGGCACCTCGCAGCACGTCCGGGACATGGTCGATCTGCTGCTCAAGATCAGCGGCCGGCGGGCCACGCTGGTGGAGCGGGGCACGGCGGAGCTGCGTCCGGCCGCGGACAACGACTGGACGGGGGTGGACGTCTCGGCCGCGCGCGCGGTGCTCGGCTGGGAGCCGCGGCGCACCCCCCGGGACATGGTGGAGGACCTGTGGCGGGCCGCGGCGCGGCAGGAGTGACCGCCCCGGCGCCCGGGGCACCGGGGCGTGCCGTCGCGCCGTCGGCATGGGGGCGTGCCGTCGCGCCGTCGGCGTCGGGGCACGGACGAGGACGTCCGCCCGGCGCGGGCGCGGGGTGCCGGCGGGGGGCGCGGCTCAGCCGGGGAGCAGGTCGAGGTCCGCGGTGCTGACCCTGTCGGTCAGGACGTGCTGGCGCAGTTGCTGGAGTCCGGGCGAGGGGTCGAGACCGAGCTCGTCCCGCAGCACCGCGCGCAGCCGCTGGTAGACCTCCAGTGCCTCGCTGCGCCGGCCGCACCGCTGGAGGGCGATGATGAGGGAGCCCTGGAACCACTCGTGCAGCGGGTACGCGCACGCCAGTTCCTTCAGGTCGCCCACGAGTTCACGATGCCGGCCCAGCTGCAGGCCGGCGGTGACGCGCAGTTCCTGCGCCTGGAGGTGCAGCTCCCCCATCCGCAGGGCGTATCCGCGCAGCAGGGGGCCGTGGGCCACGTCCGCGAAGGGCGGCCCGTCGCACAGCTCCAGCGCCCGGCCGGTCAGGGTCTCGGCGGTGGCGGGGTCGCCGCAGGCCAGCGCGGTGCGCGCCGCGCCGGTCAGTGAGGTGAACTCCTCCGCGTCGCACGCGCCGGGGCCCACCCGCAGCAGGTAGCCGTGCGCGTGGGTGGCCAGCGGCCCGCCGTCGGGACCGTCCGGTTCCCGCTCCTCGTGCAGCGCCTTGCGCAGCTGGTAGGCGTACGTCTGCACGGTCGTGACCGCGCTGCGGGGGGCCTGGCCGGACCACAGTTCCTCGGTGATGGCGGTCAGGGGTACGACGGTGTTGCGGCGGGCCAGCAGGAGGGCCAGGACCTGGCGCACCTTCGGCGCCGTGGGAGTGACGTCCCGGCCGTCGCGGGTGGCCCGCAGCGGGCCCAGGGTTCGCCACCTCAGCACGGCACCGCTCCGGAGGACGGCTCGGGCAGGGCGGCGCGGCGGGCGGCCTCCCTCCACACGTCGGGGTTGTCCCGGTACCAGGCGACGGTCTCGGCGAGGCCCTCGGTGAAGTCCTTGCGCGGCGTGTAGCCGAGTTCGGTGTGCGCCTTGCCCCAGTCGACGGAGTAGCGCCGGTCGTGTCCCTTGCGGTCGGTGACGTACTCGACGCTGTCCCAGTCCGCGCCGCAGGCCCGCAGCAGCAGTTCGGTGAGCCGGCGGTTGTCCAGTTCCGTGCCGCCGCCGATGTTGTAGATCTCGCCGGCCCGGCCGCGGGTGCGGACGAGTTCGACGCCCCGGACGTGGTCGTCGACGTGCAGCCAGTCGCGCACGTTGAGTCCGTCGCCGTACAGCGGCACCTTCGCGCCGGTGAGCAGGCGGGTCACGAACAGCGGGATGATCTTCTCGGGGAACTGGTGGGGCCCGTAGTTGTTGGAGCAGCGGGTGACCCGCACGTCGAGTCCGTGCGAGCGGTGGTAGGACAGGGCCACCAGGTCCGAGGCCGCCTTGGACGCGGCGTACGGGGAGTTGGGGTGGAGCGGGTGCTCCTCGGAGGTGGAGCCTTCGGGGATCGAGCCGTAGACCTCATCGGTGGAGATGTGCACGAACCGGTCGACGCCGTGGCGCAGGGCGGCGTCCAGCAGGACCTGGGTGCCCAGCACGTTGGTGCGCACGAACTCGGTGGCGCTGGACAGGGAGCGGTCCACGTGGGATTCGGCGGCGAAGTGCACCACCTGGTCGTGTTCGGCCATCAGCGCGTCGACCACGGTGGGTTCGCAGATGTCGCCGACGCACAGGCGGTAGCGGGGCGAGTCCTGGACGGGGTCGAGGTTGGCCGGGTTGGCGGCGTAGGTGAAGGCGTCGAGCACGGTGACGGTGACGTCGTCGGGGCCGTCGGGGCCGAGCAGGGTGCGGACGTAGTGGGAGCCGATGAAGCCGGCACCGCCGGTCACCAGGATGCGCGTCTGACTCATGTGGATGCGGCGCGTCAGCGGGCGGTGCCGAGCGTGCGCCGTCCTCCTTCCTCTTCGGTGGTGCGTGGGGGCGGCCCGGTGGGCGCGAGGCCGACGTGCCTCAGTTGCCCGTGGCCAGGTCGGCCAGCTCCGGCACGACGTCGTAGGGGCTGGGCATGGCGGCGGACTCGTCGCGCAACCGGCGGGCGGCGGCGGCGTGAGAGGGGTCGTCCAGGAGCCGTCGGGCGAGGTCGGCGACCCGGTCGGGGTCGCTCTCGGAGTGGTGCAGGAAGAATCCGGCGCCGGCCTCCTCCAGGGACCGGCCGCGCAGTTCCTGGTCGGCGACGAGGGTGGACAGCGCCAGCTGCGGCACGGCGTTCACCAGGGCGGTGGAGAAGGTGCCCCAGCCGCCGTGGTGGACGACGGCGGCGCAGCCCGGCAGCAGCGTGTTGAGGGCGACGCCGCTGACGGCCCTTACGTTGGGGGGCAGTTCGCCCAGGCGCCGGGTCTGCTCGGGCAGCAGCGCGGCGACGATCTCCGCGTCGAGCCGGGACAGGGAGCGCAGGATGTCCTCGACGGCCACGTAGTCGCCGCCGTACGCCTCGGTGTTGGTGCGTCCCAGGGTGACGCAGATCCGGGGCCGCTTGGGCTCCTCGCGCAGCCAGTCCTCCTGCACGGCACGGCCGTTGTAGGGGACGTACCGCATGGAGACGGTGCGCAGGTCGGTCGCCGGGCGCAGGCTCGGAGGCAGGGTGTCGAGCGTGAACTGCCCGTTGAGGAGCTCCTCGTCGCAGCGCACGCCGTACGGGCGGCCCCGCTCGTCGATCCAGTCGGCGAGGGGGTCCACGCGCTGTTCCTCGGGCATGTCCCGGGCGAGTTCGACGAAGGTGGCGCGGGCCCGGCCGTAGACGTCGGCGCACCACAGCAGACGGGCGTGGGCGGCACCGCAGGCCCGGGCGGCGATGCCGCCCGCGTAGGCGATGGGGTCCCGTACGACGAGGTCGGGCCGCCAGTCGCGGGCCAGGGCGACGAGGTCGTCGAGGATCGGGTCGTTGTAGCGGGCGAACCCGTAGGGGACGCTGATGCTGTAGCGCTGGACCAGGCCGGCGTGGTCGACGTCGCCGTAGCCGAGGTGGCTCCAGTTGGCGACGTCGGCGTCCTGGGAGTCGCGGGCGACGGCCATGTCGCGGTGCAGGTCGTGGTCGTCGCCCACCGGCGCGGCGACCAGACCGGCGCCGGTGATGGCCTCGGTCAGCGACGGGGCGTTGGCCATCAGCACCTCGTGCCCGGCGGCCGTCAGGGCCCAGGCCAGCGGCACCATCGTGTAGACGTGCGACTTCTCCGGCAAGCCGGCGAACAGGACGCGCATTCGTTTCTCTCCTCGTCGGTGGCCGCGCGGGCGGTGCGCGACGGACCTCAGTCCGTCGGCTCCCGGTCCTCACGTACGGATATGGCGCTCAGCGGGCACGACTCGGCCGCCTCGCGCACCGCGGCGTGCTGGTCGCCTCCGGGCCGGTCGACGAGCAGTACGGCGAGTCCGTCCTCGTCGCGCTGGTCGAAGACGGCGGGTGCGACGAGCGCGCACTGGCCGGCGCCGATGCACCGGTCGTGATCGATGGTGATGTCCATGGCCGCCCCCTTGTTCGCCGGTCGGCCCGGTCACGTGTGCCGGGTCGAGCCCATCTTGGGGGCGTCCCGGGGCGAAGGGGCGCGTGGAGCGGCGCTGTCTGGGGTTTCCTCCAGTGATTGATGCGGAGCGCCTGGCTCCGGGGGCGGAGGTGACCGGCCGGTACTCGGAAAATCCCTAGAGTGCGGCGGCGCCGCTGGCCGGGCACGCCGCGGCCGTGCTGGAGTGGCCGGCAGCAACGGCGGCCCGCGGGAACGCAGTTGGCGCCGACCACCAGTGCCTGGTGCAGCGCGCTCCCGGACCGGCCGTCGTGGTGCCCGTGTCCGGTACGCCGCGGGACGGCCGCGGACGCGACGCGGGACGCGGGCGACCGTACGAACACTGTCGTGAAAGGGGAATCCGGGTGGCGCAGCAAGGCACTTCGGACGTGCTCGACCCCACGCCCGCGGCGGCCCCCCGGCCCGGCCGCGCGCCGACCGTCGAACCGGACGGCGGCGCCACCCTGCTGGCGTGGGCGGCGCGGATGCGCGAGGAGCAGCGGGCCTGGCGGGACGACTCCGGGCGCGTGCACGTCTTCCGGCACGCCGACGTGCAGCAGGTGCTGTCCGATCCCGCCACCTTCTCCTCGGACACGGTGGGCCGCCTGTCGGGCGGCGAGAAGAAGGCACCGCGCGGCACGCTCCTGCTGCTGGACCCGCCGCTGCACGGGAAGATGCGCCGGCTGGTGAGCAAGGCGTTCACGCCCGGTCTGATCGCCGGTCTGGAGCCGTGGATCACGGAGCTGACCGGCGAGTTGCTGGACGCCGTCACCGGGGACCGCTTCGACCTGGTGGACGCGCTGGCCAACCCGCTGCCGGTGACGGTCATCGCCCGCATGCTGGGCGTGCCGACGCAGGACCGGGAACTGTTCCAGGGCTGGGCCGACCAGTTGCTGTCCACCGATCCGGAGGACCCCGAGAGCGTGCGCCGCATGGAGGAGACCGCGGTGACCATCACCGCCTACCTCCAGGGCTTCATCGAGGCCCGGCGCGAGGAACCCCGAGCGGACCTGCTGGGCACCCTGGTCGGCGCCGAGGTCGACGGCGAGCGCCTCGAGGACGAGGACATCGCCAGCTTCGCCACCCTCCTGCTGCTCGCCGGGCACATCACCACGTCGGTACTGGTCGGCAACGCGCTGATCTGCCTGGACTCCGACCCGGACCTGCTGGCGAAGGTGCGCGCGGACCGTTCGCTGATCCCCGCCGTCATCGAGGAGACGCTGCGGCTGCGGCCGCCGTTCACCCGGATCGAGCGGGTCACCACGACCGCCACGACCGTCGCGGGCCTGGAGGTGGGCCCCGACACGCTGGTGCACCTGTGGCTGCTGGCCGCCAACCGCGACGAGCGGGTCTTCGAGGCCCCGGACACGTTCCGCCCGGAGCGCGCCAACGCCCGGCAGGCGGCCTTCGGCCACGGCATCCACTACTGCATCGGGGCCCCGCTGGCCCGGCTGGAGGGCCGGATCGCCCTGGAGGCCCTGCTGGACCGCTTCACCGGCATCCGCGTCGACCCCACGGTCCGGCTCTCGTGGCACGGCACCAACGTCTTCGGCGCCCGGCACCTGCCGCTGTGCGTGGAACGCGCCTGACGTCCCCCGCACCACCCGCCCTGCCCGCACGCCATCCTCGCCCTGCGACGGAGTGATCCCATGAAGACCCGCCCCGATCCCCCGGTCATCCCTTCCGAGCGCGGCACGTGCCCCTTCGACCCGCCCGCCGCCTACGCCCGGCTGCGCGCCGAGGAGCCGGTCAGCCCGATCACCTTCCAGGTGGCGCCGAAGGACCCCTCCGGCTGGCTGGTGACCCGGCACGACCTGGTCCGCCAGATCCTCGCCGACGACCGCTTCAGCCACCGCAACGAACTGCTCGCGCACGTCGTGGCCCCGCCGTTCCCGATGACCGAGTACGCGCCCCAGCCCTCGCCGCCCGGCTCCTTCGCCAAGACCGACGCGCCCGAGCACACCAAGTACCGGCGGCTGCTGGCGGGCCACTTCACGCTGCGCAACGTCCAGCGGCACGAGCCCCACCTGGCGCGCATCGTCGACGACGCCCTGGAGGAGATGGCGGCCGAGGGCTCGCCGGCCGATCTGGTGACCGCCTTCGCCGAGAAGGTCGGCCTGCGCTCGACGTGCTCGCTGATGGACGTCGAGCCGGAGCTGATGGACGGCATCCAGGAGCACTTCTCGGTACTGATGGCGCTCACCTACACGCTGGAGGAGTTCATCCACCACGTGGAGGCGATGGACGCCCTCATCCGCCCCATGATCCGCGCGCGCATGGCCGAGCGCGGGGACGACTTCTTCGGCAGGCTGGCGGCGACCGGTGAACTGACCGAGGAGGAGCTGGTCAACATGGCCGTGCTCACCCTGGCCGGTTCGCTGGACACCACGCCGAACATGCTGTCGCTGAGCACCTTCGCCCTGCTGGAGCACCCCGACCAGCTGGCCCTGCTGCGGGAGCGGCCCGAGCTGTACGCGCAGGGGGCGGTGGACGAGCTGCTGCGCTACCTCACCATCTCGCAGATGGGCTCCAGCCGGTGCGCGCTGGAGGACGTGGAGATCGGCGGCACCACGATCAGGGCGGGCCAGACGGTGGTGCTGTCGCTGCCGGCGGCCAACCGCGACCCCGAGGTCTTCGACGACCCGGACCGGCTCGACGTCACCCGGGTGCCGCGCAAGCACCTGGCACTCGGCTTCGGCGCGCACCAGTGCCTGGGCCAGCACGTGGCCCGCGCCAGCCTGCGGATCGGGCTGCGCGCGCTGTTCGAGCGGTTCCCGACCCTGCGGCTGGCGGAGCCGGCCGAAAAGGTGCCGCTGCGGGACCGCGCCGTGCACTACGGCGTGGACCGGCTGCTGGTGGCCTGGGACTGAGGCGGCCGTGGCCAGAAGGAAGACGCCGCCGTTCCGGACGGTGGTCGACAGCCGGGTGGAGAGCGTGCACACGGTGCGGGCCGGTGCGGCCGACGGCGACCGGGTCCGGCTCACCCCCTACGACCTGCTGACCGGTCCCTGGTACACGCCGCTGACGTTCTTCTACCGCAAGACGCTCGACGGCGCGGCGCTGCGCGACTCACTGGCCCGCACGCTGCTGCGGTACCCGCTGCTGGCGGGGCGGCTGCTGCGGGACGCCGACGGCGGACTGAGCGTGCTCTGCAACGACGCGGGCGTGCGCTTCACCGAGGCGTCCAGTCCCGAGCCGATGCGCGAGTACGGTCATCTGCTGCGCGCGCAGCCGGTCATCGGGGACGTGCTGCGCGAGGTGAGTCCCTTCGGTGTGGTCGACAGGGACACTCCCCTGCTGAAGATCCGGCTCACGCAGATGCGCGGTGGCGGGTCGGTGCTCGGCGTCCTCGTCAACCACAGCCTGGCGGACGGCGGCAGCACCCTCGCCTTCCTGGAGAGCTGGTCGCGTGAGCACCTCGGGCTGCCCTGGGAGCCCCCCAGCCACGACCGAGGGGCGCTGGAGGCGCTCGGCCGGCTGTCGGACCGTCCGGAGACGCGGGACAACCGGGCGTTCGCCGGGATGGGCCGGACACGGCGTCTGCTGAGCACCCTGCGCCCGGGGCTGCGCAAACGCGCCACCGTCACCACGCGGTTCGAGGCGGCCGAGCTGGCCGCGATGAAGAGCGAGGCGCTGGGTGCCCTGACGGACCCGGGCGCGTGGGTGTCCACCAACGACGTGCTGACGGCCCATCTGTGGCGCGTGCTGGGCGAGTTGCGCGGGCACCCGGACGAATCGGTGGAGTGGCTGGGCCTCGTCGTCGGCGCGCAGTCCGTGCTGGGCGGCGCCCTGCCGTCGTCGTACTGGGGGAACTGCGTCACCAAGAGCTGGACGTCGCTGCGGGCCGGAGACCTGCGCGGCCGGTCCCTGGGCGCGGTGGCGGCCGACGTGCGGCGGTGCCTGGGGAGCAACACGGAGGACAAGCTCCGCGACGAGATCGCCTTCCTCGGCTCCTACCGCCGGCGCGGCGTCTCCCGGCACGTGATGTCGGTACACGCCCTCGACGTGTCCGAGACGTCCCTGTCCGTCAACAACTGGTCACGTTTCCCGTTGTACCGGATCGACCTCGGCGCGGGGCAGCCGTTCTGGTACGAGTTCCCGGACCTGCCGGTCCCCACCGTGCACGTCACCCCGACGCCGCAGGAGGACGGGGGCCGGGACGTGTACCTGTGCCTGTCCGAGGAGCACGCGGACCTGGCCCGCTCCCCGCGCTGGCAGGAGCGGCTGCACCCGCGCGCGGTCTCCGGCCGCGCGGGGTGAGGTCGCGTGCGCGGTACGGTGAACGGCCGTGGGCGAGTGCGGCGGGTGCGGCGGGTGGCCAGGCGGCACACCCCTGCGCCCGGGGAACGGTGGGGACGGACCGCGCCGGGCGGAAGGGGCAGTCGGCGACGACGGCCGTGCTGGTCTGAGCCAAGATGGCGACCAGCGCAGGGGCCGTCCGGCCGGACCGCCGGGCGCGCGCCGGCAACCGCCGGCCATGGCGGCCCCGGTGCGTGGGATGCCTTGCGACGCCGGGAGCACCGGGAGAGAGGGACACGGTCATGATCGCTGCCTCGGAGGGCCACGATTCCCCGGAGCCCCCGCCACTCGTGGAGCGGGAACGCGAGCTCGCCCTGTTCGGTGAGCTGGTGCGGCGCGCCGCGGCGGGACGCTCCGGCCTCGTCGTCCTGGAGGGCCCGGTCGGTATCGGGAAGACGGCCCTGCTGCGGGCCCTGGTCGCCGAAGCGCGCGGCCTGGGCCTGCGCGTCGTTCACGCGGAGACCGCCGACGGGCACCGGATGCCGCTCAGTACCGCGCACGCCCTGCTGTCCGGCCTGCCGGACAGCGCCGGGTCCGGGCAGTCCGTGGCGTACGGGCTCGCGGACCGGCGGCCACCCGCGCTGCTGTGCTGCGACAACGACGTCGGGGACGTCTCGTTCGGTGTGCTGACGCGGCTGCACGACGTCATCCGGCGTGCCGCCGCCCGGACTCCGCTGCTGATCGCGGTGGACGACGCGCACGAGGCCGACCCCGCCTCCCTGCGCCTGCTGGCGCACACCGCGCGGCGGCTGACGGGCCTGCCGGTCCTGCTGGCGCTCGTGGGCCGCAGCGGTTCCGACGCGCCGGCCCTCGCCGAGATCACCACGCTCGCGTCCTGCCGGGTGCTGCGGCCCCGCCCGCTCACCGGGGCGGGCATCGGCCTGCTGGCCCGCCGCCTCACCGGAGCCGAGACCGACGCGGCGTTCCAGCAGGCGTGTCTGGCCGCCACCCACGGCAACCCGCTGCTGGCGACCCGGCTCATCCGGACGCTCGACGCGGAGGACCTGCCGCTGACGGGCGCCGAACTCAGCGCGGTGAGCGAGCAGGACATGCAGGCCTTCGGGGCGCGGGTGGTGCGTCTGCTGCACCGGCAGGCGCCGGCCACGGTGAACGCGGCCCGTGCCATGGCGGTGCTGGGGGACGGGGCCGCCCACGAACTGTGCGCACGTCTGGCCCTGGTGGACGCCGCGTCCTTCGACCGGTCCCTGCTGGTGCTGGGCTCCCTGGGGCTGGTGAACGGCGGTCACGCCGCGGGCACCTGGGCCTTCACGCACGCGCTGGTGCGCCGCGCCGTGCTCGACGACCTGCCGGACGACGAGCGCGCCGCCGCGCACGGCCGGGCGGCCCGGCTGCTGCACGACATCGGCGCGGGAGCGGCGGACGTCGCCGACCACCTGTGCCGGTCCCCCGCCACAGCGATCCAGCCGTGGGCCACGACGGTCCTGCGGGAGGCGGCCCGCGAGGCGATGCTGCACGCCTCGCCGGGCATGGCGGTCATGTTCCTGCGGTCCTGCGTTCCGGACGGTGCCGCGGACGACTGCGACCCCGGGCTGCTGATCGAACTGGGCACGGCCGAGGCGCGGCTGGACCCGGAGGCCAGTGTCCGGCACCTGACGGCGGCCCTCGACCGGACGACCTCCGCGGACCTGCGGTTCAAGGCCGTCAGCACCCTCGCCGACGCGCTGACCCGCCAGGGCCGGATGGACCGTGCCTTCGATCTGCTCGACCGGTACCGCTCGGACCCGGCCCTGCTGCCCCTGGGGACGCAGAGCGTCCACCTGCTGGAGGCACAGCTGCTGATGGCCGCCACGGTCGACCGGGCCGCCTACCGGCGGCTGCTCGACACGGTGCCCATGGACCTCGCCCTGCCGGGCGACACCGCCCCGGAGCGGGCGCTGCTCGCCGCCCGGGCCGTCATCTCGGTGGCCCGTATGGACCGGGTGGCGGAATCGGTGGCGGCGGCACTCAGGATCACCGGGCGGAGCGGCCCGACCGAGAACTCCCCCGCCTTCCTCACGATCGCCGCGTCGGTGCTGCTGTACGCCGACCTGCCGTACGAGGCGCAGGACGTCTACCGCCAGCTGATCGACGGCACCGACCCGCTGCTCGACCAGATCCACCCCAACCTGTTCGCGCTGAGCGCCGAGGCGCAGGAACGGCTCGGCGACCTCGACAGTGCGCTGCGGCACACCGCCGAGGCGCTGCGCGGCACCACCGTGGCCCGTGCCAACGCGCACGACGCGCTCCCGCTGTCCGTGCGGCTGCACACGCTCCTGGACCGCGGCCAGTTGGCGGAGGCCGAGGAGCTGTGCGGGCGTGTGCCCGATCCGGCCGGGAGCGAGGCGTGGCAGTGGAACGAGTTGCTGTGCGCCCGCGGCCGGCTCCGGCTGGCGCAGGAGGACGCCGAGCGCGCGCTGGCCGACCTGCGGGAGTGCGGACGCCGGCAGGAGGCCTGGCAGCGCACCAACCCGGCCGTCTCGCCCTGGTGGTACTGGGCCGGCCGGGCGCATCTGGCCCTGGGTGACCAGCGCGCGGCCCGCGCCTTGGCCGAGGAGGCCGTCGCCGGGGCTCGGTCGGCGCGGCTGCGTCTCGCCCTGGGCACCGGGCTGGAGTTGTGGGCTGCGACGGCCGCCGCCGACGAACGGGTGAGGCTGCTGGAGGAGGCGGAGGACGCGCTCGGCGGGACGAGGGCGGCTCTGCTGACGGCACGGGTGAAGGTCGCCCGGGGCCGCGCGCTGCACGAGCTCGGGTACCGCAAGGCGGCCCGGGAGGTGCTGCGGCAGGGGTGGGAGGAGGCGTACGCGCTCGGCGCCCGCCCGCTGCACGAGATCGCCCACCGGGCGCTGCTGGCCACGGGTGCCCGTCCGCGCCGGCCCGTCTCCCGGGGGCTGGCGGCCCTCACCCGCAGTGAGGCCCAGGTGGCCCGTCTGGCGGCGGACGGGCGTTCCAACGCGTGGATCGCGGAGACCCTGTTCGTCACCCAGCGGACCGTGGAGGTCCATCTGACGTCCGTGTACCGCAAGCTCGATCTGTCCGGCCGGCGGGAGTTGCGCGACGCCATGGAGTCGGCGGACGTCCACGGCGGGGACCGCCGGATGTGATCGCATGAGCCGTCCGCCGGGGTGGACCGCACGGCACCCCGGTGGACGCCGTGCCGGCGGCCGTACCGCGCCGCCGCGTTTCTGTCGTGTTGCTGTCAATTCCGGGCGGGCCCTCCCGCCGGACGGAATCATGTAGTAAAGGTGGCGGGTAACCCGTCCGTCCCACCGGCCGACAGCGCCGCTTTTCCTGCCCTGCCGCAATGTGCGTTCCGACACTTTTCCATCCGCCCCGACCCGGTCTTCCGCTTCCCTTCGGCGCTTTCTCGCCCGCGAATGACCGGCATCGCTTCGCGGGCGTCCGGCACGGTGAAGTCACAGGTCGGCACGGTCCCTCGGTGGCGGTCGGGCAGTCCATGCCTCCTCGCCCCCTGACGGAAACCGTTTTCTCGGAGCGTTCCGCTTACGCGCCCGTCACGCGTGAGGTGATGGCTGTTCACTTTCCGGCGCCCGCACGGGGGTCCACTGTGGCCCGAGCCCCCTTGCTGCCTCGCGCGTCGTTGTGATCTGCTCCTCCCCAAAGGTTTTGACAGCAGTGATGAACGCTTTTTCGGGGTGGAGCCGCGAGGGCTCCCGTGCGCATGGGCACCGGCTCCCTCGCGGGTGCTGTTCGCGCACTGCCGGCACCCCGCGTCACGCTCACGGAGTCCCGTCCGGCCACGCCCCGGGCGGTGGCCGACGGCCCGTACCATCGAAGGAGGGCCACCGCCTTGTTGCTGGAGCGCGAGTCCGAGCTGGCGCGAACGACGTCGGCACTGCGCCGCGCCGCGGAGGGAGAGGGTTCCCTCCTGGTCGTCCGGGGCCCCCTGGGGGTCGGCCGGTCGACCTTCCTGGAGGCGGTGGCGGCACACGCGCACGGTGGGGGGTTCCTGACGCTGCGGGCCCAGGCGGCCGCCGCGGAGGAGACCTACACCCTCGGCGTCGTACGGCAGCTGATGGACTCCGTCCTGGCAGCCGTGCCGGCCGACGAGCAGGGACGCGGGCTGCGGGAAGCGGCGGTTGCCGCGTGCACCGCGGCGCCGCCCGTCGCCGGTGCCGTCCCGCCGTGGTCCACGGTGGCCTTCCAGCAGGCGCCGCACCGGCTGACCACCCTGCTGGAGTCCATGGCGTCCAGGCAGCCGGTCGTGGTGATGGTGGACGACCTCCAGTGGTCGGACACCGACTCCCTGCTGGCGCTGGCGCCAGCCCTCGCACGGCGAAGACAGCACCGCGTCCTGTTCGTCCTGTCCGTCCTGCCCGGCGACGTCCGCGGCGCCCGGGACCACGTCGGGCAACTGCTGGAGCAGGCGGACCGTACGGTGGAGCTGGCCGCCCTCGGCCGCGACAGCGTGAGCCTGCTGGTGGAGGAGGCCTACGGCACACCGCCCCACGGCGCGTTCGTCGACACGCTGCTCCAACGCAGTGGCGGGAACCCGCTGTTGGTGACGGCCCTGGTGGACGAGGCGCAGTACCAGGGGCTCCAGCCCACCGAGGCCGGCGCCGCGGCGGCGGCCGCGCTCCGTCCCGAACGGGCGCGCCGGCGCCTGGCCGCCTTCCTGCGCTCCCAGCCGGACCACGTCCGGCGCGTCGCCTACGCGCTGACCGTGCTCGACGCCGTGGCGGACCCGCAGCTGATGACCCGTCTGGCCGAGATCGACGAACCCCGGCGGGCGGAGGCCGTCGACGTCCTGCGGCTCGCCGGACTCGTGGCGGAGCGCTCCGGCTCCCTCATCCCCGGAACGCTGCTGTGGGACCTGCTGGAGGAGAGCATGCCGGCGGCCGAGCGCACCGCCATGCGCGGCGTGGCGGCCGAGTTGCTGCACCGGACCGGCCATCCGGCCGAGCTGGCCGCGGAACAGCTCATGTCGGTGATCACCCTGCACGGCCCGCAGGCGGTGGAGATCCTGCGGACCGCCGCCGACAGCGCCGTGAGGCGCGGCTCGCCCCGGGACGCGGCCCGCTACCTGAGGCGCGCGCTGCTGGACACCTCCCCGACGGACCACGACCGCGCCCGGCTGCTCGTCGACCTCGCGACGGCCGAGCGCAGCTTCGCCTCCGCCGCCTCGCTGCGGCACGTCGCGGAGGCCGTACCGCTGCTGGAGTCGGTACGGGAGCGGGCCGACGCCGTGACCCGGCTGGGTCCGCTGCTGATGGACCCCGCCGCGTTCGGCATCGACGCCGTCCGGCGCGCCGTGACGGAGGAACTGGGCCGGTCCGAGCCGGACGACTGGATCGAACGAGAGCTCGCACTGCGCCTGGAGGCCCGCGAGCACGTGCTGTCGGCGCAGGATCCCGCCCATGCGCAGCGGGCCCTGCGGCGGTTCCGGTCACTGGGCCCCTCCCCCGCCCTGCGAACGACCGGGGAACGCGAGCTGGTGACATCCCTCATGCACATCGCGTTCGTCTCCAACTCCGCCTCCGCCGAGGAGCTGACGGCGCTGTGCACCCAGTTGCTGGAGCGTGAGCCCCCCGCCCCCGAGCACGTCCACAGCACCATGCCGCTGGCCATCAACATCCTGGCCGGCGCCGGCCGCACGAAAGGCGCGGCCGGCTGGCTGCGCGAGGCTCACCTGCTCGCCCAGCGCAGGGGCGGGGAGGTGGAGCAGGCCGTCATCCGCGCGGAGCAGGCCCTGGTCGCGCTCGCCGACGGCCGGCTGGCGCACGCCCGGCAGAAGGTGGTCCAGGCCGACGCGCTGGCCGGGCCCGACAGCGGAGGCCTGCCGACCATCTGCGCCGCGGTCCTGGCCATCGTCGCCCTCCACACCGAGGAGCCGCACCTCGCGGAGCAGATCCTCACCCGGCACCGACTGCACGTCGAGAACCAGCACTTGGCCGCCCTGCTGCACCTGGCCCGGGGCACCATCGCGGCCGGGCGCGGCGAGACCCGCACCGCGCTGGTCCACTTCCGGACGGCGGGCCAGCGCGCGGAGCGCATCGGCTGGCACAACCCGGTCACGGTTCCCTGGGCGTCCTGCGCCGCCCTCATGCACCACCGTCTCGGCGAGCACGAGGAGGCGGTGGCCTCCGCACTTCTGGAGGTCGAGCGCTCCCGCGCCTGGGGCGCCCCGGTCAGGCTGGGACGCGCCCTGGTGGCCCTGGGCAGGGTCTCCCCGGGGCGGGAGGGCGTGACGCTGCTGCAGGAGGCCGTCGAGGTGCTGGAGAAGGGCAGCAACACGCACGAACTGTGCCAGGCGCTGTACGCCCTCGGCACCCACCCCGAAACGGACCGCAGACGGCGCGCGTCCGCACTCAAACGGGCGCACGAACTCGCCGTCGACAACGGAGCCGACTCCCTGGCTCGGGCAATCGCGCTGAAGAGGGACGAGCACGCTCCCCGGACTTCCGCCAGAACGGACCTGCTGACTCCGTCCGAGCGCAAAGTGGCGGAGCTGGCGGCGACCGGTCTGAGCAATTCGGCGATTTCAGCCAGGCTGGGCACGAGTTCACGCATGGTGGAAAAGCATCTGACGAACTCGTACCGCAAGCTGGGCATCCCGGGCCGCCCGGATCTTGCCCGAGCCCTCGAGGAACTCGGCGGAACACCGGACTCGTGACGCATACCGGTCCGCCACCCTTCCCCTGCCCGCCGTCCGATCGGGCAGCAAACGGGCATCCACAGGAGGCAAACGGTCACGCGGGCAGGACCGGCGCCTCGGGCGATCCCGCCGACCGGCCGGCCGCGGTCGTCACGGAGACGACGGGAAGGAGCGGGCGGCACGCAACCGTCCAGCGAGGACTTGGCCGGTCAGGCCGGGCAACAGCGGTTCGGGCGGCGCCCCGTGGCCCCTCACGGGCCGCACCACCGAACCACCGAACCACAGTGTTTTGGCGCCACGCAAAGGTTTGCTTGACCGGTCTGTAGGGACATTCCTAGGCTCTCCCGCAGTTGATCAGAGAAAACTCGGCGGGTCAGTGACCGCGACCCGGCCGAGTTCGTACCACCTGTGATCAGATGCGCTCTCAGGTGGTACGGGCATCCCCCACATCTGAACGCAGAAAGACGGTGCGTCGCAGTGACCACGCACGCAGCTAGTGTCTCGCACACCAGGGACAGGATCTCCCCGCCGCATCTTGCGGGCGCCCACAGAAATACCCAGGAGAACCGAGCTCATGCACTGAGTAATCGACGCTTTTACACGGCCCACATAGATCCCGAGATGCACATCGTGGCCGCTGAACCCAATTTCTCGCGCCAGTTCGGCCGCACCTCGGCCGACACCTGCGGCCGCAACCTGTACGAACTGCTCCACCCCTCGGCCCCTACCGTGCTCAACCGTCACTTCGCCCGGCTCGCCGAGGGCCGCTCGCAGCGCTTCGCCGAGCGCATGGTCGGCCTGGGGAACGCCGGCCGGATCTTCTCCGGTGAACTGACCGGCATCGCCGTGCAGAACAGCACCGGGCGCCTGGCCGGAATCGTCGTGCAGGTACGGCCGGACACGGAGGTGGACGGCACGGACGTGAAGGACGTGGTCGGCATCCCTCGCGAGCGGCTGCTCAGCAAGCTCGACGCACAGGTCCTGGAGGGGGTCGCCGCGGGCGCCTCGACCGTGCAGCTCGCCGCCAAGCTCTATCTCAGCAGACAGGGCGTCGAGTACCACGTCGGCCTCATGCTGCGGAAGCTCAAGGCCCCCAACCGGGCCGCGCTGGTGGCTCGCGCCCATTCCATGGGCATGTTGACGGTGGGTCAGTGGCCGCCTCGCGTGCTGCCGGAGTTCATCAAGTAACCACGGGGCGGTCCGGCTCCCGCAGCGAGCGCGGATCGCGACCGACCGAGCCGGGCTCCGGCCCTCACCTCGGGTGAAGCGGCGGCCGTACCATCCCTACTGGTACGGCCGCCGACACGTGTGCCCGAGGCGGAAGCCCGCCGCCCCGGGCCCGCCGCCTACTGCTCCAGTTCGCGGCTGATGAAGTCGAACAACTCGTCGTCGCTCGCCTCCTCCAGAAGGTCGCTGAGCGAGGCACCGCCCGCGTCCGTCTCGTCGGCCGGCACGCCCTCGACCTCCGCGAGCAGCGCCCGCAGCCGGGTACCCAGCAACGTGCGCGCGTCCCGGTCCGGATCCGCCTGCAGGATGCGCGCGATGCCGGTCTCCAGATCGGCCAGCAGGCCCGTCACCGTCCCGCCCCCACCGGTCAGTTCGCCGTCCAGGTGGCGGGCGAGGGCGGCGGGGGTGGGATGGTCGAAGACGAGCGTCGAGGGCAGTCGCAGTCCCGTGTCCCTCGTGAGCCGGTCACGCAGCTCGACGGCCGTCAGCGAGTCGAATCCCATGTCGCGGAAGGCCCGGTCCGCGGGCACGGCGCCCGGGTCGGCGTGCCCGAGCGCCACGGCCGCGACCTGCCGCACATGGAGCAGGAGGGCGGCCGGCCGGTCCGCGTCCGGCAGCGACATCACCCGTTCCACCAGTGCGGGCCGGACTCCGCCGCCGCCGTGCTGCTCGGGAGTGCCTCTCCGGTCCGTCACGGCCTCCGCTTGGGGAAGGGTGGTCAGCAACGGGCTGGGCCGGCGGCTGGTGAACGCGGGAACGAACCGTTCCCACTCCACGTCCGCCACGACCACCGTGCCGTCCGCCACCTCCATCGCACGCCCCAGTCCCACGAGGGCACGGGCCGGCTCCATCACCCGCAACCCCCGACGCCGCAGTTCCACCGCCGCCGCGCTCGACACCATTCCCCCGCCCGACCAGGGGCCCCACGCCACCGAGGTTCCCACCTCGCCCCGCCCGCGACGTGCCCGCACGACCGCGTCGGCGCACGCGTTGGCAGCCGCATAGGCGCCCTGACCGCCACTCCCCCACACACCGGCGATCGACGAGAACACCACGAACACCTCCAGAGCCCACCCCCGCGTCAGCTCATCCAGGTGCACCGCCCCCAGAGCCTTGGCCCGCAGCACGTGCTCCAGGCGTTTCGGCGTCATCGCGTCGATGAGGTCGTCGTCCAGGACGCCCGCCACGTGGGCGATGCCGTCGACCCGGTGGGCGGTGAGCAGGTCGGCCACCTCGGCGCGCTCGGCGACATCGCACGCCACGACGTCGACGCGCTGCGCTCCGGCCGCACGCAGCCGCGCCACGAGATCGGCGGCGCCGGGCGAGGCGGACCCGCCGCGGCTCGTCAGGACGAGTTCCCGGGTGCCGTGTTCGGCGAACCACTGGGCGACCCGGCCGCCGAGCGCACCGGTGCCGCCCGTGACCAGCATCCGGGCCGGAGCCGTCCAGTCGCCGGCCGGCACGGTGCCGCCGGGCGGGGCCGGGCGCAGGCGTCGCGCGTACACCGCGGTGCCACGCAAGGACACCTGGTCCTCGTCGGCACGCGCCAGAACGGAGGCCAGGCGAGTGAGTTCTGTTCGGCTCGCCCGGGGCGACACGTCGATCAGCCCGCCCCACCGGTCGGGATGCTCCAGCGCGGCCACCCGCCCCAGACCCCACACAGCGGCCTGCGCCGGGTCCTCGGGCGCGTCGCCCGGCCCGGGGCCGGTGTGCGTGACCACCCACAGCGGCGCGGTCACGGAGGCGTCACCGAGCGCCTGGATCAGCGCCATGGTGTCCGCCACGGCGGCGACCACGCCGGAAGCGCCGTCGTCGGCACCGGACGCGGCACCCGTCAGGCAGGAGAGCACGCCGGCCGGCGCCTCCCCCTCGACGACCGAACCGAGCAGACGGGTCAGCCCCTCACGGTCCCGGACCCCGCAGTCCACGCGCTCCAGCCCCGGTACGAACTCCTCGAGCCCTTCGAGGGGCACGGCGTCGCCAGACGGCTGCAGCAGCAGCCAGCGTCCCCGCACAGGCCCGGCCGCTCCCGCGTCGACCGGCTCCCAGTCGACGCGGTACCGCCAGTGGTCGACCTCCTCGCGTACGGCATGCTCGCGCCGCAGAGAGGCCAGGGCGGGCAGCACGGTCTCCAGAGCGTCTTCCGGAACCCCGAGACGGCCGGCCAGGTCCTGGGGACTCTCGTGCTCGACGATCGACCAGAAGGCCCCGTCCGTGGAGGGCGCCCGGGAGGACACCTGGGAGGCCGACGCGGCGGACACGCGCGAGGCGGCGGGCGCGTCGGCAGCGGGCCAGTACCGGGTGCGCTGGAAGGGGTACGTGGGAAGGTCCACGTGGGCCTGCGTACGAATGACCGGCAACGCCGTCCAGTCGACGCTGCCACCGCTCGAGTGGAAGACGGCCAGTCCGCGCAACAGGGCGAGTTCTTCGGCCGCGTCGCGGCGCATCAACGGCACGCAGACCGGGTCGGTGGCGTCACCGAGGACGGTGCGGGTGAGGGCGGTCAGGGTGGCGTCGGGGCCGATCTCGACGAACCGGGTGACGCCTTCCGCCGCGAGGGCGGCGACGCCGTCGGCGAACCGGACGGCCTCACGGACGTGCCGGACCCAGTACTCGGCGGTCGTCAACTCCCCTTCGGCCGCGAGCTGTCCGGTGACATTGGAGACGACCGGGAGGGCGGGGGTGGTGTAGGTGATGCCTTCGGCGACCTCACGGAACTCCGCCAGCATCGGTTCCATCAGCGGCGAGTGGAAGGCGTGGGAGACGCGCAGGCGGGTGGTGCGGCGGCCCTGTCCGGCCAGCTCGTCGGCGACTTCGGAGACGGCCGCCTCGTCACCCGCGATCACCACGGCGCGCGGGCCGTTGACCGCCGCCACCGACACCTCACGCCCGGCCAGCAGCGGCAGCACCTCCTCCTCGGCGGCCTCCACCGCCACCATCGCCCCACCCGACGGCAGCGCCTGCATCAGCCGGCCCCTGGCTGCCACCAGCGTGCAGGCGTCCTCCAGGGACAGCACCCCGGCCACGTGAGCGGCCGCGATCTCACCGATGGAGTGCCCGCCGACGAACTCCGGGCGCACACCCCAGGACTCCAGCAGCCGGAACAACGCCACCTCGACGGCGAACAGGGCGGGTTGCGTCCACTCCGTACGTGCCAGGCGCTCCGCGTCGTCGCCGAAGACGATGTCCTTCAGCTCCGCGCCGACGTGCGCGCACACCGCGTCGAAGGCGTCTGCGAACACCGGGAACGCCTCGTACAGTTCACGCCCCATACCGGCGCGCTGCGCACCCTGGCCCGAGAACAGGAACGCCGTGCGACCGTGGCGGGTCTCGCCGGTGACCGTGTGTGCGCCCGGCTCGCCGCCCAGGTGCAGGGCGCGTAGATCGCGGACGAACGTGTCCCGGTCAGCGGCGATCACCACGGCACGGTGCTGGAACGACGACCGGGCGCTCGCGAGCGCCCCCGCGAAGTCCGCCAGACCGGGCGCGGGCAGCTCCTCCACAGCAGCGAGGAGTCGGCCGGCCTGGGCACGCAGAGCCGCCTCGCTCCGGCCGCTGACGAGCCAGGGCACCAACACGCCATCGGCGTCGGGATGGAACTTCGTCTCCGCCGGAGGCGCTTGTTCGAGGATGACGTGGGCGTTGGTGCCGCTGAGCCCGAACGAGGAGACTCCCGCCCGACGGGGCCGGTCCACCGACGGCCACTCCTGGCGCTCGGTGACCAGTCGCACGGCGCCCGCCGACCAGTCCACCCGCGAGGACGGCTCGTCCACGTGCAGGGTCGCCGGCAGCACACCACGCCGCAACGCCTCCACCATCTTGATCACACCGGCCACGCCGGCGGCCGCCTGCGTATGACCCAGGTTCGACTTCACCGACCCCAGGAACAGGGGGACTTCGCGGTCCTGTCCGTAGGTGGCCAGCAGTGCCTGCGCCTCGATCGGGTCACCCAACCGCGTACCCGTCCCGTGCGCCTCGACCGCGTCCACCTCCGCCGCCGACACCCCGGCATCCGCCAGAGCCGCGCGGATCACCCGCTGCTGCGACGGACCGTTCGGCGCCGTCAACCCGTTCGACGCACCATCCTGATTCACCGCCGAACCGCGCACCACCGCCAGCACCCGATGACCCTGCTTCTGCGCATCGGACAGCCGCTCCACCAGCAGTACCCCGACACCTTCACCCCAGCCGGTACCGTCCGCACCCTCCGCGAACGCCTTGCACCGGCCATCACCCGCCAGACCACCCTGACGACTGAACTCCACGAAAGCACCCGGCGTCGACATCACCGTCACACCACCGGCCAGCGCCAGATCACACTCCCCCGACCGCAACGACCGCACCGCCATGTGCAGCGCGACGAGCGAGGAAGAACACGCCGTGTCCACCGTGACCGCCGGACCCTCAAGGCCCAGGACGTAGGCCAGACGACCGGACATCACGCTCGCCGCGTTGCCCGTGCCGACATACCCGCCGAAGTCACCCTCCGCCACACCCAACAAGGCCGGATAATCCTGCCCGTTGGTACCCGTGAACACACCCACCTGCCGACCACGCAGCGACCTCGGGTCGATCCCCGCCCGCTCCACCGCCTCCCACGACGACTCCAGCAACAACCGCTGCTGCGGATCCATCGCCAACGCCTCACGCGGCGAGATACCGAAGAACTCCGCGTCGAACCCGGCGACATCGTCCAGGAAACCGCCCAGGCGCACGTAGTCCGCGTCCGCCGTGCCGTCCCCTGAACGTGCGTAGTGTTCGTAGAGCGCGTCCAGGCCGGTCCAGCCACGGTCGGCGGGGAAGTCGGTGATGCCGTCGCGCCCTTCCTCCAGCAGCGCCCACAGGCTCTCCGGAGAGTCGACGCCGCCCGGGAAACGGCAGGCCATCCCGACGATCGCCACCGGCTCGTCGGTGACGGCGACCGTGGAAACGGTGGCCGTGACGGCGGTGTCGGTGTCCTCGCGCAGTGCGCCGTAGATGTGAGCGGCGAGGTCCTGCGGGGTCGGGTGGTCGAAGACGGCCGTGGCCGGCAGCGTGACTCCACAGCCCGCCGCCAGGACGTTGCGCAGTTCCACCGCGATCAGCGAGTCGACGCCGAGGTCGCGGAACGCCCGATCGGGGCCCACCTGTTCCGTCCCGGCGTGGCCGAGGACGGCCGCCGCACGCTCGCGCACCTCGTCCAGGACCAGACGTTGTCCGGCCTCGCGGGGCAGGGAGTTGACGCGCAGGCGCAGGTCGTCCGTGGTCCCTCCGGCGTCGCGGGCGGCGGCCCGGCCCGGGGAGGCGGTCGGCACCGGACTCAGCGGGGTGAGAAGTGCGCTGGGCCGCGAGGTGGTGAACGCGGGCACGAAGCGGCTCCAGTCGGCCGCGACGACGAGCCGGGTGACGGCTCCGGCGTCGACCAGCGCTCCCAGCGCCGACAGGGCGGTCTCGGGAGGGAGCGGGGTCACTGCCCCCTGTCCGCGGCGTCGGCCGCCGGCGACTGCGGCCATGCCGGCGCCCGCCCAGGGGCCCCACGCGATGGACGTCGCGGGCAGGCCCTCGGCGCGGCGCCGCTCGGCCAGCGCGTCCAGCACCGCGTTGGCGGCCGCGTACGCGCCCTGCCCCGGGCTGCCGATCGTTCCGGCCAGGGAGGAGAACAGGACGAACGCGGTGAGGTCGGTGCCGGTGGTCAGTTCGTCCAGCAGCAGCGCTCCGTCGGCCTTCGGTCCCATCACGCGCCGCACCTGGTCGGCGTCCGTGGTGAGGACCGTCCCGTCCTCCAGGTCCCCGGCCGCGTGGAACACCGCGTCGACGGAGTACTCCGCGAGGAGGGCGACCAGTTGCTCGCGGACGGAGAGGTCCACGGCCGCGATGGTCACGCGAGCGCCCGACTGCTCCAGTTCGGCACGGAGTTCCGCGGCGCCGGGAGCCTGTTCGCCCCGGCGGCTGACCAGGAGGAGGCGGCGGGCACCCCGCTGGACGGCCCAGCGTGCCACCTGAGCGCCCAGGGCGCCGGTGCCGCCGGTGATGAGCACGGCGCCCTCACCCGGTGTCCAGCCGGCGTCGGCGACGGAAGCCATGCGCGCTGCGAGCGGCGCGGAGGGCTTCACCCGGCGTCCGAACATGCCGTGGGAACGCAGCGCGACCTGGTCCTCGCCCGGCTTCAGGCGCATCAGCGCCGACGCCAGTCGGGTCCATACCCGGTGATCCGTCCGCGCGGGAAGGTCGATCAGGCCGCCCCAGAGGTCCGGGTGCTCCAGGGCGACGACCCGGCCGAGTCCCCAGACCGCACTGTGGGACAGGCGGGTGATGTGGTCCGGGCCGCCGACGGCGACGGCGCCCTGAGTGATCGCCCACAGCCTCGCGCCGGGAACCTCCCGGGCCAGCGCCTGCACGGCGGTGAGCGTTGCGACGACGGCGTCCGTCGACGTGGAGAAGCCCAGCAGGGAGAGGATGCCGTGCGGGGCTTGGGCCCCTTGCGGGACTCCCGCCGTGTCCGTCTCCGTGTCCGTCGCAGTGGCGGTGGGGGTGGCGGTGAGGACGGCTGCGGCGCAGGCTTCCGGATCCGCGGCGTCGACCTGACAGATCCGTATCGCCAGTCCCTGGGCGCGCAGTCCCTCCGCGAGTTCGTCCGCCAACGCCCGCACCGAGGGGTCCGGGTCCTTGGGCGCGAGGACCGTCCAGCGGTCCACGCGGGAGGCTGCAGCTGCGGCGACGGGCACCATGTCGTCGCCTGTCAGAGGGCGCCAGGAGACCTCATGGCACAGGGCGTCCAGTTCCGCCTGGTCCTGCCGGCGCCGGTACCAGTCGGACAGCGCGGGGACCACCGCGTCGAGTGCCTCCGGCGCGAGGTCGAGATCCGCGGCGAGGCCGGTGACGTCCTGCCGTTCGACGGCGGACCAGAAGGCAGCGTCGACGACTGCGGAGGCGCGGGCGGGGCCTGTCGGAGCGTCCTTGGCCGAGTCCTTCGGCCCCAGCCAGTAGCGGCTGCGCTGGAAGGGATAGGTGGGCAGCTCCATTTCGGGTGTCCCGTCGCGGTCGCCCAGCACGCCGGGCCAGTCGACCTCACCGCCGTCGACGTGGAGGCGTGCGGCCGCCCGAAGAACGGCGACGCGCTCCGAGTCGTCCTTACGCAGAACGGACACGAACAGTGAGTCGTGCGCGTCGGGCAGGCAGTTCTGGGCGAGTGCGGTGAGAGTGCTGTCCGGGCCGATCTCCAGGAACCGGGTGACGCCTTCCGCCGCCAGGGCGGCGACGCCATCGGCGAACCGGACGGCCTCACGGACGTGCCGGACCCAGTAGTCGGCCGTCAACTCCCCCTCGGCCGCGAGCTGTCCGGTGACATTGGAGACGATCGGGAGGGCGGGGGTGGTGTAGGTGATGCTTTCGGCGACCTCACGGAACTCCGCCAGCATCGGTTCCATCAGGGGTGAGTGGAAGGCGTGGGAGACGCGCAGACGGGTGGTGCGGCGGCCCTGCCCGGCCAGCTCGGCGGCGACCTCGGACACAGCCGCCTCGTCGCCCGCGATCACCACGGCACGGGGGCCGTTGACGGCCGCCACCGACACCTCACGCCCGGCCAGCAGCGGCAGCACCTCGTCCTCGGCGGCCTCCACCGCGATCATGGCGCCGCCCTCGGGCAGGGCCTGCATCAGCCGGCCCCGCGCGCTCACGAGCGTGCAGGCGTCCTCCAGGGACAGCACCCCGGCCACGTGAGCGGCCGCGATCTCACCGATGGAGTGCCCGCCCACGAAGTCCGGGCGCACGCCCCACGACTCCAGCAGCCGGAACAACGCCACCTCGACGGCGAACAGCGCGGGCTGCGTCCACTCCGTACGCGCCAGACGCTCCGCGTCGTCACCGAACACGATGTCCTTCAGCTCCGCGCCGACGTGCGCGCACACCGCGTCGAAGGCCTCCGCGAACACCGGGAACGCCTCGTACAGTTCACGCCCCATACCCGCGCGCTGCGCACCCTGACCCGAGAACAGGAACGCCTGTCGTGCCTCGCCCCGGTCCCGGCCGATCACGACGTCGTACGGCGTGGTCCCGGAGCCGAGTTCGGCCAGCGCGTCGACGAGACGCGGGGGCCCGCCGACGACGACAGCCCGGTGCTCGAAGTGGGTGCGGGTCGTCGCGAGGGCGAGTCCGGTGAGGGCCGCCGGTGTTTCCGGGTGCTGATCGGCGAAGGCGCGGAGGTTGCGAGCCTGGGCGCGCAGTGCCTCCTCGCTGCGGCCGGAGAGCAGCCAGACGGTCGGCTCGCCGCCCGTCACGGAGGCGGGCGGCTCGGTGACCGCGGGCACGGGACCCTGTTCCAGGATGACGTGAGCGTTGGTGCCGCTGACGCCGAACGCCGAGACGGCGGCGCGTCGGGGACGGCTGCCGGTGTCGGGCCATGAGCGCCGCTCGGTCAGGAGCCGTACTTCGCCCGCCGACCAGTCCACCCGCGAAGAGGGCTCGTCCACGTGCAGCGTCGCCGGCAGCACACCGCGCCGCAGCGCCTCCACCATCTTGATCACACCCGCCACACCGGCGGCCGCCTGCGTATGGCCAAGGTTGGACTTCACCGACCCCAGGAACAGGGGGACTTCGCGGTCTTGGCCGTAGGTGGCCAGCAGCGCCTGCGCCTCGATCGGGTCACCCAACCGCGTACCGGTGCCGTGTGCCTCGACCGCGTCCACCTCCGCCGCCGACACGCCCGCGTCCGCCAGTGCCGCGCGGATGACGCGCTGCTGCGACGGACCGTTCGGCGCCGTCAACCCGTTCGACGCACCGTCCTGGTTCACCGCCGAACCGCGCACCACCGCCAGCACTCGATGACCGTTCGCCTGCGCATCGGACAGCCGTTCAACGAGCAGTACCCCGACGCCTTCACCCCAGCCGGTGCCGTCCGCACCCTCTGCGAACGCCTTGCACCGGCCGTCACCCGCCAGACCACCCTGACGACTGAACTCGGTGAAGACGTCGGGTGTGGACATCACCGTCACACCGCCCGCGAGCGCGAGGTCGCACTCTCCCGACCGGAGCGACTGGACCGCCAGGTGCAGCGCCACCAGCGACGACGAGCACGCGGTGTCCACCGTGACGGCCGGTCCTTCCAGGCCCAGGACGTAGGACACCCGGCCCGACACCACGCTGGCCGCGTTGCCGGTGAGCAGGTGCCCTTCGATCCCTTCGGGCAGTTCGTCACCTGTGTCGGCGCCGTAGTTCTGGTTGCTGCAGCCGATGAACACGCCGGTCCGGCTTCCGCGCACGGAGGCGGAGGTGAGGCCCGCCCGTTCGAGCGCCTCCCAGGACGCCTCCAGGACGAGCCGCTGCTGAGGGTCCATGGCCAGCGCTTCACGCGGAGAGATACCGAAGAACCCGGCGTCGAACTCGGTCGCCGTGGCGACGAACCCGCCCTGGTCCGTGGTGGACGGACTGGTGTGGTCCTCGGTGTCCCAGCCCCGGTCGGCGGGGAACGGGGAGATGGCGTCGACGCCGGCGTCGACCAGCCGCCACAGATCGTCCGGACCGGTGACGTCACCCGGGTAGCGGCAGGCCATGCCGACGATGGCTATCGGCTCCTTCGCCGTCCGAAGGAGTTCCTCGTTGTGCCGGCGAAGGCGCTCGTTCTCGAGCAGGGACGCGCGCAGCGCGGCGACGACGCGCTCTTCGGGGGTGGACATGCTCAGCTCCACTGGTGGGTGATCCGTACTCGGGCGGACGGGTGGCGAGGACAGCGGGCGGGGGGACACGGTGCCTCGGGCGGCGCAGCCTCAGGACGAGGTGTCGCCGAGGGCCAGCTGGACGAGGGCGTCGACGTCCATGGAGCCGATGCCGTTGTCGTCGGCAGCGGTAGCGCCGGCGTCGGTGGTCTGGGGCTGTGTGTCCGACGCTCGTTTCTCGCTCTCCGCCAGGGCGAGCACGGCCGTCAGCAGGCCGCTCTCCTGCCATGTGGCGTAGGGGATGGCGGCGAGGGCTTCGCGGAGACGGGTCTCGTCCCGCCCGGTGGCCGCGGGAAGCGGGCTGGTGGCCGACTGCGGCGCGAAGAGTTCGTCGTGGAGGTGATCGGCGAGGTGCCGAGGCGTCGGGTGGTCGAAGACGAGGGACGGGGGCAGTCGCAGGCCGGTTTCGGCGCTCAGTCCGTTCCGCAGTTCGACGGCGGTGAGGGAGTCGAATCCGACGTCCTTGAAGGGCCGGTCGACGTGCACCACACGATCGGCGGACCGGCCGAGCACCGCAGTCGCCCGCTCCTGGACGAGCTCGCGCAGGGCCCGGCGCCGTTCCTTCTCGGGCCGGTCGGCCAGGCGGCGTACCAGACGCTCGCGAGCGTCCTCGGCCGAGTTGGCCGTCGTGCTCGTCGCACTCCCCGTCGTACTCTCCGTCGTCCCTGCGCTGACGGCGGAGTCGCCGGTGTCGAGGGCGCGGACCGTGCTCAGCAGGCGGCTGGGCCGACGGCTGGTGAACGCGGGGACGAAGCGCTCCCATGCCACATCGGCCACCACGACCAGGCCGTCACCCGCCTCCAGCGCACGCCCCAGTCCCAGCAGTGCGTGCCGAGGCTCCATCACCTGCAACCCTCGACGCTTCAGCTCCACCGCACCCACACTCGACACCATTCCCCCGCCCGACCACGGGCCCCACGCCACCGACAGTCCCGTCTCGCCACGGCCACGACGCGCTTCCACCACGGCGTCGGCGCACGCGTTCGCCGCCGCGTACACGCTCTGCCCGCCGCTCCCCCACACGCCCGCGATCGACGAGAAGACGACGAACGCCTCCAGCCCCCATCCCCGCGTCAACTCGTCCAGGTACAGCGCACCGGCCGCCTTCGCCGACCACACGTCGGCCAGGTGAGCGTCGTCGACCTCGTCGATGGGCGTGGAGTCGGGTACGCCGGCGGCATGGAAAACGGCGTCGACGCGGTGTCGGGCCAGCAGCGCGGCGACGGAATCGCGGTCGGCCATGTCGCACCGCTCGACGTGCACCCGCTCCGCTCCGGCGGCGCGTATCTCCTCCACGAGCCGACCCGCGTCCGGGGAGTCGGGGCCGCGCCGGCCGGCGAGCACGATCTCGTGCGCGCCGCGCTCGGCGAGCCAGCGCGCCACGTGCCCGCCGAGGGCACCGGTGCCGCCGGTGACGAGCACCCGCCCCGGTGACTTCCAGCCGGTCACGGCGGGCAGGTGGGCCGGATGCTCACGGAGGCGACGCGCGAACATCCTGCCGGCCCGCAGGGCGAGCTGGTCCTCGCCCGAGCCGGTGAGCGCTGCCGCGAGCAGGCCGGCCGTGTCCGCGTCGGGCGTGGCCGGCAGGTCGACCAGTCCGCCCCAGCGATCGGGGTACTCCAGGGCAGCCACGCGCCCGAATCCCCAGACGGCGGCCCGTTCCGGGTTCACAGCGCCCTCCGTGGAATGCCCGACGGACACGGCACCCGTGGTGACGCACCACAGGGGTCCGGCCGTGCCGGCGTCGCCGAGCGCCTGGACGGCGGTGAGGGCCCAGGACAGCGAGTCGGGCAGGGCGACCACTCCGGCGAGGGAATCGCCGCGGGCCGCAGAGACCAGATCGCGTGCCAGAGAAGCACGGCCGGTGCCCTTCGGGACGGCGAGGGTGCGGCAACCGGGCAGTGCCTCGACGACGGTGTCGAGGCCGTCCGATCCGTCGGCCGGGTGGAGCACCAGCCATCGCCCCGTTCCCCTGGGCGCCGAGGGCGGCGCGACCGCCTCCCATTCGACGCGGTAGCGCCAGCCGTCCACCTGAGCGCGCAGGGCGCGCTCCCGCCGCCGAGCGGCGAGACCGGACACGATCTCCTCGACGACCTCCTCACCGATGCCGAGGGAGCGCGCCAGTTCGCGCGACTCCCCGGGAGCAACCGTCTCCCAGGAGTCGGCGTCGTCCGCGACCCCGGTGCCCTCGGCCAGCGGTGCCGTCCGTGCACGCTTCGTCTGCGGCCAGAACCGCTCGTGCCGGAAGGCGTAGGTCGGCAGTGCCACACCCTCCGTGGCCCGGGTGCCGATCATCGACGCCCAGTCGACCGCCATCCCGGTCGTGTGCCCGGCGGCCACACACTCCAGCACGGTGTCCACTTCGTCGCGGTGCTTGCGGAGGGTGGCAGCGATGAGCGCACCGTGCGCGTCGGGCAGGCAGTTCTGGGCGAGTGCGGTGAGGGTGCTGTCCGGGCCGATCTCCAGGAACCGGGTGACGCCTTCCGCCGCGAGGGCGGCGACGCCATCGGCGAACCGGACGGCCTCACGGACGTGCCGGACCCAGTAGTCGGCGGTCAACTCCCCTTCGGACGCGAGCTGTCCGGTGACGTTCGAGACGACCGGAAGGGTCGGAGTGGTGTAGGTGATGCCTTCGGCGACCTCACGGAACTCCGCCAGCATCGGCTCCATCAGCGGCGAGTGGAAGGCGTGAGAGACACGCAGGCGAGTCGTTCGGCGGCCCTGTCCGGCCAGCTCGGCGGCGACCTCGAACACAGCCGCCTCGTCGCCCGCGATCACCACGGCGCGGGGGCCGTTGACCGCCGCCACCGACACCTCACGCCCGGCCAGCAGCGGCAGCACCTCGTCCTCGGCGGCCTCCACCGCGATCATGGCGCCGCCCTCGGGCAAGGCCTGCATCAGCCGGCCCCTGGCTGCCACCAGCGTGCAGGCATCCTCCAAGGACAGCACCCCGGCCACATGCGCAGCAGCAATCTCACCGATTGAATGCCCACCCACATAGTCCGGGCGCACACCCCAGGACTCCAGCAGTCGGAACAGAGCCACCTCGACGGCAAACAGGGCGGGTTGCGTCCACTCCGTACGCGCCAGACGCTCCGCGTCGTCACCGAAGACGACGTCCTTCAGCTGCGCGCCGACGTGTGCGCACACCGCGTCGAAGGCCTCCGCGAACACCGGGAACGCCTCGTACAGTTCACGCCCCATACCCGGACGCTGCGCACCCTGACCCGAGAACAGGAACGCCGTGCGACCCTCGGCGACGGCACCCACGGTGACCTGAGGCGCGGTACGGCCTTCGGCGAGCGCGAGGAGTCCGGCCATGAGTTCCTCACGGTCACGACCTCGGATGACGGCGCGATTCGTGAAGGACGTCCGCTGCGTCGCCAGCGCGGCGGCCACGGCGTTGAGGTCGACGTCCGGGCTGGTCCGGGCGTACGCGTGCAGACGGACCGCCTGCGCACGGAGGGCGTCGCCGCCCTCGCCCGAGACGAGCCACGGAGTCATGGGCGGAGCGTCGAGTTCCGTCGGCCGAGTGGTCGTCTCCTGCGGGGCTTGTTCGAGGATGACGTGCGCGTTGGTGCCGCTGAAGCCGAAGGAGGAGACACCCGCCCTGCGGGGCCGGTCGACCGACGGCCATTCCTGGCGTTCCGTGACCAGTCGCACGGCGCCCGCTGACCAGTCCACCCGCGAGGACGGCTCGTCGACGTGCAGCGTCGCCGGCAGCACACCACGCCGCAACGCCTCCACCATCTTGATCACACCCGCCACACCGGCGGCCGCCTGCGTATGACCCAGGTTGGACTTCACCGACCCCACATACAAGGGGACTTCACGGTTCTGGCCGTAGGTGGCCAGCAGCGCCTGCGCCTCGATCGGGTCACCCAACCGCGTACCCGTCCCGTGCGCCTCAACCGCGTCCACCTCCGCCGCCGACACCCCCGCGTCCGCCAGAGCCGCGCGGATCACCCGCTGCTGCGACGGACCGTTCGGCGCCGTCAACCCGTTCGACGCACCGTCCTGATTCACCGCCGAACCACGCACCACCGCCAGCACTCGATGACCGTTCGCCTGCGCATCGGACAGCCGTTCAACGAGCAGTACCCCGACGCCTTCACCCCAGCCGGTTCCGTCCGCACCCTCCGCGAACGCCTTGCACCGGCCATCACCCGCCAGACCACCCTGACGGCTGAACTCCGCGAAGGCGGCCGGGGTGGACATCACCGTGACTCCGGCGACCAGGGCCATCGAGCACTCACCTGAGGTGAGGGAGCGCGCCGCCATGTGCAGGGCGACGAGCGAGGAGGAGCAGGCCGTGTCGACGGTGACCGCCGGTCCTTCCAGGCCCAGGACGTAAGCCAGACGTCCGGAGATGACACTGGCCGCGTTGCCCGTGCCGACATACCCGCCGAAGTCACCCTCCGCCACACCCAACAAAGCCGGATAGTCCTGCCCGTTGGTACCCGTGAACACACCGACCTCCCGACCGCGCAGCGACCTCGGATCGATCCCCGCCCGCTCCACCGCCTCCCACGACGACTCCAGCAACAACCGCTGCTGCGGATCCATCGCCAACGCCTCACGCGGCGAGATACCGAAGAACTCCGCGTCGAACCCGGCGACATCGTCCAGGAAACCGCCCAGGCGCACGTAGTCCGCGTCGGGACCGCCGGGAGTGGGCACCTCGGACCAGCCGCGGTCGGTGGGGAACTCACCGATGGTGTCCTCGGCCCGGAGGAGTACGTCCCAGAGCTGTTCGGGGCTCTCCACTCCGCCCGGGAAGCGGCACCCCATGCCCACGATGACGATCGGGTCGTCGGCCGGCGTGCCACTCGTGCCGTCCGGGGCCGCCGAGGCCGTGTGGACGTCCTGCTGTGCCGGCGGGGCGAGGGCGGTCAGCAGGTGGTCCGCGACCGCCCGGGGGGTGGGGCAGTCGAAGGCGAGGGTGGCCGGCAGGGGCAGGCCGGTCTCGCGGCTGAGGGTGTTGCGCAGTTCGAGGGAGGTCAGGGAGTCCAGTCCCAGTTGGGTGAAGGGCTGGTCGAGACCGACGGGTGTGCCCGGGGCGTGTCCCAGCACGAGGGACAGGGTGCTGCGCACGAGATCGGTCACCGCGTCGCGGCGCCTCGGCTCCGGCAGCCGCGCGAAGTCCTGAGCCGCAGGGGTCCCCTGCGCGGGTGCGACGGCCGTGCGCAGGGCCGGGCGGCCCGTCAGGGAGCGCAGCAGAGGCGGGAGCCGGTCGGCGGTGCGGCGCAGGGCGGACCGGTCCAGGCGCAGCGGGACGGGGGTGCCGCCGGTGTGGGCCAGGGCGCGGTCGAAGAGGGCCAGGGCGTCGTCGGTGGGCAGCGCCGTGATGCCGTGGCGGGCGGCCCTGTGGTGGGTGGCGCCGGTCAGCTCCCGGGTCATGGAGCTGTCGGCCTCCCACAGTCCCCAGGCGATGGACAGCACGGGGCGGCCCTCGGCGCGCAGGGCGGAGGCGAGGGCGTCGAGGAAACTGTTCGCGGCCACGTAGTTGCCCTGGCCGGGGCCCGCGAGGGTGGCAGCGGCCGAGGAGAACATCACGAACGCCGACAGCTCGTGGTCCCTGGTGAGGTCGCGCAGGTGGCACGCGGCATCGACCTTGGGGCGCAGCACGGTGGAGAGCCGGGCCGGGGTGAGGGACGTGACGACTCCGTCGTCGAGCACGCCGGCGGCGTGCACCACGGCACCGAGGGGGTGGTCGTCGGGGATCGCGCGGATGACGGCGGCGAGGGCGTCACGGTCGGCTGCGTCACAGCTCACCACGGTGGTACGGGCGCCGTGGGTGGCCAGTTCGGCGACCAGTTCGGTCGTTCCGGGGGCGTCCGTTCCACGGCGTGTCACGAGCAGGAGGTGCCTGACGCCGTGGCGGACGACGAGGTGGCGGGCCGTGGCCGCTCCGAGGGTGCCGGTGCCGCCGGTGACCAGGACGGTCCGGTCCGGGTCGAAGGCCGCGACGGGGGTCCGCGCGGTCGTGCCCGCCCGGGTGGTGTCCGCTCGGGTGGTGTCCGTCCCGGTGATGTCCGCTCGGGTGGTGTCCGTCCGGGTGGTGTCCGCTCGGGTGAGGGTGGGGGCGAGGAGGCGGCCGTCGCGGAGTGCGAGGTCCTCGTGGTCGAGGCGGGCGGCGAGTGCGAGGTCGTCGTCCGAGGGGGTGCCATCGGTGTCGAGGAGCAGGAAGCGGCCCGGGTTCTCGGACTGGGCCGACTTCACGAGTCCGCGGACCGCGGCGGCCGCCAGGTCGGTGACCGTGTCGTCGCCGGTCACGGCGACCGCGCGCCGGGTGACCAGGAGGAGCCGTGAGCGGGCCGCGCGGGGGTCGGTGAGCCAGCGCTGGAGCAGGGCCAGGGCGTGCGCGGTGGACGTGTGCGCGCCGGCCGCCGTGGCGGCGTCGGCGTCGGCGGAGTGCCAGGGGACGACGACCAGTTCGCCGTAGGGGGTGTCGGAGACGTCCGCGAGTATGTCGTCCGGGCCGGTGAGGAGGGTCGTCGAGGCGGGTTCCGGCAGGGAGGCGGGCCCGGCGGGGGTCCACGTGACGGTGTAGAGGTCTCCGGTGGGCTGCGGGGCGTCCGCCGGGAGGTCGTCCGGCTCGTGGGGTGTGACCGTGACCGCTCGCGCGGTCAGGACGGGGGCGCCCGCGCCGTCCAGCAGCCGGAGCGTGGCCCCGGTGCCGGAGTTCGGGGTGATGTGGACGCGGACCGAGGTGGCCGCGTGGGCGTGCAAGGTGAGGCCGGACCAGGTGAGCAGCCGGGGGGCGGGGTGTCCGAGCGCGGTGAGTGCGACGAGCGCGCCGTCCAGGAGGGCCGGGTGCACGGCGAACCGTGCGGCGTCCGCCTCCTGGCCCTCGTTCAGTGCGACGTCGGCGAAGATCTCGTCCGCCCGGCGCCACACGGCCTTGAGGGGGCGCGATGCCGGGTTCGGCGCGTCGGGGAGGTCGAGGGCGCCGTACAGCTCCTCGGGGTCGACCGGAACCGCGCCGGAAGGCGGCCAGGTGCCCTCCGTGAGAGCGGCGCTCACGGCCGGTTCCTCGTCCTGGGCACGGGTCAGTGTGCCGTGGGCGTGGCGCGTCCAGGGCCGCAGCTCGTCGGTCCGGTCGGCGTCGGGGTCGAAGGGCCGTGCGTAGAGGGCGAAGGTCCGTCGGTCCTCGCCGTCGCCCGCCTCGGTGACCGTCTGCACCTCGGTCTCACCGGTGGCCGGGAGCGGCAGCGGTACGTCGATGTGCAGTTCGGCGAGGTGGTGGGCGCCGAGGGCGCGTCCGGTGTGCAGGGCGAGGTCGGTGAGGACGGATCCGGGTACCGAGGTGCCGCCGCCGGCGGGGAGGTCGGCCAGCCACGGCTGGGCGCGCCGGGAGAGGCGTCCGGTCGCCATGACGGTGGCCGAGTCGGCGAGGTGGGTGCCGTGGGACAGCAGGGGGTGCTCGCCGCGGTGGCCGGTGTGGCCGATGACCGGGTCGAGCCAGTAGCGGTGCCGCTCGAAGGCGTAGGTGGGCAGGTCGACATGGGGCTGAGGGCCCGGGACGAGGGCGTTCCAGTCGACGGTCAGTCCCGTGGTGTGCAGGGACGCGAGGGCGGACACGGCCGTGTGCGCCTCGTCGCGGTCCTTGCGGCACATCGGCACGACCAGCGGTCCCTGCTCGTCCGGCAGGCAGGTGCGGGCCAGTGCGGTGAGGGTGGCGTCCGGACCGACCTCCAGGAAGCGGGTGACCCCCTCCGCCGCGGCGGTGGTGACACCGTCCGCGAAACGCACCGGCTGCCGGACGTGCCGCACCCAGTACTCGGCGTCCAGCTCACCGGCCGCCGCCACCCGGCCGGTCACGGTGGAGACGACCGGGATCGCGGCGGGCCGGTACGTGAGGCGCTCGGTGACCGCGCGGAACCCGGCCAGCATCGGTTCCATCAGGGGCGAGTGGAACGCGTGCGACACCCGCAGGCGGGACGTGCGCCGGCCCTGCGCCCGCAGCTCATCGGCGACCTCGGTCAAGGCCGCCTCGGTACCCGCGATCACCACGGCACGGGGGCCGTTGACCGCCGCCACCGACACCTGCCCGGCGCGCCCCTCCAGCAGTGCGAGGACCTCGTCCTCGGCGGCCTCGACAGCCACCATGGCGCCGCCCGGGGGCAGTTGCTGCATCAGCCGTCCACGTGCCACCACCAGCGTGCAGGCGTCCTCCAGGGACAGCACGCCCGCCACGTGAGCGGCCGCGATCTCGCCGACGGAGTGGCCGGCCACGAAGTCCGGCCGTACACCCCACGATTCGGCCAGCCGGAACAGTGCCACCTCGACCGCGAACAGCGCCGGCTGCGTCCACTCGGTGCGCTCCAGCACGTCGCCGTCCGCGCCGAGGACGACGTCCTTCAGCTCCGCGCCGACGTGTGCGCACACCGCGTCGAAGGCCTCCGCGAACACCGGGAACGCCGCGTACAGTTCGCGCCCCATACCCGCGCGCTGCGCGCCCTGGCCCGAGAACAGGAAGGCGACCTTGCCGCCGCGGTGTGCGGTGCCGGTCACCGTGTTCGCCGGGGACCCGCCGGCGCCGAGAGCGCGCAGACCGGCGAGGAGGGCGTCCCGGTCGGTGCCGAGGACGACGGCGCGGTGTTCGAAGAAGGTGCGTCGGGTGGCCAGGGTGTGGGCGACGGCCCGGTCGTCCGTGCCGGGGTGCGCCTCGATGTGGTCCAGGAGGGCGCGGGCCTGCCCCTGGAGGGACGCGGGGGTGCGCGCGCTGAGGATCCAGGGCAGTACCGGCGACGTGCGGGCGGCCGGCCGGGCCGTGTCCGCGGCGTCGCCCGGGGTGGCGGCCGGGTCGTCGTCCGGGGTGGCGGCCGGGGCCTCCTCCAGGATCACGTGGGCGTTGGTGCCGGAGACGCCGAACGCGGACACGCCCGTACGGCGCGGGCGTTCGGTGCGCGGCCAGGCGACGGGTTCGGTGAGCAGCCGTACATCGCCCTCGGTCCAGTCGACCTTGGTGGTGGGGGCGTCGACGTGCAGGGTGCGCGGCAGGCGTTCGTGGCGCAGGGCCTGGACCATCTTGATGACGCCGCCGACCCCGGCCGCGGCCTGGGTGTGGCCGATGTTCGACTTGAGGGAGCCCAGCCACAGGGGCCGCCCGTCGGGCCGTTCCTGGCCGTAGGTGGCGAGCAGGGCCTGCGCCTCGATGGGGTCGCCGAGGGTGGTGCCGGTGCCGTGCGCCTCGACGGCGTCGACGTCGGCCGGGGAGAGCCCGGCGGAGGCCAGTGCGGCGCGGATGACGCGCTGCTGTGCGGGGCCGTTGGGGGCGGTGAGGCCGCTGCTCGCCCCGTCCTGGTTGACGGCGGAGCCGCGGATGACGGCGAGGACCTGGTGGCCGTTGCGCTGGGCGTCGGAGAGGCGTTCGAGCAGGACCAGGCCCGCGCCCTCGCCCCAGCCGGTGCCGTCGGTCGCCTCGGCGAAGGACTTGCAGCGTCCGTCGGGCGAGAGTCCGCGCTGCCGGCTGAACTCCAGGAAGGTGACGGGGGTGGACATGACGGCGACGCCGCCGGCCACGGCGAGGTCGCATTCTCCGGCGCGCAGTGCCTGGACGGCCAGGTGCAGGGCGACCAGCGAGGAGGAGCAGGCGGTGTCGACGGTCAGGGCCGGGCCCTCGAAACCGAAGGTGTAGGAGATGCGGCCGGAGGCGATGCTGGCCGCGCTGCCGTTGCCGAGGTGGCCCTCGACCCCGGGGGGCGGCTCGGGGAAGCGGGTGGCGTAGTCGTTGTACATGACGCCCGCGAACACCCCGGTGGCGCTGCCGCGCAGGTCGGAGGGGCGCAGGCCGGCGCGTTCGAGGGCTTCCCAGGTCAGTTCGAGCAGCAGCCGCTGCTGCGGGTCGGTGGCGAGTGCCTCGCGGGGTGACATGCCGAAGAAGGCGGGGTCGAAGTCGGCGGCGTCGTGCAGGAATCCCCCTTCCCGCGTGTAGCAGGTCCCCGGGTGGGCGGGGTCGGGGTGGTAGAGGGCGTCCAGGTCCCAGCCCCGGTCGTCGGGGAAGCCGGAGACACCGTCCGTGCCGGTGTCGACGAGGCGCCACAGGTCCTCGGGGGTGCGGACGCCGCCCGGGTAGCGGCAGCTCATGGAGACGACGGCGATGGGTTCCGTTGCCCTGGCCTCGACCTGGCGCAGCCGTGCGCGGGTGCGCTGGAGGTCGGTGGAGACGCGGGTCAGGAAGTCGCGAAGCTTGTCCTCGCTCACGGATCGGTCTCCCTTCGGCGGCGGGCGCGGAGGCTCGCCGGTGGGGCACGGGCCATCGTGTCGGCCCCGGCACCTGGGTGCCGGGGCCGGGCGAGGGCGGGTCCGGCGGCCGGGGCCCTCGCGGCGGGCGGCCGTGGCGCTCCCGGTGCCCGGCCGTCCTCCAGGGCGATTATGGGGACGGCCGGGGACGGTTCCGGAGGTTCGGCCGGGGGCTCTAAGAGAACTTCTAGCGTTGCCGTGCCGTTCGCCGGGCGCGTGCGTGCCGTTCGGGTCCGGCGGCCACCCCTGCCCCGAGCCGCCCGGACCCCCGAGCCGCCCAAGCCCTGTGCCGCCCGTGCCTTGTGCCGCCGGTACCGTGTGCGGCCCGTGCCTTGTGCCGCCCGTTCCTTGTGCCGCCCGTGCCTTGTGCGGCGGGGCGTGCGGCGGGGGTGCCGCTCACAGGCGGGCGGTCATCTCCAGCGCTCCGTCCCGCAGCGCCGGCAGCAGGCCCAGTCGCGCGGAGCGGTCCAGCAGGGCGCGGACCGCGTGCAGGCCGTCCTGGCCGAGGTCGGCGGTGAACTCGTTGACGTAGAGGCCGATGTGCCGGTCGACGACGTCCGGTTCCATCTCCTGGGCGTGCCGCAGGACGTGGGCGCGGGAGGCGGCGGGTGTGCGGCGGGCGGCGCGCAGCGAGGCCCGTACGGTGTCGGCGATCCGGTGGAGCAGGGGCTCGCCGAGGGAGCGGCGGGCGACGATGGCGCCGAGGGGGATGGGCAGGCCCGTCAGCTTCTCCCATTCCTCGCCCATGTCGGCGACGCGGTGCAGACCGTGGCGCTCGTAGGTGAAGCGGGCCTCGTGGATGACCAGGCCGGCGTCGACGCGGCCGTCGCGTACGGCCGGCATGATCTCGTGGAACGGCAGGACGGTGATGTCGCCGACGCCGCCCGGTACGGCTTCGGCGGCCCACAGCCTGAACAGCAGGTAGGCGGTGGAGCTCGTGCTGGGGACGGCGATGCGGGCGCCGGCCAGCGCGGTGGGCTCGGCGGGTCCGGCGGACAGGACGAGGGGGCCGCACCCGTAGCCGAGGGCGCCGCCGCACGGCAGCAGGGCGTAGTCGTCCAGGACGTGGGGCAGTGCCCCGTAGGAGATCTTCAGCACGTCCAGTTCACCGCGTGCGGCCATCCCGTTGGTGACGTCGATGTCGGCGAAGGTGAGCCGCGCCTCGGGGGCTTCCGGGAGCAGCCCCTCGGTCCAGGCGTGGAAGACGAACGTGTCGTTGGGGCACGGCGAGTGCGCCAGGGTCAGCGGTGACGTCATGGGCGGTGGCTCCCTCGGTCTGCGGTCCGGCGGTCGGCCCGGAACGTGCCGTACGGCCGGGGGCGTGCCGGGCGACCCGGAACGTGCCGTACGGCCCGGGACGTGCCGGGCGGCCAGGGACATGCCGGGCGGCACGGGGCCGTCGTCCTCAGCAAAGCCGTTGCGGGTATGGGGTTTTCCCCAGACTGCCGTCCGCGAGGATGGGAGCGCCCCACCCGGAGCGGTGTCGATGCCCCCGTCGTCCGGCCGGGGCCCGTGGCACCCGGATCGTTGGCCGGCTCCGCGGGCTCCCGCCGGACGGCCTCGACGCGGCCGCCCGGATGGTGCGGCTCGGTCCGTCCCGCCCGCCCGTCCCTGGGCGGGACGGCCGGTCCACGGTCCGCGGGAGATCGTTCCGTTCCGGGGGGCCGACGAGCCACGTGCTGCGCGTGCTCGGACCCACTACGTGTGCCACGAGGCACTGACCGAGGAGGTTCCCGGCCATGGACGCTGGGCTCAAGCGCGAGCTGGAGGAGAAGGTCCACTCCGGTGAGCGGCTGTCCCGCGAGGACGGCATCGCGTTGTACGAGTCGGACGACCTGGCCTGGCTGGGCGGTCTGGCGCACGAGGTGCGCACGCGCAAGAACGGCGACGTCGTGCACTTCAACGTCAACCGCCACCTCAACATGACGAACGTGTGCACGGCCTCCTGCGCGTACTGCTCCTTCCAGCGCAAGCCGGGCGAGGCGGACGCGTACACGATGCGCATCGAGGAGGCCGTCCGGCTGGCGAAGGCGATGGAGAACGAGCACCTCTCCGAGCTGCACATCGTCAACGGGCTGCACCCGAACCTGCCGTGGCGCTACTACCCGCGCTCCCTGCGCGAGCTGAAGAAGGCGCTGCCCAACGTGGGCCTGAAGGCGTTCACGGCCACCGAGATCCACCACTTCGAGACGATCTCCGGGCTGTCCGCCTCCGAGATCCTGGACGAGCTGATCGACGCGGGCCTGGAGTCGCTGACCGGCGGCGGCGCGGAGATCTTCGACTGGGAGGTCCGCCAGCACATCGTCGACCACCGCACCCACTGGGAGGACTGGTCGCGGATCCACCGCCTGGCGCACGAGAAGGGCCTGAAGACCCCGTGCACCATGCTCTACGGCCACATCGAGGAGCCCCGCCACCGCGTGGACCACGTGCTGCGGCTGCGTGAACTGCAGGACGAGACCGGCGGCTTCCAGGTGTTCATCCCGCTGCGCTACCAGCACGACTTCGTCGACATGAAGGACGGCAAGGTCCGCAACCGCCTCCAGGCCCGCACCCGGATGGCGACCGGCGCGGAGGCCCTGAAGACCTTCGCGGTCTCCCGCCTGCTGTTCGACAACGTCCCGCACGTCAAGGTGTTCTGGGTGATGCACGGCCTGCAGACCGCGCAACTGGCCCTCCAGCACGGCGCGGACGACATGGACGGCTCCGTCGTCGAGTACAAGATCACCCACGACGCCGACAACTACGGCACCCCGAACAAGCTGACCCGTGAGGACCTCCTCGACCTGATCCGCGACGCCGGCTTCCGCCCGGTGGAGCGCAACACCCGCTACGAGATCATCCGCGAGTACGACGGCCCCGACCCGGCGCGCCGCGAGTCCCCGCAGCCCATGCGCGTGTGAACCGGCGGCCGCACTGTGACTTCCTCTCCCCCACGCCCGCAGACCCACGACGACTCCGCCAGGCAGGTGTGAATGTCCCCCCAGACGACGAACAACGAGGACCTGGAAGTCTGGATCGACCAGGACCTGTGCACCGGTGACGGCATCTGCGCCCAGTACGCGCCCGAGGTGTTCGAGCTGGACATCGACGGACTCGCCTACGTGAAGAGCGAGCAGGACGAACTGCTGCAGGAACCCGGCGCGACGACGAGGATCCCGCTGGAGGTGCTCTCCGACGTGGTCGACTCGGCCAAGGAGTGCCCCGGCGAGTGCATCCACGTCCGCCGCGTCGCCGACGGTGTCGAGATCCACGGACCCGACGCCGTGGACGCCTGACCGCCCCGACCCCCACCGGGCGGGACCGCCGCACCGGCCCCTGTGCCGGCCGGCGGGCCCCGCCCCCTCCGGACCGCACCCCGCGCACCACACGCTGCATCCCTGCCCTGCGGAGCGGGCACGTCGACACCCGGGAAGGACACCCCACATCCCATGAGCACCACCCTCTCCGCCGACCTGTGGATCCGCAGGTTCCGGCCCTCTCCCGACGCGGCCGGCCGTCTGGTGTGCTTTCCGCACGCCGGCGGGTCGGCCAGTTTCTACGTGCCCGTCGCCGCCGCGCTGAGCCCCAGGGTCGACGTCCTCGCGATCCAGTACCCCGGACGCCAGGACCGCCGGAACGAGCCGGGACCCGCCTCCGTCGCCGAACTCGCGGACGGGGTCGCGGCGGCGCTGGCCGGCTGGGACGACCGTCCGCTGACCTTCTTCGGGCACAGCATGGGAGCCCTGGTCGCCTTCGAGACGGCCCGGCGCATGGAACGGAACGGGGCCGGGCCGGTCCGGCTGTTCGCGTCGGGCCGCCGCGCCCCCTCCAGGACCCGCGACGAGCACGTGCACACGCTCGACGACGACGGTGTGGTCGCCGAACTGCGCGCCCTGGCCGGCACGGACGCCAAGGTCCTCCAGGACGAGGAACTGCTGCGCATGGTGCTGCCCGCCATCCGCAGCGACTACCGGGCCGTGGAGACCTACCGCTGCGAGCCCGGCGCCCGGCTGCGCTGCCCCGTCACCGTGCTGACCGGGGACGCGGATCCGCGCACCTCGCTGGAGGAGGCCCGCGCGTGGAGCGGGCACACCGAGGGCGACTGCGACGTGCGCGTCTTCTCCGGCGGGCACTTCTTCCTGTCGGAGCGGCCCGGCGAGGTCCTGGCCGTGCTGACCGAACACTTCGCCGCCGGCCGCACCACCGGACCGGCCTGACCTCCCGCGGCCGGCTCCCTCCGCCGCCCGTCCCCCTCGACCCGTTCCGGGAGTTGTGCACCATGACCGAGCAACTCGCCCCCGAGGCACCGGCGCCGGTGCCGATCCCGGTGCGCCGCCGCCGGCCCCGGGTGGGGCACATCCAGTTCCTCAACTGCCTGCCGCTGTTCTGGGGGCTGGCCCGCACCGGCACCCTCCTCGACATGGAGCTGCACACCGACACCCCGGACGGCCTCAACGACGCGCTGGCCGCGGGCGACCTGGACATCGGGCCGATCAGCCTGCTGGAGTTCCTGCGGCACGCGGACGACCTGGTGGCCCTGCCCGACATCGCGGTCGGCAGCGACGGCGACGTGATGTCCTGCCTGATCGTCAGCCAGGTGCCGCTGGAGGACCTCGACGGTCAGCGTGTCGCGCTGGGCTCGACCAGCCGCACCTCCGTGCGCCTGGCGCAGCTGCTGCTGGCCGAGCGCGTCGGGGTGCGTCCCGACTACTACGTCTGCCCGCCCGACCTGCGCACCATGATGTCCGAGGCAAAGGCCGCCGTGGTCATCGGTGACGCGGCCTTGCGCGCGGCCCTGCACGAGGCACCGAGGATGGGCTTGCGGGTGCACGACCTGGGCCGGATGTGGAAGGACTGGACGGGTCTGCCGTTCGTCTTCGCCGTCTTCGCGGCACGCCGCGACTTCCTGGACCGGGAGCCGGAGCTGGTGCACCGCGTCCACGCCGACCTGCTCGCCTCGCGCGACCTGTCGCTGGCCGAGGTGACCAAGGTGTGCGAACAGGCCGCCCAATGGGAGGAGTTCGACGCCGCGACGCTGGAGCGCTACTACACCACCGCTCTCGACTTCAGCCTCGGCCGGGCCCAGCTCGCCGGCATCGCCGAGTTCGCCCAGCGGGTCGGCGGAGACGACGCGGGCTTCCCGCCCGACGTCGTGGTCCGGCTGCTCGAACCCGCTGCTTCCTGATCACTTCCCCGACCACGCCACCGGAAAGGCCGGCACCGTGTCCCGACCTCCACACCATTCCCTCCAGTCCGTCCTCGACCGTGCTGCCGCCGGTGGGCGGATCACCCCCGAAGAGGCCCTCGACCTCTACCGCGACGCCCCGCTGCACGCCCTGGGCGCCGCCGCCGACGCGGTGCGCCGCCGCCGGTACGCAGGCACCGAGCACATCGCGACGTACATCATCGAGCGCAACATCAACTACACGAACGTCTGCGTCACGGCGTGCCGGTTCTGCGCCTTCTACGCCGCGCCGAAGGACACCGCCAAGGGCTGGACCCGCGACCTCGACGACATCCTGCGCCGCTGCGCGGAGACGGTCGAGCTGGGCGGCACCCAGATCATGTTCCAGGGCGGCCACCACCCGGACTACGGCGTCGAGTACTACGAGAAGCACTTCGCCGCCATCAAGAAGGAGTTCCCGCAGCTCGTCATCCACAGCCTGGGCGCCTCCGAGGTCGAGCACATGGCGCGGATCTCCAAGGTCAGCGTGGAGGAGGCCATCCAGCGCATCCACGCCGCCGGCCTCGACTCCTTCGCCGGTGCCGGCGCCGAGCTGCTGCCCGAGCGGCCCCGCAAGGCCATCGCCCCGCTGAAGGAGTCCGGCGAGCGCTGGCTGGAGATCATGGAGATCGCGCACAACCTGGGCGTGGAGTCGACGTCCACGATGCTGATGGGCACCGGTGAGACCAACGCCGAGCGCATCGAGCACCTGCGCATGATCCGTGACGTCCAGGACCGCACGGGCGGCTTCCGCGCGTTCATCCCGTACACCTACCAGCCCGAGAACAACCACCTGAAGGGCCGTACCCAGGCCACCCTGTTCGAGTATCTGCGGATGATCGCCGTCGCCCGGCTGTTCCTCGACAACGTGCCGCACATCCAGGGCTCCTGGCTGACCACCGGCAAGGAGGTCGGCCAGCTCTCCCTGCACTACGGCGCCGACGACCTCGGCTCGGTCATGCTCGAGGAGAACGTCGTGTCCTCCGCGGGCGCCAGGCACCGTTCCAACCTGATGGAGCTGATCAACCTGATCCGCGCCGCGGGACGGGTGCCGGCGCAGCGCTCCACGACCTACGAGCACCTCGTGGTGCACGACGACCCGGCGAACGACCCCGTCGACGACCGCGTCGTCTCGCACGTGTCCTCCACGGCCATCGAGGGCGGGACCGCACACCCGGAACTGAAGCTGATCGCCGCCACCTGACGACCGCGCTCCCCCACCCCCACCCCTGCGCACAAGGACGGAGAAGCCCATGGCGGGCGCCATTCACGCCACGGGTCTGGTGAAGACCTTCGGCGATGTCCGGGCCGTCGACGGAGTCGACCTGGACGTACCGGAAGGCAGCGTGCTGGGGCTGCTGGGCCCCAACGGAGCGGGCAAGACCACCATGGTGCGTCTGCTCACCACGCTGCTGCGCCCGGACGCGGGCACCGCGACCGTGGCCGGTCACGACGTGGTCCGCGACCCGGACTCGGTGCGGCTCGCGATCGGCCTGTCGGGCCAGTTCGCCGCCGTCGACGACCGGCTCACCGGCCGCGAGAACCTCCGCATGATCGGCGAGCTGTACGGGCTGCGCTCGCGCCCGGCCCGGCGGCGCGCCGACGAACTGCTCGACCGGTTCGACCTGGCCGGCGCCGCCGACCGGGTGTCGAGCACCTACTCCGGCGGCATGCGGCGCCGCCTGGACCTGGCGTGCGCGCTGGTGGTGCGGCCCTCGGTGATGTTCCTGGACGAGCCGTCGGTCGGTCTGGACCCGACGAGCCGGCTGCTGCTGTGGGACGCCATCGAGGATCTGGTGCGGCAGGGCACCACGCTGCTGCTGACCACCCAGTACCTGGAGGAGGCCGACCGGCTCGCCCAGGACCTCGCGGTGGTCGACCACGGGCGGATCATCGCCCGGGGAACCCCCCACGACCTCAAGGCCAGGGCCGGCGGCCGGCGCATCGAGCTGGTCGTGTCCTGGTCCGAGCAACTCGACGCCGCCGCACGGCTGCTGGCCCGGCTCGCCGGCCGCACCCCGGACGTCGACCGGCCCCGGGCCACGGTGTCCGCGCCGGCCGAGGGCGGGGTGCGGCTGCTGGCGGAGGTGGTCAACGCGCTGGACGCCGAGGGCATCGAGATCACCGACATCGGGCTGCGCCGCCCCACTCTGGACGAGGTCTTCCTGGCCCTGACCGAGAACGTGTCACCAGGCACCGGGTGGGCCGCGGTGGGCGTCGGCGCGCCGAGCGAGAAGGAGTGATGAACGTGTCGGCAGCGGCACCCGCCGTACCCGAACTGAAGCCCGGTACGGCCGCCAAGGCCGTACGCGACGTCCTGGTGGTGACCCGGCGCAACGTGCTGCGCATGGTGCGGATCCCCGAGGTGCTGATCCTCAGCCTGGTGCAGCCCGTGGTGTTCGTGCTGCTCTTCGCCTACCTGTTCGCCGGCTCCTTCGGACTGCCCGGCGCGCAGGGCCCGGCGGCCTACCGGGAGTTCATGATGCCGGGGTTCTTCGCCCAGACCATCGCGTTCGCCACGGCCAGCAACAGCAGCGTCAGCATGGCCACCGACGTGCACAGCGGCATGGTGGACCGGTTCCGGTCGCTGCCGATGGCGCGCGGCGCGCTGCTGACCGGGCGCACGGTCGCGGACCTGGTGCAGAACGTGATCGTCATCGTGGTGATGATCCTCTGCGCGCTGCTGGTCGGCTGGCGGATCCACCACGGTGTGCTCCGGGCGGTCGCGGCCTTCGCGCTGCTGCTGCTCATGGGGTACGCGCTGTCGTGGGTGGGCGTCGTCGTCGGACTGTCGGTGCGCGCCCCGGAGGCGGCGGCGACCAGCAACTTCCTGTGGCTGTTCCCGCTGACGTTCCTGTCCAACGCGTTCGTGGCGCCGTCCACGCTGCCGACGGTGCTGCGCTGGGCCGCCGAGTGGAATCCGCTGAGCGCGACGGTGCAGGCGGCCCGCGAGCTGTTCGGCAACCCGGGGCTCGCCGCCACCGGGGCATGGCCCGCGCAGCATCCGGTGCTGGTCTCGGTGACCTGGTCGGTGGTCATCGCCGTGGTGTGCCGGACGCTGGCGGTACGCCGCTACCGTGCGGCCGGTGCCTGAGGGGGACGGCCTGATGACGGACGCCACGTTCCGGGCGGATCTGATCCGGCCGGTGCACGAACTGCTCGCCGGGCACGCGGCCCGGCAGCCGGACCGCGTCGCCTTCAAGGACGGCCGCCGCTCGGTCACCTGGGCCGAGCTGGACCGGCGCACGGCGCGGGTCGCCGGGCACCTGGTGGGCCTGGGTCTTGGCCGCGGCGAGTCGGCGGTGATCTACCTGCCGAACCGGGTGGAGACGGTGGAGAGTTATCTCGCCGTCACCCGCGCCGCCGGCGTGGGGGTGCCGCTGAACCCGCAGTCGACCGACCCCGAACTGGCCCATCTGCTGGCGGACTGCGCGGCCCGGGTGGTCATCACGGGTGCGGCGCAGCTGCCGCAGGTGCGCCGGGTCCTCGCGGACCGGCCGGACGTCGTGGTGATCCTGGTCGGTGACGCCTCCGAGCCGGGGTTCGCCGAGGCCCGCGACGAGACGCTGCCGCAGTGGGAGGTCCTGGCGTCGACCTGGTCGCTGCGCGACCCGCCCCGCGACGACCTGGGCCTGGACGAGCCGGCCTGGATGCTGTACACCTCCGGCACGACCGGACGCCCCAAGGGCGTCGTCTCCACGCAGCGCGGCTCCCTGTGGGCGACGGCCGCGTGCAACGCCCCGCTGCTGGGGCTGTCGCCGCAGGACCGCCTCGTGTGGCCGATGCCCCTCTTCCACGCGGCGGCGCACAACATCTGCGTGCTCGGTGTGGTCGCCGTCGGCGCGAGCGCCCGCATCACCGACGCGCCGGCGGCCGAGGAGGTGCTGCTCCGGGCGCGGGAGGAGGACGCCACGTTCCTGGTGGGCGTGCCGACGCTGTTCCACCACATGGTGGAGCTGGCCCGCTCCGGTGCCGTGGAGGTGCCGCGGCTGCGGGTGTGCATGGTGGCGGGCTCCTCCTGCCCGCGGTCCCTGCACGAGGAGTTCCGGGCCGCCTTCGGCATCGGGCTGCTGGACAGCTACGGCTCCACCGAGACCGGCGGCGCCATCACGACCAACCTGCCCGGCGGGCCGTACGTGCCGGGTTCGTGCGGGGTGCCGCTGCCCGGGCTGACGCTGCGGCTGACCGATCCGCGCACCCGCGCGGAGGTCGAACCGGGCTCCGAGGGGGAGATCTGGGTCTCCAGCCCCGCCCTGATGCTGGGCTACCACCGGCAGCCGGAGGAGACCGCGGCCGTCCTGTCGGACGGCTGGTACCGCACCGGTGACCTGGCCCGGCAGGACGCCGACGGCTATGTGACGATCACGGGCCGGCTCAAGGAGCTCATCATCCGCGGCGGGGAGAACATCCACCCGCGCGAGGTGGAGCAAGCGCTCGCCGCGGCCCCCGGGGTGGCCGACGCGGCCGTGGCGGGTGTCCCGCACGAGTCGCTCGGCGAGGTCCCCGCGGCCTACCTGGTGCCGGGCCCGGACGGGATCGACGTCGACGCCGTGCTGGCCGTGTGCCGGGAGCGGCTGTCGGCGTTCAAGCTGCCGGAGGAGATCCACGAGATCGCCGAGGTGCCGCGCAACCCGGCCGGCAAGGTCATCCGCAAGGAACTGGCCGGTGCGGCGGGCCGGTTGCTGTGGCGCCGGAACCGGCAGGCCGCGGAGTCGGCCCGCCGGTACACCGGCGCCGCCGACCTGGGGCTGGACGACACCGGTCACCCGTTGCTGACCGCGTGCGTCGAGCTGCCCGACCGGCAGGAACTGGTGTACACCGGCCGTCTCACGGCCGCCGGGACCGACCCCTCGCTGCTGCGGCGGACCGGCGGCGGCACGGTCCTGGCCGGATCCGCGCTGCTGGAGCTGGTGCTGTACGCGGCAGGCCGGGCCGGCTGCGCGCGCGTGGTCGAACTCTCGGCCGACGAGCCGCTGGTGGTGCCCCGCGAGGACGGTGTGCAGCTGCGGGTGACCGTGGGCGCGGCGGACGGTGCCGGTGTGCGGCGCGTGGAGGTGCACGGACGGCGGGACGCGCACGGCGCCGCGGACCGCCCGTGGGCCCGGCACGCGACGGGCGCGGTGGCGCCCGGCGCCCTGCCGGAGCCGGACGATCCGGTGGCCGTGTGGCCCCCGCAGGGCGCCCGCCGCGACAGCGCCGGTGACGCCGAGCCGGACGGCCGGGTGCCGGGCGCGGTGTGGCGGCGGAACGACGAGGTGTTCGTGGAGGTGTCGCTGCCGGACTGGACCACGGCGCGGGACGGCTTCGAGGTGCACCCGGCCCTGCTGGAGGCGGCGTTCGCGGCCGCGGCCGGCAGGTCACCGGAACCGGTGACCGCGGTGTCCTGGCGCGAGGTGTCCCTGTACGCGGTGGACGCGTCGGTGCTGCGGGTGCGGCTGCGGGCCGCGGCGGACGGGACCTGGTCGGTGGACGCCTCGGACGGTGCCGGGGACCCGGTGCTGACGGCGCGCTCGGTGACATTCGCCCCGTTCGCCCGCGCTGCCGTCCGGGCGGCGTCCGCGGCCCAGCAGGACGGCCTGTTCGAGGAGGTGTGGGACGTCTTCGACCTGCCCCGCACGCCGCCGCGGCAGGAACGCTGGACGGTCGTCGGCGCGGACGCGCTGGGGGCCCGCTCGGGGCTGATGTCGGCCGGCCGCTACTGCGAGATCCAGCCCGGTCTGCCGGAGCTGCTGTCCGCGGTGGAGGAGGGCGCCCCGGTACCGGACGTGGTGGTCGTGTCGCCGGCCGGAACGGCGGAGGGACCGTCGTCCGCCGACGCGGTGCGCGCGGCCGTCGACGAGGCCCTGGGCTGGGTGCGGCACTGGGCCGGTCCCCGCTTCGCGCACAGCCGTCTCGTCGTGCTGACCCGCGGCGCCCTCGCCGCCCGGGAGGACGGCGTGCCGCCGGACCCGGCGGCCGCCGCCGTGTGGGGTCTGGTCGGCGCGGTCCAGGACCGGGCGCCGGGCCGGTTCGCGCTGATCGAGACCGACGCCGTCAAACGCTCCTGGCGGCGGGTGGAGGCCGCAGTCGCCTCGGGCGAGCCCCGGCTCGCGCTGCGCGGCGGCGAGGTCCGCCGGCCGCGAGCGGCCCGGCTGCCGGTGGCGGTGCCCGACAGTCCCCCGGCCGGGCGGGTCGCGCTGTTCGCCGCGGGCGAGGAGGCGGGTCCGGCGGCGTTCCTGCCGGCCGTGTGGCCCGGGCTCCGGCCGCTGCTGGCGGGCCCGTACGCGAAGAACGCGGCCGACCGGATGCCGACGGCCACCGGGGGCGGCGATCCGGTGCCGTGGGACGGCGATCCGGTGCCGTGGGAGCCCGGCGACCCGGCCGGATCCGTCCGGGCACTGCTCGCCGCCGGTCCCGCGACCGTGGTGTTCGCCGCTTCCGTACGGGCCGAGCGGGACGCCGACGTGGACGCCGCGCTGCGCCCCGTCGTGGACCCGGCACTGGAGCTGGTCCGCTCTGCACCCTCCGCCGCGGTGACGTCCGTGGTGTTCGCCACGCCCGGCCCGCGCGAGGCGGGACCCGCGGACGCGGCGGTCGCGGCGGTGTTCGACGTCTGCGCCCGCCGGCTGCGGGAGGCGGGGGTGGCGGCCGTGTCGGTGCGCGGCCCGGCCGGACCGCCGGAGGAGGCCGCCGACCTGTTCGCCGCGGCCGTCGACGCCGGACGGCCGGCGCTCACCGCCGAGCGGCCCGGGATACCGCGCCCGCGTACCGTCGCGCCCCTCACGGCGAGCGCCGCGCTGCTGCGCGGCCTCGCGCCGGGCACGGTGCGGCGGGCCGCGCGCGACGCGGTCGCCGACCCCGGCGGGCTGCGGCACCGCCTGGCCGCGCTCACGGGCGCCGAGCAGGAGGAGATCCTGCTGCGTCTGGTGCGCGGGCACTTCGCGGACGCGCTGGGCCGCACCGGCGCCGGACAGGTGCCCGCCGACCAGGAGATCCGCGAGCTGGGCTTCGACTCGCTGACCGCGCTGACCGCGCGCAACGCACTGGAGTCGGCAACCGGGCTGTCGCTGCCGGCGTCGGTGGTCTTCGACTTCGCGACACCGGCGGGGCTGGCCCGTCATCTGCGGGAGGAACTGCTCGCCGGCTGAGGCGGGCCGACGCCGGGCGGCAGGGCACCGAGGGGTGCGCTGCCGCCCGGTGCCGTGTTCGACGCCGCCCATGGAGGCCGGCCCGACAGGCCGGCCAGGAGGAGGAAGAGATGCGTGTCGAGAACGTGTACGTCGAGTCGCTGGGCGTGGTGCTGCCCGCCTGGGCCAGTGCCGAGCAGGCGGTGGCCGAGGGCCGGCTGGACGCGGAGATCCAGGCCGCGAACGGCCTGACCGGGGCGCATGTCGCGGGGGACGTACCGGCGATGGACCTGGCGGTGTCGGCGGCGCGGATCGCGCTGGACCGCTCGAAGATCGACCCGGAGGACCTGGGGGCGCACATCCACAGCGCGGTCCACTACCAGGCACCCGAAGGCGCGTACCCGCCCGGCTACATCCTGCGGGAGCTGGGGCTGGGACGGCTGCCCGCGCTCTTCCTCCAGCAGGGCTGCGACGGCATGCTCAGCGCGCTGGAGGTGGCGATCGGCAAGCTCACGGGGGCCGCCGAGGCGGGGTCGGTGCTGCTGACGACGGGGGAGAACTTCTCCTCCCCCACCATGGACCGCTGGCGGGGCTTCGGGCAGGCGTACATCCTCGGGGACGGCGCGGCGGCGGCGCTGGTCAGCGACGAGGGCGGGTTCGCCGAGGTGCGGTCGCTGAACTCCGGGGTGCTGCACGAGCTGGAGAAGTGGCACCGCGGTGACGGACCGCTGGTGCTGCGCGAGGGCGCCGGGTCGATGTCCGACATGGCCGAGCGGGCGCAGCGGTTCACCGAACGCGAGATGCCGCTGTCGGAGACGATGGAGAAGCTGACCCTGTTCGACCTGGACATCATCCAGCGTTCCCTGGTGGACGCCGGGATCAACGCCTCGGACCTGGCGAAGGTCGTCCCCATCAACATGGACGGCCGGATGATCGAGTACTCGATCATGATGCCGCTGGGGCTGACGATGGACCGGTGCAGCTGGGACTTCGGCCGGGCGGTGGGGCACGTGGGCGGCGCGGACGTGTTCATCACGCTGGAGCACCTGGTCCGCACCCGGGCGGTGTCCCCCGGCGACCACGTGCTGCTGGTGTCCCAGGGGCCCGGCTGGCTGTGCAGCGCGGCCGTGGTCACGGTCACCGAGGTGCCGCACTGGGCCGAGTGACCGCGCGGCACGACGCAAGGGCCCGTCCCCTCGGATGAGGGGGCGGGCCCTTGCGCTGTGTCCTCGGACCCACGTCAGGCGCCGAGGCCGGTCAGCCAGCCGTCGGTGGCGTCGGCGGTGGAGCGGGCGTGCGCCTCCATCATGGTGAAGTGGTTGCCGGGGACGTCGAGCACGGTGTGGGCCCGGTCCCAGGACGTCTGCCACTCGTGCGCGGGCAGCTCCTCCCCGGGGGCCGGGGGCACCGGCGGTTCGCTGGAACGCACCAGCAGGACCGGGCAGTCCAGCGGGCCCGGCTCCCATTCGCCGATGAGCGCCACGTACCAGCTCATGGCGGTCAGCCGGTCGGTGTCCATGTGCGCGAACATCGACTCACGTTCGAACATGCCGCTCAGCATCTGCTGGGAGAAGCGCAGGAACGGCGAGTCGGCCCGCGGCATGTAGGTGTCCAGCAGGACGACGGCGGCCGGTGCCGCGCCGCGCTCCTGCAGGCGCCGGGCCGCGGACAGGGCCAGCACGCCGCCGGAGGAGGAGCCGAGCAGGACCGCCGGGGTGTCGCCGACGGTGCGGTGCACGGCGTCGGCGTGCAGGTCGGCCACCGCGTCGAAGGTGGCGGGCAGCGGCTCCCCGGCGCCGAAGCCCTGGGTGGGCAGCGCCCACACGTCGCGCCGGCCGCGGAAGCGGGAGGCGAACCGGGCGTACTGGTGGACGCCGGCGAGGGCGACGTAGGAGCTGAAGCACACCAGGGGTGCGGCGGCGTCGCCGGCCGACAGGCGGATGGCCTCCGGGACGGACGGCAGGTCGGCCGGGGCGGTGAAGGTGGGGCGCAGTCCGGCCGCCGCCTGGAGCAGCGTGAAGCCGTCGTCCACCCGGCCGTCCAGGCAGGCCGCCTTGAACAGGCCGCCGATCGTGTCCTCGGCGCGGACCGGCGGACCGGCCGGAGCCGGGCCGCCGGCGGGTGCCGCGGCCCGCTGCGGCTCCGCGTCGAGGCGCTGGTGCAGGTGGGCGGCGAGCGCCTCGGGGGTGGCGTGGTCGAACAGCAGGGTGGGGGGCAGGGTGAGACCGGTCGCCGAGGCGAGGTGGTTTCGCAGTTCCACCACCGTCAGGGAGTCGAAGCCCTGCTCGGTGAAGAGGCGGTCGGGTTCGACCGCGTCGGCCGAGGGGTGGCCCAGCACGCTGGCGGCCAGGTCGCGGACCAGTCCGAGCAGACGGGCGCGGCCCTCCTCGGGCGTGGTGCCGGCGAGCAGGCGCGAGGTGACCGGTCCGCCGGTGGACCCGGCCTCGACCGTGCGGCGGGCCGCGGCGGTGGGAGCGGGGCGGAGCAGCGCGCGTACTCCCGCGGTGCCCGAGCCGGTGCGTACGGCGATCACCGCGGGGTCCGTGGCGGTCAGCGCGTCGTCCAGCAGGGCGAGGGCCTCGTCGGTGGCCAGCGGGCGCAGTCCGCCGCGGGCCAGCCGGCCGCGGTCGGTGGCGGACAGCCGGGAGGTCATGCCGCTGTCGCCGTCCCACAGTCCCCAGGCGACGGAGACGGCGGGCAGCCCGAGGGCGTGCCGGTGGGCGGCGAGCCCGTCGAGGAAGGCGTTCGCGGCCGCGTAGTTGGCCTGGCCGGGCGCGCCGAAGGTGCCGGCCGCGGAGGAGAACAGCACGAACGCCGTCGGGCCGAGGTGCGCGGTGGCGTCGTGCAGGTGCCGGGCGCCGTCCGCCTTGGGCCGCAGCACGGTGTCCAGACGGCCCGGGTCGAGGGCGGTGAGCACGGCGTCGTCGGTGGCGCCGGCCGCGTGGACGACGCCCGTGAGCGGCGCGTCGTCGGGCAGCCGGCTCAGCAGGCGGGTGACGTCGGCGCGGTCGGCGACGTCGCAGGCCTCCAGCCGGACCCTGGCCCCCAGTGCGGTCAGTTCGGCGACCAGGGTGTCGGCGCCGTCGGCGGCGGGGCCGCGGCGGCCGGCCAGCAGCAGGGAGCGCACGCCGTGCCGGGTGACCAGGTGCCGGGCGACGGCCCGGCCGAGGGTGCCGGTGGCGCCGGTGACCAGGACGGTTCCGGCGGCCAGGCCGGGCGTGGTGGGGCCGGTGGCGGCGGGGGCGACGTCGGGGTGCAGGAGGCGTCCGTCGCGGACGGCGCCGTGCGGGTGGCCGGCGGCGACCGCGGCGAGCAGCGCCCGGTCGTCGGCGTCCGTGGGCTCGCCGGGCAGGTCCAGCAGCTGGAACCGTCCGGGGTGCTCGGCCTGCGCGGAGCGCACCAGTCCCCACAGGGCGGCGCCGGCGACGTCCGGCAGGGCCGCCCCGGCAGACGCGGTGACCGGGCCGGCGGTGACGGCGGCGCGGGTGACGAGGACCAGCCGGGAGCCGGCGAACCGGTCGTCGGCCAGCCAGCCGCACATCAGCTCGTGCACCCGGGTCAGCAGGCCCCGTACCGCGTCGGGTGCCGCGTGGCCGTCGGGGCGGCTGGGTTCGGGGGCCACCAGGACCAGTTCGGGCATGGTCATGCCGGTGTCGACCGCCTTGGCCAGGGCCTCCAGGTCGGCGTAGGTCTCCAGGTGCACGCCGGCCCCGTCGAGGGCGGCGGCGACGCGGTCGTCACCGGCGCCGAGGACGATCCAGCGCACCGACTCCGCGCGCGGCGCGGCCGGCAGTGGCAGGGTCTCCCGCCAGTCCAGGCGCAGCAGTTCGGGCCGGTCCGGGCCCTCGGCGGGGCTCACCGCGCGCAGGGTGATCGCGTCGGCGGTGGCGACCGGCTGCCCGGTGGTGTCGGCGACGAGGACGGAGTAGCCGTGGTCGTGCCCGGCGGGGGCCAGCCGCACCCGCAGCGCGGTGGCGCCGGTGGCGTGCAGGGTCAGCCCGGTCCAGGCGAACGGCAGCATGGGCGGGGCGGGTTCGTCCGCCGGTACTCCCGGGCGCCGCACCAGCAGCGCCTGGACGGCGGCGTCCAGGAGCGCGGGGTGCAGGCCGTGGCGGGCGGCGTCCTCCCGGTACGGCTCGGGCAGTTCGACCTCGGCGAAGACCTCCTCGCCGCGCTGCCACACGGTGCGCAGCCCGCGGAAGCCGGGCCCGTAGTCGAAACCGGCCGCGGCGAAGGCGGCGTAGGGGTCGGAGTCGGAGACGAGGACGGCGCCGGGCGGCGGCCAGGCGGCCAGGTCGCCCGTCGGCGGGGAGGGGACCTGCGGCGCGAGGACGCCCCGGGCGTGGGGGCGCCAGTCCCCCCCGTCCCCGGCGGGCCGTGACCAGATGCCGAAGGAGCGGCGCCCGGACTCGTCGGGGGCGTCGACGGTGACCTGGACGGGGACGGCTCCCCGCTCCGGTACGGCGAGCGGGCTGAGCAGGGTGAGTTCGCTCAGGTGGCCGCAGCCGGCCCGGTCGCCGACGTGTACGGCGAGGTCGAGGAAGCCGGTGGCGGGGAGGATGACCTGCCCGAGGACGGCGTGGTCGGCGAGCCAGGGCTGGGTGCGCGTGGACAGCCGCCCGGTGAACAGCAGCTCCTGGGAGCCCGCCCGGGTGATCTCGGCGTCGAGGAACGGGTGACCGGCGGGATCGGCTCCGCCGGCTGCGGCCACCGCGTCGGCCGGCACGGTGGGCAGCCAGTAGCGCTGCCGCTGGAAGGCGTACGTGGGCAGGGGCACGGGCCGGGTGCCGGGCAGCAGGGCCGCCCAGTCGGGGTCGGCGCCGTGGGCGAAGAGGGTGGCGACCGCGGTGAGCAGCCGGCGTCGTTCGGGCTGGTCGCGCTGGACGGCGGCGGTGAACACCGCGTCCGGCGCGGCCTCGGGCTCCGCCTCGGTGAGGGCCGCCTCGGCGAGGGCGGTGAGCCGGCTGTCGGGGCCCACCTCCAGGAAGCGGCGCGTCCCGAGGTCGCGCAGGCGCAGCAGGGCGTCGTGGAACCGGACCGGCCGCCTGACGTGCCGTACCCAGTACTCGGGGTCGGTGAGCAGGCCGGTTTCCGCGGCCGAGCCGGTCACGGTCGACACGACGGGCAGGGCCGGCTCGGCGTAGGAGAGGCCGGTGACGACGGCCCGGAACTCCTCGAGCACCGGCTCCATCAGGGGCGAGTGGAAGGCGTGGCCGACCCGCAGCCGGGTGGCGCGCCGGCCCAGCCGGGCGAAGTGCGCGCAGACCTCCGTCACGGCGTCCTCGGTGCCGGAGACGACGGTGTCGTCGGGCCCGTTGAGGGCGGCGACGCCGATCTCGTCCTCCCGTCCGGCCAGCAGGGGCGCCACCTCGGCCTCGGTGGCCCGCACGGCGGCCATCGCACCGCCCGGCGGGAGGGCCTGCATCAGGCGTCCGCGGGCGGCCACCAGGGCGCAGGCGTCGTCGAGGGAGAACACGCCGGCCACATGGGCCGCGGCGATCTCTCCGATGGAGTGGCCCGCGAGCACGTCGGGGCGTACGCCGAGCGACTCCAGCAGCCGGAACAGCGCGACCTCGAAGGCGAAGAGGGCGGGCTGGGCGTACTCGGTGCGGTGCACGAGGTCGGCGTCGTCCCCGAACACGGCCTCGCGCAGGCCGGGGACGCGTGCGCACACGGCGTCGAAGGCGTCGGCGAACACCGGGAAGGCGGCGTGCAGTTCACGGCCCATGCCGGGGCGCTGGGCGCCCTGTCCGGTGAACAGGAAGGCGGTGCGTCCGCCGGTGCGGGCGGTGCCGGTGACGGTGGCCGGCAGCGGGGTGCCGTCGGCGAGGGCCCGGAGCTGGGCGGTGAGGTCGTCCGGGCCCGCGCCGACGAGGACGGCGCGGTGGGGGAAGGCGGTGCGGGTGGTGGCCAGGGCAAGGGCGGTGTCGGCCGGGGCCACGCCGGGGTGCGCGCTCACGTGGTCGAGCAGGCGGCGGGCCTGGTCGCGCAGGGCCCGCGGGTCGCGGCCGCTGACGACCCACGGGACGTCGCCGGACGGCTTCTCCTCCGTGCCGGCGGCGGGCTGTTGCGGGGCGGGTTGTTCGGGGGCGGCTTCGAGGACGACGTGCGCGTTGGTGCCGCTGATCCCGAACGACGACACACCCGCACGCCGCGGCCGGTCCCCCGGCACGGTCCACTCCCGCGCCTCGGTCAGCAGCTCGACCGCACCCTGCTCCCAGTCCACGTGCGAGGACGGCGCGTCCACGTGCAGCGTCGCCGGCAGCACACCGTGCTCCATCGCCAGCACCATCTTCATCACACCCGCCACACCGGCACCCGCCTGCGTGTGACCCACATTCGACTTCACCGAACCCAGGTACAGCGGACGCTCCGCGTCATGCTCCTGCCCGTAGGTAGCGAGCAGGGCCTGCGCCTCGATCGGGTCACCCAGCCGCGTGCCCGTGCCGTGCGCCTCCACCGCGTCCACCTCGGCCGCCGACAGCCCGGCGTCCGCGAGCGCGGCCCGGATCACCCGCTGCTGAGAGGGGCCGTTCGGCGCGCTCAGACCGTTGGACGCGCCGTCCTGGTTGACCGCGCTGCCCTTCACCACCGCCAGTACGCGATGCCCCAGCCGGCGCGCGTCCGACAACCGCTCCACCAGCAGCAGACCGCCGCCCTCGGAGAACCCGGTGCCGTCCGCCGCGTCCGCGAACGCCTTGCACCGCCCGTCAGCCGCCAGCCCCTGCTGACGGCTGAAGTCGACGAACAGACCGGGCGTCGACATCACGGTGACTCCGCCCGCGAGGGCGAGGTCGCACTCCCCCGCCCGCAGCGACTGCACGGCCAGGTGCAGGGCCACGAGGGAGGACGAGCAGGCGGTGTCGACGGTGACGGCCGGGCCTTCCAGGCCGAAGGTGTACGACAGCCGGCCCGACATGACACTGGCGGAGTTGCCGGTGCCCAGGTGGGCTCCGACCTCGTCGCCCGGTGCGATCGGGCGGGAGGTGTAGTCCTGGTAGTTGGTGCCGGCGAAGACACCGGTGCGGCTGCCGCGCAGCGCGCGCGGGTCGATCCCGGCCCGCTCGAACGTCTCCCACGCCATCTCCAGCAGCAGCCGCTGCTGCGGGTCCATGGCGAGGGCCTCACGCGGCGAGATGTTGAACACGCCCGGGTCGAAGTCCGCGAAGCCGTCGAGGAAACCACCGGTGAGCGTGGAGGTGCGGCCGGCCCGTCCGGGCTCGGGGTCGTACAGGGACTCCAGGTCCCAGTCCCGGTCCTGCGGGAAGGGGCCCATCACGTCGGTGCCGTCGGCCAGGAGCTGCCAGAAGCGCTCGGGGGTGTCCGCGCCGCGGGGGAAGCGGCAGGCCATGCCGACGATCACGACGGGGTCGTCGGCGGTGTCCGTGCGCGGCCCGGCGGGGCCGGCGCCGGAGGCGGGGAGCCCCTGCCGGGGGGCGAGTTGCTGGTCGAGGTGTTCGGCGAGCGCGGCCGGGGTCGGGTAGTCGTAGACGAGGGTGGCGGGCAGCCGCATGCCGGTCGCCTCGCCGAGGGTGTTGCGCAGTTCGACGGCGGTGAGGGAGTCGAAGCCGAGTTCGCGGAAGGCGCGGGCGGGTTCGACGTCGTCGGGGCTCGGGTGGTTGAGGACGTAGGCGATGTGGGCGCGGACGAGGTGCAGCAGGGCGTGCCTGCGGTCCGCGTCGGAGAGGGCGGCGAGCTGGGCGGGGAGCCCGCCCTCGGTGTCCGCCGTGTCCGTTTCGCCGGCGCCGGGTGCGGGCCGGTTCGCCCGCAGGCGCTCGAGGTCGGGCAGGGCGGCGTACAGGCGCCGGGGACGGCCCTTGTCGAGTTCGGCGCCGAAGACCTCCCAGTCGATGTCGGTGACGACCAGCGTCGTGTCGTCGTGGTCGAGGGCGTCCTGGAGGGCGGTGACCGCGACGGCGGGGTCCATCAGGCGGACGCCGTGCCGCTGGAGGCGTTCGCCGACGGTGCCGGAGGCCATGCCGCCGTCGGCCCAGCCGCTCCAGGCGACGGCGGTGGCGGGCAGTCCGCGGGCGCGGCGGTCCTCGGCGAGGGCGTCGAGGAAGGCGTTGCCGGGGGCGTAGTTGCCGTGTCCGGGGCTGCCGAAGACGCCCGACGAGGAGGAGAACAGCACGAACGCGGACAGGTCGAGTCCGGCGGTGGCGGCGTCGAGGTTGAGGGCGCCGCCGACCTTGACCCGCAGGACCTCGGCGAGCCGGTCAGGGGTGAGGGAGCCGATGACGCCGTCGTCGAGGACGGCCGCGGTGTGGAAGACGGCGGTCAGGGGCCGGCCGGCGGGGATGGCGGCGAGCAGGGAGCCGAGGGCGTCGGGATCGGCGATGTCGCAGGCGGCCAGCTCGGCGCGGGCTCCGTGGGCGGCGAGTTCCTCCAGCAGCCCGGCGGCGCCCTCCGCGTCGGGGCCGGAGCGGCTGACGAGCAGCAGGTGCTCGGCGCCGGAGCGGGCGAGCCAGCGGGCGACGTGCCGGCCGAGGGCGCCGGTGCCGCCGGTGACCAGGACGGTGCCGCCGGGCTGCCAGCGGCGGCGGGCGGGCAGCCCGCCGGTGGCGGCGCGTTCCAGGCGGCGGCCGAGGACGCCGGCGGGGCGGATGGCGACCTGGTCCTCGTGGTCGGTGCCCCCGAGGACCGCGATCAGCCGGTCGGCGGCGCGGTCGTCCGGGTCGGCCGGCAGGTCGGCCAGGCCGCCCCAGCAGTCGGCCTGTTCCAGCGCGACGACCCGGCCGAAGCCCCAGACGAGGGCCTGGGCGGGGTGGTCGGGGCCCGCTGCGGGCGCGGTGGCGACGGCGCCGCGGGTCAGGAACCACACCGGCAGGCGGGTGTTGAGGTCGTCCATGGCCTGGACGAGGGCGACGGTGGCGGCGAACCCGCCCGGCAGCAGCGGGTGGCCGGGGTGCGGGGTGTCGTCCAGGGCGAGGAGGGACAGCACGGCCCGGGCTCCGTCGGCCGCGCCGGACAGGGCGGCGGCGAGGGCGGCGCGGTCGGCGGCGGTGTCGACGACGACCGGAACGCAGTCGGCGCCGGCCCGGGTGAGGGCGGCGCGGACCGCGGTGGCCTCGGGGCCGTCCTCGTGGCCGCGGGGCACCAGCAGCGGCCAGCGTCCGGTCAGCGCGGGGGCGGGGTGGTCGGCCAGGGGGTGCCAGGTGATGCGGTAGCGCCAGCGGTCGGCGGTGGCCCGGTCGGTGCTGCGCCTGCGGTAGCCGGCCAGGGCGGGGGCGAGGGCGGAGACGGTGTCCGGCTCCAGGTCGAGGGCGGCGGCCAGGGTGTCGAGGTCGCCCGCCTCGACGGCCTGCCAGAACGGGGCGTCCGCGGTGCCGGCGGCGGTGTCCGCGGCCGGCGCGCCGGTGAAGGCGGGCCAGTAGCGGCGGCGTTGGAAGGCGTAGACGGGCAGGTCGACGCGGTGGGCGGGCTCGTCGTGGACGGCCGTCCAGTCGACGCTGCCGCCGCGCACGGCGAGGGCGGCGGCGGAGGCGAGGAAGCGCTCGGGTCCGCCTTCGGAGCGGCGCAGGGTGCCGAGGACGGCGCCGTCGGTGATGCCGAGGTCCTCCAGGATGTCGCCGACCGCGGTGGTGACGACGGGGTGCGGGCCGGCCTCGACGAAGACGCGGTGCCCGGCTGCGGCGAGGTCCCGCACGGTGGTCTCGAAGCGGACCGGGCGGCGGACGTTGTCGTACCAGTAGGCGGCGTCGAGGGTGGTGGTGTCCTCGACGCGGGCCCCGGTGACGGTGGAGTGGAAGGGGATTTGTGCGGGGCGCGGGCGGACCGGGGCGAACCCGGCGAGGAGCGCGTCGCGGACCTCCTCCACCTGGGCGCAGTGGGAGGCGTAGTCCACGGGGACGCGGCGGGCGCGGACCCCGGCGTCGGTGAGGACGGTCAGGAGTTCGGCGAGCGGTTCGGCGTCCCCGGAGACGGTGACCGAGCGCGGGCCGGTGACCGAACCCACCGAGATCCGGCCCTCGTAGGGGGTCAGGAGCTGTTCCACCTCGGCGAGCGGCAGGGGGACGGCCACCATGCCGCCGCGGCCGGTGATGGCGGTCAGTTCCCGGGAGCGGGTGACGACGACGCGGGCGGCGTCCTCCAGGGTGAGGACGCCGGCAATGTGGGCGGCGGCGATCTCGCCCTGGCTCTGCCCGGCCACCGCGGCGGGGCGCACTCCGCAGGCCATCCACAGCCGGGCGAGTGCGACGCAGACGACGAACAGGGTGGGCTGGACGACGTCGAGGCGCTCCAGCGGCGGGGCGCCCGGTGCGCGGCGCAGCACGTCGAGGACCGCGTAGTCGGTGAACGCCTCGACCGCGGCGGCGGCCTCGTCGAAGAAGCGGCGGAACCGCGGGTCGGCCCCGTACAGCTCGGTGGCCATGCCCTCCCACTGGGGGCCCTGGCCGGGAAAGAGGAGGACCGGGTCGCCGTCGGTGTCGGCGACACCGCGCACGACGGCCGCGTCGGGTGTGCCCTCGGCGAGTGAGGCCAGGCCGCGCAGGAGATCGTCCCGGTCGCGGGCGACGACCACGGCCCGGTGTTCGAGGGCGGGCCGGGTGGCGGCCAGGGACCAGGCCAGGTCGGCGGGGCGGGGCGTGCCGTCGGGGGCGGCCCGCAGGTGGGCGGCGAGGCGGGCGGCCTGCGCGCGCAGGGCGGCGGCGGTGCGCCCGGAGACGGGGAAGGCCCGGGCGCGGGGGGTGTCGTCGGCCGGCGCGGCCGTCTCGTCCGGGTCCGGCTCGGGGGCCTGTTCGAGGATGACGTGGGCGTTGGTGCCGCTGACGCCGAAGGAGGAGACCGCGGCGCGGCGCGGCCGGTCGCCGGTGCCGGGCCAGTCGCGGGCCTCGGTGAGCAGTTCGACGTGGCCCGCGCTCCAGTCGACGTGCCGGCTGGGCCGGTCGACGTGCAGGGTGGCCGGCAGGCGGCCGGCGCGCAGGGCGAGGACGGTCTTGATGACGCCGGCGACTCCGGCGGCGGCCTGGGTGTGGCCGATGTTGGACTTCACCGAGCCGAGCAGCAGCGGGCGGTCGGCGGGCCGGTCCTGGCCGTAGGTGGCCAGCAGGGCCTGGGCCTCGATGGGGTCGCCGAGGGTGGTGCCGGTGCCGTGCGCCTCGACGGCGTCGACGTCGGCGGGGGCGAGTCCGGCGGAGCGCAGGGCCTGCCAGATGACGCGTTCCTGGGACGGCCCGTTGGGTGCGGTCAGGCCGTTGGAGGCGCCGTCCTGGTTGACGGCGGAGCCGCGCAGCACGGCGAGGACGGGGTGGCCGTTGCGGCGGGCGTCGGCCAGCCGCTCGACGACGAGGACGCCGGCGCCCTCGCCCCAGGCGGTGCCGTCGGCCGCGTCGGCGAAGGCCCGGCAGCGTCCGTCCGGGGACAGCCCGCGCTGGCGGCTGAATTCGAGGAAGATCGTCGGGGTCGACATGACGGTGACGCCGCCGGCCAGGGCCAGGTCGCACTCCCCCGCGCGCAGCGCCTGCGCGGCCAGGTGCAGGGTGACCAGGGAGGAGGAGCAGGCGGTGTCGACGGAGACGGCCGGGCCCTCCAGGCCCAGGGTGTACGAGATGCGCCCGGAGAGCACGCTGGGCGAGTTGCCGACACCGTCGTCGCCGGCGTTGTCGGAGTGGGCGAGCAGGGCGGGGTAGTCCTGCAGGTTGGTGCCGGCGAACACGCCGGTGCGGCTGCCGCGCAGGGCGAGCGGGTCGATGCCGGCGCGTTCCAGGGCCTCCCAGCAGATCTCCAGCAGCAGCCGCTGCTGCGGGTCGGTGCCGACGGCCTCGCGCGGGGAGATGCCGAAGAACGAGGCGTCGAAGTCGGCGACCCGGTCGATGAACCCGCCGGTGCGGGTGTAGCTGCGGCCGGGCGTGCCCGGTTCCGGGTCGTAGAGCGACTCGACGTCCCAGCCGCGGTCGCGCGGCCAGTCGGTCATCGCGTCGGTGCCGTCCTCCAGCAGCCGCCACAGGTCGTCGGGGCCGGACACGCCGCCGGGGAAGCGGCAGCCCATCGCGACGATCGCTATGGGTTCCTTCTCGCGGGCCTCGGCCGCCGCCAGCCGCTGTCGCGTCTGGTGGAGATCGGCCGTGACCTTCTTCAGGTAGCCGAGGAGCTTGTCCTCATCGCTCATGCGTTCCTCACCCGTTTCCGAGGTCCCGTGGCCGTCCCCGCTAGGAGATGCCGAGGTCGTTCTCGATGAAGTCGAAGAGTTCGTCCGCCGCGGCGGACTCCAGGCGGTCGGTGATGTCGTCGCCGGTCGCCGCGGCCGGTGCGGCGGCGGTCGCGGTGCCGCCGATGCGTCCGAGCAGCGACTGCAGGCGGGCGCCGATGCGGTCGAGCCGGGCGTCGCCGGCCGGCAGCCCGGACAGGGCCGCTTCCAGCCGGTCGAGGTCGGCGAGGACGGCGCCGGCCGCGTCCGTGTCGTCGGTGAGCCGGCCGAGCAGGTGTCCGGCGAGCGCGGTGGCGTTGGGCTGGTCGAACAGGAGCGTGGCCGGCAGGGCGAGACCGGTGGCGGCGCCGATCCGGTTGCGCAGTTCGACCGCCGTCAGCGAGTCGAAGCCGAGGGCGTTGAACGCCTGCGTGGCGCCGACCCGGTCGGCGGAGGCGTGCCCGAGGACGGCGGCGGCCTCGGTGCGCACCAGGCCGACCAGCGTGCGTTCCCGTTCGGCGGGGGTCTGTCCGGCCAGCCGGGCGCGCAGGGCCTGCCCGGCGTCCGCGTCCGCGCTCTCGGGACGCCGGGCGAGCAGTTCGCGCACCTCGGGCAGTTCGGCGAGCAGCGGGCTGGGCCGGGAGGTGGTGAAGCCGGGGGCGAACCGCGCCCAGTCGATGTCGGCGACGGCGAGCACGGCGTCGGTGCGTGCCGTGGCCCGGCCGACCGCCTCCACCGCCCGGTCGGGGTCGAGGGGGCTGATGCCGCCGCGGCGCATGCGGGCCTCGGTGCCGGCGTCCCGGGTCGCCATGCCGCCGCCCGCCCAGGGGCCCCAGGCCAGGGAGGTGGCCGGCAGGCCGGCGGCGCGGCGCTGTTCGGCGAGCGCGTCGAGGCAGGCGTTGGCGGCGGCGTAGTTGGCCTGGCCGATGGTGCCCAGGGTGCCGGAGACCGACGAGTACAGGACGAACGCCGTCAGGTCCCGGTCCCGGGTGAGGTCGTGGAGGTTGCGGGCGGCGGCGAGCTTGGGCCGCAGCACGCGCTCCAGGGCGTCGGCGTCCATGCCGTCGATGAGCCGGTCGTCGAGCACGCCGGCGGTGTGCACGACCGCGTCGACGGGGTGCTCGGCCAGCAGGGCGGCGAGCGCGTCCCGGTCGGCGACGTCGCAGGCGGCCAGGACGAGTGCGGTGCCGGTGCCGGCCAGGGTCTCCTCGAGGCGGGCGGCGCCGGGCGAGCCGGGGCCCGAGCGGCTGACGGCGACGATCCGGGTGGTACCGCGGGAGGCGAGCCAGGCGGCGGTGCGCAGGCCGAGGGCGCCGGTCGCGCCGGTGAGCAGGACGGTGCCCGTCCAGTCGGGCGACGTCCCGGCGGGCCGTGCGGCGGGGACGCGTTCGAGGCGGCGCAGGAAGGTGCCGGCGGCGCGCACGGCGGTCTGGTCCTCGCGGCCGTCCGCCAGGACCGCGCACAGCCGGCGGGCGATGTCGGGGGCGAGGGCACCGGTGCCGGCGGGCAGGTCGACCAGTCCGCCCCACAGCTGCGGGTGTTCCAGCGCGGCGGTGCGGCCCAGGCCCCATACGGCGGCCTGTTCGAGTGCGGCGGGCGCCTCGTGGCCCAGCACGCCGGCCGCGCCCGCGGTGACGGCCCACAGGCGGGTGGTGTCCGGGCCCGTGGCCCGGTCGGCGAGGGCCTGCACGAGGGCGGTGGTCGCGGCGAGGCCGGCCGGGACGGCGCGGTGGCCGGGCAGCGGCCGGGTGTCGGCGGCCAGCAGGGACAGCACGCCCGCGGGCGCCGGGCCGTCCTCGCGGGCGGTGTCGTAGGCGGCGGCCAGGGTCGTGCGGTCGGCGCCCGCGCAGTCCACGGGCAGGACGCGGACGTGGGCGCCGTGCGCGGTGAGTGCCTCGGCGATCGACGTGGCCCAGGGGCCGCCGTCCAGTGAGCCGGGGACGGCGAGCAGCCAGGTGCCGGTGAGGGCGGCGGTGGCGCCGTCGGCGGCGGGCCGCCAGGTGACGCGGTGCTCCCAGCGCTGTTCCTCGGCGTGCCTGCGGTCCGCGCCGCGCCAGGCGGCGAGGGCGGGCAGGACGGCGCTGAGCGGGGCGTCCGCGTCGAGGTCGAGCCGCTCGGCCAGGGCTGCCGGGTCGGCGGCCTCGACCAGGTCCCAGAAGTCGCCGTCGGCCGCGGGCGCGGCGGTCCGAGCGGACGGTTCCAGCCAGTAGCGCTCGCGCTGGAAGGCGTACGTCGGCAGGGCGACGGGCCGGGCGCCGGCGTCGGCGGGGTGGGCGGGCAGGTCTCCGCGGCCGTGCGCGTGCAGGGTGGCGGCGGCCAGCAGCGCCGCGCGCGTCTCGGGCAGGTCGCGCTGGAGGAGGGGCACGGCGGTGACGGCGGCCGGGTCGCCGACGCCGTCGCGGACCAGGGGGGTGAGGGTGGCGTCGGGGCCGAGTTCGAGGCAGAGGGTGACGCCCTCGGTCTCCAGGGCGCGCACCCCGTCCGCGAAGCGCACGGCCTCGCGGACGTGGCGCACCCAGTAGTCCGGGGTGCACAGGTCCTCGCCGGCGCACAGGGCACCGGTCAGGTTCGACACCACGGGGACGGCCGGCGGCGCGTAGCGCACGCGCGCGGCCACCTGCCGGAAGTCCTCCAGCATGGCGTCCATCAGCGGCGAGTGGAAGGCGTGGCTGACCCGCAGGCGCCGGGTCCGGCGGCCGCGCGCGGCGAACTCGGCGGCGACCGCGTCCACGTCGTCCGCGGCGCCGGAGACCACGACGGAGACGGGCCCGTTGACGGCGGCGATCGCGACGCGGTCGGCCCGGCCCTCCAGGTACGGCAGCACCTCCGCCTCGGTGGCCTCGACGGCGGTCATCGCGCCGCCCTCCGGCAGCGCCTGCATGAGCCGGCCGCGCGCGGCGACCAGGGCGCAGGCGTCGGCGAGGTCGAGCACCCCGGCGGCGTGCGCGGCGGTGAGCTCGCCGACGGAGTGCCCGGCCAGTACGTCGGGCCGGACGCCCCAGGAGGCGGTCAGGGCGTGGGCGGCCGTGCCGAAGGCGAACAGGGCGGCCTGGGTCCAGGCGGTGCGGTCCAGCAGCGCCGCCTCGGCACTGCCCTCGGCGGCGAGGACGACCTCCCGCAGCGGCGGTCCGTCCAGGTGCCGGTCCAGTTCGGCGCAGACGGCGTCGAAGGTCTCGGCGAACACCGGGTGGGCGGCGTACAGGTCGCGGCCCATGCCGGGGCGTTGGGCGCCCTGGCCGCTGAACAGGACGGCGAGGCGGCCGCCGTCGGCAGCGCCGGTGACGACGTGGCCGGCGCTCTCGCCGGTGGCGACGGCGGCGAGGCCGGTGAGCAGTTCCTCCCGGTCCTCGGCGACGACGACGGCCCGGTGGCGTTGCGCGTGGCGGGCCGTGACCAGGGTGTGTGCGAGGTCGCGCGGGTCGTGGTCGGCGGTGCGCAGGTGGGTGCGCAGCCGGGCCGCCTGGGCGCGCAGCGCCTCGGGGGTGTGCCCGGAGACGGGGTGGGCGCGCGGCACGACGGCCGCCGCGTCCCGTTCGGGAGCGGGTGCGGGGGCGGGGGGCTCCTCCAGGACGACGTGGGCGTTGCTGCCGCTGATGCCGAAGGAGGAGACGCCGGCCCGGCGGGGGCGTCCTTCGCGGGCGGGCCACGGGCGGGGCTCGGTGAGCAGTTCGATGGTGCCGCTGGACCAGTCGATGTGCGGGGAGGGTTCGTCGACGTGCAAAGTGCGGGGCAGTTCGCCGTGGTGCATCGCCATCACCATCTTGATGACGCCGGCGGCGCCCGCGGCGGCCTGGGTGTGGCCGAAGTTCGACTTGGCGGAGCCCAGCAGCAGGGGCCGCCCCTCGGGACGCTCCCGGCCGTAGGTGGCGAACAGGGCCTGGGCCTCGATGGGGTCGCCGAGGGTGGTGCCGGTGCCGTGCGCCTCCACGGCGTCCACGTCGGCGGCGGAGAGTCCGGCCGAGGCGAGGGCCTGGCGGATGACGTGCTGCTGGGAGGGGCCGCTGGGGGCGGTCAGGCCGTTGGACGCGCCGTCCTGGTTGGTGGCCGAACCGCGGACGACGGCGAGCACCGGGTGCCCGTTGCGCCGGGCGTCCGACAGCCGTTCCAGCAGGAGCATGCCGACGCCCTCGGAGAAGCTGGTGCCGTCCGCGGCGGCGGCGAACGCCTTGCAGCGGCCGTCGGCGGCCAGGCCGTTCTGCGCGGTGAACTCGGTGTAGGTGCCGGGGGTGGCCATGACGGTGACGCCGCCGGCCAGCGCCATCGAGCACTCCCCCCGCCGCAGCGCCTGGGCGGCGAGGTGCAGGGCGACCAGGGCGGAGGAGCAGGCGGTGTCGACCGTCATCGTCGGCCCCTCCAGGCCGAAGGTGTAGGCGACCCGGCCGGAGATGACACTGCCGGACACGCCGAGGCCGATGTAGCCCTCCATGCCCTCGGGGATGTCGGCGAGGCCGGACGCGTAGCCGGAACCCATCGCGCCGACGTACACGCCGGTGCGGCTGCCCTGCTGGGCCAGCGGGTCGAGGCCGGCGCGCTCGAAGACCTCCCAGGACGTCTCCAGGAGCAGGCGCTGCTGCGGGTCCATGGCGAGGGCCTCGCGCGGGGAGATGCCGAACAGGGCGGCGTCGAAGTGGGTGGCGCCGTGCAGGAAGCCGGCCTCCAGGCCGGGCAGCCGGTCCAGGTCCCAGCCCCGGTCGGTGGGGAAGGCCCCGATGGCGTCGCCGCCCTCGGACACGAACCGCCACAGTTCCTCGGGGGAGGTGACTCCGCCGGGGTACTGGCAGGCCATGGAGACGATGACGACGGGGTCGTCGTCGCCCGCGGCGGCGGTGGCGGTCTCGGCCGTCTCGGCGCTGCCGGCGAGTTCCTGCCGCAGGTGGCGGGCGAGGGCGCTGGGCCTGGGGTGGTCGAAGACCAGGGTGGCGGGCAGCCTGAGTCCCGTTTCGGCGTTCAGCCGGTTGCGCAGGTCGACCGAGGTGAGGGAGTCGAAGCCGAGGTCCTTGAAGGACTGTTCGCCGTCGACGGCGCCGGCCGAGCCGTGGCCGAGGGCGACGGCGGCGTGGCGGCGCACCACGTCCAGCAGCAGGCGTTCCTGCTCGGGTCCGGTGAGTGCGGCCAGGCGCCGCAGGAGTGCGGAGGAGTCGGCGCCGTCCGCGGTGCGGGCGGTGCGCCGGGCCGGTGCCGGGACCAGGCCGTGGAGCAGGGCGGGCAGCCGGCCGGCCGCGGCGGCGGCCCGCAGCGCGGCGGGGTCGGTGCGCAGCGGGGCGAGCACGGCCTCGTCGGATGTGAGCGCCTCGTCCAGCAGCCGCAGGGCGTGCGCGGGGGCGAGGGCGGGCAGTCCGGAGGCGGCGATGCGGCGTACGTCGCCGTCGTCGAGGCCGCCGGTCATGCCGCCGTCGTGCTGCCACAGGGTCCAGGCGAGCGAGACGGCGGGCAGTCCCTGGGCGCGGCGGTGCTGGGCGAGGGCGTCCAGGACGGTGTTGGCGGCGGCGTAGTTGGCCTGTCCGGCGCCGCCGAGGAGGCCGGCGGCGGAGGAGAACAGCACGAAGGCGGTGAGGCCGGCGTCGCGGGTGGCCCGGTGCAGGGCGAGCGCGGAGTCGGCCTTGGCGCGCAGGACGGTGGCGAGGCGGTCCGGGGTGAGGGAGGCGAGGACGCCGTCGTCGAGGACGCCGGCGGTGTGCACGACGGCGCGCAGCGGGTGCTCGGCGGGGACGGTGGCCAGGGCGGCCGCGAGGGCCGCGGGGTCGGCCGCGTCGCAGGCCTCGATGCGGACGGCCGCGCCGTGGGCGGTGAGTTCGGCGGCGAGCTCGGTGGCGCCGGGGGCGTGCGGGCCGCTGCGGGAGAGCAGCAGCAGGGAGCGCACGCCGTGCGTGGTGACCAGGTGCCGGGCGACGAGCGCACCGAGCGCACCGGTGCCGCCGGTGATCAGGACGGTGCCGTCCGGGTCCCAGGCGGCGGTCCGTGCGGCGTCGGGGCCGGCGGGGTTCTCGGCGGCGTTCCGCGCGGTGCCCGCACGCGTCAGCGAGGGCGTGAGCAACCGGCCCTCGCGCAGGGCGAGTTGCGGTGCGCCGGAGGCGACCGCGGCGGCCAGGGCGGTGCGGGAGGCGTCGGTGCCGTCGAGGTCGGCGAGGACGATCCGGCCGGGGTTCTCCGTCTGGGCGGAGCGCACCAGACCCCACAGGGCGGCGGCGGACAGGTCCGGTACGTCCTCGTCCCCGGCGGCGACGGCGCCCCGGGTGACGACGACCACAGGGGCGTCCCGGGTGCGCTCGTCGTCGAGGAGGGTGTGCAGGGCGTCCAGGGCGCGGGAGGCGACCGCGGCGGGGGTCTCGCCGGGTGCGGAGGCGAAGGGCAGGACGGCGGCGGTGCAGCCGTCGGCGCCGAGCGCGGGCCAGTCGGGGACCAGGTCCGACGGGTCCTCGGCGGCCAGGCGCCAGCCGTCCGTGGCCGGCGCCCCGGGCAGGTCGGCGGCCGTCCAGCGGACGGCGTACAGCGCTCCGTCGGCCGGCCGGGCGGCGGGCGTGGCGTCCGCGGACAGCGGGCGGCTGACGAGGGAGTCGACGGTGGCCACGGGTCGTCCGGTGCCGTCGGCGACGCGCAGCCGCACCGAACCGCCCGGGCGCTTGTCGAGCCGGACGCGCAGGGCGGTGGCGCCGACGGCATGCAGGGTGACGCCGCTGAAGGCGAAGGGCAGGCCCACTCCCCCGCCGTCGCCGTCCGCCTCGCCGCCGCCGGTGAGCTGGGCGTGCAGGGCGGCGTCGAGGAGCGCGGGGTGCAGTCCGAAGCGGGCGGCGTCGCGGTGCTCGTCCTCGGGCAGGGAGACCTCGGCGTACCGGACGTCGCCGTCGCGCCAGGCGGCGCGCAGGCCCTGGAAGACGGGGCCGTACTGGTAGCCCTGGGCGGCGAGCGCGGCGTAGAAGTCGTCCAGCGGGACGGGACGGGCGCCGGCGGGCGGCCATGCGGTCAGGTCGTCGCCGGCCGCGGCGGGGGTGGCCGGGGCGAGGACGGCGGTGGCGTGCCGGGTCCAGGGGGTGTCGTCGTCGGCGTCCGGGCGGGCGTGGACGGCGACCGTGCGGCGGCCCGCGTCGTCGGGGGCGCCCAGCACGATCTGCAGCTGCACGCCGGTGCCGTCGGGCAGGGCCAGCGGCGCCTGGAGGGTGAGCTCCTCCAGCAGGCCGCAGCCGACCTCGTCACCGGCCCGCAGGACGAGTTCGACGAAGGCGGTGCCGGGCAGCAGGACGGTCCCGGAGACGGTGTGGTCGGCGAGCCAGGGCTGGCTCCGGGTGGACAGGCGGCCGGTGAGCAGGACCCGGTCCTCGTCGGCGACGCGGACCACGGCACCGAGCAGTGGGTGCCCGGCGCCCGCGAGACCGGCACCGCTGACATCGCCGGTCTGTGCGGCGGGCCGCAGCCAGTACCGCTCGCGGGTGAAGGCGTAGGTGGGCAGCTCGATCCGGGGGGCGTCCGGCCCCGGGCCGCCGAGGAGGCGCTCGTGGTCGACGGGCACACCGTGGGCGTGGGCCCCGGCCACGGCGGCCAGCAGGGTGGCCGGCTCGGGGCGGCCCTTGCGCTGCAGGGGCAGGCAGACCCGCTCGGTGGTGTCGTCGGGCAGGCAGGTGCGGGCGAGCGCGGTGAGGGAGGCGTCGGGGCCGAGTTCGAGGAAGCGGGTGACGCCCCGCTCGACGAGGTGGCCGACGCCGTCGGCGAAGCGGACGGTGTGGCGCAGGTGCCGTACCCAGTAGTCGGCCGAGGCGAGTTCCTCGGCGGTGGCGGCACGGCCGGTGAGGTCGGAGACGACGGTGATCCGCGGCGGACGGGCGGTGACGCTCTCGGCGACGCGCCGGAACTCGTCGAGGGCGCCGTCCATGCGGGCGGAGTGGAAGGCGTGCGACACGCGCAGCCGCCGGGTGGTCCGGCCGTGGGCGCCGAGTTCGGCGGCGACCGCCTCGACGGCCGCGGTGCTGCCGGAGATCACGGTGGCGCGGGGCCCGTTGACGGCGGCGACGGACACGGCGTCGCCGTGCGCGGCGAGCAGCGGGGTCACCTCGTCCTCGGCCGCGTCGATTGAGATCATGGCGCCGCCCTCGGGCAGTGCCTGCATGAGCCGGCCGCGGGCGGCGACGAGCCGGCAGGCGTCGGCCAGCGACCACACGCCCGCGACGTGGGCGGCGGTCAGCTCGCCCAGGGAGTGGCCCAGCAGGTACTTGGGGGTGATGCCCCAGGACTCCAGCAGCCGGAACAGGGCCACCCCGAAGGCGAACAGGGCCGGCTGGGCGAGTCCCGTGGCGCGCAGGGCCTCCTCGTCGCCGGTGTGCAGGACGGTGTCCTTGAGGGACAGGCCGAGTTCGGGGTCGAGGTGGGCGCAGACCTCGTCGTAGGCGCGGGCGAAGGCGGGGAAGGCGTCGTACAGGTCCCGGCCCATGCCGGGGCGCTGGGCGCCCTGCCCGGGGAACAGGAACGCGGTGCCGCCGCGCAGGGTGCGGCCGGTGACGACGGCCGGGTGCTCCTCGCCGTCGGCGAGGGCGCGCAGCGCGTCGCGTGCGGCGGCGGTGTCCGGGGCGAGGACGGCGGCCCGGTGCTCGAAGGCCTGCCGGGTGGTGGCCAGGGCGCGGGCGGTGTCGTGCGGGTCGTGCCCGGGGTGGGCGGTGACGTGGTCGAGGAGCCGTGCGGCCTGGCCGCGCAGGGCCTCGGCGCTGCGCGCGGACAGGAACCAGGGGGCCAGGGGCAGCGGTTCGGCCGGAGCGGCCGTCGGGGTCGTGTCGTCCGCCGCGGGCTCCGGCTCGGGTGCGGCCTCCAGGATCGTGTGGGCGTTGGTGCCGCTGATGCCGAAGGAGGAGACGGCGGCCCGGCGCGGGCGGTCGCCGGTGTCCGGCCAGTCGGCGGGCTCGGTGAGCAGGCGGACGTGTCCGGCGTCCCAGTCGACGTGCGTGGAGGGCGTGTCGACGTGCAGGGTGCGCGGCAGCCGGCCGTGCCGCAGCGCCATCACGGTCTTGATGACGCCGGCGACTCCGGCGGCGGCCTGGGTGTGGCCGAGGTTGGACTTCAGGGAGCCGAGCAGCAGCGGCCGTTCGGCGGGCCGGTCCTGGCCGTAGGTGGCCAGCAGGGCCTGGGCCTCGATCGGGTCGCCGAGGGTGGTGCCGGTGCCGTGCGCCTCGACGGCGTCGACGTCGGCGGCGGTGAGACCGGCGTTGGCGAGGGCCTGCTCGATCACCCGCTGCTGGGCGGGGCCGTTGGGGGCGGTCAGTCCGTTGGAGGCGCCGTCGGAGTTGACGGCGGAGCCGCGGACCACGGCGAGCACGGGGTGGCCGTTGCGGCGGGCGTCGGAGAGGCGTTCCACCAGGAGCAGGCCGACGCCTTCGGACCAGCCGGTGCCGTCGGCGGAGTCGGCGAACGCCTTGCAGCGGCCGTCGGGCGCCAGGCCGCGCTGCCGGCTGAACTCGAACAGCAGGCCGGGGGTGGCCATGACGGCGACGCCGCCGGCCATCGCGAGGTCGCACTCGCCGTTGCGCAGGGCCTGCACCGCCCAGTGCAGGGCGACGAGGGAGGAGGAGCAGGCGGTGTCGACGGTGACGGTGGGGCCCTCCAGGCCGAGGACGTAGGAGATGCGGCCGGAGGCGACGGAGGTGGCGTTGCCTGCCAGCATCAGGCCGTGGACGTCCTCGGGCACCTCGACGGGGCCCTGGCCGTAGCCGGAGGTGGCCGCGCCCACGAACACGCCGGTGGCGCTGCCCCGCAGGGTCTGCGGCCGGATCCCGGCCCGCTCCAGCAGTTCCCAGGAGGCTTCCAGCAGCAGGCGCTGCTGGGGGTCGGTGGCCAGGGCCTCGCGGGGGCTCATGCCGAAGAAGGCCGCGTCGAAGGCGGCGGCGTCGCGGAGGAAGCCGCCCTCCCGGGTGGAGAAGGTGCCGGGGCGGTCGGGGTCGGGGTCGTAGCGGTCCTCGATGTCCCAGCCGCGGTCCGCGGGCAGCGCGCCGATGGCGTCGCCGCCCGTGTCGACGAGCCGCCACAGGTCCTCGGGGCTGCGGATGTCGCCGGGGAAGCGGCAGCTCATCGCGACGATGGCGATCGGCTCGCGGACCCGGTCCTCCGCCTCGCGCAGCCGGCGGCGGGTCTGCCGCAGTTCGCCCGTGACCCGCTTGAGGTATTCCACGTACTTGTCGTCGTCAGCCACGTGTGTCACTTCCTTGAACCCGGCGGGGCCGGGGCGTCGGGTGCGGTCGGGAGGGCGGCGGGGTGCTCATGCGTCTCCCAGCTCGCGGTCGATCAGGTCGAAGAGGTCGCCCGGCGTCTCGACCCCGGCCAGCTCCTCGTCGTCCTCCACCGGGACGGGGGCGCCGGCCGCGGGGACCGGTTCGCCCTGCCAGCGGGAGAGCAGTTCCCGCAGCCGGGCGGTGACCCGCTCGCGGTCCTCGCCGTCCACGGCCGCGTCGCGCAGGGCGCTCTCCAGGCGGTCCACTTCGCCGAGCAGGGCCTGTGCGGTGCCGGGCGGCTCGGGCAGGTCGAGGGCGTCCAGCAGGTGCCGGGCCTGGGCGAGCGGCGTCGGGTAGTCGAAGACCAGGGTGGCGGGCAGCCGCAGTCCGGTGACCGCGCCGAGCCGGTTGCGCAGTTCGACCGCGGTGAGGGAGTCGAAGCCGAGCTCCTTGAAGGTCTGGTCGGGTTCCATCGCGTCGGCCGAGCCGTGTCCGAGGACGGCGGCGGCCTGTTCGGCCACCACGTCGAGGAGCAGTTGCTCGCGGTCCGCGGCGGACAGCGGTGCCAGCCGTTCGGCCAGGGTCGCCTCGGTGGCCGTGGCGGCTCCGGCCGCCGCCGGGGCGGCGTCGGCGCGACGGCGGACGGGGGTGCGGACCAGGCCGCGCAGCAGGACCGGCAGGACGTCGTGGTGCTCGCGCAGGGCGGCGGCGTCGAGGTCCATGGGCAGCAGGGCGGCCCGGTCGGAGGCCGACGCGGCGTCCAGCAGGCGCATGCCGCGCTCGGGGCCGAGCGGCACCATGCCGGTGCGGGCGTGCCGTTCGCGGTCGGCGTCGGTGAGGTCGCCGGTCATGCCCGCGTCCGGCAGCCAGGTGCCCCAGGCGAGGGAGACGGCCGGCAGGCCGAGGGCGCGCCGGTGGTGGGCGAAGGCGTCCAGGAAGGCGTTGGCGGCGGAGTAGTTGGCCTGTCCGGCGCCGCCGAAGGTGCCGGCGACGGAGGAGAAGACCACGAACCGGGCCAGGTCCAGGTCGCGGGTCAGCTCGTGCAGGGCGACGACGGCGTCGGCCTTGGGCCGCAGCGCCTCCGCGAGCCGGGCGGGCGTCATGGAGGTGAGGACGCCGTCGGCGAGGACGCCCGCGGTGTGCACGACGGCGGTCAGCGGCCGGTCGGCGGGGATGCCCGCGAGGAGCTGGGCGAGCGCGGTGCGGTCGGCGACGTCACAGGCGGCGACGGTCACCTCGGCGCCCAGGGCGGCGAGTTCGGCGCGCAGGTCGGCCGCGCCGGGGGTGTCCGGGCCGCGCCGGCCGGCGAGCAGCAGGTGCTTGACACCGTGCTCGGCGACCAGGTGCCGGGCGGTGGCGCGGCCCAGCCCGCCGAGGCCGCCGGTGATCAGCACGGTGCCCTCGGGGTCGGGGGCGGCCGGCACGGTGAGGACGACCTTGCCGACGTGCTTGGCCTGGCTGAGGTACCGGAACGCCTCGGGGGCGCGGCGCACGTCCCACACGGTCATCGGCAGCGGCTCGATCACCCCCCGGTCGAACAGGTCCGCCAGCTCGTGCAGGATCTCGCCGATCCGGTCGGGTCCGGCCTCGACCAGGTCGAAGGCGCGGTAGCGGACGCCGGGGTGGTCGGCGGCGACCGCGGCCGGGTCGCGGACGTCGGTCTTGCCCATCTCCAGGAAGCGTCCGCCGCGCGGCAGCAGCCGCAGGGAGGCGTCCACGAACTCCCCGGCCAGGGAGTCGAGGACCACGTCGACGCCGCGGCCCCCGGTGGCGGTGCGCAGCCGCTCCTCGAAGCCGAGGTCGCGGGAGGAGGCGAGGTGGCGGTCGTCGAGGCCGGCGGCGCGCAGCGCGTCCCACTTGGCCGGGGACGCGGTGCCGTAGACCTCGGCGCCGAGGTGGCGGGCGAGCTGGACGGCGGCGGAGCCGACACCGCCGGCCGCGGCGTGCACGAGGACGCTCTCGCCGGGTTTCAGGGCGGCGAGGTCGACGAGGGCGTAGTAGGCGGTGAGGTAGACGATCGGGACGGTGGCGGCCTGCGCGAAGCTCCAGCCCTTCGGGATGGGCGCGACCATGCGCTCGTCGGCGACGGCGACCGGTCCGAAGGCGCCCGCGAACATGCCCATCACGCGGTCGCCGGGGGCGACGGAGGTCACGTCGGCGCCGGTCTCGGTGACCACGCCGGCGCCCTCCAGACCGATGGCGGTGGCGTCGCCCGGGTACATGCCGAGCGCGGTGAGGACGTCGCGGAAGTTGACGCCGCAGGCGCGCAACGAGATGCGTATCTCGCGCGGGCCGAGCGGGGCGGTGACCTCCGGGCAGGGGATGAGCCGCAGGCCCTCCAGGGTGCCCTTGCGCTCGACGCCTAGCCGCCACGCCTCGGTGCCGGGCGGCGGGACGAGGGCCCGGTCGGCGGCCAGCGGCACCACCCTGGGCGCGGTCACGGAGCCGTCGCGCACGGCCAGTTCGAACGCGGTGTCGCCGAGCGCGCCGGGCAGCGCCGCGGCGGAGGCGGTGGTGCCGTCGGTGTCGACGAGGACCAGGCGCCCGGGGTTCTCCGTGCGGGCGGAGCGGACCAGGCCCCAGACGGCGGCCTGGGCCGGGTCCGCGGGCCTGGGCCCGGTGGGCACGGCGCCGCGGGTGACGACGGCGAGGCGCGCCGCGGCGAACGCCGGGTCGTCCAGCCACCGCCGGAGGAACGCCAGCACCTCGGCGGTGAGGTCCCGTGCCCGGCGCGCCGGGTCGCCGTCGGCGGTCCGGCCGGCGGCCGGCACGGCGTACAGCACAGTGTCCGGTACGGCGGCGTCGGCGAGGGCGTCCGGGCCGGGGACGACGGTGGCGGTGTGCCCGGCCTCGCGCAGGGCCGCGGCCAGGTCGCGGGCCTCCGCGGACCCGATGACCGCCCAGTCCGCCGGGACCGGCGCGCCGGAGGGGGGCACCGGCTGCCAGTCCACTTCGTACAGGCCCTGCCGGCCGGGGCTGCCGACGGTGGCGCCGTCGAGGTCGCCGGTGAGTTCGCGCAGGGTGAGCGAGCCGACGGAGGCGACGGGCCGGCCGGCCGGGTCGGCGAGTTCGAGGGCGACGGCCTCCGGGCCCCGCTGGACCATGCGCACCCGCAGGGCGGAGGCGCCGACGGCGTCCAGCCGCACGTCGTTCCAGGAGAACGGGAGCCGTCCGGCGTCCTCCATCGGCACGAACATCACGGCGTGCAGGGCGGCGTCGAGCAGCGCCGGATGCAGCTCGAACGCTCCGGCGGCGGGGTCGGCGTCGGCGGGCAGGCGGACCTCGGCGAAGACCTCCTCGCCGCGCGTCCACACCCGGGTCAGCCCCTGGAAGAGCGGGCCGTAGAGGTGGCCGCGGTCGGCGAACGCCTCGTAGAAGCCGTCCAGCGGCACCTCCTCGCCGTCCCGGGGCGGCCAGGCGGTGAAGTCGTACGCCGAGGAGGCGCCGGCGGCCGGTTCGGCGGTGAGCAGGCCGCTGACGTGCAGCGTCCACGGGTCGTCGGGGTGGGCGTCGTCCGGGCGGCCGTGCACGGTCAGCGCCCGGGCGCCGCCGGCGTCGGGCGCCTCGACGCGGACCTGCACCTGGACTCCGCCGTGCGCGGGAAGGGTGAGCGGGGTCAGGATGGTCAGCTCGGCGACGTGCTCGCAGCCGGTTTGCGCCCCGGCGTGCAGGGCGAGGTCGAGGAAGCCGGTGGCCGGGAACAGGGCGGTGCTGGTGAGGGCGTGCTCCTTCAGCCAGGGGCTGGAGTGCAGGGACAGGCGTCCGGTGAGGAGGTGGGTGTCGCCGTCCGCGAGGGCGACGGCCGCGCCCAGCAGCGGGTGGCTGCTGGTGCCGAGGCCGGCGGCGGTGACGTCGCCGAGCAGGGCGGGCGGTCGCGGCCAGAACCGGCGGCGCTGGAAGGGGTAGGTGGGCAGCTGCACGACGCGGGCGCCGGTGCCGTCGAAGAGGCGGGGCCAGTCGACGTCCACGCCCTTGGCGAAGGCGCGGGCGAGGGCGTCGAGCAGGGCGTCGGCCTCGTCGCGGTCCTTGCGCAGCGACGGGACGAACAGGCGGTCGCCGGTGTCCTCGGCGAGGCAGTCCTGGGCGAGGGCGGTCAGGGTGCCGTCGGGGCCGATCTCCCAGAACCGGTCGGCTCCGTGCGCGGCGAGCCAGGCGACACCGTCGTGGAAGCGGACCGCCTCGCGGACGTGGCGGACCCAGTACTCGGGGTCCTGCAGTTCGCCGGGGGCGGCGGCCCGCCCGGTGACGTTGGAGATCACGGCCATGCGGGGCGGGGCGTAGGCGATGCCGGCGGCGACCTCGCGGAAGGCGTCGAGCATGGGGTCCATCAGCGGCGAGTGGAAGGCGTGGCTGACGCGCAGCCGGGTGGTGCGGCGGCCGCCCGCGGCGAGTTCGGCGGCCACCTCGGCGACCGCGGCCTCGGCGCCCGAGACGACCACGGAGCGCGGCCCGTTGACGGCGGCGATGCCCGCGTCGGCGCGGCCGGCGAGCAGCGGCAGCACCTCGTCCTCGGCCGCCTCGACGGCGAACATCGCGCCGCCCTCGGGGAGTTCCTGCATCAGCCGGCCGCGTGCGGCGACCAGGGCGCAGGCGTCCGGGAGGGACATGACGCCGGCCACGTGGGCGGCGGCGATCTCGCCGATGGAGTGGCCCGCGACGAAGTCCGGCCGCACGCCCCAGGATTCGAGGAGGCGGTAGAGCGCGACCTCGACGGCGAAGAGGGCGGGCTGGGTCCACCGGGTCTGGTTGATCCGCTCGGCGTCGTCGCCGAGGACGACGGCGCGCAGGTCGTCACCGAGGTGGACGCAGACGGCGTCGAAGGCGTCGGCGAACGCCGGGAAGGCGTCGTACAGGCCGCGGCCCATGCCGGGGCGCTGGGAGCCCTGTCCGGAGAAGAGGAAGGCGGTCTTGCCTTCGCCTCGGTGGGTGCCCGTGACGGTGTGCGGTCCCGTCTCGCCGTCGGCGAGGAGCCGCAGTCCGTCGGTGAGGGCGGCGCGGTCGGCGCCGAGCACGACGGCCCGGTGTTCGAAGACGGTGCGGGTCGCGGTCAGGGACAGGCCGAGGTCGGCCGCGGTGTGGCCGGGGTTCCGCCCGGCGTGGGCGAGGAGCTGGGCGGCCTGGGCGCGCAGCGCGTCGCGGCTGCGGGCGCTGAGGACCCAGGGCAGGGTGCCGTGGGCGGCGGCGGGGACTTCGGGCGTCTCCGTGTCGGGCTGTTGCGGGGCGGGCTGTTGGGGGGCGGCTTCGAGGACGACGTGCGCGTTGGTGCCGCTGATCCCGAACGACGACACACCCGCACGCCGCGGCCGGTCCCCCGGCACGGTCCACTCCCGCGCCTCGGTCAGCAGCTCGACCGCACCCTGCTCCCAGTCCACGTGCGAGGACGGCGCGTCCACGTGCAGCGTCGCCGGCAGCACACCGTGCTCCATCGCCAGCACCATCTTCATCACACCCGCCACACCGGCACCCGCCTGCGTGTGACCCACATTCGACTTCACCGAACCCAGGTACAGCGGACGCTCCGCGTCATGCTCCTGCCCGTAGGTGGCCAGCAGGGCCTGCGCCTCGATCGGGTCACCCAGCCGCGTGCCCGTGCCGTGCGCCTCCACCGCGTCCACCTCGGCCGCCGACAGCCCGGCGTCCGCGAGCGCGGCCCGGATCACCCGCTGCTGAGAGGGGCCGTTCGGCGCGCTCAGACCGTTGGACGCGCCGTCCTGGTTGACCGCGCTGCCCTTCACCACCGCCAGTACGCGATGCCCCAGCCGGCGCGCGTCCGACAGCCGCTCCACCAGCAGCAGACCGCCGCCCTCGGAGAACCCGGTCCCGTCCGCCGCGTCCGCGAAGGCCTTGCACCGCCCGTCAGCCGCCAGCCCCTGCTGACGGCTGAAGTCGACGAACAGGCCCGGTGAGGCCATGACGGTGATGCCGCCCGCGAGGGCGAGGTCGCACTCCCCCGCGCGCAGCGACTGCACGGCCAGGTGCAGGGCGACGAGGGACGCGGAGCAGGCGGTGTCGACGGTGACCGCCGGGCCTTCCAGGCCGAAGGTGTACGACAGCCGGCCGGAGACGACACTGGCGGCGTTGCCGGTCAGCATGTAGCCCTCGAAGTCCTCGCCGGACGCGGCGAGCATGCCGGTGTAGTCCTGGCCGTTGGTGCCGGCGAAGACACCGGTGCGGCTGCCGCGCAGCGCGCGCGGGTCGATCCCGGCCCGCTCGAACGTCTCCCACGCCATCTCCAGCAGCAGCCGCTGCTGCGGGTCCATGGCGAGGGCCTCACGGGGCGAGATGTTGAAGAAGGCCGGGTCGAAAGCGCCGGCGTCGGCGAGAAAGCCGCCGGTGCGGGTGGCGACGGTGCCCGTCTTGCCGGGCTCCGTGTCGAAGAGGACGCCGAGGTCCCAGCCGCGGTCCTCGGGGAAGGGCACCAGGCCCTCCTCGCCGGCCAGCAGCATGTCCCACAGCTGCTCGGGGGTGTGCACGCCGCCGGGGAAACGGCAGCCCATGGCCACGATGGCGATGGGGTCCTCCGCGGCGGGTGCGCGGTGGACGGCGTCGGCCGCGGCCGGGGCGGGGGTGTCACCGGTGCCGGTGTCCGCGGCGACCTGCGCGAGCAGGAAGTCGGCCAGGTCCCGGCAGGTGGGGTGGTCGAAGACGAGCGTGCTGGGCAGGCGCAGGCCGGTGATGCGGTTCATGCCGTTGCGCAGTTCGACCGCGCTGAGCGAGTCGATGCCCAGGTCGGTGAAGGGCCGGGCGGGGTCGACCGCGTCGGCGGAGGGGTGGCCGAGGACGCCGGCGACGTGGCTGCGCACGATGCCCAGGACGGCGTCCGCCCGCTCGTACTCGGGCAGGGCGCCGAGGTGGGCGTGCAGCGAGGAGATGTCGGCGGTGCCGGACGCCGTGTCGTCTCCGGCGGCGTCCAGGGCCCGGCGGGCGGCGGGCAGTTCGTCCAGCAGGTGGCTGGGCCGGGGCGCGGTGAAGGACGGCGCGTAGGTGTCCCAGCGCAGGTCGGTCACGACGACGTGGGTGTCGCCGAGGTCGAGGGCCCGGCCGAGGGCCTGGCAGGCGGTGCCGGTGTCCATGGGGTGGACGCCGTGGCGGCGCATGCGCTCGCCCGCCGCGTCGCCGACCATGCCGCCGTCGGCCCACAGCCCCCAGGAGACGGCGGTGGCGGGCAGGCCCGCGGCGCGGCGCTCGGCGGCGAGGGCGTCGAGGTAGGCGTTGCCCGGGGCGTAGTTGCCGAGGCCGGCGCCGCCGAGGACGCCGGCGGTGGAGGAGAACAGGACGAAGGCGGACAGGTCCAGGTCGCGGGTGAGGTCGTGCAGGACGCGGGCGGCGGTGGCCTTGCCGTGCAGGACGCCCGCCATGCGCTCGGGGGTGAGGGAGTCGATCACGCCGTCGTCGAGGACGCCCGCGGCGTGGAAGACGGCGTCGAGCGGCTGGTCGGCCGGGAGGCCGGCGAGCAGGTCGGCGAGGGCGGTGCGGTCGGCGGCGTCGCAGGCGGCGAGGGTGACGTCGACGCCGCGGGCGGCGAGTTCGTCGCGCAGTTCGCCGGCTCCGGGGGCGTCGGCGCCGCGGCGGCCGGCCAGCACCAGGCGGGTGGCGCCGCGGTCGGCGAGCCAGCGGGCGACGTGCCGGCCGAGGGCGCCGGTGCCGCCGGTGACCAGGACGGTGCCGCCGGGCTTCCAGGGCTCGGCCGGCTCGGCGGTGCCGGGGGCGTGCACCAGGCGGCGGCCGAAGGCGCCGGCCGCGCGCAGCGCGATCTGGTCCTCCTGGCCGGGGTCGGCGAGGAGGGCGGCCAGCCGGGTGCCGGTGCGGGCGTCGAGGTCGGCGGGCAGGTCGATCAGGCCGCCCCAGCGGTCGGCGTGTTCCAGTGCGGCGACCCGGCCGAAGCCCCAGATCAGGGCCTGGGCGGGTACGGGGGCGGGGTCGGCGGAGCCGACCGCGACCGCGCCGCGGGTGGCGCACCACAGGGGTGCGTCGGCACCGAGGTCGCCGAGGGCCTGCACGAGGGCGAGGGTCGTGGCGAGACCGACGGTGAGGCCCGGGAGGCCGGGGTGGTCGCGGGTGTCGAGGGCGAGCAGGGACAGCACTCCGGCGGGCCGGTCGGTGTCCTCGTCGCCGGCCGTGAGCAGGGCGGCGATCGCGGCGCGGTCGGGTGCGCCGTCGGGCAGGGCGATCCGGCGGACGGTGCGGGCGCCGCCCGCGGTGAGGGCGTCGGCGACGTGGTCGGCGGTGGCGTCCTGTCCGGCCTCGGCGGCGGGGGCGAGGAGCAGCCAGGTGCCGGTGAGGGCGGCGGCGCCCAGGGTGAGGGGGCTGAAGGAGACGGCGTAGCGCAGGGCGTCGGCGGTGGCGCGTTCGCGGCCGGCGCGCCGCCAGTGGGACAGGGCGGGCAGGAGACTGCTCAGCGGGGCGTCGGCGGGGAGGTCGAGGGTCTCGGTGAGGCCGCGCAGGTCCTCCTGTTCGACGGTCTCCCAGAAGCGGGCCTCGACGGAGTCGGCGGCCGGGGAACCGCCGGCGGTGTCGGCCGGGGCGGTCCCGCGTACGGCGGGCCAGTAGCGGCGGTGCTCGAAGGGGTAGGTGGGCAGGTCGGTGCGGACGGCGCCGGTGCCGGCGAACACGGTCTGGAAGTCGACGTCCACGCCGTGCAGGTGGGCTTCGGTGAGCGCGGTGAGCCACTGGCGCAGGCCGCCCTGGTCCCGGCGGAGCGAGCCGAGGACGGCGCCGTCGACGCCGGCCGCGTCGAGGCTGTCGCGCAGTCCGACGGCGAGCACCGGGTGCGGGCCGACCTCGATGAAGGTGCGGTGGCCGGCGGCGATCAGACCGCGTACGGCGTCCTCGAAGCGGACGGTCTCCCGCAGGTTGGTGTACCAGTAGCCGGCGTCCAGGGCGGTGGTGTCCAGCCAGTCGCCGGTCAGGGAGGAGCGGAAGGGGATGTCGCTCTCGCGCGGCTCGATGCCGGCCAGGGCGTCCCGGACGGCGTCCTCGATCTCCTCGACCTGCGGGGAGTGGGAGCCGTAGTCGACGTTGACCTTGCGGGCGCGCACGCCGTCCGCGACGAGCGCGGCGTGCATCTCCTCCAGCGCGCCCGCCTCGCCGGAGACGACGGAGGACGACGGGCCGTTGACGGCGGCGAGGGCGAGGCGGCCCTCCCAGGGGGCCATGCGGGCGCGGGTGTCGTCGGCGCTCAGCGGCACGGACATCATGCCGCCGGTGCCGGCGATGCGGGTGAGGGCGCGGCTGCGCAGGGCGACGACGCGGGCGCCGTCCTCCAGGGACAGCGCGCCGGCCGCGCAGGCGGCGGCGATCTCGCCCTGGGAGTGGCCGACCACGGCGGCGGGGCGGATCCCGTGGGCCCGCCACAGGGCGGCGGTGGAGACCATCACGGCCCACAGGGCGGGCTGGACGACGTCGACGCGGCCGAGGTCGGCGGCGCCCTCGTCGCCGCGCAGCACGGCGCTCAGCGACCAGTCGACGTAGGGGGCGAGGGCCTGCTCGCAGCGGTCGATCCACTGGGCGAACTCCGGTGACTCGGCGAGGAGTTCGCGGCCCATACCGGCCCACTGGGCGCCCTGGCCGGGGAAGACGAGGACGGGTTCGGCGCCGCCCGGCACGGCGTCGGCGAGCAGGGCGGGCCCGGTGAGCGGGCCGCCGGCCGCCAGCGCGGCGAGCGTCTCGTCGAGGTCGGCGGCGTCGTCGGCGAGGACGGCGGCCCGGTGGGTGAAGGCGGCGCGGCCCACGGCGAGGGTGTAGGCGACGTCGGTGAGCGGGGTGCCGGGCCGGGTGCGCAGGTGGGTGCGGAGCCGGGCGGCCTGGGCGCGCAGCGCGGCGGGGGTGCGGGCGGACAGCAGGACGGGTACGGCGGGCAGTCCGGTCGTGGCGGGCGGCCGTACGGTCGTGTCGTCGGGGGCCTGCTCGACGATGACGTGGGCGTTGGTGCCGCTCATGCCGAACGAGGACACGCCGGCGCGGCGGGGGCGGCCGGTGTCGGGCCAGGGCCGTTCCTCGGTGAGGAGTTCGACGCGGCCGGCGCTCCAGTCGACGTGCGGGGTGGGGTTCTCGGCGTGCAGGGTGCGGGGCAGGACGCCCTCGCGCAGCGCCGCCACCATCTTGATGACGCCTCCGACGCCGGCGGCGGCCTGGCTGTGGCCGATGTTGGACTTCAGCGAGCCGAGCCACAGCGGCCGGTCCTCGGCGCGGCCCTGGCCGTAGGCGGCGATGAGGGCCTGCGCCTCGATGGGGTCGCCGAGGGTGGTGCCGGTGCCGTGCGCCTCGACGGCGTCGACGTCCTGCGGGGTCAGTCCGGCGGCGGCGAGGGCCTGGCGGATGACGCGCTGCTGGGAGGGGCCGTTGGGGGCGGTCAGGCCGTTGGAGGCGCCGTCCTGGTTGAGGGCGCTGCCGCGGATGAGGGCGAGGACCCGGTGGCCGTTGCGCCGGGCGTCGGAGAGCCGTTCGAGGACGACCATGCCGACGCCCTCGGCCCAGCTGGCGCCGTCGGCGTCCGCGGAGAAGGGCTTGCAGCGGCCGTCCTCGGCGAGGGCGCGCTGGCGGCTGAACTCGATGAGGGAGCCCGGCGTCGACATCACGGTGACACCGCCGGCCAGGGCGAGGGAGCACTCGCCCTGGCGCAGGGACTGCGCGGCGAGGTGCAGGGCCACCAGGGAGGAGGAGCAGGCGGTGTCGACGGAGACGGCCGGGCCCTCCAGGCCGAGGGCGTAGGAGACGCGGCCCGACAGGACGCTGGGCGAGTTGCCGGTGCCGACGTAGCCCTCGAAGTTGTCGTCGGAGGCGGCGAGGATCGTGACGTAGTCCTGGTAGGTGACGCCGGCGAAGACGCCGGTGTCGGAGCCGCGGGCACCGGCCGGGTCGACGCCGGCCCGCTCCAGGGCCTCCCAGGAGACCTCGAGGAGCAGGCGCTGCTGCGGGTCCATGGCGAGGGCCTCGCGCGGGGAGATGCCGAAGAACGCCGGGTCGAAGCTGCTGGCGTCGTGCAGGAAGCCGCCCTCGCGGGTGTAGACGGTGCCGGGGTGGTCGGGGTCGGGGTGGTAGAGCCGCTCGGGGTTCCAGTCGCGGTCGGTGGGCAGCGGCGAGATGCCGTCCGCTCCGGCGCGCACCAGGTCCCACAGGTCCTCGGGGCTGTTGACGCCGCCGGGGTAGCGGCAGGCCATGCCGACGACGGCGATCGGGTCGTCGTCGACGGGGCGCCGGGCCGCGACCGCGGGGGTGTCCGCGCTCGCGGTGGCGAACAGGTCGTCGGCGAGGTGCGCGGCGAGCGCGGCGGGGGTGGGGTGGTCGAAGACGAGGGTGGCGGGCAGGGTGACGCCGAGCGCGGCGCTGAGGCCGTTGCGCAGCTCCACGGCGGTGAGCGAGGTCAGGCCGAGGTCGGTGAAGGGCCGGGCGGGTTCGATGTCGTCGGCGCCGGCGTGGCCGAGGACGGCGGCGGTGCGGTCGCGGACGGTGGCGAGCAGGGTGCGGGCGCGTTCGGCGGCGGGCCTGGCGGCCAGCCGTTCCAGCGGGCTGCCGGCGGGCTGGTTGCGGGCGGCGGCGCGGCGGCGGGCCGGTTCGGCCGCCGGGGCCGGTTCCCGCGTCGTGGCCGTGGGAGCCGTGGTGCCGGTGGGCGTGACGCCGGGTGCCGGGCGCAGCAGCAGCGAGCCGATCTGCAGGACGGGGTCGCCGACCGCGTCGGCCGCGGTGAGGGCGAGGGTGTCGGGGCCGGTGCGGTCGAGCCGGACCCGCAGGGTGGTGGCGCCGGTGGCGTGGAGGCGGGCCGGTCCGGCGGAGAACAGCACGCGTCCGTCGCCGAGACCGTCGAAGGCGCCGAGGCCCAGCGGGTGCAGGGCGGCGTCCAGGAGGGCCGGGTGCAGGTCGTGGCGGGCGGCCTCGTCGGCGGCCCGGGCGGGCAGGGCGACCTCCGCGTACACGGCCGTGTCGTCCCGCCATGCGGCCAGCAGGCCCTGGAAGACGGGCCCGTAGTCCAGACCGGCCTCGCGCAGCCGCGGGTACAGGCCGTCGGTGGGCAGTTCCCGCGCGCCGGGCGGCGGCCAGGCGGTGAGGTCGTGGACGGGAAGGGACAGGGCGTCGGTGTCGGCGGTGAGGATGCCGCCCGCGTGCCGGGTCCAGCCCGCGGTGGGGCCGGCGGCGGCGCGGGCGTACACGCCGAAGGGGCGGTCGCCGCGGGCGTCGGGGGCCTCGACGCGGATCTGCAGGGCGACGCCGCCGTGCTCGGGCAGCGGCAGCGGACTCTCCAGGACCAGTTCGCGGACCTGCGGACGGCCCGCGACGGCACCGGCGTGCAGAGCGAGGTCGAGGAAGGCGGTGCTCGGCAGGACGGCGGTCCCGCCGAGCCGGTGCGCGGCGAGCCAGCCGTTGCCGTCGGCGGTCAGCCGGCCGGTCAGCAGCAGGGTGTCGTCGACCGCGGACGGGACGACCGCGCCGAGCAGGGGGTGGTCGGCGGCGACGAGTCCGGCGGCGGCCGGGTCGCCGGACGCCGTGGTGGGCGCGATCCAGTAGGGGCGGTGCTGGAAGGCGTAGGTGGGCAGTTCCACCGGGCGGGAGCCGGGGGCGGTGACGGCGAGCAGGGCGCGCCAGTCGACCGGGACGCCGCGGGTGTGCAGGGCGCCGACGGCCGTCAGCAGGGTCTCGGTCTCGTCCCTGTCCTCGCGCAGCGTGGGCACGGCGAGCGGGGCGCTGCCCCGCCAGGCGGTCTGGGCGAGGGCGGTCAGGGTGGCGTCGGGCCCGAGTTCGACGAGCCGGGTGGTGCCCAGCTCCTCGAGGGCGGCGACCCCGTCGGCGAAGCGCACGGTGTGCCGGACGTGCCGTACCCAGTACTCGGGGTCGGTGAGTTCGCCGGGGGCGGCGGGCCGGCCGGTGAGGTCGGAGACGACCGGGATGCGCGGTTCGGCGTACGCGACGCCGGCGGCGACCGCCCGGAACTCGTCGAGCATCGCCTCCATGTGCGGCGAGTGGAAGGCGTGGCTGACGCGGAGCCTGCTCGTCCTGCGGCCCAGCGCGGCGAAGTGCGCGGCGACGGCGTCGGCCGCGTCCTCGTCCCCGGCGACGACGACCGAGCGGGGACCGTTGACGGCGGCGAGCGACAGGGTGTCCTCGCGGCCGGCGAGCAGCGGCAGCACCTCCTCCTCGGCGGCCTCCACGGCGATCATGGCGCCGCCCTCGGGCAGGGCCTGCATCAGCCGGCCGCGGGCGGCGACCAGGCGGCAGGCGTCGGGCAGGGAGAACACCCCGGCCACGTGGGCGGCGGTCAGTTCGCCGACGGAGTGGCCGATGAGGTGGGAGGGGTGCACCCCGAGGGACTCCAGCAGCCGGTGGAGGGCGACCTCGACGGCGAACAGGGCCGGCTGGGCGTACTCGGTGCGGTTCAGTGTGCCGGCGTCGGCGTCCGCCATGACCTCGGCGAGCGGTCGCGGCAGCAGCCCGTCGAAGTGCCCGCACACGGTGTCGAACGCGTCGGCGTAGGCCGGGAAGGCGTCGTACAGGGCGCGGCCCATGCCGGGGCGCTGGGTGCCCTGCCCGGCGAAGAGGAAGGCCGTGCCGCCCTGGGTGGTGAGGGTGTCGCCGGTGACGACGCCGGGTGCGCTGCGGCCCTCGGCGAGCGCGGCGAGGCCGGTCAGCAGGGCGTCGCGGCCGGTGCCGGTGACGACGGCGCGGTGCTCCAGGGAGGCGCGGGTGAACGCCAGGGCGTGGGCCACGTCCGCCGGGTGCGCCCCGGGGCGGTCCTGAAGGTGGGTGAGGAGCCGGGCGGCCTGGTCGCGCAGCGCGGCCGGGCCGCCCGCGGACAGCGCCCACGCCACGGCGCGCTCGGCGCGCTCGGCGGGGTGGGCCGCGGGGGCGGGCCCGGCGGGCGGTTCGGCGACGATGACGTGCGCGTTGGTGCCGGAGACGCCGAAGGCGGAGACACCGGCGCGCCGGGGGCGGTCGCCGGCGGGCCAGGCGACGGGCTCGCCCAGCAGCCGGACGTTTCCGGTGCTCCAGTCGACGCGCGAGGAGGGGCGCTCGGCGTGCAGGGTGCGCGGGAGGGTGTTCTCGCGCAGCGCGAGGACCATCTTGATGAGGCCGACGGCTCCGGCGGCGGCCTGGGTGTGGCCGAGGTTGGACTTGGCGGAGCCCAGCCACAGCGGGCGGTCGGCGGGCCGGTCCTGGCCGTAGGCGGCCAGCAGGGCCTGCGCCTCGATGGGGTCGCCGAGGGTGGTGCCGGTGCCGTGCGCCTCCACGGCGTCCACGTCGGTCGGGGAGAGTCCGGCCGAGGCGAGGGCCTGGCGGATGACGCGCTGCTGGGAGGGGCCGTTGGGGGCGGTCAGGCCGTTGGACGCGCCGTCCTGGTTGACGGCGGTGCCCTCGACGACGGCGAGGACCGGGTGGCCGTTGCGGCGTGCGTCGGAGAGCCGTTCGACGACGAGGACGCCGACGCCCTCGGCCCAGCCGGTGCCGTCGGCGTCGTCGGAGAACGCCTTGCAGCGGCCGTCGGGGGCGAGACCGCCCTGGAGGCTGAACTCGACGAACGCGCCCGGGTCGGCCATGACGGTGACGCCGCCGGCCAGGGCGAGGTCGCACTCGCCGGAGCGCAGCGACTGCACGGCGAGGTGCAGGGCGACCAGCGAGGAGGAGCAGGCCGTGTCGACGGTGACGGCCGGGCCCTCCAGGCCGAGGGTGTAGGCGACGCGGCCGGAGACCACGCTGCCGGCCTGGCCGGTGAGCAGGTGCCCGCCGAGTCCTTCGGGGACCTCGGTGAGGCCGGTGGCGTAGCCGGAGCTGCCGGCGCCGACGAAGACGCCGGTGCGGGAGCCCTTCAGCGAGGTGGGGGCGACACCGGAGCGCTCCAGCGCCTCCCAGGAGGTCTCCAGGAAGAGCCGCTGCTGCGGGTCCAGGGCCTGGGCCTCGCGGGGGCTGATGCCGAAGAAAGCGGCGTCGAAGGCGGAGGCGTCGGTGAGGAAGCCGCCGGAGCGGGTGTCGCTGGCCTCCAGCAGGGCTGTGAGGTCCCAGCCCCGGTCCTGGGGGAACCCGCCGACGGCGTCACCGCCGCTCGCCAGCAGCTCCCACAGCCGGTCGGGGCTGTCGACGCCGCCGGGCAGCCGGCAGCCCATGCCGACGATGACGACCGGGTCGGTGCCGGTGGTCACCACGGCCGTCTCCGACCGCTGTTCGCCCGTCCCGTACAGCCGCTCGCGCAGGTGGGCGGCGACGGCGGCCGGGGTGGGGTGGTCGAAGACGAGGGTGGTGGGCAGGGCGACGCCGGTCTCGGCGGTGAGGTCGTTGCGCAGTTCGACGGCGGTGAGCGAGTCGAAGCCCATGTCGCGGAAGGCGCGGCCCTCGGCGACGGCGGCCGGGTCGGCGTGGCCGAGCGCGACGGCGGCGCGACGGCGCACCAGCTCCAGCAGGACGGCGTCGCGCTCCTCGGCGGGCAGCGGGTCGAGCCGGTCGCGCAGTGCGCCGCCCGCGGTGGTGGCGGACGCGGTGGCGGGGCCGGTGGTGGCCGGCGCGGCGGCCTCGGGCAGGTCGGCGAGCAGGGGGCTCGGGCGGCCGGTGGTGAACGCGGGCGCGAACCGGGCCCAGTCGACGTCGGCGACGACGACGGCGGTGTCGCGGGCGGCGAGCGCGCGGCCGAGCGCGGTCAGTGCCGCGTCCGGGTCGAGCGGGCGCAGTCCGCGACGGCGCAGCGTCTCCTGCGCCCGCGGGTCGGCGGCCATGCCGGTGCCGTCCCAGGGGCCCCAGGCCACGGCGGTGCCGGTCAGGCCCCGGGCGCGGCGGCGTTCCACCAGGGCGTCGAGGTGGGCGTTGGCGGCGGCGTAGGCGGCCTGTCCGCCGCTGCCCCACACGCCGGCGATGGAGGAGAACACGACGAACGCCGACAGGTCGCTGTCGCGGGTGAGGGCGTCGAGGTGGTCGGCCGCGTCCGCCTTGGCGCGCAGGACGGCGGCGAGCCGGTCCGGCGTGCAGTCGGCGATCACGTCGTCGTCGAGGACGCCGGCGGCGTGTACCACGGCGTCGACGGGGTGGGCGGCCAGCAGCCGGGCGACGGCGTCGCGGTCGCCCGTGTCGCAGGCGACGACGGTGACCTTCGCGCCGAGCCGGGCGAGGTCGGCGCGCAGGGTGTCGGCACCGGGCGCGTCGGGGCCGCGGCGGCTGGTGAGGACGAGTTCGCGGGCGCCGTGCTCGACGGCCCAGCGGGCGACCCGGGAGCCGAGGGCCCCGGTGCCGCCGGTGACGAGGACACGCGGGGGCGCGGTCCACTGCTCGGTCGCGGCGGCGGGCGCCGGAGCGGGGACGAGGCGGCGGGCGTGGGCGGTGCCGCCGCGGACGGCGACCTGGTCCTCGGTCCGGGCGGCCAGGACGGCGGCGGCGCGGGCGAGGGCACGGCGGTCCGGCCGGGCGGGCAGGTCGAGCAGCCCGCCCCAGCGGTCGGGGTGCTCCAGCGCGGCGACACGGCCCAGCCCCCACACGGCGGCGGCACCCGGCTCGACGACGGCCTCCGTGCCGCCGCCGACGGCGACGGCACCGCTGGTCAGCAGCCACAGCGGCGCGGTGAGCCCGGCGTCGCCGTGGGCCTGGACGACGGCCAGGGCCGCACCGACGCCGGGCAGGCAGGAGAGCACGCCGGCGACCGGGTCACCCTCGGCGGCCGCGGCGAGCAGCCCGGCCAGCACGGTCCGGTCGGCCTCCTCGGGGCAGACCAGGCGCTCGATCCGGGGCAGGAACTCCTCGATGCCGCTGAGCGCACGGTCGTCTCCGGTCTCGGTCTGGAGCAGCAGCCACCGCCGGGTGTCCGGACCGGCCTGGGCGGCGGCGTCGAGGCGCTGCCAGCGGATGCGGTAGCGCCACGAGTCGGCGGTGAGCCGCTCCGTCGTGGCGCGCCGCCAGGAGGACAGCGCCGGCAGCACGGTGCCGAGGGTGCTGTCGTCCAGGTGCAGCGCGTCGGCGAGTTCACGGGTGTCACCGCGCTCGACGGCCTGCCAGAAGGCGTCCTCGGCGGGCGCGGCGAACGCCGAGGTCCCGGCCGCCCGCTCGTCGGCACGGCGCGGTTCGGGCCAGTACCAGCGGCGCTGGAAGGCGTAGGTGGGCAGCGGGACGGTGCCGGCGGCACCGGCCGCGCCGGCGGCACCGGCGCCTTCGGCGGCTTCGGCGGCTTCGGCGGCTTCGGCGGCACGGAACACCGCGGCCCAGTCCACCCGCGCGCCCGTCGTGTGCAGGGTCGCGAGTGCGGCGGTCAGGGCATCCGCCTCGGACCGGTCCTTGCGCTGCGCGGCCACGCAGACCGGGTCGGTGGCGTCGCCGAGGACGGTGCTTGTGAGGGCGGTCAGGGTGGCGTCGGGGCCGATCTCGACGAACCGGGTGACGCCCTCCGCCGCGAGGGTGGTGACGCCATCGGCGAACCGGACGGCCTCACGGACGTGCCGGACCCAGTAGTCGGCGGTCGTCAACTCCCCCTCGGCCGCGAGCTGTCCGGTGACATTGGAGACGATCGGGAGGGAGGGGTTCGTGTAGGTGATGCTTTCGGCGATCTGGCGGAAGTCGGCCAGCATCGGTTCCATCAGGGGTGAGTGGAAGGCGTGGGAGACACGCAGACGGGTCGTTCGGCGGCCCTGTCCGGCCAGCTCGTCGGCGACCTCGGACACAGCCGCCTCGTCGCCCGCGATCACCACGGCGCGAGGGCCGTTGACCGCCGCCACCGACACCTCACGCCCGGCCAGCAGCGGCAGCACCTCGTCCTCGGCGGCCTCCACCGCGATCATGGCGCCGCCCTCGGGCAAGGCCTGCATCAGCCGGCCCCTGGCCGCCACCAGCGTGCAGGCATCCTCCAGGGACAGCACCCCGGCCACGTGAGCGGCCGCGATCTCGCCGATGGAGTGCCCGCCCACGAAGTCCGGGCGCACACCCCAGGACTCCAGCAGCCGGAACAACGCCACCTCGACCGCGAACAACGCCGGCTGCGTCCACTCCGTACGCGCCAGACGCTCCGCGTCGTCACCGAAGACGACGTCCTTCAGCTCCACGCCGACGTGCGCGCACACCGCGTCGAAGGCCTCCGCGAACACCGGGAACGCCTCGTACAGTTCACGCCCCATACCCGCGCGCTGCGCACCCTGACCCGAGAACAGGAACGCCGTGCGACCCTCGGCGACGGTGCCGACGGTGACCTGGGCAGTGGGTTCACCGGCTGCCAACTCGGCCAGACCGGCCAGCAGTTCCTCGCGGGAACGGCCTCGCACGATGGCGCGGTCCTCGAAGGGGGTACGAGAGGTGGCCAGCGCCGAGGCGATTCGCAGGGGGTCGGCGTCGGAGGCCGAACGTACGGCGTCGAGCAGCCGGGCGGCCTGCGCGCGCAGCGCATCGGCACCACGCCCGGACAGCACCCAGGGGATCACGGGCAAGACCGCGAGGTCGGCCGGGGCGGCCGTCTCCTGCGGGGCTTGTTCGAGGATGACGTGGGCGTTGGTGCCGCTGAGCCCGAACGAGGAGACACCCGCCCGACGCGGCCGGTCCACCGACGGCCACTCCTGCCGCTCGGTGACCAGTCGCACGGCGCCCGCCGACCAGTCCACCCGCGAGGACGGCTCGTCCACGTGCAGCGTCGCCGGCAGCACACCACGCCGCAGCGCCTCCACCATCTTGATCACACCCGCCACACCGGCGGCCGCCTGCGTATGACCCAGGTTCGACTTCACCGACCCCAGGAACAGGGGGACTTCGCGGTTCTGTCCGTAGGTGGCCAGCAGCGCCTGCGCCTCGATCGGGTCACCCAACCGCGTACCCGTCCCGTGCGCCTCAACCGCGTCCACCTCCGCCGCCGACACGCCCGCGTCCGCGAGTGCCGCGCGGATCACCCGCTGCTGCGACGGACCGTTCGGCGCCGTCAACCCGTTCGACGCACCGTCCTGATTCACCGCCGAACCGCGCACCACCGCCAGCACCCGGTGACCATGCTTCTGCGCATCGGACAGCCGCTCCACGAGCAGTACCCCGACGCCTTCACCCCAGCCGGTACCGTCCGCACCCTCCGCGAACGCCTTGCACCGGCCATCACCCGCCAGACCACCCTGACGACTGAACTCCACGAAAGCACCCGGCGTCGACATCACCGTCACACCACCGGCCAGGGCCAGATCGCACTCCCCCGACCGCAGCGACCGCACCGCCATGTGCAGGGCGACGAGCGAGGAAGAACACGCCGTGTCCACGGTGACCGCCGGTCCCTCAAGGCCCAGGACGTAGGCAAGGCGACCGGACATCACGCTCGCTGCGTTGCCCGTGCCGACATACCCGCCGAAGTCACCCTCCGCCACACCCAACAAAGCCGGATAGTCCTGCCCGTTGGTACCCGTGAACACACCCACCTGCCGACCGCGCAGCGACCTCGGGTCGATCCCCGCCCGCTCCACCGCCTCCCACGACGACTCCAGCAACAACCGCTGCTGCGGGTCCATCGCCAACGCCTCACGCGGCGAGATACCGAAGAACTCCGCGTCGAAGGCGCCGACGCCGTCGAGGAAGCCTCCGCTCGCGGTGTGGCTGGCGTAGGGGTTGGCCGGATCGGCGGTGAAGAGCCGGTCGAGGTCCCAGCCGCGGTCGGCGGGGAAGTCGGTGATGCCGTCGCGCCCTTCCTCCAGCAGGGCCCACAGGCTCTCCGGAGAGTCGACGCCGCCCGGGAAACGGCAGGCCATCCCGACGATCGCCACCGGCTCGTCGGTGACAGCGGCCGCGGCAGTGGTGGCCGTGACGGCGGTGTCGGTGTCGCCGAAGAGTTCGTCGTGCAGGTGGCCGGCGAGGGCCTGCGGTGTCGGATGGTCGAAGACCACCGTCGTCGGGAGCGAGAGACCGCACGCGGCGGCGAGGGTGTTGCGCAGCTCGACCGCGATCAGCGAGTCGACGCCCAGGTCGCGGAACGCCCGCTCCGCACCCACCTGTTCGACCCCGGCGTAGCCGAGGGCCGCCGCGGCACGGGTGCGCACCTCGGCCAGCAGCTCGTGCCGCCGCCGTTCGGGGGTCAGGCCGGCGAGGCGGTCACGCAGGCCGGCCGCTGCCGGGGTGGTACGGGCCTCGGCCGGGTGGCCGTAGACCTCGGTGAGCAGCGGGCTGGGGCGGACGGCGGTGAAGGCGGCGCCGAAGCGGTCCCAGTCGACGTCAGCGACCAGCGGCGCGGCGTGGTGCCCGGTGGCGTGGAGGGCGAGGGCCTCCAGGGCCCGGTCGGGGTCGAGCAGGCCGACACCGCCGCGCACCTGGCGGTCCTCGGCGTCGGCGTCGGCCGCCATGCCGCCGCCGGCCCAGGGCCCCCACGCGAGGGACGTGGCGGGCAGGCCCTCGGTCCGCCGCCGCTCGGCCAGGGCGTCCAGCCACGCGTTGGCGGCGGCGTAGTTGCCCTGCCCGGCCGAGCCGACGGTGCCGGCGAACGAGGAGAACAGGACGAAGGCGGACAGGTCGCGGTCGCGGGTCAGTTCGTCGAGATGCCGCGCCCCCGTCGTCTTGGCCGCGAACACGGAACGGAAGGCCTGCGGGCCGAGGCCGTCGAGCACTCCGTCGTCGATGACGCCGGCCGTGTGGACCACGGCGTCCACCGGGTGCGCGTCGAGCAGTTCCCGGACCGCCTCACGGTCCGTCAGGTCGACGGCGGCGAACGTGACGTCGCTGCCCAGACGGCGCAGTTCCTCGTCGAGGGCCTCCGCGCCGGGCGCCTTCGCACCCCGTCGGCTGACCAGGAGGAGGTGCGCGGCTCCCTGTCGTGCGGCCCAGCGGGCCACTCGGGCGCCCAGCGCACCGGTGCCGCCGGTCACCAGGACGGTTCCGGTCGGCTGCCAGGCCGCATCCGCGGAGGGAGCGGCGGGGGCCAGCCTGCGGGCGAAGGCTCCGGCGGCGCGGACGGCGACCTGGTCCTCGCGCGGGTACGGGCCCGTCGTGCCGTCGGCGAGCAGGGCGACGAGCCGCGCCGCGGAACGCTGGTCCAGCGTCGGCGGAAGGTCGGCGAGCCCGCCCCAGCGGTCGGGGTGCTCCAGGGCGGCGACACGGCCGAGGCCCCAGACGGCGGCCTGCGCGGGGTCGGGTGCCGGATCGTTCGCGTCGGCGGTCACGGCGCCCCGCGTGAGCGCCCACAGCGGAGCGTCGACATGGGCGTCGCCGAGGGCCTGGAGAAGCAGTGCGGTGGCGGGCACGCCCGCGGGCACGTCGTCCACCGAGCCGTTGCGCGCCGGCGCGGAGAGAATCGCGGTGACCGGGCCGTCCCCGACGGCGGCGGCGATACGGCCTGCCAGCTCGGCCCGCGTGTCGAGGGGGTGGTGGTCCACGGTGACCACGTCGGCGCCCGCGTCGAGCAGCGCGGTGGTCAGCACGCCGTCCCATCCGTCGTCGCCGTCGAGGGACGCGGGACGGGCGAGCAGCCAGCGCCCGGACAGCCGCGCCGTTTCCGGCAGCCCCTGGACCGGGGTCCAGACGACGTGGTGATGTGGCCCGGAAGGAACGAGCGCGGCGCCATCGTCGGCGTACGAGCGCTCCAGCCAGTAACGGTCGCGGCGGAAGCCGTAGGTCGGCAGCTCGACGACGCGGGCGCCCGGAAGCAGTGCCGGCCACGACACCGCCGCCCCGTGCAGGTGCAACCGGGCGAAGGCACCGATCAGGTTGCGGGCTTCGGTGCCCTGCTTGCGCTGCGCGGGCAGGAAGAGCAGCCCGCGGTCGTCGGCCAGGCAGGCACGGGCCAGCGCCGTCAGGGTGCTGTCCGGGCCGATCTCCAGGAACCGGGTGACGCCTTCCGCCGCGAGAGTGGCGACACCATCGGCGAACCGGACCGCCTCGCGGACGTGCCGGACCCAGTAGTCGGCCGTCAACTCCCCTTCGGACGCGAGCTGTCCGGTGACGTTCGAGACGACCGGAAGGGTCGGAGTGGTGTAGGTGATGCTTTCGGCGATCTGGCGGAACTCCGCCAGCATCGGTTCCATCAGGGGTGAGTGGAAGGCGTGGGAGACGCGCAGACGGGTCGTGCGGCGGCCCTGTCCGGCCAGCTCGGCGGCGACCTCGGACACAGCCGCCTCATCGCCCGCGATCACCACGGCACGGGGGCCGTTGACCGCCGCCATCGACACCTCACGCCCGGCTAGCAGCGGCAGCACCTCGTCCTCGGCAGCCTCCACCGCGATCATGGCGCCGCCCTCAGGCAACGCCTGCATCAGCCGGCCCCGAGCGCTCACCAGCGTGCAGGCGTCCTCCAGGGACAGCACCCCGGCCACGTGAGCGGCCGCGATCTCACCGATGGAGTGGCCACCCACATAGTCCGGGCGCACGCCCCAGGACTCCAGCAGCCGGAACAACGCCACCTCGACGGCGAACAGCGCGGGTTGCGTCCACTCCGTACGCGCCAGGCGCTCCGCGTCGTCACCGAAGACGACATCCTTCAACTCGCCACCCACGTGCGCGCACACCGCGTCGAAGGCCTCCGCGAACACCGGGTAGGCCTCGTACAGTTCACGCCCCATACCCGGACGCTGCGCACCCTGGCCCGAGAACAGGAACGCGATCTTGCCCGCTTCCTGCGCGGTGTCGGTGAAGACGTCGGCAGCGGCTTCGCCGCGGGCCAACGCCTCCACCGCGGACAGGAGTTCCGAGCGGTCGGCGCCCACGACCGCGGCACGGTACGGGTGTGCGGTGCGGGTGGTGGCGAGGGACGCGGCCAGGTCGTAGGGGTCGGCGTCCGGCCGGGTGGCGAGGTGGTCGGCCAGGCGGCGGGCCTGGGTGCGCAGGGACTCCTCGTCGCGGGCGGACAGGACCCAGGGCAGTACCGGAAGGCTCGCCCGCGGAGTCCGGTCGGTGCGATCGGCGCGGTCGGCGCGGTCGGTCCGGTCGGTCCGGTCGGTCCGGTCGGCGCCGTCCGCCTCTTCGGCCGTCGGCTGCGGGGCCTGTTCGACGATGACATGGGCGTTGGTGCCGGAGACGCCGAAGGCGGAGACGCCGACGCGGCGCGGGTGGTCGGTCTCCGGCCAGTCGTGGGCCTCGGTGAGGAGCCGCACGTGGCCGGCGGTCCAGTCGACATGGGTCGAGGGCCGCTCGGCGTGCAGGGTGGGGGGCAGTACGCCGTGGCGCAGGGCGAGCACGGACTTGATGACGCCGACGACGCCGGCGGCGGCCTGGGTGTGGCCGAGGTTGGACTTGGCCGAGCCGAGCAGCAGGGGACGGTCGGCGGGACGGCCCTGGCCGTAGGTGGCCAGCAGCGCCTGCGCCTCGATCGGGTCGCCGAGCGCGGTGCCGGTGCCGTGGGCCTCCACGGCGTCGATCTCCGTGGCGGGGAGTCCGGCGTTGGCCAGGGCGGCGAGGATGACGCGCTGCTGGGACAGGCCGTTGGGCGCGGTCAGGCCGTTGGAGGCGCCGTCCTGGTTGACGGCGCTGCCGCGGACGACCGCCAGCACGGGGTGGTTGTTGCGGCGGGCGTCGGAGAGGCGCTCCACGACGAGGATGCCGGCGCCCTCGGCCCAGCCGGTGCCGTCGGCGTCGTCGGAGAACGCCTTGCAGCGGCCGTCGCCTGCGAGGCCGCCCTGCCGGGCGAACTCGGTGAAGGCGCCGGGGCTGGACATGACGGTGACACCGCCGACGACCGCCAGGGAGCACTCGCCGGACCGCAGTGACTGGGCGGCCAGGTGGAGGGCGACCAGGGAGGAGGAGCAGGCGGTGTCGACGGTGACGGCGGGGCCCTCCAGGCCGAGGGTGTAGGCGACACGGCCGGAGAGGACGGACATGGAGTTGCCGGTGAGGAGGTGACCGCGGACGTCCTCGGGCACCTCGGTCAGGCCGGAGGTGTAACCCTGGTCGCTGCAGCCGACGAAGACGCCGGAGCGGCTGCCGCGCAGGGCGGCGGGGTCGATGCCCGCGCGTTCGAGGGATTCCCAGACCACTTCGAGCAGCAGGCGCTGTTGCGGGTCCATGGCGAGGGCTTCGCGCGGGGAGATGCCGAAGAAGGCGGGGTCGAAGCGGTCGGCGTCGTGGACGAAGCCGCCCCGGCGGTGGCCGGAGTCGGTGCCGGGGACGGTGGGCCAGCCGCGGTCGGTGGGCCAGTCCGTCACCGCGTCGGTTCCGGAGACCAGCAGGTTCCAGAAGTCGTCCGGGGTGCGCACGTCTCCGGGCAGCCGGCAGCTCATGCCGATGATGGCGATGGGCTCCTGTTCGCGGGCCTCCAGCTGCCGCAGCTTGCGGCGGGTGGTGTGGAGATCGACGGTGACCCGCTTGAGGTAGTCCCGAAGCTGCGCTTCATTCGTCATGGACTGCCCCCATGCTGTTCGGTTCGGTGACGGTGGTGCCGCGTGGAGGCCCGGGTGCCGGGCCGGGGCGCCCGATGGGGCCCCGCCGGTGGTGATCTCCTCGTGCGGTGGGGACAGCATGACCCGCGCGGTCACCCGATTCCGGCCCCCGGCGGGGTTGTTTGGGGAAACCCTTGGAAATCGGCCGCGGTTCGCTGTTCGCGCAGGCCGGGGCATCGGCCGGGAGCACGGCCGTGTCGCTCTACGGCCGTGAGCGCGAGCGGAGTTGGGGCCGGGACGGCTGCGGCGAGGTGCCGGGGGTCACCCGCCAGGGAGGACGGCCGTCGGGGGGCGGCCGGCCCGGGAGCACGGCGGGCGATCCGCCCTGGCGAGGCCCACGGACCCGCCGACGATCGGGCACAGCAGGACGCAGCCCGGCGGGCGGATCGTCCCGCCGGGGCGAAGCCACCGCACCCATCCGGTGATCAGGCACAGGAAGATGCGGGAAGAGGCGGCCCGGCGGGGCGATCCGGCCGGGGCGGGGACCCGGCGGTCGGCCGCGGAGAGATGTGACGCCCCGGAGCTGCCGCCGGCCGCCCCCGCGGTCAGCCGTAGGGCGGGGGGACGCCCCGCGTGAGCACGGTGCGCAGGACCGCGAAGGTGTCCCGCAGGGCGGCCAGTGCCTCCGGGACGCGCCAGGCGGAGCGGTCGCGCAGACCGACCGCGTTGGAGATGGTGCGGATCTCCAGGAACGGTGTGCCGTGCCCGGCGGCGGCCTCGGCGGCCCCGAACCCCTCCATCGCCTCGGCGGCGGCGCCGTGACGTTCCCGCAGTACGGCGGCGCGTTCGGCGGTGCCGGTGGCGGTGGAGACGGTCAGGACGGGGGCGTGGACGGCTCCGAGCCCGCGGGCGACGGCCGCGGCGAGGTGGGGCGCGCAGGTGTGTGCGGTGGTGCCGAAGCCGAGGGCGTCGACGGGCAGGAACCCGTCGGGCGAGTCGGCCCCGAGGTCGGCGGCGATGACCCGGTCGGCGACGACGACGGAGCCGAGGGCCGCGACCGGGGCGAAGCCGCCCGCGATGCCGGCGGAGACGACCAGGTCGTAGGGTTCGCCGCGGGCGGCCGCCGCGGTCAGCGCGGTCGCGGTGCTCGCCGCCGACGCGGCCGGTCCGACGCCCCCGACGACGAGGTCGGCGCGGACCGGCCGGTGACCGGGACCGTCGCCGCCCGGCGTCACGCGGACCGCGTCCAGCCCTGACGGCGCGGGCGCGGGCGGCGGGGACGTGGCCGCGGGACCGAACCCGCGGGCCGCGGCGTCGCGTTCGGCGGCGACCGCGGTGACGACGAGGACACGGACACCGCTCATGACGAGAACTGGACCTGTCCGTGGTCCCCGATCACGAGGCGGTGGGTGGCGGGCAGCCGGGGAGCGAGGGTGACCTTGACGTTGCGTCCGACGAGGGACCCCTCCACGCGGCGGATGCGGTCGAAGGAGGACTCCCGCAGGACGATGGAGTACTCGATCTCGCTGTGGCTGATCAGGCACTCCTCGGCGACCGACGTGGACGGTCCGATGTAGGAGTCGGTGACGACGCTGCCCGCGCCGATGATGGCGGGGCCCACGATGCGGGAGCGCCGGACCTGGGCCCCGGCCTCGATCCTGACCCGTCCGATGATCTCGCTCTCGTCGTCCACGCAGCCGTCGACGCGGGGCTGGAGGCGTTCCAGGAGCGTGCGGTTGACCTCCAGCATGTCGGTGACGTTGCCGGTGTCCTTCCAGTAGCCGGTGATGACGGTGGAGCGCACGGTCATCCGCCGGTCGATCATCCACTGGAGGGCGTCGGTGATCTCCAGTTCGCCGCGGGCGGAGGGCCGGATGGCGCGGACGGCGTCGTGGACGACGGGGCTGAACAGGTAGACGCCGGCGACGGCGAGGTCGCTGCGCGGGGTCCGCGGCTTCTCCTCGAGTTCGACGACGTTGCCCTGGTCGTCGGTCACGGCCACGCCGAAGGCGGTGGGGTCGCTGACGCGGGTGAGGAGGATCTGCGCGTCGCAGGGGTTCTTGCGGAACTCGTCGACGACGTCGCTGATGCCGTCCAGGACGAAGTTGTCGCCGAGGTACATCACGAAGTCGTCGTCGCCGAGGAAGGACCGGGCGATGAGGACCGCGTGGGCGAGACCGAGGGGTTCGCTCTGCGGGATGTAGGTGATGTCGAGGCCGAAGGCGGAACCGTCGCCGACCGCGGCCTGGATCTCGGCGGCGGTGCTGCCGACGATGACGCCGACCTCGGTGATGCCGGCGGCGGCGATGGATTCCAGTCCGTAGAAGAGGATCGGCTTGTTGGCGACCGGGACCAGTTGCTTGCTGGACGTGTGGGTGATCGGTCGCAGTCGCGTACCGGATCCCCCCGCGAGCACAAGAGCCTTCACTGTTCCATCCAGGTGACAAGGGGCGGACGGCCGGCGGGGCTGGGGGTTCCCGGCCGTGTGGAGCGGATCGGTGGGCGGGGACGCCCGCGGTCGTGCGGGCGCCGGGTCATGTTCGGGTCGTGGGACGGATCGGGCGGTCGGCGGGTCGGTCGGGGTCGGGATCGAAGTCGGTGTGCGGGCCGGGGGCCGCCGCGACGGGAACGGGTCCGCGCCGCGGCGGCCGGAGGCCGGTGCTCAGGCGTCGTCGAGGTCGCCCTCCAGGAAGGCGCGGAGTTCCTCGTCGGAGACCTCGTCGGTGAGTGCGTCCGGGCCCTGTCCCGGTGCCGGGGGCGGCGTCGGGACCGGCGTCGGGACCGGTGCCGGGGCGCCGTCGAGCCGGGCCAGGAAATCGCGCAGCCGCACCCGCAGCCCCGCGTGGAGGTCCGGGTCCGCCAGCGCTTCCGCGAACCGCGCCTCCAGTTGCTCCAGCCGGTCCGCGGCGGCCGGGGAGGCGGCGGGCGGTTCGGCCGGGGCCATCCGCTCCAGCAGGTGGGCGGCGAGCCGCTCGGGCGTGGGGTGGTCGAACATGAGCGTCGCCGGCAGCCGTACGCCCGCGAGCGTGCCGAGCCGGTTGCGCAGTTCGACGGCGGTCAGGGAGTCGAAGCCGATGTCCAGGAAGCCTCGCTCGGGATCGAGGGAGTCGGGGGTGTCGTGGCCGATGACCAGGGCCGCCTGGGCGAGCACGGCTTCCAGTACGGCACTGTGGCGGGCGTCCGCGTCCAGCCCGGCCAGCCGTTCGCGCAGGCTGTCCCCGGCGGGGGCGGTGGCCGGCGCGGCGGGGCCCGTAGGGGCCGCCTGCCGGGCGCGGGCGGGAACGAGGTCGCGGAGCAGGTCGGGCACCGCGCCGTCCGGCCCGCGCAGCGCGCCGGTGTCCAGGTCCGCGGGGGCGAACCAGGCCTGGGTGCTGCGCAGCGCCGTGTCGAGCAGGGCGAGCGCGTCGGCCGTCTCCATGGGGCGCAGGCCGCTGCGGGCGATGCGGCGCAGGTCGGTCTCGGCCAGCGTGCCGGTCATTCCGCTGCGCTCCGCCCACAGGCCCCAGGCGAGGGACTGCACGCGGCGTCCGGCGGCGGTACTGCGGGCGGCGAACGCGTCGAGGAAGGCGTTGGCGGCCGCGTAGTTGGCCTGTCCGGCCCCGCCGAGGGTGCCGGCGAGGGAGGAGAACAGGACGAGCGCGGCGCCGGTGTCGCGGGTCAGTTCCGCCAGCAGCAGAGACGCGTCGGCCTTGGCGCGCAGCACGGTGTCCAGGCGTTCCGGGGTGAGCGACTGCACGATGCCGTCGTCGAGGACGCCGGCGGTGTGCACGACCGCGGTCAGCGGCCGGTCGTCGGGGACCTGGGCGAGCAGCGCGGTCAGGGCCTGCCGGTCGGCCACGTCGCAGGCGGCGACGGTGACGCGGGCGCCGTGGGCGCGCAGTTCCTCGCACAGTTCGGTCATGCCCTCGGCGGCGGCGCCGCGCCGTCCGGCCAGCAGCAGCGAGCGGGTGCCGTGCGCGGTGACCAGGTGGCGGGCGATCCGCCGGGCCAGGACGCCGCCGGCGCCGGTGACGAGCACCGTGCCGTCGCCGACGGCGTCGGGCGCGTCGGTGTCGGGTGTGGCGCGGGTCAGCCGCGGGACCAGGGCGGCCCCGTCCCGCAGTGCGGTCTCGCTGTCCTCGCCGGCCAGGGCGGTGGGCAGCAGGGCCAGGGAGGCGGCCGTGCCGTCGTGGTCGATGAGCGCGAACCGGCCGGGGTTCTCGGTCCGCGCCGCACGGACCAGGCCCCATACGGCGGCGTGCGCGGGATCGGTGCGGGAGGCGTCGCCGAGACCGGTGGTGACCGCGTGGCGGGTCAGCAGGACCAGCCGGGAGGCGGCGAGGGCGTCCTGCGCGAGCCACTCGGTCACCAGCCGCAGCACGTGGTGGGTGGCCTGCCGGGCGGCGGTGGCGGGATCGGTGTCGTCGTCGGGCGTCGGCACGACGGCCAGCACGGTGCGCGGTGCGGCGGTCCCGGTGGTCGCCGCGGCCAGCGCGGCCGGATCGGCGTACCGCACGGCTTGGTCGAGGACCGGGTGGCCGGCGAGGTCCGCCGCCGGGCCCACGAGGTGCGGCGGGGCGACGGCGCCGGACGGTCCGGCGGGGGCCGCCGGGGTCCAGCGGACGGTGTGCAGCGCGCCGGCGCCCGCGGTGGCCGGCAGGGCCGCGGTGTCCACGGCCCGCAGGGCGAGCGTGCCGATCTCCGCGACCGGCGCCCCGGTGCCGTCGAGGAGCGTCACCCGGTGGGTGTGCTCCCCGGCCGGCACGAGCCGCACCCGCAGGGCGTCGGGCCCGGCGGCGTGCGGGGTGACGTCCTGGAAGGCGAACGGCAACACGGTGCCCGTGCCGTCGGTGGCGGTGAGGGCCACGGTGTGCAGGGCCGCGTCGAGGAGAGCGGGATGGATGCGGAACCGGTCGGTGCCCTGGAGGTGTTCGCCGTCCTCGGGAGCGATCTCCGCGTACACCGTGTCGCCGTCGCGCCAGGCGGCGCGCAGCCCGCGGAAGGCGGGGCCGTAGGCGAAGCCGCGCTCGGCGATCCCCTCGTACAGGCCGCTCACGTCCACGGGGGTGGCGCCGGGCGGCGGCCAGGTGGCCGGAGCGGGCTCGCCGGCGGCCGCCGGGGCGGCGCACAGGACGCCTTCGGCGTGCCGGGTCCAGGGGGCGTCCGCGCCGTCGCCGGTGACGGGTCGGGAGTGCACGGTCAGCGTGCGGTCGCCGTCCGGGCCGGGCGCCGAGACGCCGACCTGGAGCTGCACGCCGCCGTGTCCGGGCAGGACGAGCGGCGTGTTCAGCGTGAGGTCGCCGACGCGGCCTGCGCCCACGTGGGCGCACGCCTCGAGGGCGAGGTCCAGGAAGGCGGTGCCGGGGAACAGGATCCGGCCGTCGAGGGCGTGGTCGGCGAGCCAGGGCCGGCTGTCCACGGAGATGGTGCCGGTCAGGAGCAGGCCGTCGCCGTCGGCCAGCGGCACGGCCGCGGTGAGCAGGGGGTGCCGTACGGAGTCCGGGCCGCCGGCGCTGCCGGTCGCCTCCAGCCAGTAGCGGCGCCGCTGGAAGGGGTAGGTCGGCAGGTCGGTGCGCCGGGCACCGGTGGGGGCGAACCAGGTGTCCCAGCCGACGTGGTGGCCGTGGGTGTGCAGCCGGGCGAGGGCGGTGGTCAGCGACCGGTCCTCCTCGGTGTCCCGGGCGAGGGTGGGCACCAGGAGGGCGTCGTCGCCGGCGCATTCCCCGGCGAGCGCGGTGAGCACGCCGCCCGGGCCGATCTCCACGTAGGTGGTGACGCCCTGCTCCTGGAGGGTGCGGACGCCGGCCCGGAAGCGGACGCTTTCGCGGACCTGGCGCACCCAGTAGGCGCCGTCGAGGGGTTCGGCGGCGGTGACGGGGCGTCCGGTGACGGTGGAGACCACCGGCAGTTCGGGGACCTCGTGCGCCAGCCCCGCGGTGTGCTCGGCGAAGGCGTCGAGCATGCCGTCCATGTGGTGCGAGTGGAAGGCGTGGCTGACGTTGAGGCGGCGGGTCCTGCGGCCCTGTGCGGCGAGTTCGGCGGCGAGCGCGGTGACGTCGCCCTCGTCGCCGGACAGCGTGGTGGCGAGGGGGCTGTTGTCGGCGGCGACGGACACCCGGCCCTCGTACGCGGCGAGCAGGGGTGCCACCTCCTCCGCGGGGGCCTGGACGGAGATCATGGCGCCGCCCTCGGGGAGGCCGGCCATGAGCCGGCCGCGCACGGCGACCAGGTGGCAGGCGTCCTCCAGGGTGAGGGCGCCGGCGGCGTGGGCGGCGGCGATCTCGCCGACGGAGTGGCCGAGCAGCACGTCGGGCCGTACGTCCAGGCTCTCCAGCAGCCGGTACAGGGCGACCTGCACGGCGAACAGTGCGGCCTGGGTGTAGTCGGTGCGGTCGAGCAGGGCAGCTTCCGCGCTGCCGGGTTCGGCGAACAGGACGTCGCGCAGCGGTGTGCCGAGGTGGGCGTCGAGGTGGGCGCAGACGGCGTCGAGCGCGTCGGCGAACACGTCGTGGGTCTCGTACAGGGCCCGGCCGGTCCCGGGGCGCTGGGTGCCCTGGCCGGAGAAGAGGAACGCCGTCCTGCCGCCGCGGCCGCGGCCCGTGATCAGCTGGGGGTGTTCCCGGCCCTCGGCGAGGGCGGTGAGCGCCTGGGTGAGGGTGTCGGTGCCGTCGGCCACGACGGCCGCCCGGTCCTCCAGCCGGGCGCGGGTGGTCGCCAGGGACAGCGCGAGGTCGGCCGGCGCGGTCCGGGGGTGGGCGGTGAGGTGGTCCAGGAGGCGGCGGGCCTGGTCGCGCAGGGCGGCGGTGCCGCGGGCGGACAGCAGCCAGGGAAGTGCCCGCGCGGGCCGGGCGCCGGGCTGCGGCTGCGCCGGTGCGGGCAGGTCCGGCTCCTGGAGGATGACGTGGGCGTTGGTGCCGCTGACCCCGAAGGAGGAGACGCCGGCGCGCCGGGGCCCGTCGCCCGGTTCCCAGACCCGCTGCTCGTGCAGCAGGCGCACGGCGCCGCTGGACCAGTCGATGTGCGGGGAGGGACGGTCGGCGTGCAGGGTGCGCGGCAGGATGCCGTGCCGCATCGCCATCACCATCTTGATGACGCCGGCGACACCGGAGGCGGCCTGGGTGTGCCCGATGTTGGACTTCAGCGCCCCCAGCCACAGCGGGCGTTCGGCGGGCCGGTCCTGGCCGTAGGTGGCGAGCAGGGCCTGCGCCTCGATCGGGTCGCCGAGTCTCGTGCCGGTGCCGTGCGCCTCGACGGCGTCGACGTCGGCCGGGGACAGCCCGGCGGAGGCGAGGGCCTGGCGGATGACGCGCTGCTGGGCGGGGCCGCTGGGCGCGGTCAGTCCGTTGGAGGCACCGTCCTGGTTGACCGCGGTGCCCGCGACGACGGCGAGGACCGGGTGCCCGTTGCGGCGGGCGTCGGAGAGGCGTTCCAGCAGGAGCAGGCCGACGCCCTCGGCCCAGCCCGCTCCGTCGGCCTCGGCGGCGAACGGCTTGCAGCGTCCGTCGGGCGACAGCGCGCGCTGCCTGCTGAACTCGACGAACGTGTCCGGAGTGGAGATCACGGTGACGCCGCCGGCCAGGGCCAGTTCGCATTCCCCGGACCGCAGGGCCTGCACGGCCAGGTGCAGGGCGACCAGCGACGAGGAGCAGGCCGTGTCGACGGTGACGGCGGGGCCTTCGAGGCCGAAGGTGTAGGCGATCCGGCCGGAGGCGACGCTGCTCGCGCTGCCGGTGGCCAGGTAGCCCTCCAGTTCCTCGGGGGCCTTGCTCACCCTGCGGGCGTAGTCGTTGTAGTTGGAGCCCACGAACACGCCGGCCCGGGCGCCGCGCATCCCCTCCGGGTCGATGCCGGCGCGTTCGAACGTCTCCCAGGAGGTTTCGAGCAGCAGCCGGTGCTGCGGGTCGATGGCGACCGCCTCACGCGGGGAGATACCGAAGAACGCCGGGTCGAACCGGTCGGCGTCGTGCAGGAATCCGCCGTGCCGGGCGTAGGAGTGGCCGACGCGGTCGGGGTCGGGGTCGTACAGGTTCTCGATGTCCCAGCCGCGGTCGCCGGGGAACGGGGTGATGGCGTCGGTGCCGTCGGCGACGAGCTGCCACAGCTCCTCCGGGGAGGTGACGCCGCCGGGGAAGCGGCAGCCCATGCCGACGATGACCACGGGGTCGTCGGTCACGGACGCCGTGGGCAGGGCGGGCAGGGCGTCGACGGCTTGCCCGCCGAACAGTTCGCCGTCCAGGTGGGCGGCGAGGGCGGACGCGGTGGGGTGGTCGAAGGCGAGCGTGACCGGCAGCCGCAGCCCGGTGGCCTCGGCGAACCGGTTGCGCAGTTCGACCGCGGTCAGCGAGTCGAAGCCGAGGTCGCGGAAGGCGCGGCCCTCGGGAACGGCGGCGGCGTCGTCGTGCCCGAGGACGGCGGCGGCCTGCGTGCGGATCTCCATGAGCAGGGCGGCACGGCGCTCGGCGGGAGCCAGGGCGGCCAGCCGCTTGACGAGCGGCGGCCCGTCGACCGGTTCGGCCTCCCGCTCAGCCGCACGGTCGGCGACGGCGGCCCGGGTCTCGGGGAGTTCGCGCAGTGCGGCGAAGGCCCGGGCGGTGATGAGCTTCCAGTCGACGTCGGCCACGATGAGGAACTCCTCGTCCTGGTCGAGCGCCTTCTGCAGGGAGGCGACGGCGAGTTCGGGGTCCATCGGCGGCACGCCGTCGCGGCGCAGCCGTTCGGCGACCTCCTCGCCGACCATGCCGCCGCCGGCCCAGGTGCCCCAGCCGATCGAGGTGGCGGGCAGTCCCTCGGCGCGCCGGCGGGCGGCGAGGGCGTCGAGGTGGGCGTTGGCGGCGGCGTAGCTGCCCTGGCCGGGTCCGCCGAGGGTGCCCGCCATGGAGGAGAACAGGACGAACGCGTCGAGGTCCAGGTGCCGGGTGGCGGCGTCGAGGGCGAGCGCCGCGTCGGCCTTGGGCCGCAGTACGTCGTGGGCCCGCTGCGGGGTGAGGGCGTCGATGAGGCCGTCGTCGATGATGCCCGCCGTGTGGAAGACGGCGGTCAGGGTGCCGCCCCCGGGCAGGTCGTCGACGAGTCGCCGGACGGCTGCCGCGTCGGACACGTCGCAGGCGACGACCGTGGCGGGGGTGCCGAGTTCCGCGAGTTCGGCCACGAGGCCGTCGGCGCCGGGTGCGGCCGGGCCGCGCCGGGAGACGAGCACCAGGTGCTCGGCGCCGCCGCGGGCGAGCCAGCGGGCGACGTGCCGGCCGAGACCGCCGGTGCCGCCGGTGACGAGCACGGTGCCGGACGGCGTCCAGGTGCCTGCGGGGCGCGGTCCGTCGCCGGCGCGCACCAGCCGGCGGGCGAAGATCCCGGACGGGCGCACTGCGACGTGGTCCTCCTCCAGCGCCCCGGACAGGGCGGTGGCCAGGCGCCGCGCGGCCCGTGTGTCGAGCGTCTCGGGCAGGTCGACGAGACCGCCCCAGCGCTGCGGGTACTCCAGGGCGGCGATGCGTCCGAGGCCCCAGCTCATCGCCTGCAGCGGGCTGACGAGCGGGTCGCCGCGGCGGACGGTGACGGCCCCGCGCGTGGCGCACCACACGGGTGCGTCGACCCGTGCGTCGCCGAGCGCCTGGAGCAGGGCGGTCATCAGCACCATGCCGGTGGGCAGCACGCCCTCCCCCGACCACGGCGTCTCGTCCAGCGCGAGCAGCGAGAGCACTCCGCCCAAGGTGGTGTCCGCGGTGTGCTGCCGTACGAGGTCCGCCATGCGGTCGCGTTCGGCCTCGGGCTCTCCGGCGGCCATGACGCGTACGTCGCTCGCGTGCCCTTCGACGGCGTCGAGGACGGTGCGTACGAAGGGGTCGGCCTCGTACCCGGCGGGTACGACCACCAGCCAGACCCCCGGGAGTTCGGCGGCGCGGGCGGGCTGTTCGGCGCGGGGCCGCCAGGTCACCCGGTAGCGCCAGCCGTCGAGGGTCGAGCGGTTGATGCGGTCGCGCCGCCAGGACGACAGCGCCGGTACGACCTTGGCCAGTGAGCGCACGTCGTCGATGCCGAGGTCTCCGGCGAGGGCGTCGAGGTCGTGGTTCTCGACACTGGTCCAGAAGTCGTCGTCGAGGACGTCCACGCCGTCGGAGCCCGTGTCGGCAGCGGCCGGGCGGCCGACCGGTTCGAGCCAGTAGTGGCGGCGCTGGAAGGCGTAGGTGGGCAGGTCGACACGGCGCGGCGACAATCCCTCGAAGGCGACCGTCCAGTCCACCGCGACACCACGCGCCCACGCCTCACCCAACGACACGTACAGACGGTCCAGGCCGCCCTCGCCCCGCCGCAGGGAACCGACCACCACGGCATCCGCGCCCGCCGCCTCCACGGTCTCCGCCACCGGCACGGTCAGCACCGGGTGCGGACTCATCTCCAGGAACGCACCGTGCCCGGACTGGGCGAGCCGACGGACGGCCGGCTCCAACCGCACCGTCTGGCGCAGGTTGCGATACCAGTACCCGCCGTCCGTCTCACCGCCGGTGATCCACTCCCCCGTCACCGTGGACAGGAACGGCACCGACGGCTCCCCGGCCGCGACGGGGGCCAGGACTTCGGCCAACTCGGCCTCGATGGCCTCGACATGCGCCGAGTGCGAGGCGTAGTCCACCTCGATACGACGCACCCGCACACCCGACTCCTCGGCGTGCACGACCAGTTCGTCCAGCGCGTCGGCGTCGCCCGACACCACCGTGGAGGTGGGCCCGTTGACCGCCGCGACCGAAATCCGACCCTCCCACCGGCCGATCAGAGCATCGGTGTCCTCGTGGGACAGCGCGACGGACACCATCCCGCCGCGTCCGGCCAGCGCCACGATCGCCTGCGACCGCAACGCCACCACCCGCGCGCCATCCTCGACACTGAGTGCGCCCGACACCACCGCCGCAGCGATCTCGCCCTGAGAGTGACCCACCACAGCGGCCGGCCGCACCCCGAACGACTCCCACACCGCAGCCAGCGACACCATCACCGCCCACAACACCGGCTGCACCACATCCACCCGGTCCAGCCCCGGCGCACCCCCCTCACCACGCACCACATCGACCAACGACCAGTCCACGAAAGGCGACAGCGCCTCAGCGCACTGCGCGAACCGCGCCGCGAACACCGGCGAGGAGTCGAGCAGTTCGACGGCCATCCCCACCCACTGCGCCCCCTGACCCGGGAACACGAACACCGGGTCGACGGTCTCGCCGATGCGCTGGGTGGTGCCTCGGGCGAGGCCGGGGGTGGTCGTGCCGGTGGCGAGGGCGCGTACTCCGGCGAGGAGGCTGTCGTTGTCGGCGCCGACGACCACCGCGCGCTCCTCCAGGGCGGCACGGCCCGTGAGGAGGGAGTGCGCCACGTCGGCGCGGTCGGGTGTGGTGTCCGCCAGGTGGGCCAGCAGTCGTTCGGCCTGCTCCCGCAGCGCGTCCGCGGAGCGGGCGGAGAGCAGCCACGGCACGACGGTGCCGGCCGGGGCCGGGGCCGGTTCGGTGGAGTCCGGCTCTGTAGCGGGCTGTTCGAGGATCACGTGGGCGTTGGTGCCGCTGACGCCGAAGGACGAGACGGCGGCCCGGCGTGGACGGCCGTCCGCGTCCCAGGGCCGGGTCTCGGTGAGGACCTCCACATGTCCGGCCGACCAGTCGACGAACGGGGAGACCGTGTCGGCGTGCAGGGTGCGGGGCAGGGTGCCGTGCCGCATGGCCTGCACCATCTTGATGACGCCGGCCATGCCGGAAGCGGCCTGGGTGTGGCCGATGTTGGACTTCACCGAGCCCAGCCAGAGCGGGCGGTCGGCGGCGTGTTCCTGCCCGTAGGTGGCGAGGATGGCCTGCGCCTCGATCGGGTCGCCGAGCTTGGTGCCGGTGCCGTGGGCCTCGACCGCGTCGATGTCCGCGCCGGACAGCCCGGCGTCCGCCAGTGCGGCGCGGATGACGCGCTGCTGGGAGCGGCCGTTGGGCGCGGTGAGGCCGTTGGAGGCCCCGTCCTGGTTGATGGCCGAGCCGCGCACGACGGCCAGGACCTGGTGGCCGTTGGCGCGGGCGTCCGACAGCCGTTCCAGGAGCAGCACGCCCACGCCCTCGGCCATGCCCATGCCGTCGGCGTCGGCGCCGAAGGCCTTGCAGCGGCCGTCCACCGCCAGGCCCCGCTGGCGGCTGAAGCCCACCAGGCCGATCGGCTCGCCCATGACGGCGGCGCCGCCGGTCAGGGCGAGGGAGCACTCGCCGGAGCGCAGGGACCGGATGGCCAGGTGCATGGCGACGAGTGCGGAGGAGCAGCCGGTGTCCAGGGTCACGGCCGGGCCTTCGAGCCCCAGGGTGTAGGAGACACGGCCGGAGGCGATGCTGGTGACGGTACCGGTGATCAGGTGTCCTTCGAGTCCCTCGGGCACCTCGCCGCTCGCGCCGTACCCCTGGTGGGACACGCCGACGAAGACGCCCGTGTCGCTGCCGCGCAGGCTGTCGGGGGCGATACCGGCCCGCTCCAGGGTCTCCCAGCTGGTTTCCAGCAGCAGCCGCTGCTGCGGGTCCATCGCCGTCGCCTCACGCGGCGAGATACCGAAGAACCCGGCGTCGAACTCGGCGGCGTCGTGCAGGAATCCGCCCTCGCGGGCGTAGGTGGTGCCCGGCCGGTCAGGGTCGGGGTCGTACAGGTTCGCCACGTCCCAGTGTCGGTCCGCGGGCAGGGGGGAGATGGCGTCGGTCTCGTCGAGGACGAGTCGCCAGAAGTCCTCGGGCGAGTGGACGCCTCCGGGGAAGCGGCAGCCCATCGAGACGATCGCGATGGGTTCGTCCCGGTGTGCGGGGCTGTCCGCCGGGGTGGCGGGCAGGGTGGCGGCCGGCTCGTCCGCCGTGTCGTGGACGAGGTGTTCGAGCAGGTGCCGGACGAGTTCGTGAACGTTGGGGAAGTCGAACACGACGGTGGCGGGGAGGCTCAGTCCGGTCGCCGTGTTGAGGCGGTTGCGCAGTTCGACGGCGGTGAGGGAGTCGAAGCCGAGTTCCCGGAAGGCGCGCTGCGAGGCGATCTCGGTGCCGTCGGCGTGGCCGAGGACGCCGGCGACCTGGGTGCGCACGATGTCGGTGAGGGTGCGCACGCGCTCGGCGCCCGGCTGGGCGGCCAGTTCCGCGCGCAGGCCGCCGAGTCGGTCGGCGGCCTGGGCCACGTCGGGCTCGTCGGCCCGCATCGCCTCGGCCACCTCGGGGACCTCGTGCAGCAGGGGCCGGGGGTGGGCGGCCGTGAAGACGGGGACGAAGCGTTCCCAGTCGATGTCGGCGACGGCCAGGAAGGTGTCGTCGTGGTCCAGGGCCTGCTGGAGGCCGGTGACGGCCAGTTCCGCGTCCATGAACGGGATGCCGCGCCAGCGCAGCTGCTCGCGCACGACGTTGACGGCCATACCGCCGCCCTCGGGGCTCCAGATGCCCCACGCGATGGACGTTCCGGTCAGGCCGCGGGCCCTGCGGTGGTCGGCGAGCGCGTCGACGTAGGCGTTGGAGGCCGAGTACGCGCCGTGGTCGCCGCTGCCCCAGGTGCCTGCGACGGACGAGTAGAGGACGAAGGCGTCCAGCCGGTCGTGGTCGAAGACGGCGTCGAGGTTGGCCGCGCCGAGCAGCTTGGCGCGGGCACCCTCGGCGAAGAAGTCCAGGTCGGTTTCGGCGAGGGGCGCGAGCATGCCGACGCCGGCGGTGTGCACGACGGTCCGGATGGCGGGCCCGTCCGACTCGACCTCGGCCACCAGGCGTTCCAGGGCGTCGCGGTCGGCCACGTCGCAGGCCGCGATGGTGACGCGGCAGCCCAGGGCGGTCAGTTCCTCGCGCAGTTCGGCCGCGCCGGGGGCGTCCGGTCCGCGGCGGCTGGTCAGCACCAGGTGCTCGGCGCCCTTGCGGGCCAGCAGTCGGGCGGTGTGGGCGCCGAGGCCGCCGGTGCCGCCCGTGACCAGCGCGGCTCCGCTGGTGCGCCAGGCGCGCGGTGCGGTGCGTCCGGCGAGCGGGGCCCGCACCAGACGGCGGATGTGGGCGGTCCGGCCGCGCAGGGCGGTCTGGTCCTCGTCGGCGCGGGCGGCGAGAACGGCGACGAGCCCACGCGCGGTCTCCTCGTCCAACTCGGCGGGCAGGTCCACCAGTCCGCCCCACCGCCGGGGCTGCTCCAGGGCGACGACGCGTCCGAAGCCCCACAGGGCGCCCTGGAGCGGGTTGCGAACGGTGTCGCCGGTTCCGGTGGTGACGGCCTCGCTGGTCAGGATCCACAGCCGGGCGTCGAGATCGGCGTCCAGCAGCCCCTGGAGCAGGACGAGGGAGGAGGTCATGCCGGCGGTGGCACCCGGGTGGCCGGGGGCGGCTCGCTCGTCGAGCGCCAGCAGCGAGACGACGCCTTGCAGGGACGCCGGCCCGGAGACGGAGACGGCGTCCGCGAGCCGGGCGGCGACCCGGGCGCGGTCCGGATCGCCGGCGTCCACGGCGAGGGTGACGGTGGTCGCGCCCGCCTGGGCGAGGGTACGGGCCACGGCGGCGACCAGGGGGGACCGCAGGTGCGTCTCGGGGACGGCGAGGAGCCAGGTGCCGTGCAGGGTGCCGGCGGCGGGCAGGTCGTAGGGACGCCAGACCACCCGGTAGCGCCATCTGTCCACCGTGGCACGGTCGCGACCGGCCCGCCGCCACGCGGCCAGTGCCGGGACGATGTCGCCCAGTCCTTCGGTGCTGTCCAGTCCGAGGGTGCGGGCGACGTCCTGGAGGTCGCCCTCCTGAACGGTGCGCCAGAACTGCTCCTCGACCGGATCGGCGGCCTTCTGCCCGGCCTTCGGCGCCTCCAGCCAGTAACGGCGGCGCTGGAAGGCGTAGGTGGGCAGGTCGACACGGCGCGGCGACAGCCCCTCGAAGGCGACCGTCCAGTCCACCGCCACACCGCGCGCCCACGCCTCACCCAACGACACATACAGACGGTCCAGGCCGCCCTCGCCCCGCCGCAGGGAACCAACCACCACGGCGTCCGCACCGGCCGCCTCCACGGTCTCCGCCACCGGAACGGTCAGCACCGGATGCGGACTCATCTCCAGAAACGCGCCATGCCCCTCGGCGACCAGCGCGGCGATCGCGGGCTGCAGCAACACCGTCTGCCGCAGGTTGCGATACCAGTACCCGGCATCCGTCTCACCATCGGTGATCCACTCCCCCGTCACCGTTGACAGGAACGGCACCGACGGCTCCCCGGCCGCAACCGGAGCCAGCACCTCGGCCAACTCAGCCTCGATGGCCTCCACATGCGCCGAATGCGAGGCGTAGTCCACCTCGACACGACGCACCCGCACACCCGACTCCTCGGCATGCACGACCAGTTCGTCCAGCGCGTCCGCATCACCGGAGACAACCGTGGAGGTGGGCCCGTTGACCGCAGCAACCGAGATCCGGCCCTCCCACCGGCCGATCAGAGCATCGGTGTCCTCATGAGACAGCGCCACCGACACCATCCCACCACGTCCGGCCAGCGCCACGATCGCCTGCGACCGCAACGCCACCACCCGCGCGCCATCCTCGACACTGAGTGCGCCCGACACCACCGCCGCAGCGATCTCACCCTGTGAGTGGCCCACCACAGCGGCCGGCCGCACCCCGAACGACTCCCACACCGCAGCCAGCGACACCATCACCGCCCACAGCACCGGCTGCACCACATCGACCCGGTCCAGCCCCGGAGCATCCCCCTCACCACGCACCACATCGACCAACGACCAGTCCACGAAAGGCGACAGCGCCTCAGCGCACTGCGCGAACCGTGCCGCGAACACCGGCGAGGAGTTGAGAAGTTCGACGGCCATCCCCACCCACTGCGCCCCCTGCCCCGGGAACACGAACACCGGGTCGACGGTCTCGCCGGGGCTCGTGGTGAGGCCGCGTGCGGTGTTGGCGGGCTGTTCGCCGCGGGCCACGGCGCGCAGGGCGTCCAGAAGGGCGTCGCGGTCGGCGCCGACGACCACCGCGCGCTCCTCCAGGGCGGCACGGCCGGTGGCCAGGGTGTGGGCGACGTCCGCGATGCGGAGGTCCGCGGACTGCACGCGCTCGGCGAGCCGTTGGGCCTGCTCCCGCAGCGCGGTCTCGGAGCGCGCGGACAGCAGCCACGGTACGACGGTCCCGGGCCGCTCGGTGTCGGGTCGCTCGGTGTCGGAGGCTTCCAACTCCTCGACGGAGGGCGCCTGTTCGATGACGACGTGTGCGTTGGTGCCGCTGCCGCCGAAGGAGGAGACGCCGACGCGGCGCGGCCGGTCGTGCTCGGGCCAGGAGACGGGTTCGGTGAGCAGGCGCAGCGCGCCCGAGGACCAGTCGACGTGGGGGGTGAGTTCGTCCGCGTGCAGGGACTTGGGGACGATGTCGCGCCGCAGGGCCTCGACCATCTTGATGACACCGGCGATGCCCGAGGCGGCCTGGGTGTGGCCGATGTTGGACTTCAGGGAGCCGATCCAGAGGGGACGGTCGGCGTCGTGTTCCCTGCCGTAGGTGGCGAGGAGCGCCTGTGCCTCGATCGGGTCGCCGAGCTTGGTGCCGGTACCGTGCGTCTCGACCACGTCCACGTCCGCCGCCGACACCCCGGCGTCCGCGAGGGCCGCGCGGATGACCCGCTGCTGCGAGGGACCGTTCGGCGCGGTGAGACCGTTGGACGCGCCGTCCTGGTTGATGGCGGAGCCCCGCACCACCGCGAGGACCTGGTGGCCGCGCTCCTGTGCGTCCGAGAGCCGCTCCAGCAGGAGCACGCCGACGCCCTCGCCCCAGCCGGTGCCGTCGGCTCCGGCGGCGAACGGCTTGCAGCGGCCGTCGGGCGCGAGTCCGCGCTGACGGCTGAACTCGATGAAGTTGCGCATGGTGGCCATGACGGTGGCACCGCCGGCGACGGCCATGGAGCATTCGCCGGAGCGCAGGGCGCGGACCGCGAGGTGCAGCGCGACCAGCGACGAGGAGCACATGGTGTCGAGGCTGACGGCGGGGCCCTCGAAGCCGAGGCTGTAGGCGATACGGCCGGACAGGACCGCGGCGGATCCGCCGGTCAGCAGGTGCCCTTCGACGCCTTCGGGGGCGCCCGTGCCGTCGTTGGCGTACGCCTGGTTGCTGGCGCCGATGAAGACGCCCGTGTCGCTGCCGCGCAGGGCGGTCGGATCGATGCCGGCCCGCTCGAACGCTTCCCAGGTGGTCTCCAGCAGCAGGCGCTGCTGCGGGTCCATCGCCGTCGCCTCACGCGGCGAGATTTCGAAGAAGCCGGCGTCGAACTCGGCGGCGTCGTGCAGGAAGGCGCCCTGGCGGACGTAGCTCGTGCCGACCCGGTCGGGGTCCGGGTCGTAGAGCGCGTCCAGGTCCCAGCCACGGTCGGTCGGCAGGTCCGAGACGGTGTCGACGCCGTCGGCGACGACCTGCCACAGGTCCTCGGGGGTGCGCACGCCGCCGGGCATACGGCAGGCGGTCGCCACGATGGCGATGGGTTCGTGCGCCCGCGTCTCCAGGTGGGTGAGCCGGCGCCGTGTCTGGCGCAGGTCGGTGGTGACGCGCTTGAGGTACTCGCGGAGCTTGTCCTCGGTGGTGTCCGTGTTGCCCATGGCAGTCAGCCCTTCGAGAATCGGGAGATCGTGTCGGGGGACCGCTCAGGAGATCCCGAGTTCCCTGTCGATCAGGTCGAACATGTCCTGGTCGGAGGCGCCGACCAGTTCCTCGTCGACGGCCGTCTGCGCCGGCTCGTCGGTGGGTGCCGTCCAGCTGTCCAGCAGGCCGCGCAACGCGTTGGTGAGTGCCTGCCTGTCGGCCGGGTCGGCCGCGGCCCGGTAGGCCGCTTCGATCTCCCGCAGCCGGGGGTCGAGGGCGTCGCCGGGAGTGGTGTCCGGGAAGAGTTCGGCTTCGAGGTGGTCGGCCAGCGCCTTCGGCGTCGGGTGGTCGAACACGATCGTCGCGGGCAGGCGGGTACCGAGCGCCGCGCCGAGTCGGTTGCGCAGTTCGACCGCCGTCAACGAGTCGAAGCCCATGTCACGGAACGCCTTGCCCGCCCTGACACCGTCGCCGGAGCCCAGAACCGTGGAGACGTGGGTCCGGACCAGGTCGACCAGGCGTCGGTGCCGCTTGGCGGGCGGCAGAGCGGCGAGTTCCCCGCGCAGTCCGTGGGCCGCGGCGGTGCCGGCATCCGGGGCGGCCTCCGCCTCGCGGCGTTCCGCCAGCAGGTCCCGGACCTCGGGCACCTCGTCGATGAGCGGCCGGTGACCGTGCGCGCAGTACGCCGGTACGAAGCGGTCCCACCGGATATCGGCGACGACCAGGGTCGTTTCACCGTCCGCGACCGCCTCGCGCAGCGCGCGCACGGCGGGCCTCGGCTCCATGGCGGGCACGCCACGGCGCAGGAGCTGCTCGGCGACCTCGGCGTCGACCATGCCGCCGCCCGCCCAGGCGCCCCAGGCGATCGAGGTGGCGGGCAGCCCCGCGGCCCGGCGTCGCTGGGCGAATGCGTCGAGGTGGGCGTTGGCGGCGGCGTACGGTGCCTGTCCGCCGTTGCCCCAGACCCCGGCGCCGGAGGAGAACAGTACGAAGGCGTCCAGCGGCCGGTCGCCCAGCAGGTCGTGCAGGTTCTGGGCGCCGACGACCTTGGCGTGCATGAGGTCGACGGCCTCGTCCGCGTCGATCTCGGTGAGGGGCCTGGCCAGGTCGACGGCCCCGGCGGTGTGGACGACCGCCGTGAGCGGCAGGTCGTCCGGTACGCCGGCCAGGAGCGCGGCGAGCGCGGTGCGGTCGGCGACGTCGCAGGCGGCGATGGTGACCCGGCAGCCGAGGGCGGTCAGTTCCCGCTCCAGTTCGGCCGCGCCGGGAGCGTCGGGGCCGCGCCTGCTGGTGAGCAGCAGGTGGCCGACGCCGTCGCGGGCGAGGTCACGGGCCACGTGGGCGCCGAGCGCACCGGTGCCTCCGGTGATGAGGACGGTTCCGCGGGGCTTCCAGACGGAACCGGCGGCCGTCGGCTCCGGGCGCCGGGGCGAGCGGATCATGCGCCGGACGCGGACACCACCGGCGCGGACGGCGAACTCCGTCTCCCTGCCCCCTGTTGCGCCGTCGCCTGCGCCGGGCTCGGCCAGCAGGGCGGGCAGGCGGGACAGCAGCGCGTGCGCCCCGTCTCCGGCGGGGAGGTCGACGAGGCCACCGGACCGCTCCGGATCGTCGAGCGCGGCCACCCTCAGCAGGCCCCATACGGCGGCCTGGCCGGCGTTCGGCGCCTCCAAAGCCGCGTCCACGGCGACCGCTCCCCGCGTCACCGTCCACAGGGCGGTGACGAGTTTGGTGTCCGCGAGTGCCTGGCTCAGGGCCATGGAGGCCAGAAGGCCCCGTGAGACGCCGTTGCTCCGCTTGTCGGGGGTGTCGTCCAGCGCGAGGAGTGACAGCACTCCCGCGGGCGGTTCCGCAGGGGAGGTGACGGCGGCCAGCCGGTCGGCGACCACCGCCCGATCCGCGTTCTCGGGCACGGTGAGGCACACGACGTCAGCGCCCGCCTCTTCCAGCACGTCCCGTGTCCGCGGCATCAGCTCGCCGTCGGTCCACGTCTCGGGGACGGCGAGGAGCCAGGTGCCGCGCAGGGGCGCGGTGGCGGGCAGCTCGTGAGGTCGCCAGACCACCCGGTACCGCCAGCTGTCCACCGTCGCCCGCTCCTTGCCCGCCTTGCGCCAGGCGGCCAGCGCCGGGACGACGGCTCGCAGCCCGTCCCGGTCGGACACCCCGAGCGTGGTGGCCAGCTCCTCCAGGTCGCCTTCCTCCACCGTGCGCCAGAACCGCTCCTGCATCGGATCGGAGGAGTTCCGCTGCTCGGCCTTCGGCGCCTCCAGCCAGTAACGGCGGCGCTGGAAGGCGTAGGTGGGCAGGTCCACACGGCGCGGGAACAACCCCTCGAAGGCGACCGTCCAATCCACCGCGACACCACGCGCCCACGCCTCACCCAACGACACGTACAGACGGTCCAGGCCGCCCTCGCCCCGCCGCAGCGACCCCACGACCACGGCATCGGCGCCCGCCGCCTCCACCGTCTCCGCCACTGGGACGGTCAGCACCGGGTGCGGACTCATCTCCAGGAACGCACCGTGCCCGGACTGGGCGAGCTGACGGACGGCCGGCTCCAACCGCACCGTCTGGCGCAGGTTGCGATACCAGTACCCCCCGTCCGTCTCACCGCCGGTGATCCACTCCCCCGTCACCGTCGACAAGAACGGCACCGACGGCTCCCCCGCCACCACCGGAGCCAGCACCTCGGCCAACTCAGCCTCGATGGCCTCGACATGCGCCGAGTGCGAGGCGTAGTCCACCTCGATACGACGCACCCGAATGCCCTCATGCTCCGCACGCATGACGAACTCATCCAGCGCGTCCGCATCACCGGAGACGACCGTGGAGGTGGGCCCGTTGACCGCAGCAACCGAGATCCGACCCTCCCACCCGGCGATCAACCCCAAAGTGCCCTCATGGGACAGCCCGACCGACACCATGCCGCCACGGCCCGCGATCGCCGCGATCGCCTGCGACCGCAACGCCACCACCCGCGCACCATCCTCGACACTCAGCGCGCCCGACACCACCGCCGCAGCGATCTCACCCTGCGAGTGACCCACCACAGCAGCCGGCCGCACCCCGAACGACTCCCACACCGCAGCCAGCGACACCATCACCGCCCACAACACCGGCTGCACCACATCCACCCGGTCCAGCCCCGGCACACCCCCCTCACCACGCACCACATCGACCAACGACCAGTCGACAAAAGGCGACAGCGCCTCAGCGCACTCCGCGAACCGCGCTGCGAACACCGGCGACGAATCGAGCAGTTCGACCGCCATCCCCACCCACTGCGCCCCCTGACCCGGGAACACGAACACCGGCGAACCAGCCGACGCCGACACCACACCCGACGCCACCGGCTCACCCGCCACCAGCACCGCCCGATGCTCGAACACCGACCGCGACGTCACCAACGACCACGCCACATCCACCGGACGCACCGAAGCCGACCCCACGAAAGCGTTCAACCGCTCGATCTGCCCAGCCAGCGACTCCTCGGAACGAGCCGACACCAGCAACGGAACGACGACCTCGCCCCCGCCCACAGACGGCTCCGCGGCCTCCACCACGTCCGCCGCCTCAACCTCCTCCAGGATCACGTGCGCGTTCGTCCCACTGATCCCGAACGACGACACCCCCGCCCGCCGAGGACGCCCATCCGGCGCCTCCCACTCCCGAGCCCGCCCCAGCAACTCCACCGAACCCGACGACCAGTCCACGATCGTGCTGGGCCGTTCGGCCCTGAGCGACTTGGGCAGTGCTCGGACCCTCATCGCCTCGACCATCTTGATGACGCCGGCCATGCCGGAAGCGGCCTGGGTGTGGCCGATGTTGGACTTCACCGAGCCCAGCCAGAGCGGACGGTCGGCGTCCCGGTCTCGGCCATACGTGGCGAGGATGGCCTGCGCCTCGATCGGGTCGCCCAACTTGGTGCCCGTGCCGTGCGCTTCGACCACGTCCACGTCCGCCGCCGACACCCCGGCGTCGGCCAGCGCAGCACGGATCACCCGTTCTTGCGCAGGACCGTTCGGAGCCGTCAGCCCGTTCGACGCACCGTCCTGGTTGATGGCCGAACCCCGCACCACAGCCAGCACCTGATGCCCCCGCGCCCGCGCGTCCGACAGCCGCTCCAGCAGCAACACGCCCACTCCCTCGGAGAGGGCGAACCCGTCCGCGTCGGCGGCGAACGGCTTGCAGCGGCCGTCGGGGGCGAGCGCCCGCTGCCGGCTGAAGGCGACGAACGCGCCCGGGCCCGCCATCACCGTGGCGGCCCCGGCGATGGCGAGGGAGCAGTCGCCGTTGCGCAGGGCCCGCACGGCCAGGTGCAGGGCGACCAGCGAGGACGAACAGGCGGTGTCGACGGTCACCGCCGGACCCTCAAGCCCCAGCGCGTAGGCGATCCGGCCCGAGGCCACGCTGGCCGCGGCTCCGGTGGCGAGGTAGCCCTCGTTGTCGCCGGACGCGGCGCGCAGCCGGGTGGCGTACTCCTGGTCGGTGAGGCCGATGTAGACACCCGTCGAACTGCCGCGCAGCGTCTTGGGATCGATGCCGGCGCGTTCCAGGGTCTCCCAGGTGGTCTCCAGCAGCAGCCGCTGCTGCGGGTCCATCGCCGTCGCCTCACGCGGCGAGATACCGAAGAAACCTGCGTCGAACTCGGCCGCCCCGTCGAGGAATCCGCTCTCCCGGACGTAGCTGGTGCCCAGGTGGTCGGGGTCGGCGTCGTACAGGGCGTCCAGGTCCCAGCCGCGGTCGGCCGGCAGCGGCGTGATGGCGTCCACCTCGTCGGCGACCAGTCGCCACAGGTCCTCGGGGCTGCGTACGCCGCCGGGGAAACGGCACCCCATGGACACGATCGCGATGGGGTCGTCCCCCCGGACCTCGTCCGTGCCACCGGCGTCGGCAGCCGTCGCCCGCTGCGGCTCCCGCTCCGTTCGGCCGAACGCGCGCTCGTCGACGTAGGCGGCCAGGGCCGTGATGCTGGGGTGGTCGAAGACGACCGTGGTGGGCAGGGTCAGTCCGGTGGCGCGGTTGAGCCGGTCGCGCAGGGAGACGGCGGTCAGGGAGTCGAAGCCCATGTCCTTGAAGGCCGTCTCGTCGCCGAGTGCGCCGGCTTCGGCGGGGGTGTGTCCGAGTACGGCGGCCACGTGGGCGCTGACCAGCGCGCGCAGCGCGGCCGGCCGGCGGGCGGGCTCCAGCGCCGCGATGTCGCCCAGCGCGCCGGTGGACCCATGGGCGTCGGTCCCCTCGCCGCCTTCGTCCAAGGGGGGCGCCACGGCGTCGGGCAGCTCCCGCAGGAGTGCGCTGCCGCGCACAGAGGTGAAGACCTCGGCGAACCGCCTCCAGTTCACGTCGGCGACGGCGACACAGGTGTCGTCGTGGTCCAGGGCCTGCTGGAGTCCGGCGATCGCGGAGCCGGGCTCGATCACGGGGACGCCCCTGCGCCGGAGGTCGTCCTGCACCGACTCGGCGATCATGCCGCCGCCCGCCCAGGGTCCCCAGGCGACGGAGAGGACGGGGGCCCCGTCGGCTCGGCGGCGCTGGGCACGGGCGTCGAGGATGGCGTTGGCGGCGCCGTACGCGGCGTGGTCGGCGACGCCCCAGGTGCCGGAGATGGACGAGAAGTAGACCACGGCGTCCAGTCGCTCGGTGTCGAGGACCGCGTCGAGGTGTTCCGCGCCCAGCACCTTTCCGGAGAGGGTGGCCGCGAGGTCGTCCACGCCGGTCTCCGTGATCGGCCCGAGCACGCTCACGCCCGCCGCGTGCACGACGGAGCGTACGGGGGTGCCGTCCGCGGCGAGGCGAGCGACCAGGCCCGCCACCGCCTCACGGTCGGCCGTGTCGCAGGCGGCGACCGTGAGCCGGGTGCCGCGCGACCGCAGTTCGGTGCGGAGTTCCTCGACGTGCGGGCCGTCGCCCGTCCGTCCGGTGAGGACGACGTGGTCGGCGCCGTTGTCCGCCAGCCAGCGGGTGACGTGGGCTCCCAGCGCGCCGGTGCCTCCAGTGACGAGGACGGTGCCGCGCGGCGTCCAGGCACGCGGGGCCGTCCTGCCGCCCGTGGGAGCGTGGACGAGCCGGCGGCCGTACGCCTTGCCGTCTCGCAGGGCGATCTGGTCCTCCTCGGCGCCCGCGGCGATGACGTCGGGCAGCAGGGCGAGGGTGCCGGGAGCGCAAGTCGCGGGGACGTCGACGAGACCGCCCCACCGCCTGGGGTGCTCCAGAGCGGCTGCCCGGCCCAGGCCCCAGACACCGGCCTGGACGGGGGACGTCGGCGCGTCGTGCGGGCCCGTTCCCACGGCCCCCTGGGTCACGCACCACAGCGGCGCCTCGATCCCCGCGTCGCCGAGGGCCTGGACGAGGGCGAGGGTGCCGGCCAGTCCCAGCGGAACGGCAGGGTGCTCCGGGTGCGGCCGTGTGTCGAGGGACAGCAGGGAAAGGACACCGGTGACCGCCTCGGCACCGCCGGTCCGGCCGAGCAGCGCCTGAAGGTCCGCCCGGTTCATGTCCCCGGACGCGACGGCGAGGGTCAGGGTGCGGACGCCTCGGTCCTCGAGTGCGGCCCGCACCGCGGTGGCCGCACCGCCGCCCTCGGCGGCTGTGGGGACGACGAGCAGCCAGGTGCCTTCGACGGCGACCGGAGCGGCCGCAGCCGGAAGGGCTCGCCACTCGACACGGTGACGCCAGCCGTCCACCGTGGCTCGTTTCTGGCGCGCCTTGCGCCAGGCGGCCAGTGCCGGGACGACGGCGTGCAGCCCGTCCTGGTCGGAGACACCGAGGGTTTCCGCCAGCTCCGACAGATCGCCTTCCTCCACCGTCCGCCAGAACTGCTCCTCGACCGGATCGGCGGCCTTCTGCCCGGCCTTCGGCGCCTCCAGCCAGTAACGGCGGCGCTGGAAGGCGTAGGTGGGCAGGTCGACACGGCGCGGCGACAGCCCCTCGAAGGCAGCCGTCCAATCCACCGCGACACCACGCGCCCACGCCTCACCCAAGGACACGTACAGACGGTCCAGGCCGCCCTCGCCCCGCCGCAGGGAACCGACCACCACGGCGTCCGCACCGGCCGCCTCCACGGTCTCCGCCACCGGCACGGTCAGCACCGGATGCGGACTCATCTCCAGAAACGCGCCATGCCCCTCGGCGACCAGCGCGGCGATCGCGGGCTGCAGCAACACCGTCTGCCGCAGGTTGCGATACCAGTACCCGGCATCCGTCTCACCGCCGGTGATCCACTCCCCCGTCACCGTCGACAGGAACGGCACCGACGGCTCTCCCGCCACCACCGGAGCCAGCACCTCGGCCAACTCGCCCTCGATGGCCTCGACATGCGCCGAATGCGAGGCGTAGTCCACCTCGACACGACGCACCCGCACACCCGACTCCTCGGCATGCACGACCAGTTCGTCCAGCGCGTCGGCGTCACCCGACACCACCGTGGAGGTGGGCCCGTTGACCGCCGCAACCGAAATCCGACCCTCCCACCGGCCGATCAATTCGACAGTACCCTCATGGGACAGCCCCACCGACACCATGCCGCCACGGCCCGCGATCGCCACGATCGCCTGCGACCGCAACGCCACCACCCGCGCACCATCCGCCACACTCAACGCACCCGACACCACCGCCGCAGCGATCTCACCCTGCGAGTGACCCACCACAGCAGCCGGCCGCACCCCGAACGACTCCCACACCGCAGCCAGCGACACCATCACCGCCCACAACACCGGCTGCACCACATCCACCCGGTCCAGCCCCGGAGCATCCCCCTCACCACGCACCACATCAACCAACGACCAGCCGACAAAAGGCGACAGCGCCTCAGCGCACTCCGCGAACCGCGCCGCGAACACCGGCGAGGAGTCGAGAAGCTCGACCGCCATCCCCACCCACTGCGCCCCCTGACCCGGGAACACGAACACCGGCGAACCAGCCGACGCCGACACCACACCCGACGCCACCGGCTCACCCGCCACCAGCACCGCCCGATGCTCGAACACCGACCGCGACGTCACCAACGACCACGCCACATCCACCGGACGCACCGAAGCCGACCCCACGAAAGCGTTCAACCGCTCGATCTGCCCAGCCAGCGACTCCTCGGAACGAGCCGACACCAGCAACGGAACGACGACCTCGCCCCCGCCCACAGACGGCTCCGCGGCCTCCACCACGTCCGCCGCCTCAACCTCCTCCAGGATCACGTGCGCGTTCGTCCCACTGATCCCGAACGACGACACCCCCGCCCGCCGAGGACGCCCATCCGGCGCCTCCCACTCCCGAGCCCGCCCCAGCAACTCCACCGAACCCGACGACCAGTCGACGTACGGAGTCGCCTCCTCGGCGTGCAGGGACTTGGGGGCGACGCCCGCGCGCATCGCCTCGACCATCTTGATGACCCCGGCTATCCCGGCGGCGGCCTGGGTGTGACCGATGTTGGACTTCACCGAGCCCAGCCAGAGCGGACGGTCGGCGTCCCGGTCTCGGCCATACGTGGCGAGGATGGCCTGCGCCTCGATCGGGTCACCCAGCTTGGTGCCCGTGCCGTGCGCCTCGACCACGTCCACGTCCGCCGCCGACACCCCCGCGTCCGCCAGCGCAGCACGGATCACCCGCTCCTGTGCAAGACCGTTCGGAGCCGTCAGCCCGTTCGACGCACCGTCCTGATTGATGGCAGAACCCCGCACCACGGCCAGCACCTGATGCCCCCGCGCCCGCGCGTCCGACAACCGCTCCAGGAGCAGTACGCCCACGCCCTCGGCCCAGTTGGTGCCGTCGGCTCCGGCGGCGAACGGCTTGCAGCGGCCGTCGGGGGCCAGGCCGCGCTGGCGGCTGAACTCGACGAACATGCCGGGGCCGGACATCACGGTGGCGCCGGCGGCGATGGCGAGGGAGCAGTCGCCGTTGCGCAGGGCGCGCACGGCCAGGTGCAGGGCGACCAGCGAGGACGAGCAAGCGGTGTCGACAGTGACCGCCGGACCCTCAAGCCCCAGCGCGTAGGCGATCCGGCCCGAGGCCACGCTGGCGGTGGTGCCGGTGAGGACGTGTCCCTCGACGGCTTCGGTGGCTTCGTGGAGTCGGGGCCCGTACTCGGGGGCGGTGGCGCCGACGAACACGCCGGTGGGGGTGGCGTGCAGGGTGCGGGGGTCGATGCCGGCGCGTTCCAGGGTCTCCCAGGTGGTCTCCAGCAGCAGCCGCTGCTGGGGGTCCATCGCCGTCGCCTCACGCGGCGAGATACCGAAGAAGCCGGCGTCGAACTCGGCGGCGTCGTGCAGGAATCCGCCTTCGCGGACGTAGGTGGTGCCGGTGCGGTCCGGGTCGGGGTGGAAGAGGGTGGTGAGGTCCCAGCCGCGGTCGGTGGGGAAGGCGGTGAGGGCGTCCGCCTCGTCGGTGACGAGGCGCCACAGGTCCTCGGGGCTGCGTACGCCGCCGGGGAGGTGGCAGCCCATGGAGACGATCGCGATGGGGTCGTCGGCGCCGGTGGGGCCGGCGAGGGTGAGTGGCGTGGTCGCGGGGTCGTCGCCGGGGGCGCGCAGGCGGTCGGCGAGGCGGGCGGGGGTCGGGTACTCGTAGACCGCGGTCGCGGGGAGGTCGCCTCCGGTGAGGGCGTTGAGCCGGTCCCGAAGTTCCACGGCGGTGACGGAGTCGATGCCGAGGTCCTTGAAGGAGCGTCGGGGGTCGACGGCCGCGGGGTCCGGGTGGCCCAGTACGACGGCGGTGCTCTCCTGGACGAGGCGCAGGGGGTCGGCGCCGGAGGGGCCGGCGGGGGCGTGGTGCGTGGCGTCCGACGTGGCCGCACGCCGTGCCGGGGCGGTGGAGTGGCGGGCCGGGGCGGCGGTGTCGGTGTCGGGGGCGGCCGGGGTGTCCGCACCGGAGATCCAGTGGCGGCGCCGCTGGAAGGCGTAGGTGGGGAGTTCGGTCCGGCGGGGTGCGAGGCCGGAGAAGACCGGTGTCCAGTCGACGTCGGCGCCCCGGGCCCACAGGGCGCCCAGGGAGGTCTGGAAGCGCATGGGGCCGCCGTCGTCGCGCCGCAGGGTGCCGGTGACGACCGCGTGGTTCCGGCCCGCGGTCGCCTCCACGGTGTGCTGGACCGGGCCGGTGAGGACGGGGTGCGGGCTGACCTCGACGAAGGCTCCGTGTCCGGCGGCGGTCAGGGCGCGGACGGCGGGTTCGAGCAGGACCGGTCGGCGCAGGTTGTCGTACCAGTAGGCGGCGTCGGTGGCCGGGCCTTGCAGCCAGTCGCCGGTGACGGTGGACAGGAAGGGCACCTGGGGCGGGCGCGGGGTGATGGGGGCGAGCAGGCGCAGCATGTCGTCGCGGACGGGTTCGACGTGCGCCGAGTGGGAGGCGTAGTCGATTCCGACGCGGCGGGCCCGTACGTTCTCCCGGTCGGCGGTGGCGAGGAGGTCGGCGACGGTGTCGGCGTCGGCGGAGACGACGGTGGAGGAGGGGCCGTTGAGGGCGGCGACGGTGACGCGGTCGCCCCAGCGGGCGGTGAAGTCGCGGGCGGCGTCCGGGGACAGGGCGAGCGACACCATGCCGCTGCGGCCTTCGAGGGGGACGAGGATCTTGCTGCGGAGGGCGACGACCAGTGCCGCGTCCTCGAGACTCAGGGCGCCGGCCACGCAGGCGGCGGCGATCTCGCCCTGGGAGTGTCCGACGACGGCGGCGGGCCGCAGACCGTGTGCCTGCCACAGGGCGGCCAGGGACACCATCACGGCCCACAGGACGGGCTGGACGACGTCGGAGCGGTCCAGGGGCGGGGCGGTGGGGTCACCGCGCAGTACGGCTTCGAGGTCCCAGTCGACGTGCGGGGCGAGGGCGCGTCCGCACGCGGCGAGGCGGTCGGCGAAGACGGGTGCGGTGGTGAGGAGTTCGGCGGCCATGCCGTGCCACTGGCTGCCCTGGCCCGGGAAGACGAACACCGGCCGGTCGATGTCGCCGTCGACCGGTCCGGCGGGTACGGCCGTGGCGAGTGCGTCCAGCAGGCTCGTGGTGTCGGTGCCGACGGCGACGGCCCGGTGTTCCAGGTGGGTGCGGGTGGTGAGCAGGGAGTAGGCGGTGTCGACCGGGTCGGGCCGGTGGGCGCGGACGTGGCCGTCGAGGCGTTCGGCCTGGGCGCGCAGGGCCTCGGGGGTGTGGGCGGACACCAGCCAGGGGACGGTGGCGGGGGCGCCGCGAGGAGGGCGAGGTGCCTCGGGTGTGGGGGTGGGGGCGGCTTCGAGGACGAGGTGGGCGTTGGTTCCGCCCATGCCGAAGGAGGAGACGCCGGCCCGCAGCGGGGCCCCGGGGGTGTCGGGGGTCCAGGGGGCGAGTTCCCGCTGGACGCGCAGGCCGAGCCGGTCGAGGTCGATGGCCGGGTTCGGCCGCTCGTGGTTGAGGCTGGGCACGAGGTGGCCGTGGGAGAGGCACAGCACGGTCTTGATGAGCCCGGCGATGCCGGCCGCGCCCTCCAGGTGACCGATGTTGGTCTTCACCGATCCGACGGCGAGGGGGCTCCGGCGGCCGGTGGCGTTGCCGAGGACCTGTCCGAGGGCGTGTGCCTCCACGGGGTCGCCGACGCGGGTGCCTGTGCCGTGGAGTTCCACGTAGCCGACGTCGGCGGGGTCGACGCCGGCGCGTTCGTAGGCGGTGCGCAGGACCGTCTGCTGGGCGGCGGCGTCGGGGGTGGTGAGGCTGGTGCCGGTTCCGTCGTTGTTGAGTGCGCCGCCGCGGATGACGGCGTACACGTGGTCGCCGTCGGCGAGGGCCCGGTCGAGGAGTTTGAGGACGACGACGCCGCCGCCCTCACCGCGTACGTAGCCGTTGGCCCGGGCGTCGAAGGTGTGGCACGCGCCGTCCGGGCTGAGTGCCCCGAACTGGGCGGCGGCCAGGGAGCTTTCCGGGCTGAGGTTGAGGTGCACGCCGCCGGCCAGGGCGAGTTCGCAGTCGCCGAGGCGGAGGCTGTCGCAGGCGAGCTGGACGGCGACCAGGGAGGAGGACTGGGCGCTGTCCACCGTCATGCTGGGGCCGTTGACGCCGAGTGCGTAGGACAGCCGGTTGGCGATGAGGGCGCGGTTGAGTCCGGTGAGGGTGTGGTGTCCGGGTTCGGTGCCCGACCGCCGTACGACGTCGGCGTAGTCGCAGACGTCCGCGCCGATGTGGACGGCGGTGGCGCGGGGTACGGACGCGGCGGGGATACCGGCGTGCTCCAGTGCCTCCCAGCCCAGTTCGAGGGCGAGCCGGGCCTGCGGGTCCATGGCGTCGGCCTCGCGGGGCGAGATGCCGAAGAACGCGGCGTCGAAGTCGGCGGGCGCGGTGAGGTATCCGCCGCGGTGGGGGGCGGTGCCGCCGTTCGGAGTGGGCCAGCCGTCGTCCGGTGTGCCCTCGCGGCGGTCGTCCGGGGTGTCGACGACGGCGCTGCGGCCCGCGGTGAGGAGGTCCCAGTAGGCGGCCGGGCCGTCGGCTCCGGGAAGCCGGCACGCGAGACCGACGACGGCCACGGGTTCGTGGCCCGGCACGACGTTCCGGAGGTCGGTGGGCACCGGCTCGTTCATCGATGGCACTCCAGATACCGAGGGCGTGAGGACGGGAGCAGCCCTCACGTTCGCACGCGCTCGGGGAGTGTTCGGCGGCGGCGCAAAACGCTCTAGGGGAATTCCTAGGCGTGCGGGGTGCTGTGCGGAACCCGGCCCCGGCCGGGCCGCCGGCCGGTCCCGGGACGGGCGCGGGAGTCCGGCTGTCACGGCCGCGCGCATCCCGCCACCGCCCGTCTCGGCCGTCGGCCGGTGCCGTCCCATAGCGAGTCCGGGGAGCGGGTCGCAAGACGGAATGACTAGGCGAATGCTCGAATTGCGGCGGGCACGCTGGAGGCGGCGGCATTCGACTGCCGCTCCTTTCGACGCGGGTGCCCTTCTTTCTGTGCGGACGTGCGACCAACGGCGCTCCAGCCGGTGAACCGTCCGTATGGCCGGGCTCCTTGAATGAGAGAAGGTCGTATCCATGACACCAACGACCGCGCCGGTGCCGTCGCGCTCCGTGCGGATGCCGACCGCGGCGAGCCTGGCCGCGTCCGCGGCGGCCGTCGACGGCGGCGTGCTGTCCCGTGCCGATCTGGCGGCGTGGCTGGAGGACCGTCGCCGGGCGCAGGCGCAGCGGGTGGAGCGGATTCCGTTCGCGGAACTCGACGGCTGGTCCTTCGACGACCTCACCGGTGACCTGCGGCACCGCAGCGGGCGCTTCTTCTCGGTGCACGGGCTGCGGGTGTCCTCGGATTTCGGTCCGGTGCCGGCCTGGGAGCAGCCGATCATCAACCAGCCGGAGATCGGCATCCTGGGCATCGCGCTGCGTGACTTCGACGGGATACCGCATCTGCTGATGCAGGCCAAGTCCGAGCCCGGGAACGTGAACGGGGTGCAGCTGTCGCCGACCGTCCAGGCGACGAAGAGCAACTACATGCGGGTGCACGGGGGTTCGGAGGTTCCGTATCTCGATCGCTTCCGCCGTCCCGAGCTGGGGTCGGTGGTGGCCGACGTGCTGCAGTCGGAACAGGGCTCCTGGTTCCTGCGGAAACGAAACCGGAACATGATCATCGCGGTGGGTCCGGACGTCGAGGCGGGCGAGGACTTCGCCTGGCTGACCCTGGGTCAGGTCAACGCGCTCCTGCGCGAGGAGAACCTCGTGAACATGGACGCGCGCACCGTGCTGTCCTGCATGCCGGACTGGCAGGCGCAGGCGCGGGCGGTGGAGGCGGTGCACTCGGACGCCGACATCCGCAGCTGGATCACCCGCCGCCGGGCCGAGCACGAGGTCCGGGTCACCGCGATCGGACTGTCGAAGACCGGCGGCTGGAACATGGGCGACACCGAGGTGTCCCATGAGCGCGGCCAGCACTTCAGCATCGTGGCGGTGGACGTCGCCTCGGCCCGCCGGGAGGTGCGGGCCTGGTCGCAGCCACTGCTGAAGCCGCACGGAACGGGTCTGACCGCCCTGTTCGTGCGGCGGTGGCGCGGCGTTCCGCACGTGTTGCTGCGGGCCCGCGCCGAACCCGGCTTCGTGTCGGTGGTGGAACTGGGCCCGACCCTGCAGTGCACGCCGGAGAACTACGCGCACCTGCCGGCCGGCCTCCAGCCGGCCTACCTGGACGAGGTGCTCGCCCGCCGGGCCGGCGCCGTCTACGACGTGAAGCTCTCGGAGGAGGGCGGACGTTTCCTGCACGCCCAGAACCACTACGTCGTCATCGAGATCGACGACGATCTGCCGTTGGTGTCCGACGAGTTCCGCTGGGTGTCGCTGCGCCAGGTGGACGAGCTGCTGCGCTACGACCACCACCTCAACGTCCAGGCCCGCACGCTGATCGCCGCCTGGAGGTCACTGTGACGGGGGCCGGGGAGCGCACGGTCCGGCTGGGCGCGCTGGGGACGTCGTCGATCGCGTGGCGCCGGGTGCTGCCCACGGTGGTCCGCACGCCCGGGTTGCGGCTGACGGCCGTGGCCGGCCGTTCGGAGGCCAAGACCCGGCGGTTCGCGGAGCACTTCGGGTGCGCGGCCGAGACGGACGTCGACGCCCTGCTGGACAGGCCCGACGTCGACGCGGTGTACATTTCGACGCCGACCGGGCTGCACCGCCGCTTCGCCGAGCAGGCGCTCGAGGCGGGCAAGCACGTTCTGGTGGAGAAGCCGATCGGAGTGGACGCGGCCGAGGCGCGGGCGCTGTGCGCGCTGGCCGCGGAGCGGGATCTGGTGCTGCGGGAGAACTTCATGTTTCCGCACCATCCGCAACACGCCTACGTCCGGGACCTGATGGAGTCGGGACGGCTCGGCCGGCCGGCCTCCTTCCACGCCGCGTTCTGCATCCCTCCGCTCCCCGAGGACGACATCCGCCACGACGCCCGGCTGGGCGGCGGCGCGCTGCTCGACGTCGGGGTGTACCCCCTGCGGGCGGCCTCGCTGCTGCTGGGGCCCGGCCTGGAGGTGGCGGGGGCGACCCTGCGGGTGCGCGCCGAGGACGGGCTCGACCTGTCCGGCCAGGCACTGCTGGTGTCACCGTCCGGTGTACTGGCCGTGGTGGCCTTCGGGTTCGAGCACGCCTACGCGTCGACGTACACCGTGTGGGGTGACCGGGCCCGGGTCACCGTGACACGGGCGTTCACCCCGCCGCCCGCTCATCAGCCGCTGGTGGTGGTGGAGGAGCAGGACCGCCAGGAGCACCTGCTGCTGCCCGCGGCGGACCAACTGCAGTCGCTGCTGGAAGCGTTCGCCCGGCAGGTGCGCGAGGGCGGGGCCCGGGTCGCGGAGAGCGGGGTCCGTGCGGAGGCGATCGCGGCGATGGAGCTGGTGGATGCCGTGCGCGCCACGGCGCGACGCTTTTCGGTCGATTGAACGCGCGGCCAAGCAGGCCGAAAATCCATGGGGATAAACCCAAACCTGATCATGCTAATTTGACATCATGATGGCCAACGTAGCTCAGGCGAAAACTCGCACATTCACCCAGAAGGCACGGCGAGCGCAGATAGTCCAGGCGGCTATCGAAGCCCTCGCGGAAAGCGGCTACGCGAAGGCGTCGTTCACCAGGATCTCGCAGCAGGCGAAACTCAGCAGCACGGGGATGATCTCCTATCATTTCTCCGGAAAGCCGGAACTGTTCGCCGAGGTCGCCAACACGGTCATCGGGCAGGCGCGGGAATTGACGGCCGCGCGGATCGCCGAGGCGACGACCCACCGGGGGAGATTGACCGCATACATCACCTCCAGCTTCGACTTCGTCGCCCGCCATCCCCTCCAGGCGCGGGCGCTCATGGAGATCGTCCGCATGGTCCGGGACGGGCGGATCAGCGGTCTGGACGACGTCGAGCACACCGTCACGTCGGTGGAGTACCTCGTGACACTTCTCCAGCAGGGCCGTGAGGCGGGCGAGTTCGGCACGTTCGACTGCCGCACCATGGCTCTGGCCGTACGCGGCGCCACCGACAGCGTACTGCGCCACCACCTGTGCGGTCAGTTCACTCACCTTCAGGACGTCGCACGGGAGTTGGCGGACATCTTCGATCGCTGTACCCGGCCGACCTAGCGTCCCCCCACCCCCTCCACCGAGCCGTCCGGCCGCCGGCTCGACCACAGGAGCACCGTTCATGACCTCCCCCACACCGCGCCCCGGCCCCACGGCTTCCCCCACCGACGGCCCTCCCGGCCCGTCCGCCGAGACATCCAAAACGCCGAAGACGCCGAAGACGCCGAAGTCACCGGAGACACCGGAGACACCGGAGACACCGGAGACATCCTCCCCCCGCCGGGAGTTCGCCCTCACCATCCTGTGCGACATCGTGCTGCCGGTCGGGCTCTACTACATGCTGCGCGCCGCCGGTACCAGCGAGATCACCGCTCTGCTGCTGAGCGGCTCCGCGCCGGCCCTGCACACGCTCTACTCCGCGATCGAGCGACGGAAGCTGGACGCCATCGGCGTCTTCACCACGGCCCTGCTCCTGGTGAGCGCCGTCGCATCACTGATGACGTCCGACCCGCGTATCGCGCTGGCGCGCAACGGCCTGTTCACGGCACTCGCCGGCGTCTGGCTGCTGGTGACGCTGTGCACCGCCCGGCCGTTCACCTACCAGGCCCTGCGCACGCTGCTGCCCGGGCGGACGGCGGTGCTGGAGAGGCTGTGGGAGACGGACGCGGCCTTCCGGCGGGTGTGGCGCGGGCTGACGGTCCTGTGGGGCGTGGGTCTGCTGTGCGACGCACTGCTGCGCGTGGTGATGGCGTACACCCTGCCCGTCGACACCGTGCCCGCCCTGGACGGAGTCCTGTACGCCGCGTCCTGGATCGGATTGCAGGTGATCACCCAGGTGGTGCTGTTCCGGACGCGCACGCTGGCCAAGATCTTCGGCGACCGCAGGCCGGGCCGCCGCTTCTTCCCCGCGGCCCGGACGGACCACGGCGAGCGCACCGGGGACCGTTCATGAACACGTGACTACCGCGGCTGTGTCGCACGGGCTCACGGCGTTGCCGCGCGGTCATCTGTGCGCCCGTGCAGGTGCAGGGGGTACCACATGTCGCCTCGGCCCACCCTGCCCGACGTCCCGATCGGCGGCGGCCGAATCGATCTCCCACTTTGTCCTGATCATGGAAAAAGTATCGAGACCCGCTGCGAAAGGGGTTACGTCCGGGAAACTGGGCCGCTAACTTCCTTGGCATCGGGTTGGTCATGCACATGCAACCGGCCCGACGGCGCGACGGCGCGCGCCTGAGCTCCCCCGGCGGACCCGACACCGGCCTGCCGTCCCCCACCCCTCCGGGAGACTTCTGTGCGCACAAAAGTGGTCAGACCCAGACTCGTTCGTACGCTTGTGACGGCGCTGGTGTGTGCCGTCGGCTGCCTCGTGCCCGGGACAGCCGCGGCCGCTCCGGCGGGCGCCGAGGTGGCACCCCGCGCTGCCGCCGCCGAGTTCCAACAGGTCACGCTCGCCAAGGGCGTTGCCGAGACGGGCGAGCCGATGACGCTCGCCGTCCTGCCGGACCGTTCGGTGCTCCACACCTCCAGGGACGGCACCGTCCGGCTCACCGACGCGGTCGGCACCACCAAAGTGGCCGGCAAGCTGGAGGTGTACAGCCATGACGAGGAGGGCCTGCAAGGCGTCGCCGTGGACCCCGGCTTTTCGTCCAACCGGTTCGTCTATCTCTACTACGCCCCCAAACAGAGCACGCCGGGCGGTGACGCGCCCTCCGACGGGTCGGCGGCGGACTTCGCCCCCTTCGACGGCGTCAACCGGCTCTCCCGCTTCGTCCTGACCAGCGCCGGAACCCTCGATCCGACGAGCGAGAAGAAGATCCTCGACGTCCCCGCCTCACGGGGCATCTGCTGTCACGTCGGCGGGGACATCGACTTCGACGCGCAGGGCAACCTGTACCTGTCGACGGGTGACGACACCAACCCCTTCGCCTCCGACGGTTTCACACCCATCGACGAGCGCGCCTCACGCAACCCCGCCTACGACGCCCAGCGTTCCTCGGGCAACACCAACGACCTGCGGGGCAAGGTGCTGCGCATCAAGGTCAACGCCGACGGGTCGTACACCGTGCCGTCGGGCAACCTCTTCCCCCCGGGCACGGCCAGGACGCGGCCGGAGATCTACGCGATGGGCTTCCGCAACCCCTTCCGGATGAGCGTCGACAAGGCCACCGGCATCGTCTACCTCGGTGACTACGGCCCGGACTCCGGTACGGCCAGCGCCTCCCGCGGCCCGGCCGGCCAGGTCGAGTTCAACCGCATCACGAAGGCGGGCAACTACGGCTGGCCGTACTGCACCGGCAAGAACGACGCCTACGTCGACTACGACTTCGCCGGCGGCACCTCGGGCGCCAGGTTCGACTGCGCCGCGCCGAGGAACACCTCGCCGCGCAACACCGGCCTCACCGACCTGCCGCCCGCGCAACCCGCCTGGATCCCCTACGACGGCGGCTCCGTACCCGAGTTCGGCAACGGCTCCGAGTCGCCCATGGGCGGCCCCGTCTACCGCTACGACGCCGCCTCCTCCTCCCAGGTCAAGTTCCCCCAGGAGTACGACGGCGACTTCTTCGCCGGCGAGTTCGGCCGCCGCTGGATCAAGCGCGTCGAAGCCTCCGGCGACGGGACCGTGCAGTCCATCAACGCCTTCCCCTGGAGCGGCACCCAGGTGATGGACATGGCCTTCGGCCCGGACGGCGCCCTGTACGTCCTCGACTACGGCACCGGTTACTTCAACGGCGACGCGAACTCCGCGCTGTACCGTATCGAGCACGTCACGGACGGCCACGCGCCGGTGGCCCAGGCCAAGGCCGACGTGACCTCGGGGAAGGCTCCCCTGACGGTGTCCTTCTCCTCCGCCGGCAGCTCCGACGCCGACGGTGACGCCCTGAGCCACGCCTGGACCTTCGGCGACGGCGCCACCTCCACCGCTGCCAACCCCTCGCACACCTACACCGCCAACGGCCAGTACACGGCCACCCTCAAGGTGACGGACACGACCGGGAAGTCGGCCACGGCGTCCGTCCAGATCACCGTGGGCAACACCGCTCCGACGGTGAGGCTCGACCTGCCCGCGGACGGGAGCATCTACGACTTCGGCGCCGCGATCCCGTTCAAGGTGACGGTCACCGACCCCGAGGACGGCACGATCGACTGCATCAAGGTCAAAGTCACGTTCATCGTCGGGCACGACAGCCACGGACATCCCCAGACGTCGGCCACCGGCTGCTCCGGCACCCTGCGGACGCTCGCGGACGGTGAACACGACCCCAACGCCAACATCTTCGGCGTCGTCGACGCCGAGTACACCGACAAGGGCGCGAGCGGCCAGCCCGCGCTGACCACGCACGACCAGCACGTCACCCAGCCCAGCCACCGGCAGGCCGAGCACTACGGCGACTCCTTCGGCGTCCAGGTGGTCAGCCACACCCCGGCGCACGGCGGCAGGACGGTCGGCCACATCGAGAACGGCGACTGGATCTCCTTCACGCCCTACGCCCTCGCCAACGCCACCCGGTTCACCGCTCGGGTCTCCTCCGGCGGCACCGGCGGCACCATCGAGGTCCGCGCCGGATCTCCGACCGGTGCCCTGCTCGGCACCGCGACCGTACCGGTCACCGGCGGCTGGGAGACCTTCCAGGACGTCACCACCGCGCTGAGCAACCAACCTTCCGGCTCCACGACACTGCACCTGGTCTTCAAGGGCGGCAGCGGTTCGCTGTTCGACGTGGACGAGTACTCCCTCACTACCTCCGGCTCCGACCGCTCGGGCGAGGTGAAGGGCGTCAACGGCAAGTGCCTGGACATCGACAACGCCCAGACCGCCGACGGCACCAAGGTGCAGCTCTGGACCTGCAACGCCAGCACCGCCCAGCAGTGGACCCTGCCCGGCGACGGCACCCTGCGCGCCCTCGGCAAGTGCCTGGACATCTCCGGCGGCGCCACCGCCGACGGCACGAGAATCCAGCTGTGGACCTGCAACGGCACCGGCGCCCAGAAATGGACCCCACAGGCCGACGGCACGATCCGCAACCCCCAGTCCGGCAAATGCCTCGACGCCTCCGGCGGCACCTGGAACGACGGCACCCCCGTCCACCTGTGGACCTGCCACACCGGCCCCAACCAGAAGTGGACCCTTCCGTAGAAAGGAGGCGCCCGTCATGCGTATCCGATTCAAGGCACTTCTCGGTCTGTTCGCCGGCGCCGCGCTGTGCCTGACGTCGCAGTCCGTCGCCGCGCCGGGTCCGGTGAACCAGGCTCAGGTCAGCACCGGGACGAAGGCGGCGGCCGCCGACCCGGCCTACAAGATCCTCGTGTTCTCCAGGACGGCGGGCTTCCGCCATTCCTCCATCGACGAGGGCATCGCGGCGCTCCGCGATCTCGGCGCGGCCCACAACTTCACCGTCGACGCCACCGAGGACGCAGGGGCCTTCATCCCCGGCAACCTCGCCCAGTACAAGGCGGTCGCCTTCCTGTCCACCACGGGTGACGTGCTCAACGGCACCCAGCAGACGGCGTTCGAGCAGTACATCCAGGGCGGCGGCGGGTACGTCGGCATCCACGCCGCGGCCGACACGGAGTACGACTGGCCCTTCTACGCAGGGCTGGCGGGTGCGCTGTTCCACTCCCATCCCGCCATCCAGTCCGCCACCGTCGAGGTCGAGGACCGTGCGCACGACGCCACCGCGCACCTCGGCGGCACCTGGCAGCGCACCGACGAGTGGTACAACTACCGCACCAATCCGCGTACCACGGCCCATGTGCTGGCCGCGCTCGACGAGTCGAGCTATTCCGGCGGCACCATGTCGGGCGACCATCCGATCGCCTGGTGCAAGGACTACCAGGGCGGCCGGGCCTTCTACACGGGTGGCGGCCACACCGACGAGTCGTACAGCGAACCCGCCTTCCGCCGCCATCTGCTCGGCGGTGTCCGCTGGGCCGCCGGCATGACCGAGGCCGACTGCCGTCCGGAGACCGGTTACACGCCGCTGTTCGACGGCTCGGGCACCGCGGGCTGGAAGCAGGCGGGCCCGGGCGGCTTCACGCTCGCCGACGGCACCCTCACCTCGCACGGCGGGCTCGGCATGCTGTGGCACTCCGCGAAGGAGTTCACCGGCGACTACTCGCTGAAACTGGACTGGCGCGCGGACGGCGACGACAACTCCGGCGTCTTCATCGGCTTCCCGGCGTCGGACGACCCGTGGTCGGCGGTGGACAACGGCTACGAGATCCAGATCGACGCCACCGACGAGGCGGCGCGCACCACCGGCGCGGTCTACGGCTTCAAGTCCGCCGACCTCCCCGCGCGCGACGCGGCACTGAACCCGCCGGGCGAGTGGAACACCTACGAACTGCGGGTCACCGGGGAGCGGTTGGAGATCTTCCTCAACGGCCGGAAGATCAACGACTTCACCAACACCGACCCGGCGCGCTCCCTCAGGCAGGGCCACATCGGCCTGCAGAACCACGGTGACGGCGACTCGGTGTCGTTCCGGAACATCCGCATCAAGCAGGGCGGCGGCACCTCGCCCGGCCCCCGCTCGGGCGAGGTGAAGGGCGTCAACGGCAAGTGCCTGGACATCGACAACGCCCAGACCGCCGACGGCACCAAGGTGCAGCTCTGGACCTGCAACGCCAGCACCGCCCAGCAGTGGACCCTGCCCGGCGACGGCACCCTGCGCGCCCTCGGCAAGTGCCTGGACATCTCCGGCGGCGCCACCGCCGACGGCACGAGAATCCAGCTGTGGACCTGCAACGGCACCGGCGCCCAGAAATGGACCCCACAGGCCGACGGCACGATCCGCAACCCCCAGTCCGGCAAATGCCTCGACGCCTCCGGCGGCACCTGGAACGACGGCACCCCCGTCCACCTGTGGACCTGCCACACCGGCCCCAACCAGAAGTGGACCCTTCCCTGACGTTCGTGAACGGCAGCCCTGGCATGACACACACCACCTGACGGTGAGGGCTGGCAGACACCCCGGCCCTCACCCATCTCCGGCGGTGCTCGACACGGCCGGGGTGGGCAGCGGCAGCCCGCCGAATGCTGCACACCGGTGAACGCCGCGGCGGCATCTCCCGCCCGGTGGGGACGTCTGCGACGGGCGCGCCCCCATACCTCCGGACGGCACCTGGGGCAACACCCGCGGCTGTCCGTCCTGACCACCGAGCCGACGGCCCCCCTCCGAAACCTCGCCACCTGCACCGACGTTCCTCGCCTACGTCCGACGCCGTTGGGTCGAAATTGCGGGGTGGCCGGCCCTCGGTCCACGCGTTGCCGCGACGACCCGCGGTGCGCTGTCATCCGACGGGAGGAGACATCTCCTCGGGTCGTCGAGAACTCCACCCCCCCCACTCGTCAAGGAGTCGCACCATGCATGCGTCGAGGAGAACGATCCGGCGGGCCGGCATCCTGCTGGCCGCCGCACTGTCGTCGAGCGCACTGATCGCGCCCGGCTCCCCGCCTGCCCAGGCCTCCGAGGCGGCGGCCCCGGCATCCGCGGTGGACCGGTCGCACGCCCAACGCCCCCTGGTGCGGGCGGCCGAGAGCATACGCGCCGCGATCGAGAGCGACACGCGAGGCGGTTACGCCGGCATCGTCCTGGGCGACCACGACGTCACCCTGTGGTGGAAGGGGAAGGTTCCGGCGTCCGTCGCGGAGGCGGTGGAGGACGCGGCTCGTCGGGTGGCGGTGCGGGTACGGCGCGCAGCGCACTCGCAGACCGAGCTGCGGGCCGCCGCCGGCAGGATCCGCGCGTGGCTGGACGCCAACCCCGGCAGCGGGTTCCACGGCGTGAAAAGCCCCGGTGACGGCAGCGGCCTGGTGCTCACCGCGCACCCGGACCGCGCCGCACGGGCCACCGAGAACCTCGCGGCGCTCGGCGAGCGGGCCGACGTCCCGCTCGAGGTCCTGTACGAGAAGCCCATGAAGAACGTCTCCCGCCAGGACGACTCACGCCCATGGTGGGGCGGTGCACGAACCTGGAACCAGACGGCGAGCACGCTGTGCACCTCCGGGTTCGGCGTCCGTGACGCGTCCAATCGCCGCTACCTCCTGACCGCCGAGCACTGCGGGCAGGTGGGACACCGCATCGCGGACGGCAAAGGCGAGTTCATCGGCAACGTCAGCGCGGGTCACGACGACCACGACATCGGCCTGGTCCCCGCCGACAGCGAGAACCGTATGTACATCGGCGGTGGCGACAGCAACACCGGTGTCGACGTGGTCGGGTGGGGACATGTCTTCGTGGGCCAGTACCTGTGCCAGTCCGGCGTGACCAGCGCCGAGGCGACCGGAGCACCGGTGTGCAACCTGAAGGTCCTCTTCTTCTGGCAGGACAGCGAGGACCTCGTCGAGGCCGAACAGGTCCAGGGGCAGACGGCCGCGCGAGGGGGTGACAGCGGCGGATCCGTGTACTCGTCGAACGGCTCGGGTGGTGTCGTCGCCAACGGCACGGTCACCCGCGCCGGCGGCAACCGCCTCGGCTTCCAGGACTTCGCGACGGCCAACCGCGACTTCGGGGTCACCATTCCGTAGCACCCCACCCAGGGCGGCCGGTCACGCAACTGCGGACGGCCGTCCTGGATGCCGCCGTGCGTGGTTGGGCCACCGGCACACGAGCGGCGACAATCGCCGTACACAGCGGTCGCATCGACAGACCGTTCGCATGGCGCCGACCGCTCGACGCGGACGCGGGTGACGTGATGTCGCGATTCGAGAATGCCGAGAAGCCGTCCGGCAGCGCACAGTTGTATACCGAACCGTTCGACGTGGCGCTCAAGTCGGCCATCCAGCGCCGGGGCCTGTCCCTGGAACGGCTGCGCCACCACCTGGCCCGCCGGGGTGTCCGGATCGGCCTGTCCAGTCTGAGCAACCGTGTCGTGACGGCAGGGGCAGTGCTGTCCGGACCCGCCCGGGGACGGTCGTGATCGCCGGCCGGCCGCGCCTGCCGGTGCGGGGCCGGGCGGGCTCCAGGGGGTTCACCACTCCGGCTCGGTGGCGGGCGACGGGAGACCGAGGACGGCGCAGGTGACGCGGGCCACCCGCTCGGGCACGGCCGAGGGATCCGCGGACGGCTGCAGCATGTGGCTGATCGTCAGGCGCACCACCACGTCCGCCGCCTCGGCACGCCGCGCCGGGGGAACACCGGCCGCCGCGGTCTCCAGCCACGCCGCGACCAGACGGCGGGCCTCGGAGAACACGGGATCCGGCCGACTGGTCAGGAACGGGAGCAGCGCGTCCGTTCCCCCTCGGGCAGCCGTCACCACGGCCGCTATGAAGGGGCTGCGCTCCGCCTCGGCCAGGGCGTGCGCGACACCGGCAGTCACAGCAGCGAAGATGTCGTCGCGTGCGCCGTCCAGCACGGCGCCGACGCCCAGCAGGAAGCGCTCGGTCTCCCGGTGCACCAACGCCCGCCCGATCCCGGCACGGTCACCGAACTCGGCGTAGACGGAGGGACGCGACACCTCTGCCCGCTGTGCCAGGTCCGCCACCCGAACCCGGTCCCAGCCCGCTTCGGCGGCCAGCAGCCACGCCTCCCGCAGTACCCGCTCCCGCATGCTCTTGCGCCAGGCGACCCTCGGCGGATCGGGGGGCGAGTCGGCAGTGGACGCCCGCGCATCCGCCTTCCTCGTTGCAGGCTCTGTCATAGGCACAGGGTATTGAGGGGCGGTCTGCCTCGCCTCGAAGACCGCCGCGTCGGGCCGCCGCGACTTCGATCAGCCTCATATGACGACCCGTCAGAACGTTTACACTGCGCCGCCTTTGTCAGCGGCTCGGCGACCTGCCACTGTCGTAGGACCCCTCCAGCGCACGCTGCTGCCGGCCGGATGACCGGTCGGCAGCAGCGTGCGTCCCTCATCGAACTCGAAGGGAGTCCTGATGGAGCCGACTCCGGACCGTGTCCGTCCCTGGCGGGACCGTAAACGACCCCTGTGGCTGCTCGCACTCGCCGTACCGACGCTTCCCTTCCAGGCCGGCGCCCTCGTGTCCGTCACGAACGCCGGGGTCTTCTGGTGGTGGGGACCCTTCTTCGCCTTCGTGCTCGTCCCGGTCCTCGACCACCTGACGGGCCGGGACAGTGCCAATCCGCCGGAGGAGGTGATGGCGGCGCTGGAGGCCGACCGTTACTACCGTTGGTGCACCTACCTCTATCTGCCTCTCCAGTTCGGCGCTCTGGTGTGGGCCTGCGGCATGTGGTCCACGGGTCACCTGCCCGTCGTCGACGCACTCGGACTGGCCGTCACCACGGGCGTGGTCGCGGGCGTAGCGATCAACACGGCCCATGAACTCGGCCACAAGCGCGAGCAGTTGGAACGACGGCTGAGCCGGATGGCACTCGCCCAGAGCTGGTACGGGCACTTCTACGTCGAGCACAACCACGGCCATCACATCCGGGTCGCCACACCGGAGGACCCGGCGAGCAGCCGCATGGGGGAGAACTTCTACCGCTTCCTGCCTCGTGCCGTGTTCGGGGGCCTGCGCTCCGCCTGGCACCTGGAGAAGCGCCGCCTCAGCCGGCGCAGCCGGCCGGTTCTCGGCCCGCACAACGAGATCCTGACCGCCTGGGCGATGTCCGCCGTGTTGTTCGCCCTGCTGACGGCGGGCTTCGGTCTCGCGGTCCTGCCGTACCTCGCGCTGCAAGCCGCCCTCGGCGCCTGTCTGCTGGAGACGGTCAACTACCTGGAGCATTACGGGTTGCTCCGCCGGCGCCGCCCTGACGGCCGTTATGAGCGGGTGGCACCACGGCACAGCTGGAACAGCAACAACACTGTCAGCAACCTGTTCCTCTTCCAGTTGCAGCGCCATTCCGATCACCACGCGAACCCGCTGCGCCGGTACCAGACCCTGCGGCACTTCGACGAGGCGCCCGAACTGCCCTCCGGGTACGCGTCGATGATCGTGCTGGCCTGGTTCCCCCCGTTGTGGCGCAGGGTGATGGACCCGCGGCTTGCGGCGCACTACGAGGGTGACCTGTCCCGAGCCAACCTCCACCCCCGCATGCGCCGCCGCCTCGGCATACCCCACGACAGTCCGGCGCCGTCCGGGACGACTTCCTCGCGCAGAAGTGCCTGACGCCGCCGTCAGCCGACTCGCCGCAGCCGGACCAGGGCGCTCGCGCAGTCACCGGCCGGAAGCCGAGGGACAGGCAGCCCGTAGCCCATCAGGGTCTGCCCCGTCCGCACTGCACCGGTGTCCTCGTCCCGGTAGCGGCCCCGCACATCGAGCGCGCGCAGCCGCAGCGGTGGATGGCCGGGCCCGAACGAGGCGGTGGGCCGCCACACGAACACCACCACCCGGTCGGCGTCGGCACTCGCGTACTGAACGGCTGTCAGAGGTCCTTGTCCCGGTGCGAGCAGCCGGTACTGGAGCCCGTGCTGCACCACCGGCCGGATGTCCTTGTACTGCGCGACCAGACGAGCCGCCTCGGTCAGCTCTCGCGCGCTCCATTTCGTCAGGTCGCCTCCGAGCCCCAGGACTCCCGCCATGGCCGAGTGGAAGCGGAAGGCGAGGGGGACGGCGCGGCCCGTCAGCGGATTGGGGCTGTCGGTCACCCAGGCCGACATCACCGCGGCCGGGTGGAGCTGCCCGAAACCGTGCTGAATGGTCAGCCGGTCCACCGCGTCGGTGTTGTCCGAGGTCCACACCTGATCGCTGCGCCCCAGCATGCCGAGATCGATCCGCCCTCCCCCGCCGGCGCACCCTTCGACGCGAAGGCGCGGGAACGTCGCCCGCAGCCGGTCCAGCAACCGGTACAGGCCTCGGGCGTGTTCCACGTACACGCTGCGCGCGTCCGGCCCACCCGCGTGCGCACCGGCTTCGGTGAAGGAGCGGTTGAAGTCCCACTTGAGGAAGTCGACGTCGTGGTCACCGATCAGATCGCACAGCCATCCGTACGCCCAGTCCGTCACCTCCGACCGGGAGAAGTCGAGCACCAGTTGGTGGCGCAGTTCGGTGGCGGAGCGATCGGGCAGATGCACCACCCAGTCAGGGTGGGCGCGGTACAGGTCGCTGTCGGCGTTGACCATCTCCGGTTCCACCCACACTCCGAACGCCATGCCCAGCCGGTGCACCTCGTCGGCCAAGGGGCGCAGGCCTCTGGGGAAGCGGCGCGGATGCGGCGTCCAGTCGCCGAGACCCGACCGGTCGTCGTCCCGGGTACCGAACCAGCCGTCGTCGACCACGAACAGCTCCACCCCCAGGTCGGCCGCGCGCCGGGCCAGCGCCAGCTGGTTCTCCTCGCTGACCTCGAAGGAGGTGGCTTCCCAGGAGTTGTACAGGATCGGCCGGAGTTCGTCCGGGTGCGGCAGAACATGGCGGCGCACATAGGTGTGGAATGCGCGGCTGACGGCACCGAAGCCGTCCGGGCTGTACACCGCCACGCTGACCGGCGTGATGTGCCGCCCACCCGGAGGGAGGGCGATCTCGACACCCTCGTGGCCTTCGGACGCCACGACGCCCACGCGGCCGGCCGCGGTGCGCTGCACCGTGAGGCGCCAGCTGCCGCCGGCGGCCAGGGCCATGGCCCAGACCTCGCCGCTCTCCTCGGCGGCGCCCGCGGCGTCGAGCATGACCCAGGGCGCGGCGTGGTGGCCGGTATGACCGCGACGGCTGGTCAGCGTCGTCTCTCCGACCGCCGGAGGACACCGTTCCAGCCGGTTCTCCGCGGACCAGCCGCCGTGGACGGAGGACAGCCTCCAGTCCGCGCGCTGGGGCAGCGGCCAGTGCGCGGCGGCGCTGCGCCACAGGAGCAACGCCTGGGCACCGGTCTGGCCGGTGTGCGTCAGCTCCGTCCAGCGCTCGAGCATGTCCCCGCCGGGCTGCACCCGGTAGTGCAGTTCCCATGCCAGTGGCCGCGACCTGTCGCGTTGCAGGATGGCGACGTGGCCCTCGCGGACGATCCTCCACCCTTCGACTCCGGGCTCGACCGGGTTGCTGCCGTCGGCGAACCGCACCTCCAGCGCCGGCACGCCGAACCGTGCGCCTCCCTCGACCGGGTACTCCTCCACGCCGTCCGAACGGCCGGCGAAACTGTCGTCGTGTTCGGCCCATACCGGCAGCCTCGCGGCGTCGGCCAAAGGAAGAGGCGCGCCCCAGTGCACATGGCGCACGGTCCCCTCACGGAAGTCGACGCGTAGGACGTAGCACCAGGTCGCGGTGCGCAGCAGCACGGTGCCACTGGGTTCGTCGATCTCCACTGCCCCGTGGTGGAGCTGCGCGGTCGTCTGGGCGGACATCAGGACACTCCTGGAGGCAAGGGGGATGGGCACGGTAGGGACGTGACTGCCGGGTCAGGCCTGCTGCGGCGGCCGTTCCTCGCGGAGGACGGCCACACCGCCGGCCGGGATCTTCGTGTGAGAGCCATCGCTCACGGTGTCCAGGAGCCCGAGCCCGCCGACCGGCACGTCGACGTCGCCGTCGGTGTGATTGATCAGGAAGAGGAACGATCCTCCGGGCCCGGTACGGCGCACCGCCTCGACGCCCTCGGGGACGTCGGCCACGGAGCGCAGGCCCGCCGTCTCGGCGACCTGCCGGACCACTTCCCGCAAGGTGGGTCCGGAGGCCCTGGTGGCCACGTACCAGCCGGTTCCCGCGCCGTAGGCATGCCGTGTGACGGCGGGTCCGCCCCGAGCCGGGCCTCCGCCCGCGTCGTCCGCGAAGCGCACCGTGGCGGTACATCCGCGCGGCTCGACGCGTTCGGCCCACTGGACCGCCACGCTGCCGTCGCTCAACCGGATCGTGTCCTCCGTCCGGAGCGGCAGGTACTCGTCGACGCGCAGCCCGAGCACCTCACGCAGTGCGCCCGGGTAGCCGCCCGGACGGACCTGGTCGCGCGCGTCCACCACCCCACTGAAGCAGCCGACGGCGAGATGGCCGCCCTGACGCACGTACCGGGTGAGGGCGTCGGCGTGCTCGTCGGCGAGGAGGTACAGGTTGGGGGCGAGAACCGCCTTGTACGGCGTCAGATCCTGCCCCGGTGGGATGACGTCGCAGGTGATGTTCAGGGCCCACAGCGCCTCGTACCACTCGCGCACCAGGTCGAGGTAGCGGGTGCGGGCCGAGGGGCGGGCCTGCAGTTCCAGCGCCCACCAGTTGTTCCAGTCGAAGAGCAGCGCGACGTCGGCCCGGACGCGTGTGCCCACCACGTCGGCGAGGCTTGCCAGGTCTGCTCCGAGCGCCCGTACCTCACGCCAGATCCGGGTGTCGGTGCCGCCGTGGGGCAGCATGGCGGAGTGCCACTTCTCGGCGCCCGCGCGGGACTGCCTCCACTGGAAGAACATGATGCCGTCCGCGCCTCGGGCCAGGTGCGCCATGCTGTTGCGCCGCATCTCCCCCGGGCGTTTGGCCACGTTGACGGGTTGCCAGTTCACGGCCGAGGTCGAGTGTTCCATGAGCAGCCAGGGCCGGCCGGCTGCCATGCCCCGGGTCATGTCGGCGTTCAGGGCGAGGTCGATGTGCCCGTCCGGGTCGGCGGCGGGGAGATAGTGGTCCACGGAGATCAGGTCGCACTCCGGAGCGAAGGCGTAGGCGTCGACCTTCTTCTCCAGGGTTCCCAGGTGATTGGTCGTCAGGGGCGTGCCGGGTGCGAAGCGGCGCAGCAGGGCCGCCTCCGCGCGGTGACGGTCGAGCAGGGCGTCGGAGGAGAACCGGTGGTAGTCGAGTTCCTGCCCGGGGTTGCGCAAGGCTGTCGTCTCACGCGGCGGGTCGATCTCCTCCCAGTCGCTGTACCGCTGGCCCCAGAAGTCCGTCCCCCACGCCTCGTTGAGGGTGTCCAGCTCGCGATACCTCTCGCGCAGCCAGGTCCGGAAGGCGCTCGCGCTGACATCGCAGTAGCACAGGGCGTTGTGGTTGCCCCATTCGTTGTGGACGTGCCACATCACGAGGGCGGGGTGGTCACCGTAGCGTGCCGCCAGCTGAGCGACCAGGGCGTCGGCGGCCGCGGCGTAGGCCGGGTGACTGGGGCAGAAGACCTGCCGGCTGCCGTGGGACAGCCGGGTGCCCGAGGCGGTCACGGGCCTCGCGTCGGGGTGCCGGCGGGTGAACCACGGAGGTGGGGCGGCCGTCGCGGTGGCGAGGTCCACGGCGATGCCGTTCTCGTGCAGCAGGCCGAGCACCTCGTCGAGCAGGCTCCAGTCGTAGGTGCCGGGCCGGGGCTGGAGGCGCGACCAGGAGAACACTCCCACGGTGACGAGGTTGACCCCGGCCTCGCGCATCAGGCGTACGTCTTCGTGCCACGTCTCCCGCGGCCACTGCTCGGGGTTGTAGTCCCCGCCGTACGCGATGCCGCCGAGCCGCCGGTTGAGTTCGGTCAGGGGGTGGTTCACGACTTCACGGCTCCGGCGGCGAGTCCGGCGCGCCAGTAGCGCTGCAGGAGGAGGAAGGTGAGGACGATGGGGACGACGGAGATCAACGCGCCCACGATGGTGAGGGTCTGCAACTCGGGCAGCCGACTGGTCTGCGACTGCCAGGTGAACAGGCCGAGGGTGACCGGGTAGAGACGGTCGTCCTGCAGCATCACCAGCGGCAGCAGGAAGTTGTTCCAGATGACGACGAACTGGAACAGGAAGATGGTGACCAGCGCCGGCGCCATCAACCGCAGGGCGATGGTGCGGAAGATGCGGAACTCGCCCGCCCCGTCCATACGGGCGGCCTCCATCACCTCGTCCGGCACCGAGGCGGCGGCGAAAATACGGGAGAGATAGACGCCGAACGGGCTGACGATGCTGGGCAGGAAGACCGACCAGAAGGTGTTCGTGGCATCGACCTGCGCGAACAGCAGGAACAGGGGCAGGGCGAGAGCGGTCGCCGGTACGAGAACACCGCCCAGGACGATCGAGAAGACCAGCTCGCGCCCCCGGAACGCGTACTTGGCCAGGGCGTAGCCGGCCGCGGCGGCCAGCAGCGTGGCGACGGCAGCACCGGCACCGGCGTACAGCAGGCTGTTGAGCAGCCAGCGCGCGAACACGCCGTCCTGCTGGGAGAACAGCGAGGTCAGGTTGTCGCCCAGGTGCCACGCAGCGGGCAGCAGGCCCGGGGTCGTGACCAGGTCGCTCTGGCTCTTGGTGGAGGAGATGAGCAGCCAGTAGACCGGCAGCAGCATGTAACAGGCGACCAGGACCATGAAGGTCACGGCGACGACGGTCGAGGCGCTGATCCGGGGGCGGCGTCCGGCCGGTGCCGAGGTCGCGTGGGCTCCCGCGGTGCGGGTGAGGAGGCTCATGCCTGCCTCCTTGCGGTGAAGCGGAGGAAGAGGAAGGACAGCAGGAACGTGACCGCGGCCAGGATGACCGACAGGGCCGCCGCGCCGCTGTAGTCGTCACCGGAGGCGAGCGAGTAGGCGGCGAGGTTGGGGGTGTAGGTACTGGTCACGCTCGTGGAGATGGAACGGAAGACCTGCGGCTCGGTGAAGAGCTGGAAGGTGCCGATGATGGAGAACACGCCCGTGAGGACGAGGGCCGGCCGGATGATCGGGAGCTTGATGCGCAGGGCGATGGTCCAGCCGGTGGCTCCGTCCATCCGGGCGGCCTCCTCGATGTCGGAGGGGACCGCCTGCAGGGCGGCGTACAGGATCAGCATGTTGTAGCCGGTGTACGTCCAGGTCACGACGTTGCCGATGGACCACAGGACGGCGCCGGGACCGAGCAGGTCGACGCGCGCTCCGGCGGAGTCGAGCAGATCCACGACGGGCGACAGGCGGGGGTCGTACAGGAACGCCCACATCAGTGCCGCCACCACACCGGGGATGCCGTACGGCACGAAGTACACCAGGCGGAAGAAGCGCTTGGCGCGGGCGACCGCCGAGTCCAGCAGCAGGGCGAGGGACAGGGCGAGGGCGAGCATGACCGGGATCTGGACCAGGGCGAAGCCGGCGACGCGCAGCACGCTGTCGGTGAAGAAGTCCGCCTGGAGGATGTCGGCGTACTGCTCGAATCCGGCGAAGACCGACTGGGTGCGGCCGAAGGTGCCGCCGGTGCGTTCGGTTTTGTGCAGGCTCTGCCAGAAGGCGTAGCCGACCGGCACGAGGGTGAACAGGACGAACGGGATGAGGAACGGAGCCAGGAAGGCGTAGGGCGCGCGGGTTCGGCGCGGACGGCGGCGCGGCCCGGGTCGGACGGTGGTGGGAGTCACGGAGAGCCTTTGCGGGTGCTGATCCCTGCCGCGCGGGCGGCAGGGAAGGACGGGGAGGAGGTCCGGTCAGTCCGCGACGTCGAGGGACTGCTTGCGCAGGGATTCGACGCTCTGGGAGTCGGTCTGCTTCAGCACGTCGGCGAGGGTGTTCTTGCCGCCGATCACCCCGGCGGTGCCGTCGCTGAGGTAGCGGTAGGTGTCGGTCATGGTCGGGCCCCACGTGAAGTCGGTGTCCACGTTCGCGGAGGCCTGAGCGAACACGTCGAAGATCTTCTGCCCACCGTAGAAGTCGACCGGCTTCTTCAATGCGGGCAGGTCGAGGCCGGCCTTCGCGGCCGGGTAGAGCCCGCCCTCGCGGTTCAGGATCTCCAGCGCTTCGGGGTCGGTGTTCAGCCAGAGAGCGAACTCGGCCGCCTCGGCCGGGTGCTTGCTCTTGCCGAGTACCGCCGTGGTGGAGCCGCCCCAGTTGCCGGCCTGCTTCGAGCCCGCCTGCCATTGCGGCATCGGCGCCACGGCCCACTTGCCGTCGGTGGACTTGGCGTTGTCGCGGATGGTGCTGTAGCCCCAGGCGGCGCTGATCCAGGTGACCACTTCGCCGGAGTTCCACGCCTTGTACAGCGCGGGCGAGAAGCCCTGCAGGTCGGTGGCGACGAGCTTGTCGTCGATCATCTTCTGCCAGTAGTCGGCGACCTGACGGCTCTCGGGCCGGTCGACGGTGACCTTCCATGCGTCGCCGTCGCGCTCGAACATGGTGGCCTTGTTCTGCCACAGCAGGCCGGTGAACCAGTTGGGGTCGGTCTGGGAGAAGTGCGTGATGTACTTGCCCGCCTGCTTCAACTCACGGGCCTGGTCGGCGTACTCGTCCCAGGTGGCCGGCGCCTTGAGCCCGAGCCGGTCGTAGATGTCCTTGCGGTAGAAGAGCGCCATGGGACCGGTGTCCTGCGGCACCGCCCAGACGCCGTCCTCCCCGTTGGCTCCGAATTCCACCTGTGACCAGGTCCAGTCCACGAACTTCTCCCCCGCCGCCTCCACTCCAGGACAGGAGGAGATGTCACGCAGGCCGTCCTTGAGACGGAAGCTCGCCAGTGAGTCGTACTCGATCTGACCGAGGTCGGGGGCCTTGCCGGCCTTCAGGGCGTTGGACAGATTCTGGTACGTGCCGGCGTTGCCCGCGGGCGTGGTCTTGAGCTTCACCTGGATGTCGGGGTTCTTCCTGTTCCACGCGTCCACCGCCTCCTGCATGCCCGGGACCCAGGACCAGTACTGCAAGGTGACCTTGCCGGAGGACTTCTCGCAGGACGTGTCCGCCGCGGCGTCGTCCTCGCCGCCGCCTCCGCAGCCGGTGGCCGCGGCGAGGGCCATGACCGTCGCACCGACGACGCAGCGCCTGAGCAGAGCTGAAGTGCGATCACGCGTTGCCATGAGGTTGCTCCTTGCGTTCAGGGTCCGCCTCGGAGAAGCGGTGGCCGCAACCTTCACAACAGGAATCCACAGAAGTCAACAGTGTCGACACACGTTGATGAGAATCGAGCCCTCATCGTGACCGTTGCAGCCGAGGCCCGAAAGCGCCAAACACCCCTCTGAGCTGGCCTTTTATCGAGCCAGGGAGCCGACTTGCGCCAGGCCCTCGCAAGACGGAATCGATTACGCTACGGTGGCTCACCGAAGTATGTGGGCGCCAGTTCACCCACTATGAACCGATTTGAGCGACAGTTCAGGCCGAGGCCCGCGCGATGAACTCCGCCTTCACATGGACCACCCGATGCACGCTGCGGCCGTCGAGTCGTTCCTTGAGGAGCCGGGCGGCGGCCCGGCCGACGCTCTCGGCGGAGTAGCGGATCGTCGTCAGCTGCGGATGCACCAAAGAGGCGAAGGAGGCGTCGTCGTGCCCCACCAGGGCCACCTCACCGGGGATGGCGACACCCAGTTCCCGCGCCTTGTCCATGGCACCGATGGCGATCACGTCGTTGGCGCAGAACACGGCGTCCGGCCGGTAGCGCCGGCTCATCAACTGAGCGAACCCGTCCGCCCCCGCCTCCCGGGTGTGCTCGCCCCGGATCACCAGTTCCCGCGGCAGGGAGGTACCGAACTGGCGGGCCAGGGCCCGGAGAAGCTCCAGACGTGGATCACCGCCCGTCGCATCGCGGGGGCCCGCGATCATCGCGATGCGGCGGCGCTGCGCGGCGGTCACGCGCTCCAGAGCCTGCCGCGTCGCGATGCGAGCGTCGGGCGTCACCAGATCGACCGGACCGAACGGAACGTCGGCACTGACCACCACGGGAATCCCGGCGTCGGTCAGCGTCTGCATGTCACGGGGCAGCAGCCGGAAGGGCGTGATCACGACACCGGCGAAACGCTGTTGCACCGCCTCGGCCAGCAGCGCGCGCTCCTCGTCCCGGCGGGCCCGTGTGTTGCACACGACGACATGGATGCCCATGCCCCGCAACTCCTCCTGCAGGGTCGCGGCGAGCTGGGCGAAGAAGGGATTGGCGATGTCGGGCACGATCAGCGCCACCAGGCTGGACCGGCCTGTCCGCAGGGTGCGCGCCGCCGTGTTCACGGTGAAACCCAGCTCGGAGATGGCGGCCTCGACCGCCGCCCGCGTCCCGGGTGCGACGGCCCGTTTGCCGGACAGGACGTAGGAGACCGTGGCGGTGGAGACTCCGGCCGCACGGGCGACGTCTGCCATGGTGACCCGCTCTTGCACTGCTCACGCTCCCTTCGTGCGCCGTCACCCTACTTCACGGGAGATGTGCCGATGGAAGCGCTTCCATGTCGGGAACACGGCTGGCCGCGAGCCTGGGGCCGGTGCCCGGAGGTCCTGGGCTGGTGGCCTCTGGCTGCCGGACCCGGTCGGGTGGTTCCGGCGCCTGGCGGCCATGTGCCCATGACCTCACCGAGCCACGCTGCCCTCCGTCATTCCCTCGTCCCGATCGCGTCCACCGGGCGGACGCGCAGCATCAGGCGGGTGGGCAGCATCGCGCCGGCCATGGCCAGCAGCGCCGTCGATCCGACGATCGCGAGCCAGCCGAGCGGCGGCACGGCCGGGACCGGTCCGCCCGTCAGCGCCAGGGCGACCAGGGCCAGCGGCGGCACCGCGAGCAGCGTGCCCAGGATCCCTCCGACCGCCACCACCGCGAAGCTCTCCCGCCGCACCATCCCCAGCACTTGGGCCCGGCTGCTGCCGGTGAGCCTCAGCAGCGCGAACTCCCTGCGCCGGGAGGCGGTGTTCATCGCCTGCGTGTTGACGACGGTGAGGGCGGTGTACGCGAGGATGACCCCGACCACCACGTAGTTCACCCATGCCACGGCCCGCTGTTCCGCCACCTGTGCGTCGGCGGCCAGTGCGCCGCTCGGCGTGGCACCCGGGTAGTCCCGTGCCAGCGCGGACAGTGCGCGCGCGGTGTCGCCGCCGGCGCCGGGGGCCGACCGGACCAGCACCGCCTGGTCCAGGCCCGCCGTGGTGTGGGACAGCAGCAGGTCGTGGTCGAAGGTGAGGTCGGCGAAGCCGAGTCCGCGCCCGTAGACGGCGATCACCTCGCCGGTGAAGGGCGTACCGTCCCCGAGGTACAGCCGGGCCCGGTCGCCGACACCCAGTCCCAGCCAGGAGGCGGCCGTGGTGCTGAGGGCGACCGTGTCCGGGGCCAGAGCGGAGAGGTCTCCTTCCCGTTCGTCCAGGTCGACGGTGGCGGAGAGGGCCGCGGGCCGCAGTCCCTGCGCGGTCAGCGAGACGGTCTCCTGCGTGCCGAGCAGCGAACCCACGCCGATCGCCTTGGAGCGGACCACACCGGTGGCGGCCGTCACCCCCGGCAGTTCGGCGGCCCGGCGCGCGAGCTCCGGTGACATGCCGGCGGGCGCGGTGACCACGTGGTCGGCGACGGTGCCGGAGCGTATCTCGTCGGCGGACCGGCTCAGTTGGGTGGTCTGGGTGAAGACGACCGTCGCGGCGAAGGACACCGCGAGGACGATGGGGGTGATCGCGGCCGCCGTCCGGGCGGCCCCGGCACGCGAGTTGACCGCGGCGAGCCAGCCGGTGACACCGGTCCGGTCCATCAGCGGTGCGAGGAGGGCCGTGGCGGCGCGGGCGATCAGCGGTCCGAGGACCGCGGCGGCGATCACGAGCAGCAGCACGAGGGAGTTGGCCAGTCCGACGAGGGTGAGGAAGTCGGTGCGGTAGCCGAGGCCGAGGCCCAGCGCGGACACGGCCAGCACGAGCAGGACACCGCCGGTGATCAGGCGGCCCCTGCCGAGGCCCGCCGGTTCGGCGGCGGCTTCGCGCAGCGCCTCGGTGGGGCGGACGCGGGCGGCCCGCCGGGCGGCGACGGAGGTCGCCGCCACCGCGGTCAGCACGGTGGCGCCGACGGCGGTGAGGAACGGGAGCGGGCCGATGACCGGCCGGAAGTCCGGCGGCACCAGGCCCCGTCCGGCGAACTGTCCGCTCAGCCAGTGGACGACCGCGACGCCCAGCGGGCAGCCGAGGACACCCGCGACGAGGCCCGCCACCGCCGACTCCGCCGTGATCATGCGGTACAGCTGCCCGGGCGTGGTGCCGATCGCGCGCAGCAGGGCCATCTCGCGACGGCGGTGGCGGACGGCGAGCGACGTGGTGGCGCACAGCACGAACACGGCCACGAGCAGGACGTTGCCGCCGATGGCGGTGGCCAGCCCTACGAGGTTGGCCGCGCCTACGGCGATGTCGGTGAACTCCGCCTCACCGCGTGCGTCCCCCGTGTACACGGCCGCGTGGTGTCCGGCCAGCACCCGTTCCAGGGCGGGCGCCACCGTGGCGGGCGCGGTGCCGGGCGTGGTGAACACGCCGAACGCGTCGGCGGAGGCACCGGAGTGGGGTGCGAGCCGCTGCATCGCGGCTCCGGAGACGTAGAGGACCGCCTGGCGGGGCGTGCGGTCCCGGTCCAGGGCCACCAGTCCGGCCACCCGGAAGGTGAGCGGCGTGGACGCGGTCATGAGCCGGACGGTGTCGCCGGTCCGTACCCCGGCGCGTGCCGCGAGGCGGGTGTCCAGGACGGCCTGGTGGGCCCCTCTGGGGCCGCTCCCCTCGGTGAGACGGAAGCCTCCGAGAACGCGGCTCGACCAGGTGTGCGCCTGCGGCAGGGACCCGTTGGCGCCGGTGACGGCACCCCCTGCGGCCAGCAGACGCACCGTGACGCGGCGGTCGGGCACCACGGACGCGACCCCGTCGACCGCGGCCAGGTCGCGGGCCAGGGAGGCGTCGAGGCGCGGGCGTTCCAGCAGCGGCTGGGAGCTGCGGTAGTCGGTTCCGTCGGCGGACTTCACGTCGAGGTCGACGGACTGCCGGCCGGCGACGATCAGCGGAGCCCTGTCGTACCGTTCGGGCGGCAGGGCGGAGCGCAGCCCGGATTCCAGCAGGACGCCGCACGCGCTGATCACGGCCGCGCCGAGCAGGAGCGCGGTGAACGTGGCGGCGAAAGCCCCGCCGCGGGCGCGCAGGGTGGCCAGGGCGATCCGCAGCATCAGCGGGTCCTCCGCAGCTCGGTCATGACGCTCTTGACCTCGGCGGCGGACGGCGAGTCCACACGGCTCACCACGCGCCCTGCGGCGAGGAAGAGGACCTGGTCGGTGTGCTGGGCGGCGACCGGGTCGTGCGTGACCATCACCACGGTCTGGTGCAGGTCGGTCACCGCCTGCCTGAGCAGGGCGAGGATCTCGTCGGCCGTGTCGGGGTCGAGCGCGCCGGTCGGTTCGTCCGCGAAGATCACCTCGGGGCGGGTGACGAGGGCGCGGGCGATGGCGACCCGCTGCTGCTGTCCGCCGGAGAGCTGCGAGGGGCGCCGGCCGAGCAGCCCGGTGAGGCCGACCGCGGCCATGACGCCGTGGAGCGCGTCGCGGTCCGGCTGCGTCCCGGCCAGCCGCAGGGGCAGGGTGACGTTCTGCTCGACGGTGAGCGACGGCAGCAGGTTGAAGGCCTGGAAGACGAAGCCGATGCGGGTCCGGCGGAACCGGGTGAGCTGCTTCTCGTCCAGCTCGCCGAGATCCTGCCCGCCGAGCTGCACGGTTCCGGACGTCGGCCGGTCGAGCCCGGCGGCGCAGTGCAGGAAGGTGCTCTTGCCGGAGCCGGAGGGGCCCATGACGGCGGTGAAGCCGCCGGCGGGGAGGCCGGTGCTGACGTCGTCGAGTGCGACGACCGCCGACGGCCCGCGGCCGTACTTCTTGGTCACCTGGGTCAGGCGTACGGCGGTGAGGGACGGGTCGATGCCGATGGGGGCGCCGGGGGTGGCGTTCCGGCCGCGTGTTCCGAGCATGTGCTGCCTCTGGATCGTCGAGGGGTGCGGGGATGTGTCCAGTCCACCGGCGTCCGGGGCCCGTGACCTCCGCCGGTACGTCGAATCACCCGCTCCGCCCGGCGGGTGAGGCGCGCCGGGGCTTCCGCCGCCGGGACGAGATCGCCGGGTACACCGCCACCTCGTGCGGGGCGCGTCTCCTCCTCAGGGAGGAGACCGGGAGGAGGAAGGCGGCCACACGATTCCGACCCCGGAGGGGGCAGGCCGGATGAGCAGGCCCTTTACCGTGGGAGCATGAAAGAACCGGGGTCACTCGCGGGCCGTCAGGTGCCCGCCGCGGTGACGGACGCGACGCTGGCCGTCCTGGCGGCGGCCGCGTGCCTCGCCCTGCCGCAGGCAATCCCCCCGGACAGTGTGTCCCTGCGGCAGCCGGACGCGTGGTGGCTCGTGCTGGTGCTGCTGTGCACGCTCCCCCTGGCCGTGCACCGCCGAGCGCCGCTGGCCGGCCTGCTGGTGATGGCGGTCGCGGCCGGGACGCTGCAGCACCTGTCCTACGTCCCGCAGCTCGCCGGCCCCGAGGGCACGTCGATCGGTCCCACCTACCTGGCCGTGGCCACCGCCGTGTTCCTGACGGCCGTACGCGGCTCGCCGAGGGTGACGACCTTCGTCGCGGCCGTGTTCATTCCGCTGAGCGCGCTGACGGAGGCCTTCCTCGCACCGGCGGGACACCGGCTCGCGGCACTGCTGACCGACGCGGTGCTGCTGCTGGCGGCGTGGGCCCTGGGCCGGCTGTCCCGGGCCCGGACGGCCGTACGGGACGAGGCCATGCAGCGCGCGGCCGCCCTGGAACGCGAGCAGGCCGCCAACGCGCGGGCCGCGGTGATGCAGGAACGGGCGCGGATCGCACGCGAGTTGCACGACATCGTGGCCCACAACGTGAGCCTGATGGTGGTGCAGACGATCGCGGCCGACCGGATCCAGGACCGCTCGCCCGACAAGGCGCACGAACTGCACGCCACCGTCGAGCAGACGGGCCGGGACACCGTCACCGAGCTGCGCCGGCTGCTGGACGTGCTGCGCACCGAGGAGGACGCGGAAGGCGCACCGTCGAAGGAACCGCCCCAGCCGACCATCGAGGCGCTGCCCGCCCTCGTCGACGCCGTGCGGGCCACCGGCCTGGACGTCGACTACGAGGTGTCGGGCCCGGAGGTGGCGCTGCCCGCGGGCTACCACCTGACGGTGTACCGAGTCGTGCAGGAGGCGCTCACCAACACCGTCAAGCACGCCGGCGCCACCCGCGCCCGGGTGCGGCTGCTGTGGGAGGAGGAACCGGGCCGGCTGCACGTCCGCGTCTGCGACGACGGGCCGGGCGGCACCGGCCAGGCCGCGGCCGGGCCCCCCGTGGCCGCGGAGGGCTCCGGTCATGGTCTGCTGGGGATGCGGGAGCGCATCGCCGCCACGGGCGGCACACTGCACACCGGTGACCGCCCGGGCGGCGGCTACTGCATCCACGCCGTCCTGGACCTGCCCGAGGACGACGGCATCACGAACGAGGGGGAACGTGCGCGCCATGGGATCCATCAGCGTCCTGCTGGCTGACGATCAGCCGATGATCCGGACCGGCTTCCGCTACATCCTGGAGGCGGAGCCCGACATCGAGGTCGTCGGCGAGGCGGCCGACGGTCACGAGGCCGTCGAGGCGACCCGGCGGCTGTCACCGGACATCGTCCTCATGGACATCCGCATGCCGCGGATGGACGGGGTCGAGGCGACCCGGCTGATCGCCGAGAGCGGTCTGCCCAGCCGGGTCGTCGTCCTGACCACGTTCGACCTGGACGAGCATGTGGTCGACGCCCTGCGGGCCGGGGCGAGCAGCTTCCTCGTCAAGGACGGTCCCGCCGACTCCCTGGTCTCGGCCATCCGAACGGTGGCCGCCGGCGAGGCCGTGCTCGCGCCCCGGGTCACCCGGCGCCTGCTGGAGCGCTTCGCCCGCCTCCCCTCGGACGCCGCTCCCCCGGTTCCCCCGCGTCTGGACGTGCTGACCGGTCGCGAACTGGACGTGCTGCGGGTCCTGGCGCGCGGACTGTCCAACTCCGAGATCGCCGTGGAGCTGAACATCGGCGAGACGACGGTGAAGACGCACGTCGCGCACATCCTGGAGAAGTTCGGCCTGCGCGACCGGGTGCAGGCGGTCGTCCTCGCCTACGACTCGGGCCTGGTGGAGCCGCGCCCGGCCCGCGGACCCGCACAGCCCTGATTCCGGAGGCCCGGGCACGCCGTGCCCGGAGCGCTCCCGGCCCGTACCACCCCACCGGAAAGGCACTGTCATGCACACACTGATCGGGTTGCTCGTCGTCCTCGTCGGACTGACGGTCATGGCGACGTTCGAGAGCCGGGCCCGTCGGCTGGACCGGCGGATCGCCCGCCTGGACCACAGGCTCGACCTCCTGATGCGGCACCACGGCGTGCCCGACGACGACCCCGAACTGGCGGAGGTGGCGGCCCTGGTGCGCGCCGGACAGCACATACCGGCGATCAAGAAGTACCGCGAGGCCACCGGGGCCGGCCTGCTGGAGGCCAAGCAGGCGGTCGACCGTCTCCAGCGGTGACGGCACGCACGGCGGGAATCCGGACGGAACGTCGGACGTGAGGCCCGTGGACCGACCGGTACGGAACCGCACCGGGGACGGTGCCGCGGACCGCCTCGGAGCGGCCTTCGGAGCCCTGCGGCGGCAGGGCCGGTCCCTGCCGCCGCTCGTGCCCGGCACTGCCGTGCCGGCCTACGGGACGGGGCTGGCGGCAACTGTGACGGCCTTCGCCCTGGCCTGACCCCACTTCACGCAGGCATGACACGACAAGCTCGCGGCCGACCGGTCCGAGGGCCCCAACTTCGCCCAGCCCACGTCGGCGTTACTGCCGGCCGTCGGCGCCATGCCCGTCCTCCGGCTGGCCGCGGGCCTGGTCGCGGCGTTGGCGCACGCGACGCGCACGGTGTGTGTCACCGCCCCGCCGGGCCCGTCTCTCTCGGCGCGCGGTCTGTGGCGGCGCACTGCGCCCGCGTTCCGCGACTCGCGGCGGTCCACGTGGTGCGCAGCACCCTGGTGCTGTCGGCGGCGCTGGCGAGTGATGCCTTCTGCGTCGGGTCCGGTCTCGCGGTCGACGCCGTTCCCGGAGTCGACCCGTTCGGCAGCGACGGGCCGTTCACCCCGACCGGGATTGCGCTGACGCCGGCTCCGGCGACGGTCCTGCTCGGCGCGGGCTTCCTGCTCGCCCCGGCCGCGAGCGCCGCGGACGACACCAACACACATCCTCGTCACCCGTCACCACACGTGAGGCAGCCCCGGCAGCTCGGGAAACCCCCCGCGGAACGGCTGCGGCCGGAGGGAGGGCAAAGTCAGGTGCCACCAGTCGGTCAGGCGGTCGTCAAGGACGGTCGTACCCTCGAGGGCCTCGGTCAGGGTGCACAGGCCGAAGAACGCGCGCACCAGGGTCCGGGCCGTGCGGGCGGGGCGGACGCGCTCGTGGACCTGCCCTGCCAGCCGGGCCTGCGCGAGCAGTCGCGTGGCGGCGGCGGTCCACAGCGCGAAGGGGTCGGGAACGGGAGTCTTGATGACGGTCCGCTCGGCCCACAGACGGGCGCCGGCACGCGCCACGGGATCCCGGGCGAGATCATGGGCGATGTCGTAGCTGAGGGCGACGAGCCGTTCGAGCGGGGAAACCTTCTCGTCTCCGTAGCGTCCAGCGAGCTGGGACCAGGTGGCGAACCGGTCTTCGACGACGGCGACGGCGATGCCCTCCTTGCCGGAGTAGTGGAAGTAGACCGCGCCACTGGTCCGGCCCGACCTTGCGCTTATGTCGTCGACGCTGGTGGCCGCGTATCCCTGTTCAGCGAACAACTGGGCAGCTGCTTCCAGCAGTGATCTGCGGGTTGCTTTCGCCCGTTCCTGCAACGTACCGTCCGCCCTCGCTCAGTTCTCGTGCCGACCACGAATTTAGTGCGCCAGCGTACGCCCGGAGTCCGAACAGGCACTTTCGTGCACTGATTACGCAGTTCTTTCGAATGCGAGCGCGTGCGAGTGATAGAGGACGCATGGCGCCTTGCGCCCCATGCGGCCAAGCGCGTGCGCCAACTGGATGGCGAGCAGGTGGCGTTGGCGGTCGCGGCGGCCGCGTCACGGCTGTCACCGCCGCACGGTCATACGCCCGTTTCCTGCGCCCGTCGAGTCACCGAAAAGAGTTATTGCCCGATTTGCCTGGACGGAAATAACGTAGCGGAAACTATCTTTCCGTTTTCTCCGGACACGGAAATGCCCCCTGCGTACCCGCCAAGGTATGGGAGACCCCAGTGACCATCTCGGACCACGATCTGCTCGACTGGTCGCCCGAAGCCGTCGTCTTCGACTGCGACGGCACCCTGATGGACAGCGAACGCCACTGGCAGGAGGCTCGCAGGCGAGCCTTCCGGGAGCACGGACTCCAGCCACCGCCCGGGTTCGCGGAGCAGGCCCTCGGCCTGCACTACGAGGACTGCGGCCGGCTCATGGCACAGTCCGTGCACAAACCCGAACTGGCCGAGGACCTGACAGCCGCGCTCCTCGACCACTTCCTGGCACTCGTCACCGACGAACCCGTGACGATGCCCGGTGCGGCCCGGCTCGTACGGCTGCTCTCCGGCCGGTTACCGCTGGCGGTGGCCAGCAACTGCCCGAGGGTCGTCGTCGAAGGCAGCCTCGAACGGGCCGGTCTGCTCGCGCACTTCCAGCACCTCGTGGTCCCCGACACCGGGGACCGCGTACGCCCCAAGCCGCACCCCGACGTCTACACCGTGGCGGCCCGGCTCTGCGGTGTCCCAGCGCACCGGGCGCTGGCGGTGGAGGACTCCCTGACCGGTGTGGAAGCGGCCCACCGGGCCGGCCTGCGGGTTCTGGGCGTCGGCCCCCTGCCACCGGGCGACGGCGTCACCCGGGCCGACGGGTGGTTAACGGCGTTGGACGCTCCCGAACTGTTGGCCTGGGCCCAGGCGCTTGGCAGCCCGCGGGGGACACAAGAACCCTGACAGCCCGCCGAGGTCCGGGTACCACCGGGGCTCGCGCTCCGCGGTGGACACGGACGGCGGCACGCTGGTGCGGGGGAACCAGGCTCCGCTGCGCCGCAGAGCGCGGCAGGAAAGGGACCCACCAGACTCGCGTGCTCTTGAGGCACTGGTCACCTGCCCCAGCGGCATGGGAGCCGTGTCCGTCGCGCCTCTCACCCCGCGCTGTCGCGCCTCTCACCCCGCGCCGTCGGCATCACCGACCCCGGCCAGCGGTCACAGGACATCGCGGCCGTCCACGACCCCGTCGAGAACCAACGGGCTCCTGCCCTGCCCCTGATGTGCTGTTCCCCCGGGGCCGGCAAGTGCCGAGGGCCGCCGGAACCGGTAGCGGGGCGCGGCTCGGCCGTCCAGTTCGCCCGTCGTGAATCGCAGGCAGCCGGCCCAGACACCCGGGCCTCTTCCCCTTCCCGCGCGCCCGGCAAGCGCACCCCTGGTTCCCCCCTCCGTCCGACGGACACGCCTGCGCGCTGCGGGAGATCGGTCTGCGGTTCCTGATAGGACGGGAGCCGTGAACTGGAATGGCAGGACGACAGCCCAGAACCGGACCCTGGCTGAGGCGAGCGCCCTGCTCGTCGAAGCCCGCCGCAAGGCCGCGGACCTCGTACGCGCCTCGGGCGCGGACCTTACACCCGAAGAACGCGACTGGGTGGGCCGCCCTTGCCTGGCCCAACTGGACCCCCCGCCGACCCCACACTTCTGCGGCTGCGGCGACTACGGCGGCTCGGGCGGCGAGGATCCCTGCCCGAACACCTGGATCGACTTCACCGGCCCGGACTTCGGCACGGGATCGCCTACCAGGACATGCGAGCACACGGAATCCGAGCACGCCCACATCTGACCGGTCAGGAGTACGTGGATGTCCGACTCGAAGCGGAAGGACAGGACCGACGAGCAGTCGCGGATGCTGGCCGAGGCTGCCGCGCTGCTCATCGAAGCGCAGGACAAGGCCGCGGCGATGATCCGCGAGTCGGGGTTGGAGCTGAGTCCCGCGGAGCGGCACTCGCTCGAGTTCGCGTGCTCCGGAGAGCTGCCGCCTCCGCCGACCCCGCATTGGTGCCGATGCCGACGTTACAGGGGCTCAGGCGGCGACGAGCCTTGCCGGACGGAGTTCCCCGACCACGGCGGTGTGGGCGGAGACCAGTGGGTCAGATGCGGGCACCTCAAGGAGACCCACGGCGTGTTCTGACCAGGGAGCGGTACGGCTCCGCAAGCACGACACCAACCCTGACCCGCCAGGACATCGCCCGGCATGCGCACACAGCATCGGCTCCAGGGCCCTGAGAGGGCCGGGGTCCGGTCATGGCGTGAACCCGGTCGGAGGGCGGTCCGGGACGGCCTGGGGGGACCGTCGCCGGCCTTGCCCAAGGGCTGTCCCGTAACTGATCAGCCCGGTTACGGATGCGCTGATCGTCGAGTATCCGTAATTCTTGGATCGCTCGGCGATGCTGTGGTCGCGAGTGGGTACCAGGGTGCCGTCCACGATGAGCACAGTGCCCTCGCGGAACCGCTGCCGCTGCTTGAGGCTGAGCAAGGGGCCGATGTGGTCAATGATCCGGTCGGCGGCGGACTTCGAGACACCGAAGAGCGGAACCAGTTGGCGCAGGGTGAGGTTGGTCCGCCAGTAGGCGGCAACCAGCAGAACCCGGTCTTCCACCGGCAGCGACCACGGGCGGCCAGGCCGCACCGAGTCCGCGCCCTCGCGGCGAAGCTGGGTGAGCAAAGTCCGGAACACACGCGGACTCAGTCCCGTGAACGGGGCTATCCAAGAGGAGTCCGACGCCGTGATCACAGCAGCCATGGCTGTGATCATTTCGCTGTGCTGCGGAAGGCGCTTACGTTCACGAGCCCTCCCTGCCGCCGGCGAGACGGCGACGCCACCAGAGGTCGGAGCGCCACTGACGTGATCAGCGAACGGATCGGGCAGAGTACGCCGGATGTACGCGGCGTCCAGGGAAGCCACCCGACGCCTCAGTTCCTCGCGAGCACCCGCCGGCAGTTGCTGCAGTACCTCATCAAGGACGTCCCTCGCGTGCCGCACATCGTCAAAGGAACACCCGCGACACGAGCACTCCGCAGCCTGCGGGTACAGGGAGCCGCGTCCTGGCGATAGCGCAAAGGATCGGTATCGTCTCAACGCTCGGTCTGTGGCGCCGGGGTACACGTAGTAGTCGGTTGAGAGCCTCTCGACTCAGTGTATCGTCAGGCTGGCGCGAGTTGAAAGCCAGTGGATCCGACTTGGCGGCGGATCGCTCCAGGTACGCGGGCCATGCCGGTGGTCGGCGCGGAGCCTGCCGGGCCGTCTACGCGGCATCGGCCTTTCGGTATGCGGTCATGGACGCCATCATGCCAGCAACCCTGAGCAGCGGGACAGCCCTTAGTGCATGCCCAGCTCCGTACTGGCGGCCAGTGGTTCTGGGTGAGCTTATCCCGTCTCGCGCAGGCGTTCGATACCCGTACGCCCGCTTCAGGCCACCGGCTTTCCCTCGCCGTCGACCGCACCAGCCGGCGTGGGTACTCAGTCCTCGAATTCGAATTCCGGGACGAGTGTGACGTCTCTGCCGGTTCGTACACGGTAGAGGATTTGCAGTCCTTGAGGCCCGAGTGCGCGGATCGTGCCCCAGGGGATGGTCTGAGAGGTCAAGAGGCCGGTGAAGTTGGGGTTGTCCTCGATCAGGTCGAGGTTGACGCCGTTCTTGCGGCGGCTGAGCGTCAAGGTGTCGCGGGGCTGACGGATCTCGACGGTGCATTGCTTACCGACGGAGAGGTGGAGTTGCTCGACCCCGCTCGCTCCGATCGTGGCGCTTCTGTCCCGGACAGCCATGACGGCACCTCGCTTCATGTGTGCTTGTCGCCAGAGGCCGCGACAAGCTGCCTTGGCGCAGCACCGTACGGGACGCTTCGCGCGATCCGGCACTGGATCGCCGACCAGGGGCGAAGCTCCCCCGTCTGGCACGCAGGGGAGGCAGCGAGGAGGCGTTGCAGCACGTGCCCGTGGGGCTTGCATGGACGCCAAGGGCTGCGGGTCACGTGGCTGCCGGTTTCTTCCTCGGGCGGGCCACATGTGGTGGGTGCGGGTTCCCACGTGCCCGTACTGGCCCAGGAAGTGCGCCGGCTCGACGCCCAGCGCAACCCGATCGTTCCTCCGACCCCCCACCCGTCCGGCGCCCGCCCGCCCACACTGCCCACCGAAGCCAAGCCCCGTCACATTGCGATCGTCATGGACGGCAACGGCCGCTGGGCCACCAGCCGCGGCCTGCCGCGCAGCGACGGCCATCGGGCAGGTGGCGAGGCACTGGCCGATGTCGTCCACGGTGCTCTGAAGATCGGCCTGTCCCACCTGGCCGTGTACGCCCTCTCCACCGAGAACTGGAAGCGCCCGGCCGACGAACTGACCGCCTTGATGGACGAGATTCCCCAGAGACTGCGCCGCTTGGCGAACGACACCGCCCCACTGAACGTCCGCCTGCGCTGGACCGGAGTGCGCGGGCCTCTGCCGGCCGACGTCGTCGCCGCTCTCACGGACGCCGAGCACGCCACCCGCGACCGCACCGGACTGACCCTGACCCTGTGCGTCAACTACGGCGGCCGCGCCGAGATCGCGGCATCAGCGAGAATCGCCCGGGACGCGGCCGCCGGACGGATCGACCCGGGCTCGGTCTGCGAACACGCCTTCGCCCGCTACCTGCACGTCCCGGAACTACCCGACGTCGACCTGCTGCCGCGCACCGGAGGCGACCAGCGCACCTCCAACTTCCTTCCCTGGCAAGCCACATACGCCGAATTGCTGTTCCCCGACACCCCGTGGCCCGACATGGACCGCCGCGACCTGTGGCACGCGATGGAAGAGTACGCCCGCCGCACCCGCCGCTACGGCTCGATCCCCCGCATCCCGGCCCAGCCCACCAGCCTGACCGGCCCGCGCTGACCTCAGCACGGTCAAGCTACAGCACGCACTTCGGCAGCAGTGCCGGCTGGCGATCCGAGCGGCGATGTCGCCAGCCGTCTGATCCGACTCATCAGGCCGCCGAGCCAGTCCAGCCCTGGATGATGTCTGTGCTGGAGCCGGCCGAGTGAGGAAGTAGAGGCAGACCTCACCTCCTTTGACGCCATCGCGCGACAGCAACCATGATGACAACAAGAGCCATTGAGCCCAGGAATATGGGAATCTCCCAGCCATCAGGTATCCAGGATCCCTTCCCGGAAGAGTCTGCAAAGTGCAGCATCATGCGCCTCCTTCGTATCAGGATTACGCACTCAATGTGGCGCAACAGTGACCGGAGCGCCTCCGCCGACAGCACACGTGACGCCACACAAGGTGCGATGGTCGACGTCGGCGATTCGTTGGGCTCGCCGACGAGACCGGCACCGCAGTGAATAGCCGCGATGACTGGTCCGATCGTGTCAGTAGGTAGTGGTACGACTTGCCCCCGGTCGTCATGGAGTTCAAGGTGCCCCCGGGTTCCCGGTTGAATCGCATGTCGACTCCGGCCGTGGACTCGGCCGACAGGCCGAGTGGGCCTCTGCGACGGTGAGCATCGGTTGATGGAGGAGCCGTTCCGCCATGGGGCAGTGTTTGGTGCCCTCCGTCTCGGTGAAGCCGCGTGACGTTAGTGCCGGAGCGTGCGGGCACTGGTACTTGGCCTTCTCGGCACCTCACTGGTCTCGGGTCATGTGGGCGAGGGCCTGGGTGGCGCTGTCGGGGGCGAAGGCGCTGTTTATGCCTTCGGCCGCTCCTTCGGCGGCCTCGCTGGAGCGAGGAAAGAGGATGTCCTCGTAGGCGGTGATCGCGTCGTCGGTGGAGGGGTGCTCGATGAGGGCGGCGGCCAGGTCGGCGCCGTCGCGCATGGCGAGGTTGGCGCCCATGCCGGAGAACGGGGACATCAGGTGGGCGGCGTCGCCGAGGAGGGTGACACCCTGGGTGTGGGGCCAGGTGTGCGGGACGGGGAGAGCGTGGAGCGGCCGGTTGGTGTAGCCGGTGTCGGTGTCGGTGTCGGTGTCGGTGATGAAGCCGAGCAGGTCGTCGCCCCAACCGGTGAACTCCTTCAACAGGGCTTCGCGGACGGCCTGGTTGTCGTTCAGGTCGAGGTTGCGCCGCTGGTACCAGTCCTCGTCGGTGCGCATTCCGATGTAGACGCGGATGTGGCCACCGCTGTTGCGCTGGGCGATGATTCCCTGGTTGTTGTCGAGGGCCATCATGGTGCCGTTGCCGGTGAGGGCGGCGCGCTCGGGGTGGCGGTGGTCGGCGTCGTCGAGACCGGTTTCGACGAAGGTGACGCCGGTGTAGACGGGTGTCGCGTCGGACACCAGGCGGCGGACCTTGGACCAGGCGCCATCGGCGCCCACGACGAGATCGGCTTCGGCGGTGGAGCCGTCGGCGAAGTGCAACCGGTGGGTGCCTTCGCCCAGCGGTTCGGCGTGGGTGAGCTGGTGGCCCCAGCGCACGGTGCCGGGTTCGAGGGAGTCCAGGAGGAGGTCGCGGAGCTGTCCGCGGTCGATCTCGGGCTTGCCCCGGCCGTCCTGGGCCGGCACGGCGTCGATCAGGACTCGGCCGTCCCGGCTCACCAGCCGCATCTGCTCGCCTTCGGGGCGGGAGAGCGCGGTGAACGCGTCCCACAGTCCGGCTGCACGCAAGGCGTGCTGGCCGGTGCCGGGGTGCATGTCGAGGGTTCCGCCCTGGTTGCGGCTGGTGCGGGAGGCGTCAAGGTCGTGGACGGTGACCGGGATGCCCTGGCGCTGGAGGATCCGGGCGCAGGTCAGTCCGCCGGGGCCGGCCCCGATGATCGCGATGCGGGGAGTGGGAGCGTTCATGGTCGTTCTCCTTGGTCGGGGCCGCACGTCGTCTCATCGGCCTGCACACCAAAAAAAGCACACCCATACAGAAAGTGCAACGACACAACTTTTTGCATCGCATCGCGATTCTGTATGATGCGACCATGAGCACACCCGTCGGACGTCGCGAGCGGAAGAAGGCCGCCACCCGCCAGGCGCTGGCGGACACCGCCCTGAACCTGTTCCTGGAGCACGGCTACGACAACGTCACCATCCGTGACATCGCGGACGCCGTGGACGTGTCGACCACCACGCTGCTCAAGTACTTCCCCACCAAGGAAGCCCTGGTCTTCGACGAAGACACCGAGCAGGAGGCCGCCCTCGTCGCCGCCGTCCGCGACCGGCCGGAAGGGCTGAGCATCCCGCAGGCGCTGTGCGCGCACATCAAGCGCATCCGCATCGATGTCCGCGGTTCCGACCCGCGGTTCGCCGCCTTCCTCCGCCTCGTCGCCGACACGCCCGCCCTGAGCGAGTACGGGCACCGCATGTGGATGCGTCACCAGGACGCGCTCGCCCGCGCCATCGCCGAGGCCACGGGCCGGCAGCCCGACGACTACCGGTGCGCCGCCCTCGCCCACTTCGCGCTCGAGACCTCGGCCTTCGCCCATCGCACCGACGACGCCGAGCAGGCCGTGGACACCGCGTTCGCGCTTCTGGAGCACGGCTGGAACGCCGCGTAACGGATTACGCCGGGCACGGCATCAGCCCCTCGCGCGACCGTGGCTGTCTCTTCTGCGATTCCGCCGTTCTCTTCGAAGCCGCGCCGCGGGTGTGCCGTGAGCCATGGGGGACGGCCGTCGGGGTGATGTCCGCCGGTGGGCGCGCCCTGGGGGAGTCCGCGGGCGCCCCTCGGGGAACGTGTGGGGATGTCGTGATCCGAAGAGCAATCGCCGCGGAGGCTGAAGGCGTGGACAACGTGGACGCACCGGACAGCGGAATCCTCCTCTTCCGCAACACCATGCGCATCACCGAAGGGCATCTCGACGCCTACCGGGAAGCCACGGAGCGGGCCGTACGATTCGTGGAGGAGCATGGTCCCCAGGTCATGGTGGAGGTGTTCATCGACGAGCAGAAGTTGCTCGCACACAGCTTCCAGATGTACCGGGACTCGGAGTCCGTCCTCGCGCACTGGAAGATGTCCGAGCCGTACATCCGGGAAGTGATGAAGCACTGCCGGGTGGAACGCTTCGAGGTGTTCGGACAACCCGATCCCGAGGTGACGGCGGGCGTACGGAATTCACTCGACGACCAGGTCTCGCCCTCCTTCGCGGCGCGCTTCACGGGGTTCATGCGATTCGACGCGTTGCGGTCCTAGCGGTGGCGACTCCCCCGCCCGGACAGGCGGTAGCAGGGCTGCCCCGGCCGCAGGCGCGGTGGCGGGTGCCGCGCAGTGCGCTGCACTCCGCGGGCGCGATGCGCGGCCGGGGCCCTTTCGGTTTCTTCTGCGCGGTCAGCCGACGACGGTCCAGGTGTCGCCGCCCGCCAGCAGCGCGGCCAGGTCGCCCTTGCCGTGCTGCTCGACGGCCTGGTCCAGCTGGTCGGCCATCTGCGTGTCGTAGACGGGCCGCTCGACCGAGCGGAACACGCCGATCGGGGTGTGGTGCAGGGTGTCCGGGTCGGCGAGCCGGGACAGCGCGAACGCCGTCGTCGGCGACGGGGAGTGCGCGTCGTGGACGAGGATCCGTCCCTCGTTCTCCGGCGTGACGGCAACCACCTTCAGATCCCCGGTCAGCTCGTCCCGCACGACGCCCTTGGCCTGGTCGGCGCCGAAGCGGATCGGCTTGCCGTGCTCCAGCCGGATCACGGCCTCCTCGGCCTGCTGCTTGTCCTTCAGGGCGTCGAAGGCGCCGTCGTTGAAGATGTTGCAGTTCTGGTAGATCTCGATCAGCGCCGTGCCCTCGTGGGCGGAGGCCTGGCGCAGCACCTCCGTCAGGTGCTTGCGGTCGGAGTCCACCGTCCGGGCCACGAACGACGCCTCCGCGCCGATCGCCAGCGACACCGGGTTGAAGGGCGCGTCCAGCGAGCCCATCGGCGTCGACTTGGTGATCTTCCCGACCTCGGAGGTCGGGGAGTACTGGCCCTTGGTCAGGCCGTAGATGCGGTTGTTGAACAGCAGGATCTTGAGGTTGACGTTGCGGCGCAGGGCGTGGATGAGGTGGTTGCCGCCGATGGACAGGGCGTCGCCGTCGCCGGTGACCACCCATACCGACAGGTCGCGGCGGCTGCTGGCCAGGCCCGTGGCGATGGCCGGGGCGCGGCCGTGGATGGAGTGCATCCCGTAGGTGTTCATGTAGTACGGGAAGCGGGAGGAGCAGCCGATGCCGGAGACGAAGACGATGTTCTCCTTCGCCAGCCCCAGTTCGGGCATGAAGCCCTGCACGGCGGCGAGGATCGCGTAGTCACCGCAGCCCGGGCACCAGCGCACTTCCTGATCCGACTTAAAGTCCTTGGCGGTGAGCTTGAGGTCAGTTGCCACGGGATGCCTCCTCCAGCGCGCGGGCCAGCTGCTCCGCCTTGAACGGCATGCCATTGATCTGCGTGCAGGAGACCACGTCGACCAGGTACTTGGCACGTAGAAGTGCCGCCAGCTGTCCCAGGTTCATCTCGGGTACGACGACCCGTTCGTAGCGGGCGAGGACCTCACCGAGGTTCCGCGGGAAGGGGTTGAGGTGGCGCAGGTGGGCCTGGGCGATCGACTCCCCGGCCCGGCGCAGCCGCCGTACCGCGGCGGTGATCGGTCCGTAGGTGGAGCCCCAGCCGAGGACGAGGGTGCGGGCGCTGTCCGGGTCGTCGACGTGCAGGTCGGGCACGTCGATGCCGTCGATCTTCGCCTGGCGGGTGCGGACCATGAAGTCGTGGTTGGCCGGGTCGTAGGAGATGTTGCCCGTGCCGTCCTGCTTCTCGATGCCGCCGATACGGTGTTCCAGACCCGGGGTGCCAGGGACGGCCCAGGGACGGGCCAGGGTGTGCGGGTCGCGCTTGTAGGGCCAGAACACTGCGGTGCCGTCGTCCAGGGTGTGGTTGGGGCCCTGCGCGAACTGCACCCTCAGATCCGGCAGTTCCTCAAGCTCCGGGGTACGCCAGGGCTCGGAGCCGTTGGCCAGGTAGCCGTCGGAGAGCAAGAACACCGGCGTGCGGTAGGCCAGCGCGATCCGGGCCGCCTCCAGCGCGGCGTCGAAACAGTCCGCCGGAGTGCGCGGGGCGACCACCGGCACCGGGGCCTCGCCGTTGCGGCCGAACATCGCCTGCAGCAGATCCGCCTGCTCGGTCTTGGTCGGCAAACCCGTCGAAGGCCCGCCGCGCTGGATGTCCACGATCAGCAGCGGCAGCTCCAGCGACACCGCCAGCCCGATCGTCTCCGACTTCAGCGCCACCCCCGGCCCACTGGTCGTGGTCACCGCCAGCGAACCGCCGAACGCCGCGCCCAGCGCCGCCCCGATCCCGGCGATCTCGTCCTCCGCCTGGAACGTGCGCACCCCGAAGTTCTTGTGCCGGCTCAGCTCGTGCAGGATGTCCGAGGCCGGAGTGATCGGGTACGAGCCCAGATACAACGGCAGATCCGCCTGCCGCGACGCCGCGATCAGCCCGTAGGACAGGGCCAGGTTGCCGGAGATGTTGCGGTAGACACCCGGCGGGAACGCCGTCGCCGCCGGCGCCACCTCGTAGGAGACCGCGAAGTCCTCCGTCGTCTCACCGAAGTTCCAGCCCGCCCGGAACGCGGCGATGTTGGCCGCCGCGATATCGGGCTTCTTGGCGAACTTCGACTGCAGAAACCTCTCCGTGCCCTGCGTGGGCCGGTGATACATCCACGACAGCAGCCCCAGCGCGAACATGTTCTTGCTGCGCTCGGCCTCCTTGCGGGTGAGGTCGAAATCCTTCAGCGCCTCCACCGTCAGCGTGGTCAGCGGCACCGGATGCACGTGATAACCATCCAGCGACCCGTCCTCCAGCGGGGACCTCTCGTAGCCGACCTTCTGCATCGCCCGCCGGGTGAACTCGTCCGTGTTGACGATCACCTCCGCACCACGCGGCAGATCGCCGATGTTCGCCTTCAGCGCCGCCGGATTCATCGCCACCAGCACATTCGGCGCGTCCCCCGGCGTCAGGATGTCGTGGTCGGCGAAATGCAACTGGAACGACGACACACCCGGCAGCGTCCCGGCCGGCGCCCGGATCTCCGCCGGGAAGTTCGGCAGCGTCGACAGATCGTTGCCGAACGACGCCGTCTCCGAGGTGAAACGGTCACCGGTGAGCTGCATACCGTCACCCGAGTCCCCCGCGAACCTGATGATCACCCGGTCCAGACGCGTGACCGGTTTCCGTCCCTCGACGAGGTCGCCGGGGTCCTTGGCTACAACAGTCATGTCGGTTGTGACTCCAGAGTCGTCCTGACCACGAGCACCCGCCGGGCGTCGCTGAGTTGGGCGGTCCAGGCGCCCCGGCGTCTTCCTGACGACGACGAGTGGATCCCATCGCGTGACCGCGAGGCAACGCGGTATCCAGGGCTTCGTCAAGTGTCCGTTCGCGGGGCGCGTGCCGCGGCGGGCAGGCAAGCTGACATAGTGCGGGCCTCGTGCAGGTCCGGGCCGCTCCGCGTCGCTAGGCTGCAACGGCCATCGCCATGCGGTCAGATCCCCGGAGGGGTCCGGTGGTCCGCCCCCGGCGGTGGCGTTCCCATTCGTCATGCGACACGGAGGACGTCTTGGCAGCGATCAAAGTCGGCATTTCCCTGCCCACCATGGCCGACCTGGCGCCGAAGGGCTTCCCAGGCATAGCGGCCGGTGCCCGCCACGTCGAACAGGCCGGTCTGGACTCCGTGTCCGTGTCCGACTTCATCATGGGCAACGGCGCGCCGGCCCTGGAGGCCACCGTCGCGCTCTCGGCCGCCGCCGCCGTCACCACGCGGGTCGACCTGCGCTTCAGCCTCCTGGTGCTGCCGCTGCGGAACATCGCCTGGACCGCCGCCCAGATCGGCACGCTGCAGCATCTGTCCGGCAACCGGGTCATCCTCGGTGTCGGGTCGGGCGGAGCCCCCGGGACTCCGTTCTGGCAGGCCGTGGGGGCCACACCGCAGGGTCGCAACACCCGGCTGGAGCGCTCCCTCGAACTGCTGCCGGGGCTGCTCGCCGGCGAGGAGACGACGCTGCCGGACGGCACCGCGCTGACGCTCGCACCCGCCGTGCCGGCGCCGCCGGTGCTGGTCGGCGGCAACTCCGACAACGCGATCCGGCGGGCCGCCCGGTACGCGGACGGCTGGCTGCCGTCGATGGTCTCCCCCGCGACGGTGGCCCGCGGTGTCGCGAAGTTGCGGGAGGCCGCCGAGGAGGCGGGGCGGCCCGCGCCGAGCACCACGGTGTGGCTGCACGCCGGGCTCGGAGACGACGAGTCGGTGCGCTCCGCGCGCGTCGCGTTCGAGAAGAGCCTGGTGGACATGTACGGGCTGGCACCCGAGGAGGCGCGGCTGGTGCCGATCGGTGGCAGCCCGAAGGAGGCCGCGGAGCGGTTCGCCGCGTACGCGGAGGCCGGCGCCGACCATCTCGACCTCCTGGTCGACGGCGGCGACTGGGAGCGGCAGGTGGAACTCATCGCCGAGGCGCGCGCGTTGCTGTGAGGTCAGCTCCGTCCCGGCCGCAGTCCTGAGGCCGGCCGGGACGGAGGCAGCGCGGAAGCGGGCTGTGCGACCGGCCGGGTCGCACAGCCCGCTTCGTGTGGCGGGAGTGTCACCTGCCCGGCAGCTCGATGGACTGCCGGTGGCGGAAGACGTTGCGCGGGTCCCAGGTGGCCTTGACCTTCTGCAGCCGCGCGTAGTTGTCCTTGTAGTAGAGCTGGTGCCAGGGGATGCCGGACTTGTTGAACTCGGGGTCGCTGAGGTCGTTGTCCGGGTAGTTGATGTAGCAGCCGTCGGTGACGTCGTTGGGCACGGGGACGCCGCCGGTGTCGGCGTACACGTCGCGGTAGATGTCGCGCAGCCAGGCGATGTTGGCCTCGTCCTGGTCGGCGCGGTGCCAGTACGACTCGTAGAACATCACCAGGTGCGCGTCGCGGTGCGGCGCCGGGGTGTCGTGCGGGCCCAGCTGGTTGATCCGGCCGCCCGCGGAGGCCAGCACGATGTAGCTGTAGGTGTTGTTGTAGTCCTTGCGGGTCAGGTGCTTGTACAGCGCGTCGATCTGGCGCTGCGGGAAGACGTCCTTGACGAAGGCGGACTTGTGGAAGGTGCGCAGGTTCGGGTTGTTGAGGGTCTCACCGCCGGTGGTGCTGTAGGTGGTGGCCTTCATGAACGGCAGGTTCTGGGAGTCGCGCCAGTTGGGCCGGGCGCCCATGGCGTCGCTGAGGAAGTCGACGAAGGCGTCCATCCGCTGCTGGGCGCCGGGCTTGTCGGCGTCGATCTGCGCCACGAGGAAGAGGGTGCCGGCCGACACGTGGTTGAGGAACAGCCAGTGCCCGAGGTCCAGGTATTCCGAGTCCATGGAGGCGTTGTCCTTGGACCACTGGCCGTACTTGCGCAGCAGGTTGGTGAAGCCGGCCTCGGTGATCTGCTCCCAGGGCCAGGTGACCTGGGTGTAGACGACCCGGGACGGCGGCCGGGGCAGCAGCCGGCTCGGGTCGTCGCCCTTGGCGCCGCGACTGCGCAGCCAGTACTTGGTGACGATGCCGAAGTTGCCGCCGCCACCGCCGGCGAGCGCCCACAGCAGGTCGCGGTGGGGGTCGTTCGGCTCCCGCGTGGCCACGACGGCCCGCACCCGGCCCCTGCGGTCGACCGTGACGACCTCGGCGGCGTACACGTGGTCGATGACGATGCCGTGTGCCCGGGACAGGACGCCGTAACCGCCGCCCGCGAAGTGTCCGCCCGCGCCGACGCTGTGGCAGCCGCCGCCGGGGATCGTCACGCCCCAGCCGTTGTGCAGGGTCTCGTAGATGTCGAGGAGGGTGGCGCCGGGCTCGACGAAGAAGGCGCGCCGCCGCTCGTCGTAGCCGACCCGGTTCATCAGCCGCAGGTCGGCGATGATCTGGGCCTCCTTGTTGAAGACGAAGTCCTCGAAGCAGTGACCGCCGCTGCGCACCACGATCCGCTTGCCGGCCTCGACGGCCTCGCGCACCACCTGGACCACCTGCTGCGTGGTGGCGGGCAGCCGGACGGCCTCGGGGGTGCCGACGAGGCGGGCGTTCATGCCCGACACCATGTCGACGTACCGGGGGTCACCGGGTCTGACCGTCGGGATCGCGCCGGAGGCGGTCTCGGGGGCCGCGTGCGCGGGCGACAGCGTACCGAGTGCGGTGACGGTCCCGGAGGTGGCCACAGCGGCGCCCGCTCCGGCCATGAACCGTCGCCTGTTCAACATACTCACGTGCAGCTCCATTCGGCGAGGGCGTCCTGGTGGGTTGCCAAGCGGCCCCCAGCGTGCCCATGGCCGGGCAGGGCCGACACAGATGCTCCGCGTGTATGTCAAGTAGCCTCTCGGCCGGTCACGTTGAGGTGATGCGCGGCCGGGCCGGGTGACGCACTGTGGACGCGTCGAGCGGCTGGGGCACGCCGGGTGACAGGGGGTGCCGACGCGGAGCGGGTAACGCGGTGCGCCGGGGGGCGACTTGACGCAGTCGCGGGCGGCGCGGGGCGGACGGCCTTCTTTTCGGGCATGGTCGTCGCGCGGGAGCCGTCGTCCCGCTGCTCCCCCGCCCCCGGCACGGGCGCAACGGCCGGTAGGGCCCGGGCGTCAGACGACCCGCTGTTTTCCGAGGTGACCGGCGAGAGGAGAGGCCGCACCATGGCCATCGACAAGAACGAACGGTATGCCCGACTCCGGGAGATCGAGGGCATGGACGTCAAGGAGGAGTACAGCCGCATCTGGTGGCTCGACATGGGCTACGAGTTCCCGTGGGACTTCAGCGTCGCGGGCGCGCTGGCGTTCTGCAACAGCGTCGCGCCGCCCCACATGGCCGCGCTCCTGGTGCGCACCGGGGAGCTGACCCACAACACGCAGCGGCGCATGGAGCACTTCGCCCTCATCAGCCTGGAGATGGTGCGGCGCGGGTTCAAGGACGAGCGCGGCCGGGCCGCCGTCCGGCAGATGAACCGCATCCACAAGAACGCGGTCCGCCACATCAGCGACGAGAAGGAGCAGTGGAGCATCAGCAACGAGGAGTACCTGTTCGTCCTCGCCACCAGCATGCTCATCCAGATCCGCTGGGTGGACCGGTACGGCTGGCGGCCGCTGACCGACCAGGAGCGGACCGCGGCGTACCTGCACATGCGGGAGCAGGGCGAACTCATGGGCCTGAAGAACATCCCGGGCTCGTACGAGGAGTTCGCCCGGTTCCACGACGAGTACGTGGAGCGGACGTTCGCGTATTCGCCGGAGGCCGTGACGCTGTGGCAGGTGCTGCGGAACACGGTCATCGAGCCCATGGCGGCCTGGCTCCCGAAGCGGCTCCAGCCGCTGGGACGCAAGGTGGCGGCGGCGGCGCTGCCCGCGCTCCTGACCCCGCACATGCGCAAGGCGTTCGGCGTGTCCGAGCCGTCGCGGCCGCTGCGGCTGGCCGTGGACGCCGCGCTCAAGGCGCGGGCGGCCTATGTGCGCCGGCAGCCGCCGCGCGAGGAGGCCGCCTACCCCGACCCGCTGCCCACGCCCAGCTTCCCCACGGGTGAGTTCAAGATGGAGGAGCTGGGTCCCGCGCACACGGTCGGGGGAAACGCCGGCTGAGCGCCGCTCCCGCCGCGTCGCCACGCACGTCGTCCCTTGACCGCCCTGACTGATCGCCCTGGCACGGCCGGCCCTCGGCCGGCCCGCGCGATCCGGTCTCCGGGGCCGGGCCCGTGACCGACCCCGCGTCCGGGCCCCGTCCGGCCCTGTCCGGCCCTGTCCGGCCCCTCTCTCCACCTCATGACCGAGCGGCACACGGTCGGACCGTGTGCCGCTCGGTCATGTGCGCGCCGCCCGGTGCGGTGCTCAGTCGCTCGGTACCGGAGCCCGAGCCGCAGCCGCAGCCGCAGCCGCAGCCGTAGCCGAGGCCTCTGCAGCGGCCGAAGCCGCCGCGGCGCCTGCGCGGATGTCGCGCAGCAGGCGGGCCTGCTCCAGCGTGGCCCGTTCGTGCTCGGTGTCCACGGTGCCGCGGCGCACCGCCTCGGCGAACGCCGCGACGGTGCCGGCCACCTGGTCCTCGGGCTCCAGCCGCAGCTCCCGGGTGCCGGAGGAGTCGTCGAGCCGGAGTACGGGGACATGGTCGGCGGGCGGGGTGAACGCCATGTCGAGGGTCAGCCGGCCGGAGCTGCCGCCGATCTCGTAGGAGCTGCGATAGGCGTGGTCGAGGCCGTAGGACAGCTGGACGGCGACGCCGTCGCCGGGCCGGCGCAGCAGCGCGGCTCCGGAGGTGTCGACGTCGAAGCCGGCGGCGGCCGTGGTGACGGCGCCCACGACGGTCAGGCCGGTGCCGAGCAGCAACTGCGCGGCGCGCACCGGGTAGACGCCGGTGTCCCACAGGGCGCCGCCGCCCAGCTCCGGGCGGTAGCGGATGTCTCCGGCCGGGCGCCGGGGCACGGTGAACGTCGCCTGGACGGAGCGTGGTTCGCCGATGGCGCCCTGCGCGAGAAGCCGGCGCACCCGGGCGTGCTGGCCGTGGTGGACGAACATGACGTTCTCCATCAGGGCCAGGCCCCGGCGGCGGGCCAGCGCGAACAGGTCCGCGCTCACCTCCGGGGAGGTGCTCAGCGGTTTCTCGGCCAGCACGTGCTTGCCCGCGCGCAGGGCCGCCTCGACCCATTCGGCGTGCAGGGCGAGCGGCAGCGGGACGTAGACGGCGTCCACGTCGCCGTCCTCGATCAGCCGGGCGTAGCCGGGCACCACGCGCGCGCCGTAGGGTGCGGCGGCCGCCGCGCCGCGGTCCGGGTCCCGGGAGGCGATCGCGGTGACCTCGAAGGCCGCGGAGCGGGCGAAGGCCGGCAGCATCCGGCGGCGCGCGATCTCCGCGCTGCCGAGCACGCCGATGCGAAGGACGTCCGTCACGGGGTCTCCTGGTTCCAGCGGGGCAGCACCCCGGCGGCCAGGGTCTGCGCGAGGCCGGGTGCGGCCCTGTCCTTCGGGGACATCAGGGGTTCCTCGGTGAGGTCCCAGGGCAGGGCCAGTTCCGGATCGAAGGGGTTGATGTCGATCTGGGTGCCCGGCTCGTAGACGGTCGACATCACGTAGCAGATGCAGGTGTCGTCGCTGAGGGCCACGAAGCCGTGGCCCACGCCGTCGGGAATGTAGAGGGAGCGGCCGGAGGACGCGTCGAGGGTGCAGACGTGGTGCCGGCCGAAGGTGGGTGAGCCGATGCGCAGGTCGACGATGATGTCGCGCAGCGCGCCGCGTACGCAGCTGACGTACTTGGCCTGCCCGGGCGGTACGGCCACCGTGTGGATGCCGCGCAGGGTGTTGCGGCGGGACACGGAGTAGCTGATCTGCCGGGGCACGAACGGCTCACCCAGCACTTTCTCGAGTTTGTCGGCACGCATGCCCTCCCAGAAGGCGCCGCGCTCGTCCGGCAGTTGCTCGGGGGTCACCAGATACGCCCCGGTGATCGCCGTCGCGGCGATACGCACCGTGTTCTCCTCTCCGTCGCAGGAGCCGGGGGCCGGCCGGCCGGTTCAGGTCCGGTCGGCCACCAGGCGCTCCAGGTCCCGGACGATCTCGTGGGCGGGGGGCAGCTGGGCCATCTCCCGGGACACCTCCCGCGCCCGCTCACGGTACGAGGGATCCTTCAGCAGCAGCTCGCAGGCCGCGTTGATCTCCTCGTAGCCGCCCGACTCGACCAGGGTGGCGGCACCGTACTCGACGATGCGGCGGGTGGCGGTGGTGGGGTACTCGGGGTGGGCGATCAGCTGCGGGACGCCGGCGTGCAGGGCGGTCATGTCGGTGCCGCCGCCCCCGTGGTGGATGATGACGTCGCAGGTGGGGGCCAGTACGTCGAGCGGCACCCAGCCGACGCGCGCCTCGGGCACCTCGTCGCGCAGTTCCGCGGCGACGACCTCGGGGGCGCCGACCACGACCTCGGCGCCGAGCTTGCCGACGCTGCGCGCCATGTCGCGCAGCCCTTCGCCGCTGAACAGCCGGGTCCCGGCGGTGATGTAGACGCGGGGGCGGTCGCCCTTGGTGTACATCCACGGCTCCAGCGGCTTCTGGGGGTTGCCCGGGACCCAGCGCATGAGCTTGGCGGGGACCGCGTCGTCGGGCCGCAGGCTGGGCGGACAGACGTCGAGCCACAGGTCGGGGTCGGGCAGCTTCTGCAGGCCCAGTTCGGCGAGGACCGGGGCGAGCACGGGCTCGGCGCCCGGGTCGTAGGCACGGGAGTCGATGCGGTCCCACTCCAGGCGCACGCTGGGGATGCCCAGGTGGTCGGCGAGCAGCGGGGCGGTGTAGAACATGCCGCCGCCGACGACGAGGTCGGGGCGCCAGTGGTCGGCCAGGTCGAGCAGGCGGTCCAGGCTGTCCACGGCGATCTCGGCGTAGACCCGGCCCACCGCCTTGAGCTGCTCGGCCGGGTCTTCCGGCATGGCGCCCATGAAGGCGCTGACCTCCTCCATCGACACCGGGGAGATCTTCACGGCGGGCAGGCCGACGCTGGCGATGTTGGGCAGCACCCAGTCGATGCCGCCCATGAACACCTGGTGTCCGGCATTGCGCACGGCCGTGGCGAGCGGGGTGTGGGAGAAGATCGGGTAGGGGCTGTTTCCGGGGATGAACAGGACCTTCATGGGCTGTCTCAACCTGCCTTCGTGAGTGCCGCGGCGGCTCGGACTCCCGAGAGCATCGCCGCTTCCGTCGTGGGGGAGTTGAAGTAGTCGCCGGCGAAGACGACCGGGGGCCGCTGCTTCTTCAGCACCGCCACGGAGCGGCGGTAGCGGCCCGGCGCGGGGATGGGGAACCCGTAGGGCCGCTCCGCGATCTGGAACGGCTCGGCGCTCTCCACCGGGAACTCCGGCCACAGCGACGTCAGCATCGTGCTCACCTCGGCGAACTGCTCCTCGGCGGGACGGCCGAGCAGGCGGCGGGTGTTGGCGCGGCCGGGGTAGGTGAACACCAGGAGCTTGTCGACGGGCCGTCCCCGCTCGTCCCGCACCGTGCGCGGGTAGGTGATCATGTTGCGCAGGGGCGGGTCCTCGGGGCCGCCGGCCACGATGTGCGCCTCGGCGGGCAGGGTGCCCTTGTCGACCAGGAACGAGACGGACAGGGCCGGTTCGTACTTCTGCGTCTCCAGGAACCGGCGGGTCTCCTCGTCCACGGCCTGCGCGGGCAGCGCGGCGACGAGCTTGGCCGCGATCGGCGCGGGCGTGGCCACGACGACCTCGTCGAAGGTCTCGGTGACCGGGGTGCCGTCCGGGCCGACGGCGCCGACGACGATGCCGGTGCCGTCCTGCTGGATGCCGGTGACCTCGTGCGACAGTCGCAGCTCGGCTCCCTCGGCGTTCTTCTCGGCGAGGATCTCCATGCCGTTGCGCAGCACGTAGAAGCCGGAGCCGCCCATCCAGGCGAGCAGGGCTCGGGCGTGGACGGCGGAGATCTCCTCGCAGGCGAAGTTCCAGAAGCCCTCGATCTGGGGGCGCAGCAGGAAGTCGAAGCCGCGCTTGGAGACCTTCCGGTAGCCCCAGTCGGCGGCGCTCTGCCCGTCGTCGAACGGGGCCGACTTGACCGGGTCGAACAGGTCGAGCTGCTTCTTGCGGGCGACCTGGGCGAGGGTGGTCAGCAGGAAGGCGACCCGGTCGCGCAGCTTGACGTGCCGGTAGCGGAGCAGGCTGAGCGGGGAGTCGGAGGAGAGCGGCACGGCCTTGCCGTGGTCGGAGATCCAGACGTTGCTGGAGATCCGGATCAGCTCGTCCTCCAGCCCGTACTCCTTGATGAGCTGGGTCATCAGCTTGTAGAAGCTGACGTACATCAGGTTGATGCCGACGTCGGGCTCGATCTCCGGGCGGTGCCAGGAGCGGGCCCGGCCGCCGAGTCCGTCCGCCGCCTCGAAGACGACCACCTCGCGGCCGCCGCGCAGCAGCTGGCGGGCGGCGGCGCAGCCGGCCATGCCACCGCCGATCACCGCGGTCCTGGTGCGTTGTGTGCGACTGGTCATCGCTCCACCTCCGTCTGCTGGTCCGACCGGGTCAGTGTTCGACGATCTCGTCGTGCGGCCACTCCAGGCCCTGGCCGAGACCGCCGTCGACGGGCAGGTCGACGCCGGTGGTGAAGGTGGCGTCGAAGGCGAGGAAGAGCACCGCGTCGGCGACCTCCTCGGCGGTGCCGAAGCGGCGCATGGGGGTCAGCTCGACGCCCTCCTTGATGTTGGCGGCGCGCAGTTCGTCGGAGATCTCGGCGATGCCCATCGTGGGGGTGTCGGTGAAGCCGGGGCTGACCGTGTTGACGCGGATGCCGCGGGGCAGCAGCTCGGAGGCGAAGACCTTGGAGAAGGCGCGGATGGCGGACTTCATGCCGGTGCCGACGCTGGTGGCGACGAAGCCCATGCCGACGGCGACGGCGGTGGTGAAGACGAACGAGCCGCCGTTCTTGACCAGGGGCGCGAGCCGCTGCGCGGTGAAGAAGGCGCCCTTGGTGTTGGTGTCGAACATGCGGTCGTAGGTTTCCTCGGTGACCTGGCTGAGGGAACCGAACTTCAGGTACCCGACGTTGACGAAGACGAAGTCGACCTCGCCCAGCGTCTCCTTGACCGCCGTGCCGAGGGCGTCGATGTCGGACATGTTCGCCGCGTCGGAGCGCAACACGTGGGCGCGCGGGCCGAGTTCGGCGCGGGCGGCCTCGATGTTCTTCTCGTTGAGACCGGTGAGCAGCACCTCCGCTCCGCCGTCGAGGAGCTTCTTCACCACGGCCATGCCGATGCCGTGCGTACCGCCGGTGACCACGGCCTTCTTGCCGGCGTACTTGTTCATGACACCTTCCGGTTGAGATCGGGGGCCTTCCCGGCCCGTTGTGTGGTCCCTGGCGGGGAGATCAGACGATGTGGACGTCGGGCACGTAGAGGATCCACTTGCCGCCCGCGGCCCGGAACTCACGCTCCTTCGCGAGGATTTCCTCGGCGTGGTTCCAGGCGAAGAGCAGGGCGTAGTCGGGGTAGGGCTGGGAGAACTGCTCGGACGGCCGGATGGGGATGTGCGTGCCCGGGGCGAGCCGGCCCTGCTTGGCGGGGGTGTTGTCGCAGATGAACGGGACCAGGTCGGGGCCGATGCCGCAGTAGTTGAGGACGGTGGCGCTCTTGGCGGTGGCGCCGTAGCCGACCACCGAGTGGCCCTGTTCGCGCAGGTCGGTGAGGAGCCGCACCAGGTCGCGGCAGCTCTTCCTCACGTGCTGGGCGAAGCGGTGGTAGGTCTCGGGCCGGCCCAGGCCCGCCTCGCGCTCACGCTCGACGTGTTCGGTGACGGCCGCGGAGACGGTGCGCCGCCCGGGCCGGGCGACGGTGTACCGCATGGACCCGCCGTGCACGGACAGCGGCTCCACGTCGGCCAGTTCGAGGCCGAAGCGCCGGGCCATGGCCTGCACGGAGCCGACCGAGAAGAGGTAGAAGTGCTCGTCGTAGATCTGGTCGAAGGCGTTCTGCTCGATGATCGAGCCCAGGTAGCGGTCCTCGATGACGAAGACGCCGTCGGGGCCGAGCAGCGCGTCCACGCCCCGGAACACCGAGTCGATGTAGGCGATGTGGCTGACGGTGTTCGCGGAGAAGATCACGTCGGCGGGTCCGTCGGCCGCGGCGATGTCGCGTGCGCTGGAGTCCTGGAAGAAGTCCGTGCGCACCCGCACGCCCGCGGCCTTGGCGAACTCCGCGACCTGCGCGGAGGGGTCGACGCCGAGGTGGCGCACGCCGGCCCGGCCGATCGTCCTCAGCATGGTCCCGTCGTTGGAGCCGATCTCCACCACGAAGGGGTCGTCGACGGCGAGTTCGCCCTCCAGCAGCCGGTGCGCGTACTTCTCGAAGTGCTCGCGCATGACGGCCGAGCCCGCCGAGCGGTACGGGTAGTCCTCGTGGAACATCTTCTCGCGGGGCACCTCTTCGATGAGCTGCACCATGGTGCACTCGGTGCAGACACCCGCGGCCAGCCGGAAGTAGAACTCGCTGCCCGCCGTCTCCGGCGTCACGAAGGAATCGGAGACGGGCTGCCGGCCGAAGTCGAAGAACTCATCGACCGGGCCACCGCAGATTCGGCATGGGACCATGGACGGATTCCTTTGCGTGTCGAGGGGGGCGGTTTGACGCGCCAGGGACGCGAGCGCACGGCTCCATGCTGTCGACGGCCGGGAGGGGGGTCCATGAGCGGGCCATCTCATGTGTCAGGTCAGCGGCCTGACCGTCGGCGGACAAGCTGACGTCGGCGGCCCGGCGCGGAGAAACGGCGCGGGCCCTTCGCCGGGGTGGCGAAGGGCCCGCGCCGGGACGTTCGGCGGTCAGGAACCGGCAGGGACGGACTCCTGCCGGGCGGCGGCCGCGTCGTCCTCGGCCGAGGGAGCGCCGCCCACCTTGCGCAGCAGCGTCACCGCCAGCACCGCGGTGACGGCGATGAGCGAGGCGCAGACGACGGCGACGACGTTCATGCCGCCGGTGTACGCCTCGCGCGCCGCGGCCAGCACCTGGTCACGCAGGTCCGAGGGCAGCTCCTGGGCGGCGACGATCGCGCCCTCCATGCCGCCGCGCACCGCCTGGGCCTGCTCGGCCGGCACGCCCTGCGGGACGGTGATGTCGCCGCGGTAGAGCGCGGTGCCCAGGCTGCCGAACGCCGCGACGCCGAGCGAGACGCCGAACTCGCCGCTCGTCTCGGACAGGGAGGCGGCGGAACCGCCCTTCTCCGGCGGGGCGGAGCTGACCACGAGGTTGGTGCCCAGGGCGCCGATCGGTCCCGTGCCGAAGAAGGCGATCACGAAGCCGGTGATCAGCAGCGGCAGTCCGCCCACCGGGTCGACGAAGGCGACCAGGAGGTAGCCGACGGTCGTCAGGACGAGACCGCCGCCGATCACCAGGCCCATGGGCAGCCGCTTGGTCAGGCTGGGGGCGATCATCGCCGCCACGATCGAGGCGAGCGCCGAGGGCACCATCCACAGGCCGGCGGCGGTGGGCGACAGGCCCTCGACCATCTGCAGGAAGCCGGTGATGAACAGGTAGCTGCCGCCCATGGTGGCCATCGCCAGCATCAGCACGAGCAGCGCCGAGGTGAAGGCGCCGGAGCGGAACAGGCGCAGGTCGAGCAGCGGGTGCGTCAGCCGGGTCTGGCGGCGGACGAAGACCACGCCGACGGCCAGGCCGGCCGCGATCACCAGCAGGGACAGCGGCTGCCAGCCGTAGCGGGCGATCTCCTTGAGACCGAAGATGACCGGCAGGATGGTGCCCAGCGAGAGGGCGACGCTGAACAGGTCGAGCCGGCCGCCGTCGGGGTCACGGTACTCGGGGAGCAGGACGGGACCGGCGATCAGCAGGATGACCATGACCGGGACGCCGAGCAGGAAGACCGAACCCCACCAGAAGTAGTCGAGCATCACGCCGCCGATCATGGGGCCGAGCGCGGTGCCCGCCATGAAGCAGCTGGCCCACACCGCGATGGCCCGGCCGCGCTGCCCCGGGTCCTGGAACATGTTGCTGATGAGGGCGAGCGTGGAGGGCATCAGCGTGGCCGCGGCGACACCGAGCAGCGCCCGGGTGGCGATCAGCATCTCGGCGCTGGTGGAGTAGGCCGCCAGCAGTGAGGTGGCGCCGACGAAGGTGGCGCCGATCAGCAGCAGCCTGCGCCGGCCGATCCGGTCGCCGAGCGTTCCCATGGTGACCAGGAAACCGGCGATCATGAAGCCGTAGATGTCCATGATCCACAGCGTCTGGGTGCCCGTGGGGTTCAGGGACTCCGCCAGGTGCGGCAGCGCGAGGAACAGCACGCTCTGATCGAGCGCCAGCAGCAGCGTGGGCAGGGCGAGCACGGCGAGACCGAGCCACTCACGGGTCCCTGCCTTCACCGGCGTCGCCGGGGAGACATGAGATGACATGGGTGTCCTTCCAGGATCGGGGACGGTGTGGTGCGGACCACGGGGAACGGTGCGGGGAGCGTCAGCCGGGGTAGGGCCGTACGGCCCGTGCGTCGCGCAGGGTGCGCCCCCACCAGGTCAGCTGGTCGAGCATCGTCTTGGCGGCGGCCTCGCACTCCGTGGCGTTCACCAGCCGGCCCTGCTCGTCGAAGCGGTTCCAGTACTCGGGGAAGGCGACGGAGTCACGGACCGTCACGGCGTGCAGACCGGGCAGGATCTCGCGCAGATGGGCGACGGCGCGCAGACCGCCGGCGATGCCGCCGTAGGAGACGAAGGCGACCGGTTTGGCCTTCCACTCGTCGACGTACCAGTCGATGGCGTTCTTGAGCGAGGCGGGGAAGCTGTGGTTGTACTCCGGGGTGACGATGATGAACGCGTCGGCGCGGGCCAGCCACGGCGCCAGGTCCTGGACGGCGGCCGGCCGCTCCGCGTGCTCGTCCGCCGGCAGCACGTCGGGCAGCCACACTTTCGCCAGGTCGATCACGTCGACGGCGAGATCCTCGCGCTTGGCCGCCTCGTCCGCGATCCAGCGGGCCGCCGTGGGCCCGAATCGGCCGTTGCGGATGCTGCCGATGATGACGGACACCCGCAGTTTCGGCTCAGGCATGGTTCCCCTCCGTGGGCTCGGGTCCTCGGCTCCCACGGTGCCCGGCGCCGCTCCCGGCCCGCTCCCGGTCCGCTCTCGGCCTCTCTCGGTGCTCTTGGCGCTCTCGGCGCTCTCGGCGCTCTCGGCGCTCTCGGCGCTCTTGGTGCTCTTGGTGCTCTTGGTGCTCTCCGGCCGGAGCCTCTCGGTCGGCACGCTCGGGCCTCTCCCACTGCCGGCCGACGCCCCCCCACCCGGTCGCTCGCAATCGCTCCCGGCCGTCTTCGCGCCGTATCGTCCTGTCGTCGGCCGCCCGGTTCGGCTAGCGTGATCACATGCGTTTCGGGGTGCTCGGCCCGCTGGCGGTGTGGACGGACGAGGGACGGCCGGTGCGGGTGCCGGAGCTGAAGGTGCGTGCTCTGCTCACCGCGCTGTTGATCCACCGTGGCCGGCCCGTGTCCGTGGACCGGCTGATCGACGACCTGTGGGGCGAGCAACTGCCGAGCAACCCCGCCGGTGTGCTGCAGAACAAGGTGTGGCAGCTGCGCCGGGCCCTGGAGGACGCCGCGCCCGGCGGCCGGGACCTGGTGGCCTCCCGCCCGCCCGGCTACGAGTTGGCGGTCCCGCCCGGCTCCGTCGACGCCGACCGCTTCCTCGACCTGACCGCCCGCGCCCGCCACGGCACCGACCCCCGCACCCGCACGAACCTGCTGACCGAGGCGCTGGCCTTGTGGCGGGGGCCGGCGTTCGCCGACTTCGTCGACGAGGAGTTCGCCCGTGCCGCCGCCGACCGACTGGAGGAGCAGCGGCTGACGGCGCTGGAGGAGCAGGCCGAGGCCCGGCTGGAGCTCGGTGAACACGCCCTGGTGGCCGACGAGTTGGCGGACCTGGTGGGGTCGCACCCGCTGCGCGAGCGGCTGCGTACGGCCCATATTCGCGCCCTGTATCTGGCCGGCCGGCAGAGCGCCGCCCTCACCAGCTACGCGGAACTGCGCGAGCGGCTCGCCGAGGAGCTGGGCGTGGATCCCTCCCCCGAACTGGCCGCGCTGCACCAGGCGATCCTCACCCAGAGCCCGGCCCTGGCGGCCGCGCCCTCGCCGAGCACCACCGCGGCCCGGCCGCCGACGAACCTGCCCGCCACGCCGGTCGACCTGATCGGCAGGGACGAGCTGATCGAGCGGCTGCGCGCACTCGTCGGCCGGCACCGGCTGGTGACCCTCACCGGCTCGGGCGGCGTGGGCAAGACCCAGCTCGCCCTGGCGACGGCGGCCGCGGTCGGCCCGGAGTTCCCCGGCGGTGTCTGGCTGGCCGAGTTCGCCTCCCTCGACCCTTCCGCAACGTCGGCCACGGAGGTGCACGAGGTGGTCGAGGCGGTGCTCGGCGTGCGCGACGACATCACCTCCTCCCCCTCCCCCGACGGTGACCCGCTCTCCTCCACCGCGCGGGTGGCGCACGCCCTCGGCGACGCGCCGGCCCTGCTGGTCCTCGACAACTGCGAGCATGTCGTGGAGCCGGTGGCCGAGTTGACGGCACGGCTGCTCAGAGCGGCGCCGCGGCTGCACATCATGACCACCAGCCAGACCTCGCTCAGCGTGGGCGGCGAGCAGCTCGTGGAGGTGCCTCCGCTGGACCTGCCGCAGTCCGCCGCGGGTCTGAGCACCGAGGACGTGCTGCGGTTCAGCGCCGTCGAACTGTTCGCGGCGCGGGCCGCCGCGGCCGCCCCCCGCTTCCGGCTGAGCGAGGAGACCATCGCCCCCGTGGTCTCCGTCTGCCGCCGCCTCGACGGCATTCCGCTGGCACTGGAGATGGCGGCCACCCGGGTGCGCGCCCTGGGGGTGCAGGAGCTGGCCGCCCGGCTCGACGACCGGTTCACGCTGCTGGCCGCCGGGACCCGCGACGCCCCGGCGCGCCATCGCACGCTGCGGGCGGTCATCGAGTGGAGCTGCGGCCTGCTGAGCCCTCGGGAGCGGGCGGTGCTGCACCGCCTGGCCGTGCACGCGGACGGCTGTTCGCTGGCGGCGGCGGAGGAACTGTGCGCGGGCGCGGGCGTGGACCACACGGAGGTGCTGGACCTGCTGGCCCGGCTGGTGGACTGCTCCCTGGTGGTCATGAGCGACGGCGTCGACGGGCCGCGCTACCGGCTGCTGGAGTCGGTCACCGCGTACTGCCTGGAGCAGGTGCGGATGAGCGGTGAGCTGGAGGCCCTGCGGCTGCGCCACCGCGCGTACTACACCGCGTTTGCCGAGCGGGCCAGGCCGCACCTGCGCGGCCACGGGCAGCGGGAGTGGCTGCGCCGGCTCGACAGCGAGACGGCGAACCTGCGCACCGCGCTGGAGAGCGCCGTGCACAGCGGGGACGGCGAGCGGGCCCTGCGGCTGGTCAACTCCCTGGCGTGGTACTGGCACCTGCGCGGCCGCAACCGCGAGGCGGAACGTTCCCTGACCGCGGCGCTCGCCCTGGTGCCGCGGACGCCGGTCACTCCGGCCGTCGCCGAGGCGACGGCCTGGCTGGGCGGGACCAGGCTGCTCCTCGGCGGCGGCAAGGACCCGCTCGCCGAGTACCGCGCCGCGCTGCTCCCCTACGAGGAGCTGGACGACCCCGGCGGCGAGGCGCACGCCCAGTGGTTCCTGGGCTCCAACCTGTACGGCGTCGGGGACCTGGGCCCCAGCGAGGAGCTGGTCGAGCGGGCGCTGATGACGTTCCGGTCGCTGGAGGACCGCTGGGGCACGGCGGCGGCGCTGAGCAGCCGGGCGTTCATCGCCAAGCTGCGCGGCGAGTTCGGCGCACTGCGCAGGTACGGCGAGCAGAGCCTGGAGATCTTCCGCGAACTGGGCGACCGGTGGGGGCAGTTGCGGGCCATGGTGCCGCTGCAGACGCTGGCCGAGGTGGTCGGGGACTACCCGCAGGCCGGGCGGCTGCTGCGCGACGGACTGCGCATGGCGGAGGACCTGGAGCTGTGGCCCGAGGTGTCGTTCCACCTCTCGGGGCTGGGGCGGATCTCCCTGCTCACCCGGGACTGGGCGATGGCCCGGGAGTACCACGAGCGGGCCCGGCGGCTCGCCGTGGAGCAGTCGGACGACTTCGGCGAGCAGTTCGCGGAGATGGGACTGGCCATGGGGGCCCGGCGGGAGGGCGACCTGGACACCGCCGAGCGTCACCTGCGCAACGTGCTCGACGTACACCGGCGCATGGGCTACCAGCCCGGGGTGCCCTCCCTGATCCTCGCCGAGCTCGGGTTCGTCGCGGAGTCGCGCGGCGACTGGCGGACCGCCCTGGAGTTGCAGCGGGACGGCCTGAAGGTGGCGCAGGAGTCGGGTGATCCCCGCGCGGTCGCCCTGGGTCTGGAGGGTCTGGCCGGGGCGCAGCTCCTGGCGGGCCATGCCGAGCGGGCGGCGTGCCTGCTCGGCGCGGCCGCCGCGGCCCGGGCACGCGTGGGCACTCCCCTGCCCGAGGGCGAGCGCGACGACGTGGACCGGATCGCGGCGGGCGCCCGTGAGCGGCTGGGCGAGGAGCGGTTCACCGCCGCCTACGAACGGGGCGGGACGCTGAGCCCCGAGGAGGCGGCACAAGAGATGCCGGCCGGCGAGCAGGTGTGACCCCCGGGCCGTGCGGCCGGGGCACGCGCCTGATCCCGCACGGCGCCGGCCGACCACGGTGCCCCGCCCGTGCACCTGTTCGGCGCCCGCCTCCCCTGCCCGGTGGCGCCGGCCGGATCGGCCTTCCCGCATGAGCGAATAGGGCAGCGTGCGTCATGCCCAGCAGGACATGACAGAGTCCAAAAACATATCGACGGGCGTCCACAGCGGCGCCGTTAGCCTCACTTCACGCACTCCCGGAAATTCCTACGGACATCACCCATTGGCCGAAGAAACGATCCGGAAGGACAAAGTGAAGGCTCTCGTACTGTCCGGCGGGATGGGAACCCGGCTTCGGCCCTTCACCTATTCCACGCCGAAACAGCTGATTCCGGTCGCCGGAAAGGCGGTCCTGGAACATGTCATCGACAACATCCTGGCTGCGGGCATCACCGATATCGGCGTGATCGTCGGCGACCGGTCGGAGAAGATCCGCGAGGCGATGGGCGACGGGTCCCGGTTCGGCGCCCGCATCACCTACATCCACCAGGCACAACCCCTCGGCCTGGCCCACTGCGTGCTGATCGCCCGGGAATTCCTGGGGGCCGACGATTTTCTGATGTACCTCGGCGACAACATCCTGTCGGAGGGAATCACAGAAATCGCGCGGACTTTTACCGCGCAGCGGCCGGACGCCCAGATCGTCGTCCAGAAAGTCGCCGACCCGCGGGCTTTCGGAGTTGCCGAGATCGACGAGTCGGCCACGGTGACCCGGCTGGCCGAGAAGCCGGCCGTACCGCGCAGCGAACTCGCTCTGATCGGCGTCTACTTCTTCACTCCGGCCATTCACCGGGCGGTCGACAGCATCCGGCCGAGTGCCCGCGGGGAGCTGGAGATCACCGACGCGATCCAGTGGCTCGTGGAGCACGGAGCCCGGGTGAAGGCGAGCGAGTACTTCGGGTTCTGGGCGGACACCGGGAGCGTCGACGCCGTCCTCGCATCCAATCGCCGGCTGCTGGACGAGGTGCGCCCCCAGCGGCACGGCGAGGTGGACGACGCCAGCGTACTGAACGGTCCGGTGGTGCTCTCCCCCGGTGCGCGCGTGGTGCGCTCCCGCATCGAGGGACCGGCGTACATCGGCCCCGGGAGCGTGGTGGAGGACAGCCACCTCGGGCGCTACACCGCCATCGGCGCCGGCTGCGTGGTACGGCGCACGCTCATCGAGGACTCGATCGTGCAGGACGGGTCCTCGCTGTCGGACCTGCGCGGGCTGAGCGGCTCGCTCATCGGCAGGACCGCCTCGGTGACGGCCACCCGCCGGCACCGGCTGATCGTCGGGGACGACTCCCGAGTGGAGGTCGCATCATGAGAATCCTGGTCACGGGCGGCGCCGGCTTCATCGGCTCGCACTATGTGCGCGCCGTGCTCGACGACCGTTATCCGCAGGCCGTCGGCGCCCGGGTCACCGTCGTCGACAAGCTGACCTACAGCGGCAACCTCGCCAACCTGCCGGCCGGCGCGGAGCGTCTGGACTTCGTCCGGGGTGACATCTGCGACGCCGGACTGCTGCGGGAGCTGCTGCCCGGCCACGACGCGATCGTGCACTTCGCGGCCGAGTCGCACGTCGACCGCTCCGTGGCGGCCGCCGCCGACTTCGTCCGCACCAACGTCCTGGGCACCCAGGTGCTGCTCGACTGCGCGCGCCTCGCCGGCGTGGAGCGGATCGTGCACGTCTCCACCGACGAGGTCTACGGGTCGATCGCGTCCGGGTCGTGGACCGAGACCTGGCCGCTGGCGCCCAACTCGCCGTACGCGGCGTCCAAGGCCGCCTCCGACCTCGTGGTCCGCTCCTACTGGCGCACCCACGGGCTGGACGTGTCGATCACTCGCTGTTCCAACAACTACGGCCCCTACCAGCACCCCGAGAAGCTCATCCCGCTCTTCGTCACCAACCTCCTGGAGGGCGAGCCGGTGCCGCTGTACGGGGACGGGCACAACGTCCGCGAGTGGATCCACGTCGAAGACCACTGCCGCGCCGTGGAGATGGTGCGCGCCAAGGGCCGGGCCGGGGAGATCTACAACGTGGGAGGGGGTGTCGAGCGGACCAATCTGGAGCTCACCCACCAGTTGCTGGAGCTGTGCGGCGCCGACGCGTCCGCCATCCGCCGGGTGGCCGACCGGCCGGGCCACGACGACCGCTACTCCCTCGACGGTACGAAGATCCGCGAGGAGCTGGGCTTCGAGCCGGCGGTGCCGTTCGAGCGCGGTCTGCGCGAGACCGTCGACTGGTACCGGGACCACCCCGGCTGGTGGAAGGACCTCAAGCGCGCCGCCACTCCGGAGGCGGACCGATGAGCGCGTCGGCACCGGCCCTGCGCAGCCGTGACGAGCAGGCGGCCGGACCGGACCGCCTCATCCGCTCGGTGCTCGCCGCGCACGGCCGCGGTCCGCGCACCGAGGACTTCGTGCCGTGGCTGGCGGAGCGCACGCGCACCCACCGGTACCGGGTGGAGCGCATCCCGTTCGCCGGCCTCGACAACTGGTCCTTCGCGCCGGGGACCGGGAACCTCGTGCACCGCAGCGGCCGGTTCTTCACGGTGGAGGGCATCCACGTCACCCATCCCGAGAACCCGGTCCCGGAGTGGCGCCAGCCGATCATCAACCAGCCGGAGGTCGGCATCCTGGGCATCCTCGCCAAGGAGTTCGACGGCGTCCTGCACTTCCTGATGCAGGCGAAGATGGAGCCGGGCAACCCCAACCTGGTGCAGCTGTCGCCGACCGTGCAGGCGACCCGCAGCAACTACACGAAGGTGCACCGGGGCGCGGACGTGAAGTACCTGGAGTACTTCCTGAACGTACCGCCGGAGCGGGTGATCGCCGATGTGCTCCAGTCGGAGCACGGCTCGTGGTTCCTGCGCAAGGCCAACCGGAACATGGTCGTGGAGGCGGACGGCGAGGTCCCGCTCGAGGACGGTTTCTGCTGGCTGACCCTCGGGCAGATCGGGGAACTGCTGCGCCTCGACAACGTGGTGAACATGGACGCGCGTACGGTCCTCGCCTGCGCCCCGGTGCAGCCGGCCGAGACGGGAGCGCTCCACTCCGACCTGGGGCTGCTGTCCTGGATCACGGCCGAGCGCGCCCGCCACGACCGCCGGGTGCGGTCGGTGCCGCTGGCCGAGGTGACGAACTGGGTGCGCGGCGACTGGTCCATCGACCACGAGCCGGAGGGCTTCTTCCGCGTGATGGCGGTCGCGGTGGAGGCCGCCGGCCGGGAGGTCGCGCAGTGGACCCAGCCCTTGATCGAACCGCTCGGTCTCGGGGTCACGGCGTTCGTGACCCGTCGCTTCGGCGGTGTCCCCCACCTGCTCGTACGGGCCCTGCCGGAGGGTGGCCTCCTGGAGACGCTGGAGCTGGCGCCGACGGTGCAGTGCGTGCCGGACAACTACCGCCACTTCCGCCCCGATCAGCGCCCGCGCTTCCTCGACCTGGTGCTCGGCGCCGACGAGAGGCAGATCCGCTACGAGGCGGTGCACTCCGAGGAGGGCGGCCGCTTCTATCACGCGCAGAGCCGTTACCTGTTCGTCGAGGCGGACGAGTCGCAGGCACCCACCGAGCCGCCTGCGGGGTTCTGCTGGATGACACCCGGGCAGCTCAACGCGCTGGTGCGGCACAGCCGGTACGTCAACGTGCAGGCACGTTCACTGCTCGCCTGCCTCAACACCGCCGCGGTGACGCTCTGAGGAGGCGTCCCCGGCCCGACAGTAAGGACTCACTCCATGGCGGCTGCGGGTATGCAAGTGGCCCCCGACGCAGGCGTTCTGCAGCGACTCGGCAGGTACGCCAGGCTGGTCAAGTTCCAGTTCGTCCTCGACTTCCTCCTCGCGCTGCTCATCGTGTGGACGGCGATGGAGCCGGGCGCCCGCCTGGACGGGCAGGTGCTCCTGACGCTGCTGGTGTTCGCCGTGGGAAAGGTGGGCGTGCTGTCCGCGGTCATGACGCTGGACGACGTGACCGGCGTCAAGGACGGCAGCGACACGGCGAACTACCTCTCCGACGGCAACACCGAGCTGCGGCCCCTCAAGCGCAAGCCGCTGCTCACCGGCGAGCTCACCGTGCACCAGGCGCAGCGGTTCGGGTACGTGGCCCTGGGGTGGGGGGCGCTGTGGTGGCTGGTGGCGGTGCTCGCGGCACCGCACGCGCCCGTGTGGGGTGTCGTGGTCACCACGCTGCTGTTCGTCTTCAGCCCGCAGTACTCGTGGGGCCTGAAGCTCAGCTACGTCGGGCTCGGTGAGCTGCTGCTGCTCTTCTCGGCCACGGCGTTCGTGCTGTCTCCCTACTCCCTCACCGCCGGTGACCTTCCCGCGCTGGTGCTGGTGGAGGCGCTGCTGTTCGGGTTCGGGCAGCTGCTGATATCCGGCTACTCCAACACCCAGGACATCGCCGGGGACGCGGCGGTGGGCCGGCGCACCGTCGCGGTGATGACGTCGAAGCGCGGCAACCAGGTGTTCCTGGGGGCGCTGACGGCGGCGAACCTCCTGGTGATCCTCGGGCCGTACGCCGCGGGGTGGATTCCCGGCTGGTTCGTGGTGGCGACCGTGCCGCTGATGGCGCTGCGGCTGCGCCAGTACGTCTCCTTCCTGCGCGACGGCCACGCGCTGCTGGCGCGCTCCCGCGGCGTGGTGGTCTTCCGGACGACCGTCGCCGGTGTGCTGCTGTTCAACGTGGCGCACCACTGGTTGTGAGCGCGCGGGGCCCGGTACGGCGAGCGGCGGCACCACCGCCGCTCCGCCTGCCGGGCCCCGTCTTCGACGCCTGTCCGCGGCCCCTTCAGGCCCGGGAGGCGCGCGCGCCGGAGGGCCGCAAGGCCGTCGGCCGGCTCCGGCGGGCGGAGTCCTGCTTGGACATCCAGCTGGCGACCTGGACCCGCGAGGTGCAGGCCAGTTTGCGCATGATCTTGCGTACGTGGTTCACGGCCGTCCACTCGGCGATGCCGAGACGGCGGGCGATCTCCCGGTTGGTGAGGCCGTTGGCCACCAGTTCGGCCACCTCTCGCTCCCGCGGGGTGAGCGGGTTGGGGGCGCCGTCCGGTGCGCGGTCCGGCTCGGCGCTCTCGGCAGGGGTGAGTACGGCGGCGACCGCGGTCTTCGGCGGCGACTGCCGGCCCTCGGCGGCGAGCTCGGCGGCCTCCTCCTCGCCCAGGCGTACCCGGGTGAGGGCGGTGACCGCGTCTACCTCCATGCGCACGGGGGCGGGCGCGACACAGCCGGTGGCGGCCCGGATGCCCGCCGCCGCTCCCAGGGCCCGTGCCGCGCGGCGCCAGGTCTCCATCGACTGGCCCCGGCTGCGGGTGAGCAGGAGCGTGAACTTCTCCAGGCCGAGCGCGCACAGCGCCAGGTGCCCCAGCTCGGCGAAGTCCCGCAGGGCGGAGCGGTACAGATCGACCGCGCCGTCCTGGTCGCCCAGCGCGAACGCCACGTCGCCCAGGACGAGACGGGTGAGCGCGATGTTGCGGACGTCCCGCTGCCGCTCGAAGAACTCCAGCGCCTCCTCGGCGAGTCTGCGCGCGCAGGCCGCGTCGCCCTCGGCGCGGCGGACCTCCGCGAGGACGCGCAGCACCTCGGCGTGCTCCGCCCCGTCGTCGGCGGCGGCCACGCAGTCCTCGACACGGCGGTCGGCCTCGGCCAGGTCCCCGCGCCGCAGTGCGACGAGCCCGGCGCCGCGCATGCAGGCGGCGACTCCGGCGGCGTCGCCGAGTTCCTCGTAGGCGGCTCGGGCCTTGCCGAGGCAGTCCTCGGCGGCCGTCATCTCGCCGGCGGCCAGCAGGAGTTCGGCGAGCGCCAGGCGTCCCGTGGCCTGCTGGGCCAGGGTGAGGCCGCCGGCGTCGTCGAGTCCGGCCCGCAGCCGGGCGATGCCCTCCCTGATCTCCCCGCGGGCCTGCCAGTACTCGCGCAGGTGCACGGCGATCGCGACCAGGTTCGCGGTGTCGCCGGTGCGCTCGAGGAAGTCCAGCGCGCCGGCGAGGTCCTGCCGCCAGTAGTCGATCACGAGCAGCCACCGGCTCTGGTCGGGGCCGCGCAGTCCGCTCTCGGCGCTCTCGGTGAGGTCGACGCAGAACGCGGCGTGCGCCGCGGACAGCTCCCGGTCCTCCCCCAGCGTCTGCGCCTCCTCCAGCAGGAACTGCCGGGTGAGGCCGAGCATGGAGATGATGAGTTCGCCGTCGGAGCACTCCTCGGTGTGCAGCAGGCTCTTGTCGACGAACGTCTCCAGCAGGCGCTGCAGTTCGGCGACGTCGCCCGGCCACAGCGCCTGGGCGGTGGGCAGGTCGAACGCCCGGTGGAACACCGCGAGCCGTCTGAGCAGGGCCCGCTCGTCCTTGTCCAGCGTGTCGAGCTGGCGGGCGATGGCGGCGCCCATGCTGCGGTGCCGGGACAGGGTGTCGAACTCGGTCCCGGACAGGGCGTCGAGGCTGTGGTCGAGTTCGTCCAGGAGGCGCTGCGGGGAGAGCATCTTCATGCGGGACGCGGCGAACTCGATGGCCATCGGCAGGCCGTCGGTACGGCGGCAGAGCCGGACCACCGCGTCGCGGTTGTGCTCGGTGAGCGCGAAGTGGGGGCGGCTCACGACGGTGCGTTCCACGAACAGTTTGACCGAGGGGATCTCCCGCAGCTCGTCCAGGTCCGGCTCCCGGTCGGCCGGGGGCAGCTCCAGCGGGCGCAGGCGCAGCAATACCTCGCCGTAGATGCCGAGCCGTTCGTTTCCGGTCATCAGGACGGTGAGCCGGGGGCAGTCGTTGACCAGCCGGGTTACGGCCGGTACGAGCGCGGCGCGCATCCGGTCGCAGCCGTCCAGCAGGAGCAGGGAGCGGCGGGGCCGGAGGTAGGCGCGCAGCAGCGGGTGCACGGGCCGGCCGGTGACGGTCTCCAGGCCGAGCGTCTCCGCGAGGAGCGTCTCGGGGTCCTGGCCGGGGTGGACGTCGTTCAGGTCGACGGCCCAGCCGCCGTCCTCGAAGGACTGGGCGACGTCGGCGTACGCGGCCGCGGCGAACCGGCTCTTGCCGACTCCGGCGGGGCCGGTGACGGTGACGACGCGGACGGCCGGATTGCCGAGGAGTCCGCGCAGTTCGGCCCGCTCCTCCTGCCGCCCCACGAGGGAGCGGTTGGCGACGGTGAGCAGACCCGGTCCGCCGGCGCCGAGGTCGTCAGTGGTGGTGCTCGGACTGATCGGGTACATGGGCAGCCCCTATGGATCAACGGACACACGTGATGGATCGATCCCGCTGATTTCCGGCAAGCTCGTACGCAGGACGAGCCGAGGTGTTCCTCGCCGCGCCTACAGTGACCCGGCGCGCCAGCACCTCGGAGAAGCCGGAGGAACGTCGCCGTCTCGGGACGGCGGGACGAGAATCGCGCGCAGGCCGGGGAGCCGAACGCTCCGCCTCGGCCTGCCGGGCGCAGGACCTCCCGTCCGTGGCCGCGCGCGACACCTGCCGCACACCACGTGCAGTCACCCCCGTTTCCATCCTGTTCCGGACAGTGCCACGGTAAGTTAGTCGCGCGCTTGAGCGAATTGATTCCAGCCGGGCATCTCCGGCCATCGCCACCCGCGGAACGACTCAACCCGCTTTTCGTGCCGCTCAACACCCCTGTATCACTTGTGCGTTCCCCTCCGCCGGACCGTCGCCCGAGCCGGTGGCGCGGCGTCGCAGTCGCGAGCGGGGCACGGCTGGTTGGCGCAAAACCTTCCTCAAAGAGCACGAAGAATGTCAACTCCCCGGCACGCGAGGACGGTCCGCGGGCGACCCGCGGACCGTCCTCGGCACGAAAGGGACGTCAGGTCAGGACGGGGTGACGATCACCGGCCCCGCCCCGTCGACCGGCGCGCCGCGCTCCTCGGCGATCCGCACGGCCTCCTCCACCAGCGTCTCGACGATCTGCGACTCCGGAACGGTCTTGATCACCTTCCCCTTCACGAAGATCTGCCCCTTGCCGTTGCCGGACGCCACGCCCAGATCGGCCTCCCTGGCCTCGCCCGGCCCGTTCACGACACAGCCCATGACGGCCACCCGGAGCGCCGCGGGGAACCCCTCCAGCGCCGCCGAGACCTTCTCCGCCAGGGTGTGCACGTCCACCTGGGCCCGCCCGCAGGAAGGGCAGGAGACGATGTCCAGACCCCGCTCGCGCAGGGCCAGCGCCTCCAGGATCTGCGTGCCGACCTTGACCTCCTCCACCGGCGGCGCCGACAGCGAGACCCGGATGGTGTCGCCGATCCCCTCGGACAGCAGCGCTCCGAACGCCACCGCGGACTTGATCGTGCCCTGGAACGCCGGGCCCGCCTCGGTGACCCCGAGGTGCAGGGGGTAGTCGCAGCGCTGGGCGAGCAGCCGGTACGCGGCGATCATGACCACGGGGTCGTTGTGCTTGACCGAGATCTTGATGTCGCGGAAGCCGTGCTCCTCGAAGAGAGAGCACTCCCACAGCGCCGACTCCACCAGCGCCTCCGGGGTGGCCCTGCCGTACTTCTCCAGCAGCCGGCGGTCCAGCGAGCCGGCGTTGACGCCGATGCGGATCGGGATGCCGGCGTTCGCCGCCTCCTTGGCGATCTCACCGACCCTGTCGTCGAACTTCTTGATGTTCCCCGGGTTGACGCGTACGGCGGCACATCCGGCGTCGATGGCCGCGAACACGTACTTGGGCTGGAAGTGGATGTCGGCGATCACCGGGATCGGCGACTTCCTGGCGATGGCGGGCAGCGCGGCCACGTCGTCGGCGGAGGGGACCGCGACCCGGACGATCTGGCAGCCCGCCGCCGTCAGTTCGGCGATCTGCTGCAACGTGGCGTTCACGTCCGCGGTCACGGTCGTCGTCATCGACTGCACCGACACCGGTGCGTCGCCGCCGACCGGCACCGAACCCACCATGATCCGGCGGGACTTGCGCCGCCGGGCCAGCGGCGGCAGAGCCGCCTCCGTCCTGACCGACGGCATTCCGAGACCGACCGTCGTCATCGTGTCTCTCCTCCGCGTTCCTGGTCGATGAGGCGGGCCATCTCCCGCTGGAAGTCGGCACTTCCGGTGGTGACGCGGCCCTCCACCGGACCGCTGATCTCCTCCACCACCGCCCTGGCGATGTCCTGCGCGGTCAGTCCGCAGCCGGCGAGCACCTCGGCACGGCTGCCGTGCTCGAGGAAACTCCGGGGGATGCCGAACTCCCGCATCGGGGTGCGCACCCCCGCGTCGCGCAGGAACTGGGCGACGGCCGAACCCACGCCGCCGATGCGGGAGTTGTCCTCGACGGTGATGGCGAGGCGGTGCCTGCGCGCCATGTCGGCGAGCGTCGGGTTGACCGGCGTCACCCAGCGCGGGTCGACGACCGTCGCGCCGATGCCCTGCGCCCACAGCACCTCGGCCACCTGCAGCGCCACCGGGGCCAGCGCTCCGACCGAGACGATCAGCACGTCGAGCGGTCCCGCGCGGTGCAGGACATCGGTGCCGGCGAACGTCGTCCTGGCGGGGATGTCGTCGCCCGTGGGGCCCTTGGGGAAGCGGACCAGGGTCGGCCCCTCCTCCCACTCGACTGCCTCCGCGAGCAGCTCGGCGAGGCGGGCACCGTCCCGCGGGGCGGCGATCCGCAGCCCCGGCACCACCTGGAGCACCGACAGGTCCCACATCCCGTTGTGGCTGGGACCGTCGTCGCCGGTGACACCGGACCGGTCGAGGACGAACGTCACGGCCCTGCGGTGCAGCGCCACGTCCATCAGCAGCTGGTCGAAGGCGCGGTTGAGGAAGGTGGAGTAGATGGCGACGACCGGGTGGACACCGCCCAGGGACATGCCCGCGGCCATGGTGACCGCGTGCTGCTCCGCGATGCCGACGTCGACGACCCGGTTCGGGAAGCGCTGCCGCATCGGCAGCAGCCCCGTCGGCTCCAGCATGGCCGCCGTGATCGCCACGACGTCCGGCCGGCGCTCGGCGATGCGGACGAGCTCGCGTCCGAAGACGGAGGTGAACGACGGCCCGGCGGAACCCTTCAGCGGCCGGCCCGTTTGGGGGTCCATCGGCTTGACGGCGTGGCCCCGGTCCAGTTCGTTCCGCTCCGTCACCGTGTACCCGCGGCCCTTCTCGGTGACCACGTGCACGACGACGGGCCTGCGCAGGTCCCGTGCGCGGCGCAGCGTCTCCTCCAGCACCGGCACGTCGTGCCCGTCGACCGGGCCGAGGTAGGCCAGGCCCAACTGTTCGAACAGGCCGGGGACGCCCCGCCGTCCGGCACGCAGCTGTGCCAGGTGCTCGGCGAAGCCGCCCTGGGTGAGGGCGTAGGAGCGCTGGTTGTCGTTGAGCACGACGACCAGCGGCCGGTCCGGTCCGCCCGCGATGTTGTTCAGGGCCTCCCACGCCATGCCGCCGGTCATCGCCCCGTCGCCGATGACGGCGACCACGGCCCGGTCGGTGCGCCCTTGCTGGGCGTCGGCGCGCGCCAGGCCGTCGGCGTACGACAGCGCCGTGGACGCGTGGGAGTTCGCCACCAGGTCGTGCTCGGACTCCGCCGGGTTCGGGTAGCCGGACAGACCGCCCTGCCGGCGCAGCCGGTCGAACCCCGCCGCCCGGCCGGTGACGATCTTGTGCACGTACGACTGGTGACCGGTGTCCCACAGCAGCCGGTCGCGGGGCGAGTCGAAGACCCGGTGCAGGGCGAGGCTTAGTTCCACCACCCCCAGGTTGGGGCCGAGGTGGCCGCCGGTCGCACAGACCCGGTCGACGAGGAAGTCCCGGATCTCCGCGGCGAGTGCGCGCAGTTCCTCCGCGCTCAGTTCCCGGAGGCGCTCCGGGCCGTGCACGGTCTGCAGCAACGACATGCGATCACCGGTCCCGGTAGGCGACTTCGAGGGCCATCTCGCTCAGTTCCTCCCGCCACACCGGGTCGATCGCGGCCTGGTCGAGGGCCGCGCCGGCGCGTTCCACGAGCGCGTCGATGCGCTCCTCGATCCGGGTCCTGCTCTCGCCGAGCAGGTCGAGCAGCGCCGCGGTGTCCCATTCGGGGCGGTTGACGAGCAGGCGCACCTGCTGGTCGCGCTCCGCCGCCTCGGCGAGGAGCAGCGTCATTTTGTGCTGCTCCAGGTCCAGTCCGACCGGCTTGCCGGCCACCGTGCTGTCGCCGAACGCGCCGATGAGGTCGTCGCGCAGCTGGAAGGCGAGTCCGAGGCACTCGCCGTACTCCTCGAACGCGGCCGTCAGGTCGGGCCGTCCGGCGAGCGCGGCGCCCAGCAGCAGGGGACGCGTGATGCTGTAGCGGCCGGACTTGCAGATCGCGATCCACCGCGACAACTCCGGCGCGATCACCCCCTCCGCGGCCACGGCCACGTCCAGATGCTGGCCGATCTGGATCTCGGTGACCATCTCGCCCCACACGTCACGGGCGCTCGGCGGCAGGTCGCGGGTGAGGCGGTCGGCGTAGAGCATGGCCAGCACACCGGAGATCAGGGCCACGCCCTCGCCGTAGCGGCGCGACTCGCCCCGCCAGCCGCGCTCCGCGTGGACCGTGGCGTGCCGGATGTGCGCCGCGGGGGCCCCGCGGCGGGTGTCGGACGCGTCGAGTACGTCGTCGTGCAGCAGCGCACCGGTGTGGATCAGTTCGATGGCGGAGGCGGCGTCCGCCACCGCCGGGTCGTCGGGGTCGCCTCCCGCGGCCAGGTACCCCGTCACGCAGAAGGCGGGGCGCAGCCGCTTGCCGCCCGCGTCGACCAGGGAGGTCACGGTGTCCACGGGCACCGCGCCCCGTTCGTCGACACCGCTCCAGCGGGCGCGTTCGTCGGCGAGGAGCTCGCCGAGACGTCGCTCGGCCCTGCGCAGCACCTCGGCACGGGTGTCGCGCACGGTGAGCCGGTCTGTCACCGCGGTCGTCATCTGTTGCTCCCTCTCCTGTCCGGCCGGTCAGCCGGCCTTCGCCGTCTCGATGAGGTGCGTCGGCGGATGAAAGACCACGTCCTCCTGCGCCACCTGTTCGATCTCGATGTCGCGGTAACCGAAATCCGCGAGCCTTCCCAGAACCTGGTCGACGAGAATCTCCGGGGCACTGGCACCTGCGCTCAGGCCCACCACCGACACTCCGTCGAGCCAGCTCTCATCGAATTCCGTGACGTCCGGGACAAGATAGGCGGGAACGCCAAGCCGCCGCGCCACCTCGACCATCCGAAGTGAATTGCTGGAATTCCGGGAGCCCACCACGAGCATCAGGTCCGAGCGCGGCACGACCTGTTTGACGGCGTCCTGCCTGTTCTGGCTCGCAAAACAGATGTCGTCGGTCGCGGGGCCGCGCAGATCGGTGAAGCGGCGGCGCAGCACCTCGATGATGTCGCGCGTCTCGTCCACCGACAGCGTCGTCTGGGTGAGGAAGGCCACCGGGGTGTCGGCCGGCAGGTCCAGCCGCTCGGCGTCCTCCACGGTCTCCACGATCACCGTGCGGTCGGGCGCGTGCCCGTAGGTCCCCTCGACCTCCTCGTGCCCGGCGTGGCCCACCAGCAGCAGCGTGCGCCCCTCCCGGGAGAACCGCTTGGCCTCCTGGTGCACCTTGGACACCAGCGGGCAGGTGGCGTCGATGACGTCCAGCCGGCGGGCCTGCGCGTTGCGCCGCACCTGGGGCGAGACGCCGTGCGCGGAGAACACGCACACCGCCCCCTCGGGCACCTCCTCCTCGGAGTCCACGAACCGCACGCCGCGCTGTTCCAGCTGCCGCACCACGTAGTGGTTGTGCACGATTTCCTTGCGCACATAAAGCGGAGTTCCATGGCGTTCCAACGCCAGCTCGATAATCGAAATGGCCCGGCGTACACCGGCGCAGAAACTGCGCGGTTCCGCGAGGATGACCTTCTTTGAGCGTCCCATTTTCACCCGTCTCCGCTGCGTGATTCAAGTCCCGCAGCAGACTGTGCTGTTCAAGGGTGTCCCGGTCAACCGTTCCCAGGGCGCTCGGGCTCGAAGCAGTCATGTACCGAGGGCGCCCCAACCGCTGAACCTTGCTAGGCCCTTGTCATTCAATACGGCTGCCTCCGATTCCTAATGTGGAGCCGACCGCACGGCGTGAATCGAACCGACCGCACGGCGTGAATTGAGCGGTCCGCACGGCGTGAAAGGAATCGACCGAGGAGTGATATGAGTACTGCTCTCATTCGGCCCGACGCCGTGCTCGGGGATGCGCTCGACGACCTGGGCACGGAGCTGTTCGCGACACTGCGCCGCTGCGACCAGCGGCGGCGCGGCATGGAGTACATCCACGGACTGCTCTCCACCCGCGGCCGGAAGTCGATACGGAACATGGCGGCGCTGAAGGGCAGCAGCACCGGCCAGAGCCTGCATCACTTCATCTGCAGCTCCACCTGGGACTGGATTCCGGTGCGCCGGTCCCTGGCCGGGTACCTGACCCGCCTCGCGCCGCCGCAGGCCTACGTCGCGCGCCTGATGACGATTCCGAAGGTGGGGCGTCACTCGGTGGGAGTCAGCCGGTACTTCTCGGTCGACGAGGGACAGGCGCTCAACGCCCAGCGTGCCGTGGGGGTGTGGGGCGTCGGCGACACCATCACGGCCCCGTTCAACTGGCGGCTGTACCTGCCGCAGACCTGGATCAAGGACGGGCTGCGCCGCAATCAGGCCTCCATCCCGTGCGAGGTGGGGCCCGAGACGCTGGGCGACTGCGTGCTGACGGCCTGCCGGGAGAGCCTGGCCGCCTGGGAGCTGCCGGCGCAGCCGGTCGTCGTCGACATCGAGGAGGCCGACCCCGTCGCCACGGTGCGCGGGCTGCGCGCCATGGGCTTCCCGGCCGTGGTGCGGGTCCACGGCGACCTGCCGTTGACGGTGCACGATCCCGCGCTGACCGGGCACGGCGCGCACCTGCTGACCGCTCCGGAGATCATGCAGGCGGCGCGGGCCCTGTTCCGGCCCATGGCCCGCCTGAAGACCGTCTCACGTTCGCTGCCCGCGGTCCGCAGGACCGCGCTGGTCGCGGCGGTCGGGGTGCGGGCGCCGGGGGCGGGCCCGGGCGGGGCGCCGCTGTCACTGGTCGGGGTGAACGCTCCGGGCCGGCGCGGCCCGGCCGAGATGTGGCTGACCGACCTGCCCCATCCGGCCGCCTCGGTGCTGCGCTTCGCCGACGCCGCGCGACGGGTCGACCGCGACTTCGACGAGGTGACGTGTCGGGTGGGCATCCGCGACTACGTCGGCCGCTCCTACGGCGGCTGGCACCGCCACACCACCCTCGCCTCGGCCGCGCACGCCGTGGCCGTGCTCTCCACGGCGGCTCCGCAGGCACGGCAGGCCTCCTGATCCTGTGCCGGGCGGACTACGGCGACGAGCGTGGGCCTCGACGCGGGCGCGGCGCGGGTAGGCCCGAGTGCCGGTGGTGCAGTTGACCCCGGCCCGGTGCCGGTGATCCGGCTCGCCCCGGCCCGTTCCGGTGATCCGGCTCGCCCTCGCCCGGGTGCCGGTAATCCGGCTCGCCCTCCCCCGGGTGCCGGTGATCGGCCGGATCCGTCGGTCCTGCCGCTTCGTGCTGCCGCATGACGGTGATCCGCCAGACGCTGCTGCCCGGGGTTCAACGCCGTACCGCTGCCCTCTCAACAGTTCCGGAGTCGGCGAAAGGGCTCGCGCCGCCCCGGCACTGGCAAGACCCGGCGTACCGGCGCACCCTCCCGGACCTCACTCGCCTCCGCGGTGCGGGTGTGCGGCTGGACCCGCAGGCGAGCCGGCCACAGCCAGAAGGGCGAGGCACGCTGAACGCCCGGCTTCTGGGGGTCGGTTTGGTCGGAGCAGGGGCCGGGCGGCGCAGCCATGGGCCGGGCGGGCGTGACGCCCCGCCCGGCCCGTGCTGTGCCGCTCAGCTGTCCGGCAGCTCGATCGACTGCGGGTGGCGGAAGAAGTTCCGCGGATCCCACTTCGCCTTGATGCGCTGCAGCCGCGGGTAATTGTCCTTGTAGTACAGCTCGTGACAGGACACCCCGGACCGGTTGAACGTGGGGTCGCTCAGGTCGTTGTCCGGGTAGTTGATGTAACAGCCGTCGGTGACGTCGTTGAGCACCGGGACGCCGCCCGTGTCGGCGTACAGATCCTGGTAGAAGGACCGCAGCCAGGTGACGTTCCGCTCGTCGTCCTCGGCCCTGTGCCAGTACGACTCGAAGTAGACCAGCCAGAGGGCGTCCCGGTGGGTCGCGGCGGTGGCGTGGTCGTCCAGGGCGCTGATCTGTCCGCGGACGGAGTTGATGACCAGGAAGCTGTACGGGTTGGGGTTGACCGTCTTCGTCAGGTACCGGTAGATCGTCCGCACCTGGTGCTCGGGGAAGGCGTCCTTCATGTAGGTCGACTTGTGCGAGGTGCGCAGACTGGGGCTGGTGATGGTCTCGCCGGCGGTCATGGTCCGCGCGGTGGCCTTGAGGAACGGCTGCTCCGTGATGTCGACGCCGCGCGGCCGCACGCCCAGCGCGTCGGACACGAACGCGATGAAGTCGTCCACCAGCTTGCGGGCGCCCGGGACGGTCGAGTCGATCTGCGCGACGAAGTTGAAGGTGCCCGAGTCGGCGTGCTGCAGGAAGATCCAGTGACCCATGTCGATGTAGGGCGAGTCGAGGCTGCCGTGGGTCCTGGACCAGTCGGCGTACCGGGCCATGAAGGTCGCGAAGGCCTCTTCGGTGATGTCCTCCCACGACCAGGCCGCGAAGATGGAGAAGACGGTGGCCGGCGCCTTCGGCAGCAGGTCGCCCGGGCTGCCCTCGGCGCCGCGGCTGCGCATCCAGAAGCGCGTGACCACACCGAAGTTGCCGCCTCCTCCGCCGGCGACGGCCCAGGCCAGGTCGTGGTTCGGGTCCTCCGGGTCGCGAGTGGCGACGACGGCGCGCACCTCGCCCCGCTCGTCGACGGTGACGACCTCGACGGCGTAGAGGTGGTCGCTGAGGATGCCGTGCTTGCGCGAGAGGATGCCGTATCCGCCGCCGGAGAAGTGGCCGCCGGCGCCCGTGGCGTAGCAGCCGCCGCCCGGGAGGGTGACGCCCCAGCCGATGTGCAGCGTCTCGTAGATCTTCAGGAGCGTGGCGCCGGGCTCCACCACGAAGGCGCCTCGGTCGTCGTCGAAGCCGACGTGGTCCATCAGCCGCAGGTCGACGATGATCTCCGTCTCGTCGTTGAAGACGAGGTTCTCGAAGCAGTGGCCGCCGCTGCGGATCGCGATGCGCTTGTTGTCGCGGACCGCCTCCCGGACGATCTCGACGACCTGCTCGGTGGTGGAGGGCAGGCGGATCGCCTCGGGAGAAGCCACGTGCCGGTTGTTGCCGTGACCCCTGATCATGTCGGGGTAGCGCGCGTCCTCGGGCGTCACGGTGGGGATGGCGTCGGTGTGGCGACGCGGCGCCGTGCTCTGGGGGGTGGCCGGAGCCGGGTGGGCGTTGGCTAAGGTGCTGTTCACTCGGTTCATGCTCCCGTCACTCGGTTCATGCTCCCGTTTCGTGAGCTGCTCGTCGGGCGGGCTGGTCAGCTCGCCCGACACCACCAGCGTCCGTGCTCCCGTCGGGGCCGGTCCGGAACTCCACGGGCTATTTGTCAGGTACACCGATCTCGGTCGCCGTGAGGTGGTGTGGACCAGCCAACGACCGACGATTTTCCGGCAGCCGGGACTTTTCTGATCGGTCGTCCCGCCCTCGCTCACTGCCAGTGAGGGCTGCTCCCGGAGACGAAGGAGGCGTCGGACGTGCGCCTGAGATCGGTGAGACGCTCCGCGTCGTAGGCGGGGACGGGACCGACGGCCCGCATCTCACCGCTACTGCCACTGCCCCTGGTCCGGCTGTACCCGACTGCCGACTGGCCGGCCGACGTCGATCGTCTTGGCGGGATCGGCCACGCCGTGGGGGCGTCCGTTCCTGCTCGGCCTACGCGAGACCGCCGAGGCGCAGGGCGTCCCTCATCTCGCTGAGCTTCGCGGTCGTCGCCGGGGTCCACTCCTTCTGCTGTTCCCCGAGTCGGAGGGCCTCCTCGATCTCGCCGAGCTTCGCTGAGGACAGGACGCCCGCCCGCTCGATCAGATCGTCCCGGGACACGGTGGTCAGCCACGTGCAAGGGGTGAAGCCAGGGCGCGGGAACGCGAACCGCAGCACGCCTTCCAAGGGCAGTCCTTCCGCGGCTCCTACTACCACTTCGACGCCCAGACCGCCGATGTCGACGCCCGCCGGAGCGACGACCTGCATCACCCGGATCCCGGACGCGTCGTCTCCCGACAGCAGGACGACCAGCCGCCGCTCGTCGAACTCGACCCACCAGACTTCGCCTCGTTGCACATGTCCTCCTGACACGGGACGGCAGGCGGACGCTGCGCGACCCCGACGCGCTACGGAGACCGTGGGGCCACCGTTGATCATCGGTGTGTGGCGATGAGTCGAGGCGAGAGGGTGGAGCGCACATCCGTCAGACGCCGACGGTGGACTGTCGCACGACCATGGAGGTCGGCAGTACCGCGGACGTATCCGGCTGCTCCTCCCCCGTCAGCCGTGCGAGGAGCATCCGTGCCGCGGTCTCCCCCATCATGCGCATGGGCTGGTGGACCGTGGTGAGGGTCGGGTGGGTCAGCGCGGCCATCGGGATGTCGTCGAAGCCGACCACGGCTACGTCGTCGGGCACGTGCAGGCCAGCCGCGCGCAGGGCGGCCAGCGCACCGATGGCCGCGAGGTCGTTGTGGGCGAAGACCGCGTCGAACGTCTCTCCCTCTCGCAGCAGTCGGTCGACGGTGGCCCGCCCGTCGGCCTCGGTGAAGTCGCCCTCCACCACGCGTGCGGCGTCCAGCGGGTGGCCGGCCTCGGCGTAGACCTCGCCGAAGCCGTCGAGCCGGTCGCGTACGCACCCGAAGCGCAGCGGCCCGGTGAGGACGAGCGGCCTGTGCCGCTCCAGGGACAGCAGATGGCGCGCGGCCGCGGCGCCCCCGTCGCGGTTCGCGGCGGTGACGTGCGGGAATGTGGGGTGCCGACCGCGATCGTCGATCAGCACGACGGGGAGCCCCTTGCGGTGCAGGGCTGTCAGCATGGCCAAGGTGTCCTCGGGTTCCACGGCGAGCAGACCGTCGAAGGCACGGGCGGAGACCTGGCTGGCGAACCGTTCGACCGAGTCGGCGCCCCGGTTGCAGGTGAACAGCAGCAGCCCGAACCCCGCCTGCTCCACGGTGTCGACGACTCCCTGAAGGACCTCCCCCATCCACGGCCACGTCAGTGAGGGCACAAGCATCCCGACGGTGCGGCTGCTGCCCCGGGCAAGGCCCACCGCCCCCGAGCTGGGTACGTACCCCAGTCGTTCGATGACCTCCCGGACATGAGCCCGCGTGGCCTGGTCCACGTCGCCCCGTGTGTTGAGCACGCGTGACACGGTCGTCTTGCTCACGCCCGCGATCCGCGCCACGTCCGCGATGGTGACCCGCATGTTCCTCCCTCCCCCGCTGATGGCGTCCGGACGACACCCACTCGGCCGCCGACGGTTCACCGTTCGACGGCGGTACGCCGCTCGACGGCGACTGTGGACAGCAGCCGGCGGCTGCCCCCAGCACCCGGACACCCTATGCCCAGAGCACGAGATGCCTGGAGCGCGAGCCCCGGCACCGCGGCCTCTGCCGAGCCTCGCGCCCGCCGCCGGGTCGCGGCCCCCGGAGCAGCAGGCGAACTCCCGCCGTGACGTCATCCGTTGAAGGCCGACGCCCGTCCGAATGTACCGATCCTTACGAGAAGTATTGACGCCGCCATGACAGTGCCGTTCACTCTCGCCAAGCTCGGAACCGGTTCCGGAACCGGTTCCGAAGGACAGCCCCCACCACTTCCCTAGGAGGAGTGCTGTGCTGCACGCTTCCCCCCGCCCGCCCTCGGGCCGAACGCGCAGACGACGCGCCTGGTCGACTGCTCTCGCGGCCCTCGGGCTGTTACTCGCCACCCTGTACAGCGGCGCCAACTCACCCCGCACGCAACGGGATTCCGCCCAACTCGACGCCGCGCCACAAGCCGCTCAGGTGGTGCGCGTGGCGGAGTTCCTCGCCGAGTGCCCCTACAGTCACCGGCTCCCCGACGACCCGATCGTCTTCCCCGGCCTGCCCGGGGCCTCCCACATGCACAGCTTCTTCGGCAGCCGGGTGACCAACGCGCACACCGACGTCACCGACCTGCTCGGCTCGTCCTCCACATGCGCTCCCGCGGTGGACACCTCGTCGTACTGGGTGCCCACGCTGTACCGCAACGACCAGCCCGTGGAACCCACGGGGACCACCTTCTACTACCTGGGCGAGGGCGTGCGCGACGACGTCATCCAGCGCATCCGCCCGTTCCCCCAGGGCTTGCGCATCGTGGCCGGCAACGCCAAGTCCAGCGGCGTGAACGACCCCACGTCGATCGCCCGTTGGTCCTGCCTGCACCACGGCGAGGTCAATCCCTCCAAGGACTTCGTGACCTGCCCGGCCGGATCGATGCTGGAGTCCTACCTGGACTTCCCCCAGTGCTGGGACGGCAGGAACCTGGACTCCGCCGACCACAAGAGCCACATGTCCTACCCGGTCAACGGCGCCTGCCCCTCCAGCCATCCGGTGCCGGTGCCGAAACTCCGCCAGGTCCTGCGCTACCCGGTGTCGGGGAGCACCCAAGGGCTACGGCTGGCTTCCGGGCCCGGTTACACGATGCACGGTGACTTCTTCAACGCCTGGCCGGAGAACGAACTGGCCCGCCGGGTCACCAACTGCATCAACGCCATCGTCAAGTGCGGAGCGGACGGCAATCCGTCCTGACGTTCCACCTGCCCCACCACCACCCCGACACGGCGAGCGAGCCGAGGAGCGGCGATGACGGACTTTCGCGGCGGAACGAGGAAGACCTTCATCGCCGTTGTGCTGTGTGCGCTTGCCGTGTCGGGGTGTACCGCCGCTGAGCAACCGTCCGGCCCGGTGGCGGCGTCCAGGGTCGTCAGCGAGCCGCCTTCTCCCTCCGGGCCGCTCGGAGGGGACGGCACTGCCTCAACCGGTGGTCTGAATGCCACGGACGTCGGCTGGATCCAGCTGACGATCGCGATGGACGACCAGGCCCGGCACATCCTCGAACTGGCCGCGGAGCGCAGCGGCAACGGACACCTCAAGACATGGGCGGCGGGAACGGCGGAGCGACACCGGGAACGGCTGGCCACCCTGCGCGCCCTGCTGGCCGAAGAAGGCCTGCCGGACGACAACCCGCATGAAGGCCACGACATGCCCGGCATGGTCAACGCCCGTGAACTGCACGCGCTGGAGACGGCCCGCGGGCCACGCTTCGACCGTCTGCTGCGGTCCGCGATGCTGGAACACCTCGACCAGTCCCGCAAGCTGGCGGCAGCCGTGCGAAAGGCCGATGCCGACAGCGACGTGAAAAGGGTGGCCCTCGCCACCGACACCGCCGCCGCCGAGGCCCGGCGGACACTCCCGTCCCCTTGACCACCCCGGCATCCGACGCCGCTTCTCACTCACGAGCATGCTCGGTGAAGCGTCTGAGCTCGTGAGAGTCGTCACCAGTCCAACGGATCCCACCACCAGGCGATGGAGGGGATCGGGGGCGGTGAGGTATCGGCCGGCGGGGAGCAGGTGCGGGTGGCGGTGGTCGTGACGGCGTCGGGGTGGAGACCGTCGGGGTTGCGGTAGCGGTCGGCGGTCAGACCCCAGTCGAGGTTGCCGGGGAGGAGGTGGGCGAGGTGAGCGAGATGGTCACGCAGCGGCGTGCTCGCGCCGGGCAGGATCTGGTGGTGCAAGCTCATGAAACGGTGAGTGAGCCGATTGCACAGCTCCACTGCCCGTTCCATGGCCTCCGCTCGGCCGCAGTCGTGTTCCCGGCTGAGCACGTCCACCAGACTGAGCCCCGATGGAGTGCTGCCCCCGGCATGCTCGAGCCACAGTTCCTTGCCGTAGGAGAAGAGGTCGTCGTCGAACGCCGCGGTGGTGAAGGCCAGTTCGGTCAGGGCTCGCACCGGGGGCGAGGACAACTCCCGCTCGGGGATTTCCCTGCCCTCGATGATCTCCGCCCAGCACAGCGTGGCGGCACCTGCCGCCGTGTGCTGCCGCATGTGGGCGTAGTCGTTGAGAGTCGGGGTGCTCCGCGCGGCGCGATGGCCCAGTTCCCACAGCACGGCCAGAAACCAGGCTCGATGGGCCTCGGCACAGCGGCGCAACTGAGTGGGGGTGGCCCACCGGTGCGCTCGGCGCGCCAGGTCCCCTACCGGTGCCAGCACGGGGTCGTCCTCAGGGCCGTCCACGTACGCCTGCGGCACCTCCAGGATCCGCACGATCTTGGTGGCGAGGTGCGCGAACCGGGCCGCGCGGCCACCGGTCGGGCCTTCGTCGCAGTGCACATCGTCGAAGTGGAACATCAACGTGCACCAGTCGACCGCGAGTTGCAGACGATCGGACGGTGCCCGGGGCATGATGCGCCCGTAGAAGCCGGGGCAGTCGTTACCCCGTAGACGCACGCGTTGCTGCGCGGTCAGTGGGAGGCCGAAGCTGTCGATCCACTCCGCGGTGCGCCGTGCCATGACGCCCTCTTCGGGATGGCGGAGGGTGGGCAGCGGACAGTAGCGGGAGGGGATGTCCACCGACACGGTCTCGTAGTCCGGCACGGGTGTCCTCCTGTCGCGCCAGGCGCATCGGCGGCACTGCATCGGTTGCCCGGTCGGGGATCCCCGCGGTGCCGGGCGGATCACGTGGCGCGGCCCCGTCGGGTGGTGACCTCCATCAGGAGGCGGCGGGGACGCAAGGCCGTGGACAGTGCCACCGGGCGGACGTCGCTGCCGGGCGCGAGACGTAACCGGCACCGGGCGATGATCGTGGACAGCAGCAGGGTGCTCTCGGTCAGGCCGTACGCTTCCCCGGCGCACTTGCGCGCGCCGCCACCGAAGGCCGCGAAAGCTCCCCGCGGCAAGCCACGGGCACGTTCCGGCAGCCACCGGTCGGGATCGAAGACCTCCGGGCGCCGGTACACGGAGGGGTTGCGGTGCACCGCCGGGGCGCAGAAGGCCACGGTGGTGCCGGCGGGCAGGTGGTGTCCTGCCAGCTCGGTATCGCCGGTGGTCACTCGTGTGAACAGCCAGCCCGGGGGATACAGGCGCAATGCCTCGGTGATCACGCGGGCCGTGCAGGGCAGACCGGGGAGGTCATCGGCACCGGCAACGCGGCCGGCGAGCACGGTGTCCACCTCGTCTTCCAGTTGGTCACGGACGTCCGGATGGTCGTGCAGCAGGTGGAGGGCCCACGAGACGGCCGCGGCCACGCTGTCGGCCCCGGCGACGACGAGGGTCAGCACCTGGTCGTGGATCTCGTCGTCGTTCAGCCCGTCCTGTGCTCCGTCTTCGCCGTCCCGCGCGGCGATCAGGGCTGATACCAGGTCGCCGCGGTCGGTGCCGCCGCGTCGGAGCTCGGTGACGAGGTCGGCGATGCCTCGGCGCAGTTCACCCACGGCACGGTCGAAGCGGCGATTGACCGGCAGCGGCAGGTGCTGCAGGGAGGGTGGGACGAACATCCGGAAGGTGAGCTGATGGAGCACCGTCTCCACCGGATCGCGGAAGCGGTCCACCACTGCGTCTGCGTCCCGGGCGGCGAACAGCGTGCGCAACACCGTACGCAGAGCTGCGCCGAACAGTTCCTGATAGGCGTCGACGATCCGGCCCGCGCGCCAGTTGCCCGTCAGCGCGGCGGCTTCCTGCTCCATCACCGCCGCGTACCCGGCCAGTCGCGCGGGGTGGAAGGACGGCTGGATCAACCGACGCTGGCGGCGGTGTTCGGCGAACCCGCAACTCCCCACGCCGTTGCCGATCGTGGCACGCACCCGATCGAAGAACGGGCCGCCCTTGTCGAAGACCCGGTCATCGGTCAGCACCCGCCACAACAACTCCGGCCTGCAGGGCACGAGCGCCCGCACCCCACCCAGCCGCACCTCGACCAACTCACCCTGGTCGGACAGCTGTCGTGCGAACTGCAGCGGACGCCGCATCAACGGCCACGCGTGGCCGATCACCGGAAGCGCCCCCGGCGCCACCGGGGCGTTGCGGGTCGGGACAACCATGAGCCCTCCTGCCGAGCGTCCCGCGGTCGCCCGCTCGCCAACCGCACGCCCTCGACCGCCACCGTAAGTGCCCCTGCCGAACCAGGCATAGACGCCATAACGCCAATAAGAAGACGCACCCGCTTGCGCACACGGCTCCGGCGCTGAGCGCTTGCGGCCTCGGCCGCCGTTGTCTCCTGCCGAGGGGAAGGGCCCCATGGCGTACAGCCTTTCGAGCCGAGCCGCTAGGGTACGGCGTATGAGCCGGACTCCCTTCGACCCCGTCGCGCACAATCGCCTCGCGTGGGACCGTCAGGTGGAGAAGGGCAACGAGTGGTCACGGCCCGTCGGTCCCGAGGTGATCGCGAAGGCACGGGCCGGCCAGTGGTCCATCGTCCTGATCGGGTACGAGCCGGTCGACCCGTCCTGGTTCCCGCCGCAGATCGCCGGTCTCGACGTGCTCTGTCTCGCCTCCGGCGGCGGCCAGCAGGGTCCGGTGCTGGCCGCGGCGGGCGCCCGCGTGACCGTGTTCGACAACTCGCCCCGGCAGTTGGAGCAGGACGAGACGGTCGCGGCGCGGGAAGGGCTCGACCTGCGCACGGTGCTCGGCGACGCGCGCGATCTGAGCGCGTTCCCGGACGCCTCGTTCGACCTGATCGTCCACCCGGTCTCCAACCTGTTCATCCCGGAACTGGCGCCGGTCTGGCGCGAGTGCCACCGCGTGCTGCGCCCCGGCGGGACGCTGCTGTCCGGCTTCCTCAATCCCGACCTCTACCTCTTCGACGCCGAGTCCCTGGAGACGCGCGGCGAGCTGGTGGTGCGCCACCGCCTGCCCTACAGCGACCTCACCCACCTGGAGCCCGCCGAGCGGGAACGGCTGTGGGGCCCCGACGCGCCGGTGGAGTACAGCCACAGCCTCAGCGAACAGCTCGGCGGGCAGATCGCGGCGGGCTTCGCCATCACCGGCTTCACCGAGGCACCGCACCACTCGGAGGCCACCGCCGGCTGGCTCCCCGGCTACTTCGCCACCAAGGCGGTCAAGACGGTCAAGGCCGGCACCGGTCACTGACGCCCCACCGGACGGGCCAGGCCGGCAGTGACGCCGACAGACGGCCGGGGCAGGTGGGCGACACTTCTGCCGCGCGTCGGGGCTGCGGTGCTCACGCCTGGGCGAGCAGGGGGTCGTACGGGGTGGTGCGGAGGCGTCCGGACATGAAGGACAGGAACTCGTTGATGAACGCGCTGCGGGTGTAGGTGCCACCGCTGTGGGTGGTGTCGCGGTGGAAGGCGGTCTGGAACAGGGCCCGGTGTTCGGCGGCGTCGATGTGCTGGTTGCCGTCCCTGTCGGTGACGTCGAACAGGACCTCGGCGACCCTGATCAGGGCGGGGCCGGCCAGAGCGGGGACCGCGGCGGCGTACTCGTCGATGCTGACGCGACCGTCGCCGTCGGCATCCAGGGCTGCCTGTAGTTCGCGCCACCAGGCGGCGTAGGCGTCGTAGAGCCGGGTCTCCTCGGGCTCGTCCAGGTCGAGACGGCCGGCGATCTCGCGCGCCATGGCCGCCAGGTCGGGCCAGTCCAGGTAGCCGTCGCCGGTCTGGTCCAGGACTTCGGCGAAGAACTCCTGCGCGCTGCGCCGGGCCTCGGCGCCCCCCGCAGGGTCCGGTTGCGGCTGGGTGGGCAGAGGTGCCAGGAGCCTGAGGAGGGCGCCGGCGCGCTTCATCTGATCACCGAGGGCGGTGATGGTGCGGGCGCGAGGGTCGTCGCTGTGCGGGGAGGTGGCGAGCAGGTTGACGATCCCGGCGGACTGGATCCAGCCGTCGGGCAGGAACCGGGCCAGCCCGGCGGCGAGGTAGGCGCCCTGCATCACGCTCTGGGCGCCGGCGACTTCGGGGAGCCCGGCCTTTCGGCGGAAGGGTTCCGGCAGCGAGGCCACGGTGATCGCTCCGATGACCGGTCCGGCCAGGGCCCGGCCGGTGGCCCACAGTGTGGGGAACCCACTGAACACCGGCGGGGCGGGCAGGTGGTCGAAGAGCTTGAACAGGATGATCCGCATGGCCTCGGTGTTCTCCAGCTCGCGCTCGACCACCTGGTCGAAGTAGGGCCAGAAGTCGGCGAGAGCCTCCGGCAGGTGTCCGGCCTCGTCGCCCATGGCGGCCAGGAACGCCCGGAATTCGGTATACAGCTGTTCCATGGCCTGCTGCTCGAAGGGCTGGCCGCTGAGCCGGCACATGGTGACGGCGCTCTCGAACAGGGTGGCCACCACCCACGCGCGCACCGCGGGGTCCAACGCGTCGTAGGGCCGGTCGCCGGCGCCGGTTCCTTGCAGCCGGGCGTGCAGGCGGTTGAGCCGTGCCGCCTCCCGCAGCCGCACCTGTTCGTCGGCGCCGAACATGCGCTGCATGCTGAGGAAGGTGTTCTTCAGCCGCCGCCAAGGGTGTGCGACGAAGGTGGAGTTGTCGATCAGGGCGGCGCCGATCTGCGGGTGCGCGGCCTCCAGGACGGTCGCCCGGACCATGGCCAGCGCCCAGCGCGGATCGTTGAAGAAGGCGTGGAACTGTGAGCCGGGGCCGAACAGGGGCGCGTACGAGGTGCCGTCGTCGCCGCTGTCGTCGGGTGCGGAGCCCATGCCGCCGACGGCGGGGTCGTGGCTGTTGGCGGTGGTCACGGTGAGGTGGCTCCGTTCTTGTTCGTGGGCACGGCGCCGAAGCGGCGCTCGCGTTGCCGGTAGGCGTGCAGGCACTGGAGGAAGTCGGGTGCGCGGAAGTCGGGCCACAGCACCGGCGGAAAGAGCCATTCGGCGTAGGCGACCTGCCAGAGCATGAAGTTGGAGATGCGCTGCTCGCCGGAGGTGCGGATGACCAGGTCCACGTCCGGGGTGTCGGGCATGGGCAGATGGGCCGCGAACACCTCCTCGGTCACGTCCTCGGCCGGCACGCCGCTGCGCATCAGCGAGCGGGCGGCCTCCACGATGTCGCGGCGCCCGCCGTGGTCGAACGCGACGGTGAGCGTCATGCCCCGGTTCCGCGCGGTCAGCGTCCTCAAGTCAGCGATGTCGCGGCCCAGTTCGGGCGGGATACGGGGATCGGTCATCCCGAGGAAACGGCAGCGGATGCCGCGTGCGTGCAGCAGCGGCGCGTGCTTGCGCACCACTTGCCGCACCAGGTGCATCAGGAAGGCGATCTCGGTGTCGGGGCGTCGCCAGTTCTCGGTGGAGAACGCGAACAGGCTCAGCCAGCCCACCCCGGCCGCACGCGCCGCCTCGATGACGTCGATCACCGTCGTCTCGGCCGCGCGGTGCCCGAGAGTCCGCGGCAGCGACCGCTGCTGCGCCCATCTGCCGTTGCCGTCCATCACGCACGCCACATGCCGCGGCACCTGCCGCGGCTCCCCGACTGCCGCGCCCGGCCCGCCGGATGCGGGATGAGGCACCCTGCCGGTCGCGGACTCCTGCACTGTCACGCCCACTTCCTCCACGCCCCCGAGCAGACCCGGTGCTGCGGGCCTCCCCCGGCGCCGCGCCGTCTGCGATCTTCAGCAGCAGAGTGACAGCGCCCGCCCTCCGCGGGTTCGCGCATCGTCCCCGATTCACCCTTGATACAGGCGTACGAGCCGATCGGACCGTTGAGGGAAGCCGGCGTCCGAGCCTCTTCACCTCGTCTTCCACGAGGAACTCCCCCGCCGTGCCGATCAAGCCCGGCGGATGCCCACCGAGGCGACAGCGGACGCCCTGTCGCAGTGGGTCAGTTGGTGAGGAGGGCGCCCAGCAAGGCTCCGGGTGTTTCGATCTGCGGCAGGTGGCCGCTGTGCGGGAGAAGGGTGAACCGGGCCGCCGGGATGGCCGCAGCGAAGGCCTTGCCGTACTCGGCGTCGACGATGCCGTCGCCGTCGCCGCGGTGCTGCACGACCTGCTGCTGAGGGCAGCGGAGCACCGAAGTCCAACTGGTGAGATGCTGCACCGCATCCGCGCGGAGTCAGGCCCGACGTCGGCCGTACATCCATACGGTGTGATCGCTCGTTGGTGAGTTCTCCCCCCTCTCCCCCCTGGGTCACCGGACGCTGGAAGACGCGGCGCGGGACCGGCGCCGTCACATTCCTGGGTGGAGGGGGATTGGCATGACTCGGGGAGCGGAACGCCCTGGACATCCGGAACAGCACGCGGTGCTGCTGGTGGCGGGTCTGGCCGGTCTGGCGGTGAGCACCGTGGGGTCGGTGCTCGGCACGGTGCGAGGGCTGTTGCGCCGCTCGGACACGGCCGCGCTGGCGGCCGAGGCCGAGCAGGATCTGATCGCTCGCGGTCGTCTGGTGCTCGACCAGTACGCGACCGCGCCACCGGCCCACCTGGAGGTGCTGGCCCGGCATGTCATGGCCCGACAGGCCGGTGACAGTGTCTGAGCGCTGGGATCCGCTTGCGTTCAAGGCCCGCGTGGACGAGGTGCTGTGCGACTTCGTCGCCCACGAGGCCGACCGGTTCGCGGCGGTCGATCCGGCTCTGGACCCCGTCGCCCGGCAGTTGGAGCAGGCGGTCGCGGACGGCAAGCGGCTGCGGGCGGCGTTCTGCTACTGGGGCTGGCGTGCGGCCGGGCAGCCCGACAGTGACGCGCTGGTGCGGGCGGCTGCTTCCATGGAACTGGTGCATACCGCCGCCGTCGTGCACGACGACCTCATCGACGACAGTGCGCTGCGCCACGGCCGCCCCACCGCGCACGTCGCCCTGCGCAGCGCACTGCGGCGGCGCCCGCGCGCGGCGAACGCCGCCCGTTCCCTGGCGATGCTGGTGGGCGATCTGCTGATGTCGCTGGCCGGTCAGCTGTTCGTCTCCAGCGGCCTGCCCGCCGCCTACCTCGGCCGGGCCCGCCCGCTGTGGGCGGCACTGGCCCGAGAGCTGATCGCCGGTGAGTGCCTGGAGATCCTGCACACCGGAGCTGTGCCGGACACCGCCGCGTCGCTGAAGGTCATCCGGTACAAGACCGCCAAGTACACCGTCGAACAGCCCTTGTTGATCGGCGGCACGCTGGCCGGCGCCGGTGAGCGGCTGCTGGAAGGGTATTCCGCGTACGGGGTGCGGCTGGGCGAGGCGTTCCAGCTCCGGGACGACCTCCTGGGCCTGTTCGGGGACCCGCAGCGCACCGGCAAGGCGAACCTCGACGATGTGCGCGGACATCGGCCCACCGCCCTGCTGGCGGAGACATGGCGTATCGCCGGAGACGAGGAGCGTGAGCGGTTGCGTGCCCTTCTGGGCCGACGCGATCTGGACGGAGACGGCCTGGAGGCGGTACGCGCGCTGATGCGACGGCTGAAGGCACCGGACCGCATCGAGGAGATGATCACCGCGCGGGTCGAGGAGGCCACACGCTGCCTCCACGACCTCGACCTGCCCGGGCATGCCACCGCGGCCCTGACCGCCCTCGCTCGGTCCGCGGCTGTCCGCCACCACTGACGTCCTCGCACCACGGCCGGATCACCGCCGCGCCCCGCTGCCGCACATCCCCGACGACCTACGGCCGCCCCGCACGACCAAGGAGCCCCATGAGCTATCGCGAGGCATCGATGGACGCCCTGCGCCAGGCAGGCGACGAGCTCGCCGACGCCACCGTCGCCACCCTGTTCGAGCGCGGCGAGGTCGGCACGTTCAACACCCTCATGCGCTACGTGTCCACCGCGGGCGCTCCTCTCCCCGACGGACTGCCCGACGTCGCCCTTGAGTACCTCCGCGCCACCAGCGCCCCGCCGGCCTGGGTGGATTGGGCGGAGATGGAAAAGGCCCGCCTGTTCTTCATCGACAACAACGTGCACATCTCCACCGCGTTGTCGTTCGCCTCCATGCCGGCCTGCTACGTGGTCCCGCACGTGGCCCGGCTGCTGTCGGCCACCCACGGGCTGAAGTACCCCGCCAAGCGCATGGCGGAGACCGGCCAGTTCACCGTCTACCTCATGCAGCCCGACGCCTTCGAAGCCGGCAGCCGCTTCATCCCGGCCGCCCAGAAGGTCCGCCTGCTGCACGCCTCCATCCGCCACCACCTCAAGCGCGCGGACCGCTGGGACACCACGACGCAGGGCGTGCCGATCTGCCAGGAGGACATGATCGGCGGGCAGATGTTCTTCTCCCTGCTCGTCCTGGACTCCCTGCACCGCCTCGGCATCCACATGTCCACCGAGGGCGCCGAGGCCTACTTCTACGCCTGGCGAGTCGTCGGTGCGATGCTCGGCGTCGACCAGGACACCGTCCCCAAGACCCTCGACGAGGCACGCGAGTTCCTGGACCGGTACATGATCCGGCACATGGGGCCGTCCGCGGAGGGCGCGCATCTGACCCGGCAGCTGATCGACCTGTACGAGGACGTCGTCCCGGGCACGTTCTTCGACCCGATCGTCTCCGCACTGATCCGCCACCTGATCGGCGACACCTGTGCCGACTGGCTCCAAGTCCCGCGCACGCCCTGGGACACGGTGGTCAAGGCAGTCCCCCACCTGCTCGGCATCCTGGAGACCATCGAGGACCGTTCGCCGCTGGGCGCCTGGACGCTGGACCGCCTCGGCCACCTCACCACCGTCCTGGAACTGTCCTCTCTCACCCGCGGACGCGTCATGCACTACGCCATTCCCGAACAGCTCAAGCACGACTACGGCGTCACCGTGAACGTGCCCCGCGCCCGCCGCTGGAGCCCGCCCGCGCCCCGCGTCACGTGACATCGTCCCCGCCGACACGCCACGGTCCTTGCAGCCGTGACCGATGGGGAGTGAGGGTCGACTGCCCTCAACCGCGGGAATCCATCCATACGTCGACCTACCGCAGCGCCTCGCTTCCCCACGCGATGCCCGGGCCGGTCACAGGGCCAGCACCGCGCGCACTCGGTTGCCGCCTCCGGCGACCCGGGCGATGTCGAAGCGCTGGGCCAGGGACCGCACCATGGCGAGGCCCCGCCCGCTCTCGCTCCACGGCGTCAGCGGCCGTACGTCGGGGTGCCCGGGGCTGCCGTCGTAGACCTCGACGGTCACCTGGGTGTCGGACACGTGCAGACACAGGCGGCAACTGCCCCCGTGCCGCGTGGCGTTGGTGACCAGCTCCGAGACGATGAGGGCCGCGTCGCCGATCTGGTCGGCGTCGAGTCCCTCCGCTCGGTGGGCCGGCCGGGCCAGGAACTGTGTCGTCAACCTCCGTGCTCTGCGCGCTGACTGGGCCTCGTCCGGCAGGTGGTACTCGACTCGTGCGGAACGCCGATGGGTACGCCGATGCGTACGCATGGCGGATCACTTCCCCTCCTGGGTCGCCCGGCCACCATGGCCGTGACCGCTCGTCCGGCCGCGGAAGTTCCTGTCCGGCCGGGCCTGCCCCCTCGTGATGCCCCGGGCCCGTGATCGCCAACCGGAAACGGGTGAGCCCGTCGGGACCGCATCGCCTGGTATCGAATCCTCGCGTGCCGACGCGCTGTTCGATGCAGGGCACACGAATCCCCGCTCACGCACCCGAGCGGAGGGATCGGCGTGCGCGGAGCCCTGGACGGCCGCCGCCGTGGATCGCACGAGCGGCGGCGGCGCGCCCCTCACAGGCGCAGCAGCCGCCCCGTGATCTCGCGGTACTCCCGCAGGGCGACCCGGAGTTCGGCAGCATGGGCCTCGGGATCCTGGTCCTCCCAGGCCGCACGCAGGTCGCGCCGCCGTTCCTCCAGGGCGGCGGCCAGTGCCGCGGTGGCTTCGTCGAAGGCGCTCTCGGCCTCCGCGAGGGCCTCGCCAGGGGTGTCCGCGAAGTGGTTGACGGCATGTCCGAGGCGCTGGGCGATCCTGTCCCGTTCGTCGGACGGGAGCAGCGGCGCCGGTCCCTCGGTACGGCGTCCCGAGGCGCCGGGATGCCGGTCCGCCGGTTGCTGGGCGCGTGTCTGGTCGTACATCGTCGTATGCACCGTTCCCGTTGTATCGGGCGTCGCCGCCCGAAGACGCCCTCGGTCTTCTCGGCGGCCTGTTCGGGCTGCCGGACACCCGGCCGGCCCCAGCCCTCCTTCACGGCCCCGAGCCCTGCTGCCAGTCAACGTCCGGGCATGATCCGTGTCAACGTGCGCCGGCCCGATGCGGAGGTCCACCCGCCGGAATCCTTCGGGCGCGGTGCCGCCCGCCACGCGGAGTAACGTGGTGAGGGCACCTTCGGATCCCCCGATCCCCCCCCGGCAGAGCGAACCTCGAAGACGGGCGGCTCATCATGGTCGACTCCGACACACCCCCTGGAACGCGCCCTGCCCCGGGTGCCGGTCTCCCCGGCATGCGGCCGGGCAGCGCACTGCTCCGGCTGGAGACGACCGAGTCGCGCGAGGGAATCCTCGACGGCGCGTGGTGGCCGCGGTCCCGGGACATCGGTGCCGAGCTGCCCGCCCTGGTCAAGGCCCTCACCGAACATCTCGGTCCCGTCGCCCGGGTGGGGCTGGACGTCGGAGCCTGGGAAGGGCTGCCGACGAGGATCGTCGTCGACGACCGTGTGGTGCACATCGACTCGTTCGCGGTCGGTGACGACACCGTCCTGATCACCAGGGCGGACGAGGACATCCTGTCGTTGCTGGTGGTGCCGCCGAACGCCACACCGGAGGCGGCGCACGGCGCCATGGCCCAGGCGGTCCGCACCGGCAACCTCACCGGGGCGCGGCAGATCCTCATCGACACCGGATCCGGCAGCGGCTCACCCTGACGCGGAGCCCCGCCACCGCCGCCTGGGCGCCCACCTTCAGGTGCGGGCACCCAGCGCCGTGGTCATGAGTGGCTCGGCATCCTCTTCGGGAGTGTCGGGCGGCACGACCAGAAGGTCCCAGCGCCCCTGGCCCGGGGTGAGCAGGACGACGGAGTCGGGGGCATGCCGTGCGGCCGCCTTGCGCAGGTGCACGACCGTGTCGCACACGATCATCCGGCCCGGTGCCGCCGACCAGGCCGCCCCGTTCACCGTGACGCCGACGATGTGCCCCCAGGCGGGCGGCAGCCCGGCGAGCAGCTGCGGCACCTCCGTCAGCAGGTCGTAGGAGCGGGGCCACCACACCCCGTCGAGGCGGCGCGGCAGCGGACTGTCGGGGGCGAGCCGCAGACGCAGGCCGGGGCTGGGGGGCGGTGATGCTGTGGTGGTCACGAAGAGTCCTTCGGGCCGGTGCGGGGTGGTCCGGGCCGGGCGGTCGGGCCGCCGAGCCGGTCGGGGAAGGGGAACGACATGTCGGCGCAGTCGTGTCCGCAGGTCAGTGGGCCGGGCGCACAGGCTCGCCGGGCCAGGGGGCGACGGCGCCGATGGTGAAGAAGCACTGCACGGTCCTGCGCGGGTCGGGGTCCGGACGCGGGGCGGCGGCAGGAAGCGCCCGCGTGGCGCCGGTCCGTCCCCCCGGGCGGAGGCGGGAGGGCCGGGACGAACGGGAGGGAGAGGAGGACACCTGCGCCGGGGGGCGCTGCGGGGGAACGGTGACGGGCTCGGGGACCGAGGGCATCGTGCCGACCTGTCTCGGAAGACCTCGCTGTGCCGCGGGCCTTCCGGTGCGTGTGTGGCGCCGAGGACGAGACCGGCGCGGAAACCGGTGTGCGACGAGCCCCCAGTACGTCCACGGTACTCCGTCGCCCGAGCGGCCACGGTCGACGGCAGCACAGGCCCCGCCCTCCACCCGCTCCCCGCTGCGGAGTCCGTCCGCCCACGCCGTCCACCTCACGGCCTGCGCGACCGGGAGTACGGTGGAGGCACCGGGAGCTCCTCGCGCACCGGCTCCGACACCGGATGCCGCCCTCGGCGACCGACGACACCGGGCCGGGTCCGCCCGCGCCCGGGGCAGGGCTGGTCCCATGACCGTGAACGCGCCGGCTCCGCCGGCCACCGCCGGGCTTCCCGCGAACCCTGCCCTACCGGACCGGCCTCGCACGGGGAAACCGCGTCGGCCGCGGCCGGAGCGGGGCTCGTCGCCGCGCGCGGGCGAACGCGTCCGTGAGCTGACCCGGGGTCAGACCGAGGACCGGATGGAGGAGCTGGGCGACCTCTACGCGCAGACCTCGGGCGGCGGCCCCTGGGCGTGGAACCAGGCCCGCAGCGCCTTCCTGCGACGACTCGCCGCGGACCTGCGGCGACCGGGGTTCGAGCTGGTGATCGCGGAGTCCACGGAGCTGACCGGATGCGCCTACGGTTTCCCCGTACGCGGCGACGGACCCTGGTGGGAAGGCTTGGACGGGTTCCTCCCCGGGGATGTGCTCCGCACCGCCGCCTCCGGACGCCTCTTCGCCATCTCCGTGATACTCGTTCCGCCCCGCGTGCGCAGAGAGAACCAGAGCCGTCCCTGGAACCTCGCCCGGCGCCTGCAGAGGCGGCTGCTCACCGACCACGGTGCCGCGCTCGGCGTCATGCTGGTGAGCCGCTCCGACGGCAGGACCACCGAGGCGCTGCGGTCCTGGGGGTGGCGGTGCGTCGAAGCCGACGCGCCTGCGGCGTCCTCGTGCGCGCGCCGCCCGTCGCGCGTCCTGCTCCTCGAAGGCTGAGCGTCCGTCGCCCGTCGGTCACCTGACGGCTGTCACGGCGTCGGCAGGCGCAGGGCGAGCAGAGCCACGTCGTCGGTGCTGCCCGGCGGCATCCGGGCGAGCAGGTGGTCGCACAGCGTGTCCAGCGGGGCGTCGGCGAGGGCCAGGGCGTGGCGGCGCAGGCGGGCGAGGCCGGTGTCCAGGTCGCTGCCGGGGATCTCGATCAGGCCGTCGGTGTAGAGGATCAGGGTGGAACCCGGCGGCAGGGGTTCGGTGGCGGTCGGCCGGCTGCCGCCGCCGGTGCCCGGAGGGACACCGAGGAGGAGTCCCTGCCCCGCTTCGAGGTACCGCGCCTGCCCGTCCCGGGTCAGCAGCAGCGGCGGCGGATGCCCCGCGCTGGTCCACCGCAGCGTCCACGGACCCGTGTGCGGGCTGCCTTCCAGCAGGGCGAGGACGAGGGTGGCCATGGGGACGGTGGTGATGGCGGGCATGGCATCGTCGAGGCGGTCGACGACGGCGCCGGGCCGGCCGCTGTGGTCCCAGGCCAGCGAGCGCAGGATGCCGTGCAGCTGGGCCATCCCGGCCGCCGCGGTCAGGTCGTGGCCCACGACGTCGCCGATGACCAGCGCGAGCGTGCCGTCCTTCCGTTCGAAGGCGTCGTACCAGTCGCCCCCCACCTGGGAGCCCGCCGGGGCGGGCTGGTAGCGGGCGGCCAGCCGCAGGCGGCCTGGCTGCGGCAGCGGAGCCAGCAGGTTGCGCTGCATGGCCTCGGCGACGGCGCGCTGGCGACCAAAGCGGCGCGCGTTGTCGATGACCAGGCCGACCCGGCGGCCGATGTCGCTCACCACTTCCAGGTTCTCGGCGTCGAACGGGTGAGCCGGGTCCGTACGTACCAGCGTCAGGGCACCGGTGATCTGCTGCCGAGCACCCAGCGGCACCGTGAGGGCGGACGTCGCGCGTACCGTGCGCAGGAAGTCGCGGTGGTGGACGGCCAGGGGAGAGCCGGGGGCCGCCGCCGTCTCCGCCTCGTCCTGCTCGTCCCGCTCATCCCGCTCGTCCCGCTCGTTCTGCAGCACGGGATCGCCTCCGTGCAGCACCCGGACGAGAGGAGAGCGGTCGGCCTCCCCGGGCTCGGGAAGGCGTTCACGTCCGCCCTCCAGCCCGGCGTCCCGGCCCACGGGTCCGGTCACGGCCACCCGGTGGACCTCCCCCGAACCGGTCCGCAGGTCCACCGCAGCCCAGTCGGCGAGGCGGGGCACCAGCAGGCGGCACAGCCGGGCCAGGGCCTCGTCGGTCTCCAGGGTCTGGCCCAGTACGTCGGTGATTTCCGCGACCAGCGTCAGCCGCTCGTTGAGGTCCTCCAGAGCGCTCGTGTAGGCCGCGCGTGCCCGGCGTGCGCTGCGCTCACCCGTGACATCGCCGAACAGCAGGGCCATGCCCTGGACGGCGCCGCCCTCCGTGAGGGGGGAAACGGACCAGGAGATCGAGATCAGACGGCCGTCACCGCGCCGGTACCGGTCGCCCTCCCCCCGCGAGGGAACTCCCTCGGCCAGCGCCCGCAGCAGCGGGCACTGCTCCCGCAGCAGCGTGCCGCCGTCCGCCTCCCGGTGCAGCAGCTCGTGCGCGTCCTGCCCGCGCACCGACGCCGCGTCCCGGCCCAACAGCCGTTCGGCGGCCGGGTTGACGGCGAGGACCCGTCCGGCCGGGTCCACCACCATCAGGGCCGTACTGAGCTGCTCGACGACCTGCCGCCAGAACTCCGGCCCAGCAGCGTGCCGTGACCGCCCCTGCCCTTGCCCTTGCCCCGGCCCTTGCCCACCGGGCACCACGTCCTCCACCACGCCGTCCTCCGTCATGGCGGCCTCCCCTCGAAGGCCGCGGCCGCGTCGGCGTCCAAGAAGCCGACGCTTCGACCCCCCGATGGTCCCCTGCGAGACACCCGCCCGCACAGCCGACACGAGGACCGCGAGCGCGGCATCGCAAGGAGCGGGTCACGCTCGCGCGGCCGGGGACGGGGCGGTGTCGACCCAACCGGCCTGCGCCGCGAAGCCGTTGACGACGGCGCCGTCGGGTCCCCCAGCGCCCGCTCTCGCACGTCGGTTCCGATGCCGGTGTCGCTCCCGGTTCCTGTCACAGCGCTCGGAGGACGCTTCCGTGCGTCGGTGCGTCGGTGCGCAGGGGCCGCTGGCGCACCGGCTGCCGGATCCGTCGGATCCACCAGGTCCGTTCGGTCCGTTCGGCCCTTTCGAGGAGTAGGCTCGACGTACCGAGGATATTCCGCGCACCGGCTTCCAGGCTCGTGTCGTTTTCGGCGATCGAATACGCCGGGCCGGTTTCGGCCGGTCCGGGGCAAGGTCCGCGTCATGACTGCGACCATTTCCCCTCCGCCGACAGCAGAAGCCGATGACCGCACGTTCTCCTCGTCCACACTCCGCCTGTCGCTGGCTCCCGCCGGACCCGCACCGGCTCTGCTGGACGGCGCGTGGTGGCCCCACTCCCGCGATCTCGGAGCCGAACTGCCCGCCCTGGCGGCGGTGTTGGATCCACTGTGGGGGCGGATCACCCGCGTCACGGTGAATCCCACCCACTGGCCGGTGGTGCCGCGCAAGGTGCCCGTCACCGGTCACACGGTGAAGGTGGGCTGGTTCCTCGACCAACAGGACCCGCACGAGCTGCTGCTGCTCTCGTACCGCGCGGGTCGCTGGAACCTCCTGGTGATCCCGCCGCAGACGAGTCCCGCCGCGGCCGCCTGGCTGATGGCCGCCGCGAGCGACTCCCTCGGCACGTCGACCGCGAGCCGCCTGATGGCAGAGGCGGCACGTCTGCGCACGGCGCCCGCGACGGACCGGGGCGTGGAGCGGCCGGTGTCCGAGACGGACGGGGCCGAGGAAGCGATGTGGGACGCCGAGGAAGCGACCTGGGACTCCGAAGGCGGACACGAGGCCCGCGAAGCGGCCACACGTCCCGGGACCGCGAATGTCACCGCTCCCCCGGCGCATCCCCCGACGGAGAGGTGAGCACCGTGCAGACCTTCCTGACCGTGGTGGCGATCCTTGCGATGATCGCCTTCGGAGCGCTCCTCATCCGCCTCCTCAACACCCAGCACGGTGATCGCGCCGCCGCCTTCCACTACGGCCGCTCCGGGATGCCTGTCCCGGGCCCGTCGGCGCCGCGGAAGGCACACGGCCGGACCGCGGCGAGCGACACCACAGGCGACCGTGACCGTCACGACGACGGACCCCGCCGCTCCAGCCGGCGGCACAGCACCGGCTGACATCTCCGGCCGCCGGTCCGGCCGTACACCGCCGCGCATGACGTGCGGGGGTGAACGGCCGGACCGGCGGCATGCCCGGACCGGCGCCCGAACAGCACTACACCGTTCGGTCAGTGGCCCGGCCCCGGGCCGCCCGGCGGCCCTGTGGTCCCGTGGCCCTGTGGCCCTGTGGCCCTGCGGTCCTGTGGCCCGGTCCGTCTGCGTCGGAGGACCGGGCTCCAGGAGGCCGTGACCAGGCCGGCGGGGCCGGCCCGGAGCCGCTGCGCCTGTCGGCTACGCGGGGATCCGCGCGTTCCGGAGCGGTGCTCCCGCCTGATGGAGGCTGGTGAGGGCGAGCCGGTAGGAGGTGATCAGCCCGGTCTCCGCGTACTCCACGCCCAGTTCCTCGCAGTGGCGCCGGACGATGGCCCGGGCCTTGCGCAGGTTGGGGCTGGGCATGCTGGGGAACAGGTGGTGCTCGATCTGGTGGTTCAGCCCGCCGAGGGCGATGTCGGTGAGCCGGCCGCCGTTGACGTTGCGCGAGGTGAGCACCTGGCGGCGCAGGAAGTCCGGGCGGTCCTCCCCCTTCAGGATCGGCATGCCCTTGTGGTTGGGCGCGAAGAGGGAGCCGAGGTAGACGCCGAACAGGCACTGGTGGACGGCGAGGAAGGCGAACGCCATCCCGGGCGGCAGCAGCCAGAACAGGACGCCCAGATAGACGGCGAAGTGCCCGAACAGCAGCGCGCCGTCGAGGCCTCGGTGCTTGAGGGAGCGATTGGCCAGCGCCTTCACGCTCGACACATGGAGGTTGAAGCCCTCCAGGGTGAGGAGCGGGAAGAAGAGGAAAGCCTGCCAGCGGCCGATCAGACGGGGGAGCCCGCGGGCGGCCCGAGCCTGGTCCGGGGACCAGACCAGCAGGTCAGGGTCGAGGTCGGGGTCGAGTTCCTCGTGGTTGGGGTTGGCGTGGTGGCGGGTGTGCTTGTCCTGCCACCAGCCGTAGCTCATGCCGATACCGGCACCGGCGAGCCGTCCGGAGGTCTCGCTGGCCCGGCGGCGGCGGAACACCTGGCGGTGGGCCGCGTCGTGCGCGAGCAGGGCGACTTGGCCGAACACGACGGCCAGGAAAGCGGCGACCGCCAGGGTCCACCAACTGTCGCCGAGGAGTGCGACGGCCGCCCAGCCGCTGACGTAGAGCCCGGTCACGAGCGTGATCCGCAGGGCGTAGTAGCCGGGACGGCGCTCCATCAGCCCGGCTTCGGCGATCTTCCTGGACAGCTGTGCGAAGTCGCTGCCGGACGCCTGTGCGGGCGGGGGGCGGACCGTGGTGTTGCTGGTCATGAGGGTGACACTCTCTCCGGGGAGGGTAGATGGCGCCGCCCCGGGGCCGCTGGGAGGCGGACCGCAGACGGAGTCGCGCTCACTGCTTCGCCGGCCGACGGCCGCGCAGGCCCTCCTCATCCTGGGGGTTCCCTGCCAGGCGGGTCTCACACCGCGTAGACACGGGCCTTTCGCAGCCGTCCGGGGCATCGCAGCGCCAGTACAGCCAGCCGTAGAGCCGCGCCGAGCGCGCTGCGCAGCGAGGTCAGTTCCCGGAGGCCGGAGTGCGACGACCGGATGCGAGACGCTGCCGCCCCTCAGGTCTGGGCAGGACCGCCAAGGCCGTGTCCGCGATGCCGCGCACCGTCTCCGGGTCGAGGCCGGCCTTGCCTACCGCCTCGATACCGCGAACCACCGTGAGCAGCAGTGCCGCCAGTCGCTGCGGGTCCGCAGCGGCGTCGATGTCGCCGTGGCGTTGGGCGGCGCTGATCTCCGCCTGCAGCAGGGTCAGCAGGGCCGTCATGGTCTCGGCCGACCGTCCGGCGACCGTCGGATCGTGCTGGGCCAGTTCCGCCGCGCCCTTGGCCACCAGGCACCCGCGGTGCTCGGTGTCGGAGGCGGTGTTCTCCGCCATGAGGTGCACGTATGCCGACAGCCGGTCCCAGGCCTCCGCGTCCGGGCCGCCCGCCAGTCGCCCTTCGGCCACCTCCACCACCGCGGTGCACCAGTCGTCGAAGACGCGGTGGAACAGCTGGGACTTGTCGCCGAACGCGCCGTACAGGCTGCCCTTGCCCAGGCCGGTCGCCCGGGCGATGTCGTCCATGCGGGTGCCCGCATAGCCGGTCGCCCAGAACTGTTCCCGGGCCCGCTGCAGCACCTGGCGTTCGTCGAATGCGCGTGGTCTCGGCATGACCTCACCCTAACCATTCTTGACTCGATCGTCCATTACTGCCTACGTTGTGGACGATCCATTCCACAACCGAAGGGCTCGACATGCCAGGCGTACTGCGGGACAAGGTGGCCGTGATCACCGGAGGAACCAGCGGGATCGGGCTGGCCATCGCCCACCGCTTCGTCCGGGAGGGCGCACGGGTCTTCGTGACCGGCCGGGACATCGACCGCCTCGAAGCGGCGGTCACGGAGCTGGGTGAAGCGGCCACCGGAGTACGGTCCGACGTCTCGGTCCTGGCCGACCTGGACGCGCTCTACGCGCGGGTCCGGGAGGAGGCCGGACACATCGACGTGCTGGTGGCCAACGCGGGCATCGTCGCGGACGCCGCGCTCGGCGCCCACACCGAGGCGAACGTCGACCTGACGCTCGCCGTCAACGTCAAGGGCCCGCTCTTCACCGTCCAGAAGGCGCTTGCGCTGCTGGCGGAGAACGCCTCCATCCTGGTCATCGGCTCGAGCAACAGTGTGCGCCCCAACGAGCAACTCGAGGTCTACAGCGCCTCGAAGGCGGCGCTGAGCAACCTCGTGCACAACTGGGCCCGTCAATCACGAGAGCGCCGGTTCCGGGTCAACCTCCTCAGCCCCGGCCCCACGCGGACCCCCGCCCTGCTGCGCGCCGCGGGGCCGGACGCCGACCGGTTCGCCGAGGCCGTGGTGCCGCTGGGGCGGCTGGCCGACGCCGAGGAGATCGCCGAGGCCGCCCTCTTCCTGGCCTCGGACGCCTCGTCGTTCGTCACCGGCGCGGAACTCTTCGCCGACGGCGGCTACACCCGGGTCTGAGCGGGGGCTCCCTTCCCTTCGGGGGCACGTGACTGGGGGCCGACGGAACCGGCGGGTCCTGAAGCGGCGGTGGAGGTCGCGGGCCACGTACACGGACCAGCCAGTCCGGCCGGAGTCCCCGGAGGGACTTGTCCCCCGTGCGAGCTACAGGCAGGTGTCCACCGTGAGGTGACGAATCCCGGCCTCCGGGTTCGTAGCGTTCGGTGCAGCCCGCGGCGCACCGGTCGCGGCCCGGCGAAGGGTTTTCCCGTGAGGTTTGTCTGGCAGTTCCTGGCCGTGGTGGCGGTTTACGCCCTGGGCGGCGGTGCCGTGAACGCGGTGAAGGACAACGACTGGCTCTCGCTCGTTCTGGGCGTCGCGGTCGCGGCACTGATCGTGCTCGTGTACGGGTGGGTGGTGCGGCGAACCGAGCACCGGCCCGCCCCGGACGTGGTCCGGGAAGGCGCCGCGGCCCGGACCGCTCGGGGCGTCCTGATCGGTGGCGGGATGTTCACGGCCGTCATCGTCATCCTCCTCGCCTCCGGCCACTACGACGTCGACGGCCTGGGCTCGGTGACCGGCGCGCTGGGACTGCTCGGCTTGATGGCCGCCGCCGCGGCGACCGAGGAAGTGGTGTACCGCGGCGTGCTGTTCCGGATCATCGAGGAGCACATCGGCACCTACCTGGCCCTGGTGCTGACCGGCCTCGTCTTCGGCTGCTCGCACCTGCTCAACGAGGACGCCACCCTGTGGGGATGCCTCGCCATCGCGATCGAGGCCGGTTTCATGCTCGCCGCCGTGTACGCCGCCACGCGCAGCCTCTGGCTGACGATCGGCGTGCACTTCGGCTGGAACTTCGCCGCGGCCGGCGTCTTCAGCACCGAGGTCTCCGGCAACGGCGCCAGCCAGGGACTCCTGGACGCCTCGATGTCGGGACCGGAGCTGCTCACCGGCGGCGCCTTCGGGCCGGAGGGCAGCGTGTACTCGGTGGGCTTCGGGGCGCTGCTGACCCTGGTGTTCCTGTGGCTGGCCCACCGGCGCGGGCACATCGTGCCCTTCGGTTCCCGGCGGGCCGCGGGCGCCAACTCCGCGGCTACACTGCCCCGGTGATCGATCGTCGACGTGTCCCGGAGCTGTGGCACCGGCTCGATGTCACGGTCCGGGACCTTCCGCTCGGGATCCTGCTCCTCGTGGCGTCGGCCGTGCCGGCGCTGCACGGCAACGGCACGGAGGTCGGCGGTGTGCCGGACCGCCCCGTGGACGTGCTGGCCGGTGCGGCGGCCGTCCTGCAGTGCCTCCCGCTCGCCGTGCGCCGGCAGCGGCCGCTCGTCTGCCTCGCCCTGGTGTCGTGCGGCTTCGCTCTCGACCAGTTGTACGGCTACCACCTCCTGGCCGGCGCCGCGCTGCCCATCGCCCTGCTGAGCGCCGGGTCGTATCTGGAGCGGTACCGGCGCGTCACCCCGGTCGCCTGCTCCGTGGCGTTCGCGACTCTGGCGGTCGCCCTCCATCAGCGCGGACCGGGCGCACCGGTGGCCGAGTTCGTGACGTTCTATCTCGCACTCGCCCTCGCGTGGGGCGTCGGCGCGTGGATGCGCTCCGCCCGGACCGCGGAGGCCGAACGGCGGGGCCGCGTCGCCGAGGACGCCCGTACCGCCGAGCGCACCCGGATCGCCCGTGAACTCCACGACGTCGTGACCCATCATGTGACCGCGATGGTCGTGCAGTCCGAGGCGGCCCGGTACCTGACCGCGTCGCCCGACCGTCTCGACCAGGCTCTGACCGCCGTCACCGACACCGGCCGGCGGGCCCTGACCGACCTGCGGCACCTGCTCGACCTGCTCAACCCCGACCAGGGCACCGGTCACGGCGGACAGGACCGGACGCCGCCCGTCGGCCGGCTGCTCACACTCGTCGAGCAGACGCGACTGGCCGGGCAGCCGGTGGAGTTCACCGAGGAGGGCACACCGCCGGTCTCCACCGGCAGCGCCGACCTGGTGGCCTACCGGGTCGTGCAGGAGGCCCTGACGAACGCGCTCAAGTACGACCACGGCAGCCGGATCTCGGTCCTGGTGCGCCACGGTGAAAGGGAGATCACGGTGGAGGTCGGCACGGACGGTTCCGGGTCGCGGACCGTTTCCCCCGGCGGCAGCGGGCGGGGACTGGCGGGCCTGCGCGAACGCGTCGACGTGCTGGGCGGCGACTTCAGCGCGGACCACCGAACCGGCGGCGGCTTCCTCGTGCGGGCCCGGATACCCGTGGGAAGCGCGGCGTGAGCACGCCCATCCGGGTCCTGGTCTGCGACGACCAGGCACTGATCCGCACCGGGCTGTCGACCATCATCGACGCGCAACCCGACATGACCGTGTCGGGTGAGTGCGAAGACGGGCGGACCGCCGTGGAACTGGCCCGCCGACTGCGCCCGGACGTCGTGGTGATGGACGTGCGCATGCCCGTCCTCGACGGCATCGAGGCCACCCGGCTGCTGGCCGGGGCCGGGGTCGAGCAGCCCGTGAAGGTGCTCGTGGTGACCACGTTCAACCTTGACGAGTACGTCTACGAGGCGCTGCGGGCCGGAGCGAGCGGGTTCCTGCTGAAGGACGCCCCGCCGGACCGGCTGCTGCACGGGATCCGGACCGTGGCGACGGGGGCGGCGTTGCTGGATCCCGATGTGACGCGCCGGCTCGTGGGCCGTTACGCCGCCCGCATCCGCCCAGCCGAGCGCGGCGCGCAGGACACTCCGCTGACACCCCGTGAGCTGGAGGTTCTGCGCCTCATCGCGGACGGACTGTCCAACAGCGAGATCGCCGCGGCGCTCGTCATCAGCCCCGAGACCGTCAAGACGTTCGTGTCTCGCATCCTCACCAAGCTCGACCTGCGCGACCGCGTCCAGGCCGTCGTCTACGCCTACCGGCACGGCTTGGTGACCTAGGGCCTGGGCCCCGCCGGGCCCCGGCCGGTGTGTCGGTCGTTGCGTCGCGATGGGTCGGAAGGATGTGCTCGACGGTGTCCCCGCCCCGGTCTCGGGCGGGGACACCCGTTCGACGGCGCGACAGGGGTCAGTTGGCGTTCACCAGGTCGTGCGCCGGCACGGTGACCGTCCGCTTGCCCGGCTTGCCGCCGAGCACGACCTTGCGCAGGGCGCTGTTGTTACCGAGGTTGGTTTCCTTCAGGCGCTTCTCCGGGTTGGCCAGCACCTGGATGTAGTAAGTGCCGTTGGGCACGCCGGTGATGTCGAACGACTGGCCCGGCAGATCCTGGGTGTACGTGTCGCCGGAACCCACGTCCAGCACCTCACGGACGGAGATCGAGTTCTCCTCGCCGCAGGCGGTGGACAGATCCGTGTTGTACGGGTGCCAGTTGGCGTTCTTCACCGTGTAGTCGACCGCGTCGGTGTTGGCCAGGCAGAACGCCTCCTTGCCGCTGCGCACGGCCTCCTTCTTGTCGGCCTTCAGCAGCCGGTAACTGGCGAAGTCGGTGAAGTGCCAGTGCACGTGCCCGGGGCGCGGGTCCCACTCCATGGTGCCGGTCGGCGTGTAGCCGACCTGCTTGCCCTTGGCGTCGTAGAAGTACTGGAAGGCGTCCATCTTGGCCTTGCCGGGCGAGCGGAACCCGTCCACCACGAGCTGTGCCGGGCCGGCGTTCCAGACGTTGGCGCTGAAGGCCAGGTAGTCCTTGCCCGGGTTGTCCTTGCCGCCGGCGCTGACGCCGATGCCGTAGGCCGGCAGCGAACGCAGGTCCGGCTTGGGGACGTCCGGGACGGACGGCTTGCCGGCGGGCCGCTTCGACAGCGGTTCGAGGGCGGGCGCCCGACGCGAACCGTCGGTCTGGCCGGCGGTGTCCCCGGCCTGCGGTGACGGGGCGAACTTCTGCTTCTTCTTCAGCGCCCACGGCAGGGCCGGCGGCGCGGCCCTCAGCGGGCCGTGACCCACGTTGTACGAGGGGCCGGCCCCGCTCGTCACCGGCGCGGCGGCCTCGGCGATGGTCGGTGCGTGCCCGGGGCCGTGACCGGAGTGCGCGGCCGGCGTGTGGTGGCCGGCGGCGTGCCCGGCGTGTTCGCCGGCCTGGGCGGAGCGACGCGCCGCCCCGGTGGAGCTCTCGTCGTCCTCGCTTCGTTCCACCACGGTCACCTTGACCGTGGCCGCCTTGTCGGCGATGCCGAACAGGTCGCGGTACTTCTTGGCGACACCGATCCTGGCGGTGTAGGTACCGGCCGGCAGCTCGGCAGGCTCCGTGTAGGAACCGGCGTAGGTGTTGGCCGCCCAGCCCTTCTCGATGCCCCACACGGAGCCGAGGGTGAAGGGGTTGGTGGGGCAGCTCTCCGGATACTTGGAGGTGGAGGGCGCGTCGGGGCGCACGCGGCCGCTGGCGTTGTTCGGGCAGAAGTCCTCACTGCGGGTGAGGACCTTCTTGCCGGCTTTGTCGGTGAGGGTGATCTCCGAGAAGCCGGGCAGGCCGGAGAAGTCCTTCACGGTGCCCGTGGGCAGTTTCTTCGCCTTGGCCTTGCCGCCCTCCCACACGGTCTGGGTGACGGCCACCGGGTCCTTGTAGGACTTCCGGGTCACCTTGAGCTCCAGCGGCCTCCCCTCGGAAACGAGGTAGGTGCCGAGGTCCAGGTACACCCCCGGCTCCTCCTTCCAGGAGGTCAGCGTCACCGAAGTGGTCGCCGCGACGAGGCTCAGCTTGGGGCTCGCAGCGGCCTTGGCGGGCTCCTGCGCCGCGGCCACGATGCCGGCCGTGACGGCTGTCACGGCGACGGCCGTGGTGCCGGCGAGCAGCGTACGCCGCAGCCGGGCGGTGCGTTTTCTGGTCATGGGTCCCTCGTCCTCCGGTGCTGTGAGAAGGAAGCAGGCCGCACGGCGCGACCGTGAGGTGCGGGCCGGGGCCGTCACGCGAGAGGCGATTGCTCCGCCCGCGCTGTGAGAGGAAGGGACCGGTTGTGCGGTTGCCCGGCGGAGGGAAAGGAGGACGACTGTTGGCCGAATTCCGTCGCCATGACGAAATCCGGTCGCCGGTGCGGAGCCGCCCCGGCGGCAGTGCGCCGCCTCGGCTCGAACAGGGCTTGTGCAGAGGCCACTTGAGGAGGGAAAACGCAACTTCGACAGCGTCTGCGGGGGTGGCTATCGTCACCGGTCGTCCGGCGGCGCCCACCGTCGCACAGAGCCCTCTGCCCCTGTCCCCCGCTCGACACGGAGAGACGCATGCCTCGTCTTGCTCTGTACACCTTCGGTGTTCTGAAGTTTCCTCTCACCGACTCCGCGCCCCTCGCTCAGGAGTTCTACGCAAGCGGTGAGGCCGTCTACCGGGAGATCAGCCGGCGTCCCGGGTACATCGCTCACGCCGAACCGGCACGCCACATCCAGGGCGACCTGTTCGACGCGGACTGGGGAGAGTGGGGGAAGTTCACCGTCCCGGCCTGGTACGCCAAGGGCCGCACCGCGGAGACGGCCGCTCTGGCCACGACCCTGTCCCTGTGGAGCGACCTGCGGCCCGCCTTCGACGCCGTCTACACCGGCCTGCACCGCACGGCGCTCACCAGGCGTCACGACTGGTTCGACGGGACAGGCCGCCCCGGTCACGTCCTGTGGTGGCTCCCCGACGGCTCGCTGCCCACCTGGCAGGACGGTGTTCGCAGACTGCACCTCCTCGGCGAACACGGCTCGGCACCGCACGCCTTCACCTTCCCCCGGTCGTTCGCCCCGGACGGAACGCCGATCGACCGTTGAGCGAATTCCGGCGCCCGAGCCGCTCGCGGAGCGGCGCGTGCGGCTGCCGGCCGTCCGGGCGTGCCCCGGGCGCTGCCCGGGGCACGGTCTGCTCAGGCGTCGATGATGACGGGGATGATGAGGGGCTTGCGCCGGTGGGTGCGGAAGGCCCAGTTGGCGACGGCGCGAGCGATGAGCTGTTCGAGCTGGCGGGCGTCCCCGACGCCTTCCTCGGCAGCCTTGGCCAGGGTCTTCTCGATGACGGGGATGACCGGCTCGAAGGTGGTGTCGTCGTGAACGAAGCCGCGGGCCAGGAAGTCGGGTGCCTCGGCGAGGGCGCCGGTGTCCGCGTCCACGATGGCCACCACGGTGACGACGCCCTCCTCCGCGAGGGTGAGCCGGTCCTTGAGGGACGCCTCGGTGGCGCCGCCGACCTCCATGCCGTCCACGTAGACGTTGCCGGCGGGGACCTTGCCGGTGATACGGGCGCGGCCGTCGACGAGGTCGACGACGACGCCGTCCTCGGCGATGACGACCCGCTCGGGGTCGACGCCGGTGCGGATGGCGAGGTCGGCGTTGGCCCGCAGGTGGCGGAACTCGCCGTGCACCGGCATGACGTTGCGCGGCTTGACGATGTTGTAGCAGTAGACGAGCTCGCCGGCGCTGGCGTGCCCGGAGACGTGCACCTTGGCGTTGCCCTTGTGGACCACGTGGGCGCCCCACCGGGTGAGTCCGTTGATCACCCGGTAGATGGCGTTCTCGTTGCCGGGGATGAGGGAGCTGGCGAGCAGGACGGTGTCGCCCTTGCCGATGCGGATCATGTGGTCCCGGTTGGCCATGCGGGACAGCGCGGCCATCGGTTCGCCCTGGGAGCCGGTGCACACCAGCGTGACCTTGTGGTCCGGGAGCTTCTCCAGTTCCTTCGTGCTCACGACCAGACCGGACGGGACCTTCAGATAGCCCAGATCGCGGGCGATGCCCATGTTGCGGACCATGGAGCGGCCGACGAAGGCGACCTTGCGGCCGTGCTCGTGGGCGGCGTCCAGGACCTGCTGGATGCGGTGCACGTGGCTGGCGAAGCTGGAGACGATGACCCGGCGCGGCGCGGTCCGCATCACCTGTTCGATCGCCGGGTTCAGCTCGCGCTCGGAGGTGGTGAAGCCGGGCACTTCCGCGTTGGTGGAGTCGGTGAGGAACAGGTCCACGCCCTCTTCGCCGAGACGGGCGAAGGCGCGCAGGTCGGTGATGCGATCGTCGAGGGGGAACTGGTCCATCTTGAAGTCGCCGGTGTGCAGCACCATCCCCGCGCCGGTGCGGATCGCGACCGCGAGGCTGTCCGGGATGGAGTGGTTGACCGCGACGAACTCGCAGTCGAAGGGTCCAAAACCGCGCCGGTCGCCCTCCCGCACCCGCACGGTGCGCGGCCGGATGCCGTGTTCCTTGAGCTTGGCCTCCAGGAACGCCAGTGTCAGCTTGGAACCGACGAGGGGAATGTCGGACCGCTCGCGCAGCAGGTAGGGCACGCCGCCGATGTGGTCCTCGTGGCCGTGGGTCAGCACCACGCCCACGATGTCGTCCAGGCGGTCCCGGATCGAGGTGAAGTCCGGCAGGATCACGTCCACGCCGGGCTGGGTCTCCTCGGGGAAGAGCACGCCGCAGTCGACGATGAGCAGCTTGCCGGCGTGCTCGAAGACGGTCATGTTGCGGCCGATCTCCCCCAGGCCGCCCAGGGCGGTGACCCGCAGCCCTCCTTCCGGCAGGGGCGGGGCGGTTTTCAGCTCAGGGTGCGGATGGCTCATACCCTGACGCTACCCGAGACGTCGGGGGGATGATCCACTGCCTGCCTCCTGCCGGGCGGTGTCGGGAGCGAGTGCACCGGCTGGTCACGGTTCGGGCAACGCCGGACGCGGCGGCACACCCGCCGTGGTGGGGCGTGACCCCAGCCGGCCGGACCTGGTCTCCTGCCTTCCCGCCGACCCGGGCTTGGGCGAGTAGACGCTGAGGCGGCCGTGTGCCGCCAGAGTGCCGGCCAGGTCACCGGGTGTGTGCCGCAGGGTGGTGTCCAGGAAGGCGAGGGTGGTCGCGGCGACGACGTGCGGGCTGCCGGTGCGGCCCAGGGAGCCGGTGATCGAGGGCACGGGCGGCAGGTACAGGGGGCCGTCCATGAAGGTGAGGTGGGCGGCGCCGGGGACGGTGAGCCGGTAGCTCGTCGCGGTGTTGCGCTCGAGGGCCTGGGTGAGGCGGGGTGCGTAGTGCGGGTCGGTGCTCGCGGTGGTGGCTTGGGCCAGTGCGAGCGCCGGCTGGTGGAGGGCGGGGGTGGTGGGGCCGTGGGGGTAGCCGTCCAGATCGATGACGGCGTCGAACCGGCGGTCGCGCCGGGCGGCCTGGAGGGCGGCGGCGCCCCCCATGGAGTGGCCGGTGACCGCGGCCCGGCCGGTGTCCAGGCGTCCGGTCAGCGGGCCGGCGTCGCCGCCTCCGGCCGCAGTGGCCAGCCGGGTGAGGACGAAGCTGAGATCGGCGGCCCGGACGGCCGTCCAGTCGGCTGCCAGCTCGTCGTCCTTGTCCCGGTCTCCGGTGGAGTGGGTCCTGGTGCGGATCGTTCGGCCGTCGGCGAGGACGACGGCGGCGGAGTCGTACGGGTGGTCGAGGGCGACGACCACATAGCCGTGGCTGGCCAGTTCCTCCGCCCACGCGGTGTTCTGGGTACGCACTCCGCCCGACCCGGGCGAGAACAGCACGACCGGGAACCGTTCGTCCCCGCCGGCCACCGGGGCGTCGAAGACCGCGTGGGTGCGGGCCCGCGGGACGCCGTCGAACAGGAAGCCGGGCAGGCCGACCTGGCGGGCGAGGGCGTCGGAGACGGTACGCGCCTCCTGCTCCGTGCGTCCCAGGTACCGGGCCCGCTGCGCGCCCGCGGCGCTCTTTTGTGCGGGATACCAGAGCTGGATCACCACCGTGCGCCGGTCGTGCGGATCGGTGGTGAAGGTCTCGGGGCGGCGCGGGTCGGTCCACTGCATCACCCGGGTGCCGACCGCGAAACGGCCCGACGGCTCGGGGAAGGCGGGTACGGGAAAGGCCCAGGCGGCGACCGGCCCCGTGGCCGTCAGGCCGAGGCAGGCCACCGAGCCCGGCAGCGCCAGCCACCATCGCGCCCGCCGCGCAGGACGGCCGGCACGGCGGCGCAGCAGGGGCGAGAGGGTGAACGGGATCATGACGGCGGCGCCCGCCAGTACCGGCAGCATCTGCCAGCGGACTCCCGCCACGCTCAGCGCGATCGCGGACGGCACGAGAACCGCCACCGCCGTGATGGCGGCGCGTGCGCGGGCCGCGGACGGAAGCCAGCGCGCCACCACCAGCGCCAGGGCACTGAGCAGGGCGAGGAGTTCCAGAGGCGACATGTACAGCCCGGCGATGGTCTCGGTCACTCGGACATCCTCGGGGCGCGGCACGCGCTGCCACATCACCCCCTGGTCGCGATCACATGCGACCAGGGTCGCATTCGAGCACGTCAGGTGAACGGCCGCTGTGCGACCGCAGGAGGGGGCGGGGTCCTTCCGCGGTCGTATCCCGGCGCGATGCCGTCGAGTCGTGGACTCCGCTACGGCCGCGTCGCGGGGGTCAGGGCCTCAGCAGTCCTCCCACCCACCAGTCGTGCGGCTTGCCGTCGTTGGCGATGCCGCGGTTGCGCAGCGTCCCTTCGACGGTGAAGCCGAGTCTTTCGGCGACGGCACGCGACCCGGTGTTGCCGACCATGGCCCACCATTCGATGCGGTGCGCGTCAAGACCGGCCCAGCCCCAGTCGCACAGTGCACGTGCGGCCTCCACCGAAAAGCCCTGGCCCCGCTGCTCCTTGACGGCCCAGTAGCCCAGTTCCCAGACGCCGCGGCTGACCAGGGTCAGGCAGTACGAGCCGACCAGGGCACCGGTGTCCTTGCGGAACGCGCCGAGTGTGTAGTCCTTGTCCTCGGCCCACTGGGTGGGCAGCGTCTCGCCGACGAGCTTCTCCGCGTCCGCGCGCCGGTACGGCACCGGCACCGGCGTGTAGAGCTGGATGTCTTCGTCCTGGCAGGCTTCGTACACCGCGTCCACGTCCGCAGCAGTGAACGCCCGCAGCGACAGACGGTCTGTTTCGATCGTGACCGGATCCATCCCGGCAGTATGGACACCGTCCGCACGCGGCGACCAGCGGATATCGCCCTCATGTCCGGTTCAGTGCGCCGGGGCGGGCAGAACGGTCATGGCCGCCGCTCGGAGGCTTTTGATCATCGGGTTCGGGTCGCCCTTGCGGCTGGCCAGGACGACCTGGCTGGGGGGAGCGCCCTGGATCGGGACGGTGACCAGGTCGGGCCGTAGTGAGCTGCGCCGGTCGCCGACCGGCAGTACGACGACGGCCCTGCCGCTCGCGACGAGTTCGAGCTTGTCCTCGTAGGTCTCGATCGGTGGTACACCGGCTCCGAGAACGCGGTAGGACGTCCAGTCCTCGGTCTCGAACGCGCACGGTGCCGGCTCCTGGCCGGCCAGTTCCTCCGCGGTCACCGACGCGCGCTCGGCCCAGGGGTGGCCGCTCGGGACGACGAGCACACGCGGCTCCTCGTACAGCGGGGTGGTGACGACGTCGCCGTCGGCCAGCGGCAGCGGGGTCCGCGCGATCAGGGCGTCGACGCGTCGGTCGGGCAGCGCCTTGACATCGCCGCAGCTCAGGTAGCGGGTGGTGATCTCGGCCTCCGGGTGGCGGCGGCGCAGTTCCCGCACGGCGGCAGTGATCACCAGGTCTTCGACGTAGCCGATGACGATGCGCTGGGCCTCGGCGTGTTCACGTACTGCCAGCTCGGCGCGGCGAGCCGTCTGCAGCAGGGCTTCGGCGTGCGAGAGGAACGTCCGCCCCGCCGGCGTGAGCCGGGTGCCCTGGGGGGAGCGGTCCAGCAACCGTGTCCCGAGGTGTTTCTCGAGGCGTTGGATCTGGCGGCTCAGGGCCGGCTGTGCCACGTGCAGGTCGGCGGCGGCTCGGCCGAAGTGCTGGTGCGCCGCCACCACGGTGAAGTAACGCACCAGCCGCAGGTCCAGGTCCTGTCCGGGATCGTTCACCCGTCCAGGGTATGCGTCATGCCGTTTCGGAATGACGCGGTTGCCGAATCGGTCTTGGACGGCCCTGCCCGCCTGCGCGTTGACTGTGAGGGCAAGGATGTTCCGAGGAAGCGACAGGTGTGATGAAGGCGATCCAGTTCCACGAAGCGGGCGGCCCGGGGGTTCTGCGGTACGAGGAGGTGCCGGTGCCCGAGATCGGTCCGGGTGAGGTGCTCGTCCGGGTGCGGGCGGCGGGCATCAACCCACCCGACTGGTACCTGCGTGAGGGGATGAAGGTCATGCCGGCCGAGATGAGGCCGGAGCTGGAGTTCCCGGTGATTCCCGGAACGGACATGTCGGGCGTGGTGGAGGCCGTCGCGCCGGACGTGTCGCGGTTCGCTGTCGGGGACGAGGTCTTCGGCATGCTGCGGTTCCCCGGGTTCGACGGCCGGACGTACGCCGAGTATGTGGCCGCGCCGGCTTCCGATCTGGCCCACAAGCCGGCCGGCCTGGACCACGTGCGGGCGGCGGCTGCACCGATGTCGGTGCTCACGGCCTGGCAGTACCTGATCGATCTCGGCCATGACGTGCCGTCTCCTTTCACCGGCCGGGTGCACCGGCCGGTGCCGATCACGCCGGGGATGAGCGTGCTGGTCAACGGAGCCGCCGGCGGTGTGGGCCACTTCGCGGTGCAGCTGGCGAAGTGGAAGGGGGCGCGCGTCGTCGCGGTGGCGTCGGGGCGGCACGAGCAGTTCCTGCGCAAGCTCGGCGCCGACGAGGTCATCGACTACACCACCACCCGAGCCGCGGACGTGGTCAGGGACGTCGACCTGGTGATCGACGCGGTCGGTGGCCGGGAGGGCGCGCGTCTGCTGGCCGTGCTCAAGCCCGGAGGGACCATGCTTCCGGTGTTCTTCGCCGAGTTCGACGAGGAGGAGACGGCACGGTCGGGCATCACGGTCTCGAACATCCAGGTGCGCTCCAGCGGCCGCCAACTCGCCGAGATCAGCCCACTGTTCGAGGACGGCAGGCTGCACGTCGGGGTGGACAGCGTCTTCCCGTTGTCCGATGCGGCCGGCGCGCACGAGCGAGCCGCACGGGGTCATATCCAGGGCAAGATCGTGCTGACGGTGGGTGGGTGATCGCCGAACTCCGACGGGGGGTGGCGAAGCGCGCCCGTGTCGCCCGGGTCATGCGCCCGGGTTCTCCGTCACGGGCAGGCACTCGGCGAGCAGGTCGACGACGTCGCGCCAGGCGCGTCGCGCGTGCCGGGGGTGGTAGCCGACACCGGGGACCGTGGGGTGGTCGACCGGCGGGTGGTGGAAGGCATGCAGGGCGCCGCCGTAGAGCGTGAGGCGCCAGTCGACGCCCGCGGCCTGCATCTCGGCGGTGAACGCGTCGCGCCGGTCGGTCGGCATGATCGGGTCTTGCGATCCGACCCCGGCCCACACCGGGCAGCGGATGCGCGCTGCCTCGCCCGGTCGGCCCGTGGTGGTCGCGTTGACGGTGCCGATCGCGCGCAAGTCGACGCCCGCTCGCCCGAGTTCCAGCGCGATGGCGCCGCCGGTGCCGTAGCCGATGGCGGCGATCCGGTCGGGGTCGGTTCGCGGCTCGGTGCGCAGGACGTCGAGGGCCGCGAGGCCGATGCGCCGCATCCGGTCGGGATCGGCGAGCAGTGGCATGCAGCGGGCCAGCATCTCCTCGGGGTCGGCCAAGTAGCGCCCGCCGTGGAGATCGAAGGCCAGCGCGGTGTAGCCCAGCTCGGCGAGCGCATCGGCCCGGCGGCGCTCGACGTCGCTGGGCCCCATGCCCTCCGGCCCGATGAGCACGCCGGGCCGGCGGCCGGCACCGGCCGGGAGGGCGAGGTGCCCGGTCATCGTCAAGCCGTCGGCCGCGTACTCGACCGTACGCGTCGTGATCGTCGTCATGGGAGTGGACTGTAGTGAGCGTCGGGCCCGGTCCGGCCGGTGTTCTGCTGCCGGCAGAGCGCCCTGGTGTCCCGCTGCGATACGGGACGGGCCCCCGCGGGGACAGCACAAGGCCCGGACGGCGGACGCGCGGGCCGCGGTGGTACCGGTGCGGGGGGGGCGGTGGCGCCGGAGGCGGCCGTCGCCGCCCCCGCGATCAGTCCGCTTCCGTCGTCGTCGGGATCACCATCATCCGGGTCACCTTGCCGTCGTCGCCGGTCACGTCCCGTACGTGCCGGAAGCCCAGGCGGCGGCACATGGCGAGGCTGGCGGTGTTGTCGGCTCCGACCATGCCGTAGGCCTCCTTCAGCCCCAGGGTGTCGGCGGCGTGGCGCAGCAGGCCGCGGACCACTTCCGTGCCCAGCCCGTGGCCCCAGTAGGGGGGTGCGAGGGCGGCGATCAGTTCGTGTCCGTCGACGTTTCCGGTCTTCTTCACCTCGGCGTGCCCGACGAAGACGTCTCCCTGCCACAGCCCCCACACGTCGAACAAGCGCTGGGGGTAGACGTCCTTCAGGATGGCGCGGAACAGCGTGCGGATGTCCTCCTCGGGCACGCGTTCCTGACCCATCCAGCGGCAGACCTCCTCGTCGCGCAGCAGGGCCACGAAGGCGTCCTCGTCCTCGGGGCGGTAGGGGCGGAAGGTGAGTCGTTCGGTGTGCAGGACCGGTGTCATGAGGGCTCCTGAGGGAGGAACGGGCGGGCGGGGCCGGGGCGGTGGTGCGCCCCGGCCCGGGTGCGCGGGCGTCAGGCTTCGGCGTTCTCCATGCGCTCACGCAGGCTGCGCGGGCGCATGTCGGTCCACACCTCGTCGACGTAGGCGGAGCACTCGGCCTCGGTGCCCTCCTTGCCGACGGGCTGCCAGCCGGCGGGCACCTCGAGGTCGGCGGGCCAGAGCGAGTACTGCTCCTCGTCGTTGCGCAGCACCTGGTAGCGGGTGTTCTCGTCCATGTCTGTCGGTCTCGCTCTCTGTGTTCGTGACGGTGTCGGCGGAACGGTTGGTCGTGCGCCGGCCGGTGGTGGGGCCCGGCCGACGGGGCGGGGTGTCACCGGCGCTCGCGGGCGTGGCGGGCGATGTGGCGCAGTGCCTGGGCGAAGTCCTCGGCGACCCGGCGCACGGTGCCGGTGGCGTGCAGGGCGGGCCGGTGGTGCCAGGTGAAGGACAGCCGGCCGCGCTGGACGGCGCCGACGATCTCCAGCGGGTGGGAGCCGCTGTCGCGCGGGTCGTGGTGGCGGCCGAACGAGCCGTGTTCGGCGCGGACGAGTCCGTCGCCGGGGTTCTCCGGGCGGGCGTCCCACTGCCCGAGGTAGTTGAAGACGACCTGGCCGTGGGCGGCGCGTCCCAGGCGCTCGCGTACCTCGGGCGGTCCGAAGGTGCGCAGCGCGCCGAACCCGAGGCCGTTGCCGGGTACGGCGCGCAGCTGGCGGCGCACCGACTTCACCAGGGTGCGCCAGTCGCGGTCGGGGCCGAGGCCGGCGGGTTCGGGGACCTGGAGGGCGACGGGGTGGACGGTGGTGAACCAGCCGACCGTGCGGGTCAGGTCGACGTCGTCGAGGACGTCCTCGCGGCCGTGCCCCTCCAGGTCCAGGCGGACGTCCTCGCGGCCGGTCCAGCGGGCCAGGGCGAGGGCGAGGGCGGCGAGCAGGACGTCGTTGACGCGGGTGCGGTAGGCGGTCGGCGCGGCGCGCAGCAGGGCTTCGGTGTCCGCCTCGTCCAGTTCGACGGTGAGCGTGTCGACGGTGCCGGTGTCGGGCCCGGCCGCCGGCTCGGCCGGCAGCGGTCCGGTGTCCACCGCGCGTTCCCAGTAGGGCAGTTCGTGGTCGAGGGCGCCGGAGGCGACGTGTGCGGCGAGGCCGCGGGCCCAGTCGCGGAAGGAGGTGGTGCGTTCGCCCAGTGCCACGGGTCCGCCCTGGGCGGCCTGCCGGTATGCGGCCTCCAGGTCGTCGCGCAGGATGCGCCAGGACACGGCGTCCACGACCAGGTGGTGGGCGACCAGGAGGAGGAAGTCGGGCCGGTCGGCGGCGCCGGTGAACAGGGCCGCCCGCAGGAGAGGACCACGCGCGAGGTCGAAGCCGGTGTGCAGGTGGTCGGCGGCCTTCTCCATCGCCGCGTCGGCGTCGGTGGGCGCCAGCCCGCCGAGGTCGTGGTGGGTCAGGAGCCCGTCGCGGTCGGTGTCGGCCGCCGGCGGGTTGTACTGGCGCCAGCCGTCCCCGCCCTGGCTGAACCGCATGCGCAGGGCGTCGTGGTGGTCGAGCAGGGCGTTGAGGGCCGTTTCGAGGGCGGTGGCGTCCACGCCGGGGGCGAGTTCCACCAGCAGGGACTGGTTGAAGTGGGCGTGGCTGGCGCGCTGTCCGGTCAGGAACCACTCCTGGATCGGGGTGAGCGGCACCTCCCCGCTCACCGCCTCCTGCCCGGTGTGCCGGGGCGCGGTGGTGACGACGCCGGCCAGCTCGGCGACGGTCTGGTGGGTGAACAGGTCGCGGGTGGTCACGTGCAGCCCGTCGCGTCGCATCCGGGAGACGACCTGCATGCTCAGGACGGAGTCGCCGCCGAGGTGGAAGAAGTTGTCGTGCGCCCCGACGTCGGCCACGCCGAGGACATCGCCCCAGATGCGGGCGATGCGGCGTTCGGTGTCGGTGCGCGGCGGCGTGTGCGGGCCGGTGGCGGAGTGCGCGGGCCCGGGTTCGGGCAGGGCGTTGCGGTCGGTCTTGCCGTTCGGGGTGAGCGGCAGCCGGTCCAGCGGCACGAACGCCGAGGGGATCATGTGTGCCGGGAGCAGCCCGGCGAGGTGGTCGCGCAGCTCGGGTACGGGCAGGGTGTCCGGGGTGCCGTCGGCGGGGACGACGTGGGCGACCAGCCGGGCGCCGGAGCGGCCGTCCGGGTCGCTTCCGCCGGCGCGTACGGTGACCACCGCGTCGCGCACCAGCGGGCTGCCGCGCAGCGCGCTCTCGATCTCCCCGGGTTCGATGCGGTAGCCGCGCAGTTTGAGCTGGGCGTCGGCGCGTCCGGCGAAGCGGAGTTCGCCGTTCGCGTCCCAGCGGGCGCGGTCGCCCGTGCGGTACATGCGCTCCCCGGTGGCGCCGAACGGGTCGGCGACGAAACGGGACGCGGTCAGGCCGGGCCTGCCGAGGTAGCCGCGGGCCAGGCCGGGTCCGGAGAGGTAGAGGTCGCCGGTGACGCCGGGCGGGACGGGGCGCAGGGCCGCGTCGAGGACGTGGACGCGGCTGGCCCCCGCCGGGCGTCCGATGGGCGGGGCGCCCGTGCCCGGGGTGAGCGGGCCGGTCCAGGTGGCGACGACGGTGGCCTCGGTCGGGCCGTACGAGTTGATCATCCGTCGGCCGGGGGCCCACCGTTCGACGAGGTGGGCGGGGCAGGCCTCGGCGCCGACGATGAGGGTGCGCAGGTGCGGCAGGGCGTCGGCGGTGGCCGGGTCGACCGTCGCGAGGGCGGCGGGCGGGATCAGGGTGTGGCTGACGCGCCGCTCGGCGAGGGCCTGGGCGAGGCGCTCGCCGACGAGGGGGCCCTCCTCCCCGGTGAGCAGGGTGGCGCCGCTGAGCAGGGACACGCACAGCTCCAGCACGGAGGCGTCGAAGCTGGGTGAGGCGAACTGCAGGACCCGGTCGCCGGGGCCCGCGTCATAGCGGTCGGCGGCCGAAGCGGCGAAGGCGGCGAGGCCGCGGTGCGTCACAGTGACGCCCTTGGGGGTGCCGGTGGAGCCGGAGGTGTAGATCACGTACGCCGGGTGGTCGACGGTGAGCGGGCAGGTGCGGTCGGCGTCCGTGGGCGCGGTGTCGGGGCCGTCGGCGTCCCACACGGCGGCGGGGTCGTCCAGGACGAGCCGGGCTCCGGCGTCGCGGAGCATGAACTCCCGGCGCTGCCGCGGGTAGTCGGGGTCGACGGGCAGGAAGGCGCCGCCGGCCTTGGTGACGGCGAGCTGCGCCACGACGGTCTCGGCGCTGCGGGGCAGGGCCAGCGCGACGATCCGCTCGGGTCCCACGCCCCGGGCGATGAGGTGGTGGGCCAGCCGGTTGGCGGCGCGTTCGACGTGCGCGTACGTCAGCTCCCGGCCGTCGGCGTCGGCCAAGGCGATCGCGTCGGGGGTGTGGGCGGCCTGTCGTTCGAACAGCTCGGGCAGGGTGGCCGCCGGGACCGGGCGGGCGGTGCCGCGGCCCTGGTCGAGGACGGCCTTGAGGGTCTCGTCGGTGGCCAGGGGCAGGGCGCCCAGGGGCCGGTCGGGGTTCTCGGCGACGGCGGTCAGAAGGGTGGCGAGCTGGTCGGCCATGCGTTCGGCGGTGGCCGTGTCGAACAGGTCGGTGTTGTAGGTGAGGACACCGTGGAGTTCGCCGGTGCCGGTCTCGGCGAACTCCAGGGTGAGGTCGAACGCGGCGTGCCGCAGCTCGGTGTCGACGTCGCCGGCCTCCAGGCCGGGCAGGTCGAGGGTGGCGGCCGGGGCGTTCTGGAGGACGACCATGACCTGGAACAGCGGGGTGCGGCTGGTGTCGCGGACCGGCTGCACCTCGTCCACGACCTGCTCGAACGGCGCCTCCTGGTGGGCGAAGGCGTCCAGGACGGTCCCGCGGACCTCGTCGAGGAACTCGGGGAAGGGGCGGTCGGGTTCGACGCGGGAGCGCAGGACGAGGGTGTTGACGAAGAACCCGACGAGGTGCTGGACCTCGGCGCGGTCGCGGCCGGAGGTGACCGTGCCGACGGTGATGTCCTCGCCGCCGGTCAGCCGGGCCAGGTAGGCCTGGGCGGCGGCGACCAGCGTGGTGAACAGGGTGGCCTGCCGGTCCCGGCCCACCCGGGCGAGCCGGCGGGTGGTGTCGCGGGGCAGGACGAGCCGCACGGAGGCGCCGGGGTGGGTGCGCACCGGCGGGCGGGGCCGGTCGGTGGGCAGGTCCAGCGTCTCCAGCCCGGCCAGGTGCTCCTTCCAGTACGCGAGGTGGTGGTCGGTGCCGCGCCCGCGCTGCCAGTGCGCGTAGTCGGCGTACTGCACCGGCAGCGGCGGCAGCGTGCCGGCCTCCGCGCCGAGCCGGGAGCGGTAGAAGTGGGCGAGGTCGCCGGTGAGCACGCCGGTGGACCAGCCGTCGGTGACGATGTGGTGCAGGGTCAGCGTCAGGACGTGCTCGTCGTCCGCGAGCCTGATCAGACCGGTGTGCAGGAGCGGGCCGCGCCGCAGGTCGAAGGTGCGGGCGCGTTCGGCGTCCAGCAGGTCCGCGAGCCGGGCGTCGCGGTCGCCGTCCGGGAGCGCCGACAGGTCGTGCAGGGTCAGCGGCACGTCTCCGGCCGGGTGGACGATCTGCACGCCGTGGCCGTCGACCGCGTCGAAGGTGGTGCGCAGCGCCTCGTGCCGCTCGACCAGCGCGTGCAGCGCCGCGGTGAGGGCGGGCACGTCGAGCCGGCCGCGCAGTCGCAGGGCCAGCGAGGTGACGTACTCGCCGCTGCCGGGCGCGAACTCCTCCAGGAACCACAGGCGTTGCTGGGCGTACGACATGGGGGCGGGCGTGTCCCGGGTGACGGGGACGATCGCCGTGGACTCGGTGTCGCCGGGGCGTTCCTCGGTGAGCAGGGCGGCGAGGGCCTCGGGGGTCGGGTGGGTGAAGACCGCGCGCGGCGACAGCTCGGTGCCGAACGCCTCGGACAGGCGCACGGCCAGCCGGATGCTGAGGATGGAGTCGCCGCCCAGCTGGAAGAAGTCGTCCCGCACGCCGGGGCGCGGCACGGACAGGACGTCGGCGAAGATCTCCACCGCGCGGCGCTCCGCGTCGGTGCGCGGTGCGGCCGGCGCCCCCTGCGCTGCGCCGCTGGCGGGCTCCGGCGCCGGAAGCGCCGCCCGGTCGACCTTGCCGTTGCGGCTGAGCGGCAGCGCGGGCAGGACGACGAACGCCGACGGCACGAGGTAGTCCGGCAGGGAGCGCCGGGCGAACTCCCGCAGGGCGGTGACGTCTTCGGAGCCGACCACGTAGGCCACCAGACGGCGGCTGCCGGGCCGGTCCTCGCGGGCCAGCACCGCCACGTCGCTGACGGCGGGGTGCGCGGCGAGGACCGTCTCGACCTCGCCGGGTTCGACGCGGAAGCCGCGGATCTTCACCTGGTCGTCGGCGCGGCCGAGGAACTCCACGGTGCCGTCGGCGCGGCGGCGGGCCAGGTCGCCGGTGCGGTACATGCGGCTGCCGGGCGGGCCGGCCGGGTCGGCGAGGAAGCGGGCCGCGGTGTCGCCGGGGCGGCCCAGGTAGCCGCGGGCCACGCCCTCGCCGGTGAGGTACAGCTCACCGGGGCAGCCCGGCGGCACGGGCCGCAGCCGCCGGTCGAGGACGTGCACGCGCATGTCGTCGAGCGGGTGGCCGATGGGCACGGTGTCGGGGACGGTGGCCGCGTCGGTGAGCGGGAAGGACGTGGCGAACGTCGTGGTCTCGGTGGGGCCGTAGCCGTCCACGACCGCCAGGCCGGGGCAGGCGGCCAGGACACGGCGTACGGCCGCCGCGGGTACGACGTCGCCGCCGGTCCACACCTGGCGCAGCCCGGTGAAGCAGTCCGGTGCGTCCTGGGCGAGGAGGCGGAAGAGACCGGCGGTCAGCCACAGCGCGCTCAGGCCGCAGTCGTGGACCAGCCGCCTCAGCAGCGCGGCGTCCAGGGGCTGCGGGGGTGCCACGACGACGCAGCCGCCGGTGAGCAGCGGCGCCCACACCTCGAAGGTGGCGGCGTCGAAGGCCACCGGGGAGTGCAGCAGCACCCGTTCGCACACACCGCCGGTGAAGCGGCCGTCGGTGGCGAGGGCCGCCACGTCACGGTGGCGTACGGCGACCGCCTTCGGCTCGCCCGTCGACCCGGAGGTGAACATCACGTAGGCGAGCCGGTCGGGGTCCGCCGGTGGGGCGGCGGGTGCGCCGGGTGCCGGCGTGCGCGCGGCGGTGACGTCCTCGGCCGTCAACTCGGCCGTGACGCCCGCGCGTCGGATCAGCGTGCGGCGCCGGTCCTCGGGTGCGCGGCCGTCCACGGGCACGTAGGCGCCGCCCGCCTTGAGGACGGCGAGCTGGGCGACGACGAGTTCGGCGCTGCGGTCCATCAGCAGGGCCACCCGGCCCTCGGCCCGCAGTCCGCCGGTGAGGAGCAGGGAGGCCACTGCGTCCGACCACTCATGGAGCTGACGGTACGTCAGGTGCGTGTCGCCGTCGCGCAGCGCGGGTGCCTCGGGGGTGCGGCGGGCCTGCTCGGCGAACAGGGCGACGGGGCTGCGCGGCCCGGCGCTGCGGACGGGGGTGTTCCACCGCTCCAGCAGGGCGTGGTCGTCCTCGGTCAGCGCCTCCAGGCCGGTGACGTCCGCGTCGGTCTCCAGGGCGTCGGCGAGGGCGCGCAGGACGACCGTGAGCCGGTCCGCGAGGCGTTCGGCGGTGTCCGCGTCGAACAGGCCGGAGTCGTAGGCGAGGTCGATGCCGAGGCGGTCGCCGAGGTGGGCGCGCAGGCACAGCGGGAAGGTGGGCGCGTCCTCGGCACGGACCTCCTCGACCTGCACGCCCGTGCGGGCCGTGGCGGACTCGTCGACGGGGTAGTTCTCGAACACCACCATGCTGTCGAACAGTGCCTCGCCGGCCGGTGTGTCGCTCAGCGCCTGGATGCGCGGCAGGGCGAGGAAGTCGAAGCGCCGGGTGTCGCTCTGGCGCTCCTGCACCTCGCGCAGCCAGGCCACCGCTCCCCCGCCCGCGACGCGGACGCGGGTGGGCACGGTGTTGATGAACATGCCGATCATGGATTCCACGCCGGGCAGTTCGGCCGGGCGGCCGGAGACGGTGGTGCCGAACACGACGTCGTCGCGGCCGCTGTGGCGGGCCAGCAGCAGCGCCCAGGCGCCCTCGACGACGGTGTTCACGGTGAGCCCGGACCGGGCGGCACTCCGCCGCAGCCGCACCGACAGGTCCTCGTCCAGCCGCCGGTGGGTCAGGGCGGCGGCGCGGGCGCGATGCTCCTCGGCCGGCGTGCGGTCGTACGGCAGCGGGGTGCGGTCGGTGAACCCGGCGAGGGTGTCGGCCCAGTGGGCTTCGGCGGCGCTCTCGTCCTGGTCGTGCAGCCAGCGCAGGAAGTCGGCGAAGGGGCGCCTGACCGGTGCGGGGGCCGCCCGGCCGCCGGTGAGCGCGGCGTAGCGCTCGCACACCTCGGTGAGGAGCTGTCCGGTGCTCCAGCCGTCCAGGATCAGGTGGTGGGAGGACCACAGCAGCAGGATCTCGTCGCCGGGCAGCGCGGCCAGGGCGATGCGGGTGAGGGGTGCGGTGGTCAGGTCCATGCCCGCCGCCCGGTCGGCGGCCAGCAGGTCCTCGGTGGCCGCGTCGCGCTCCCCGGGCGTCAGGTCCCGCCAGTCCAGGTGGGTGACGGGCAGCTCGACGTGCCGGTGCACGACCTGCACGGGGTGCGGCAGGCCCTGCCAGTGGACGCTGGTGCGCAGGGCCTCGGTGTGGTCGGCGACCTGCTGCCAGGCGGCGGCGAAGGCCTGCGGGTCGCTCACCCCGGACAGGCGCACGGCCACGCGGTCGGAGTAGGCGCCCTCGGTGTCCACCAGGCCGTGGAAGAGCATGCCGGCCTGCAGCGGTGTCAGCGGCAGGACGTCGGCCACGTGTCGGCCGTCGCCCACCAGGCGGTCCAGGTCGCTCTGCCCGAGCCTGGCCAGCGGGAAGTCGGACGGGGTGCGGCCGCCCGCGTCCGGGCGGGCGCAATGGGCCGCGATCTCGCGCAGCGCCGCGCACATGTCCTCGGCGAGCGCGCGGACGGTGGACTCGTCGTAGACGGCCGGCGGGTAGGTCCAGCCGAGTTCGAGCCGGCCGCCCTGCACCACGCCGGTGATGTCCAGCAGGTAGGGCCGGGGGGCGTCGGGGTCGGTGTCGGAGCCGGCCGGGGGCAGGGCCGCGCCGTACAGGCCGCTGCCACCCCCGTCGGCGTCCCACCGGCCGTGGTAGTTGAAGCCGACCCGGGGCGCCGGGGCGCCGGCCAGCGGGCTGTCGGGCAGCAGGTGGCGCAGCGCGCCGTGGCTCAGGCCGTGCAGGGGGACCGCGCGCAGTTGTTCCTTGACCGAGCGCAGGGTGTCGTGCCAGCCGGCGTCGGGGGCGACGGTCAGCGCGAGGGGGAACTCGGCGGTGAACCAGCCGACCGTGCGGGACAGGTCCAGGTCGACGAAGAGGTCCTCGCGGCCGTGGCCCTCGACGCCGACCAGGACGCTGTCGCGTCCGCACCAGCGGGCCAGGGTGCGGCCGAGGGCGCTGAGCAGGACGTCGTTGACCTGGGTGCGGTAGACCTCCGGGACCTGCCGCAGCAGGGCCTCGGTGGTCTCCGGCTCCAGTTCCACGGTGACCGTGGCGGCGGTGCCGTGGGTGTTCGGGCCGGGGCGGCCCGCGGGCAGCTCGGCGGGGGCCTCGGCGGTACGCCGCCAGTGGGCGAGGTCGCCGTCCAGGGCGCCGGAGCGGGTGTGGGCCTCCAGGCGGGCCGCCCAGGTGCCGTACGCGGTGGTGACCTGGGGCAGCTCGACGGGGTGTCCGGCGGCGGCCTGCCGGTGGGCGGTCTCCAGGTCGCCGAGCAGGATGCGCCAGGAGACGCCGTCGACGGCCAAGTGGTGCACGAGGAACAGCAGTTGAGCAGGTGCGTGCGGGCCGCGGTCGAGGAGCAGGACACGTACCACCCGGCCCTCGGTGGGATCGAGGGCGGCGCGGGCCTCGTCCGCGAGGCGGGCCGCCTCGGTCTCCAGGGCGGGGCCGTCGAGGCCGGTCACGTCGTGCCGGGTGACGGTGCCGTCCGGGACGCCGGGCAGGACCTCCTGACGCCAGCCGTCCTCGTGGCGGCGGAAGCGGGTGCGCAGCGCCGGGTGGTGGCGCACGAGGGCGTCGGCGGCGGTGCGCAGGGCCATCAGGTCGGTGCCGGGGGCCAGTTCGAGACGCTGGGACATGGTGAAGCGCAGCGGGTCGCCGGGGCGCCGGCCGTCGAGGTACCAGTGCTGGATGGGGGTGAGCGGCGCCTCGGCGGGGGCGGTCGAGTCGGTGGCGGCCGGCGTCGACTCGGTGACGCGCAGGGCGAGTTCGGCGACCGTCTGGTGGCGGAAGACGTCCTTGGTGGTGAGGGCGAGTCCGGCCTGGCGGGCGCGGGAGACGATCTGGATGCTGAGGATCGAGTCGCCGCCGAGCGCGAAGAAGTTGTCGCGCGCGCCGACCCGTTCGACGCGCAGGACGTCCGCCCAGATCGTCGCGAGGGTCTGTTCGGTGCCGGGGCGGGGGGCGACGTAGGTGGCGGTGGTGTCGGGCTGCGCGGGCGGGGCGGGCAGGGCGCGCCGGTCGGTCTTGCCGCTGGTGGTGCGCGGGATCCGGGTCAGCGGGACGAACGCCGCGGGCACCATGTGGTCCGGCAGGGTGCGGCGCAGCGCGAGACGCAGTTCGTCGGCGGCCGGGGCGGTGTCCCCGGCGGGCACCAGGTACGCCACGAGCATCAGCCGGCCCGCGTGCTCGCGTGCCGTGACGACGGCGTCGGTGACGTCCGGGTGGGCGAGCAGCGCGGCCTCGACCTCGCCGGGCTCGATGCGGAACCCGCGGATCTTGATCTGTTCGTCGGCGCGGCCGAGGAACTCCAGCACTCCCTCTTCGTCGCGGCGGGCGCGGTCGCCGGTGCGGTACATCCGCTCCCCCGGCGCGCCGAACGGGTCGGCGAGGAACCGCGTCGCCGTCAGCCCGGGGCGGTTCAGGTAGCCGCGGGCGACCTGCGCGCCGGCGAGGTACAGCTCGCCGGGCGTGCCGGGCGGCACCGGGCGCAGGGCGCCGTCCAGGACGTAGGCGCGCAGGTTGGCGCCGGGGCGTCCGATGACCGGCCTCTCGGGGCGGTCGGTGACGCGGCCGTAGGTGGCGTCGACGGTGCACTCGGTGGGGCCGTACATGTTGTAGGCGGTGACGCCGAGTCGGGCGGCGGCGCACAGTTCGCGCCAGGTGTCGGGGCCCGTCACCTCGCCGCCGACCAGCAGGACGCGGGGGTGGTGGCGGCCGGGCGCGAGGAGTCCCGCGGCGAGCAGTTCGCGCAGGAAGGACGGGGTGACGTTGACCAGGTCGAGGCGCCGTTCGGTGATCTGCGCGCAGAACGCCTCCGGGTCCAGGCGTACGTCGTCGTCGACGAGGTGGACCTCCTGGCCGAGGGCGAGCAGCAGCGGCCCCTCCCAGGAGGTGTCGAAGGAGAACGAGGCGCTGAGCGCGGCGCGCAGCCGCTGTCCGTCCGCGGTGTGCGGGGCGACGAGCCCTGCGCGGTGGTCGTGGCAGAGGTTGACCAGCTGGCGGTGTGCCACGACCACGCCCTTGGGGCGGCCGGTGGAGCCGGAGGTGTAGACGATGTAGGCGGCGTGGTCCGGGCGCAGGGGGGCCGGGCGGTCGTGGTCGGTGGGGTTGTGGGCGGGCAGCCGGTCCCAGGGGGTGGCGCGCAGCGCGTCGGGGGTGAGCACGGTGTGCGGGGCGGCGTCCGCGAGGAGCCCGGCGGCGCGTTCGGCGGGCAGGTCGGGGTCGAGGTAGAGCAGGGTGGCGCCGGCCTTGGCGACGGCGAGGACCGCGACCATCAGCCCGGAGGTGCGCGGCAGCCGGACGGCGACCACCCGCTCGGGGCCGGTGCCCTGGGCCAGCAGGTGGTGGGCGAGCCGGTTCGCGCGGTCGTTCAGGGCGGCGAAGTCGAGGGTGGCGTCGCGGGCCACCAGGGCGGTGGTGTGCGGGGTGCGGGCGGCCTGCGCCTCGAAGAGGGCGGGGAAGGTGGTGTCCGGGACGGTGAGGTGCGCGCCCTGCCCGTCGCGCAGCACCCGTCGCCGTTCGCCGGCGGTCATCAGCTCCAGCGCCCGGACGTCGCGGTCCGGGTCCTGCGCCGCCGCCTCCAGCAGCAGCCGCAGGCGGGCGGCCAGGCGGCGGGCGGTGTCCGCGTCGAACAGGCCGGTGTTGTACTCCAGATGGCCGGTGACGCCGCCGTCGCCCTCCACGAAGTCGAAGGCCAGGTCGAAGGTGGCGTGCCGGACCGGCGGCAGCACCGGTTCGGCGTCCAGGCCCGGCAGCGCGGGTGCCTCGGCGCCCAGGTTGTGCAGGGCGACCATGACCTGGAACAGGGGCGTGCGGCTGGTGTCCCGTTCGGGCTGGAGGGCGTCCACCAGCCGTTCGAAGGGCACGTCCTGGTGGGCGAACGCGTCCAGGACGGTGCCGCGCACCTGCTCCAGGAGCGCGCGGAACGACGTGCCGGGCCGCACCTCGTTGCGCAGCACGAGGGTGTTGACGAACATGCCGACGACGTCGTGCAGTTCGGGCCGCTCGCGGCCGGCGGTGACGGTGCCGACGGCGAAGTCGTCCTGGTCGGCCCAGCGGGACAGCAGGACCGTGCACGCGGTGAGCAGGGTCATGTAGAGGGTGGCGTCGGCCTCCCGGCCCCGCTCGCGCAGCCGGTCGGTCAGTTCGGCGGGCAGGGTGAAGGTCATGAGCGCGCCGTCGCGGGTGCGGACGGCGGGACGCGGCCGGTCGGTCGGCAGCTCCAGCGGCGGCACCCCGGCCAGCTTCTCGCGCCAGTGGGCGAGTTGCCGCTCGACCTGGTCGGTGCGGGCGCGCTGCCACGTGGCGTGGTCGGCGTACCGCACGGGCAGTTCGGGGAGTTGCGGGCCGCGGCCTTCGTGAGCGGCCGTGTACAGCTCGCCCAGGTCCCGGCCGAGGACGCCGAGCGACCAGCCGTCGGTGACGATGTGGTGGACGGCGAGGGCCAGCACGTGCTCGTCGTCCGCCGTGCGGGCCAGGCGGGCGCGCAGCAGCGGCCCGGTCGCCAGGTCGAAGGGCGTGGCGGCCTCGCGCTCCAGCCACTCGTCCACCGCGGCGCGCGGATCGGATGCGGCGGTGAGGTCGTCCACGGTGAGGGCGGCCGGGTGCGGTGGGTGCACCACCTGCCGGGGCTGCCCGTCCTGTTCGGTGAAGGTGGTGCGCAGGGCCTCGTGGCGGGCGACGAGGCCGTCCAGGGCGGTGCGCAGGGCCCGTTCGTCGAGCGGGCCGCGCAGGCGCAGCACGGACAGCGTCGTGTACTCGGTGCTGCCGGGCTCGAACCGGTCGAGGAACCACAGGCGTTGCTGGGCGTACGACAGGGGCGCCGGGGTCTGCGGGGCGGTCGCCGGGATCGCGTCGGCGGGCGCGGCGGCGGCGTCGCCCACCGGGTCGCCGAGTTCGGCGGCGAGCGCGGACAGCGTGCTGTGGGTGAACAGCAGGCGGGGAGACACGTCCGGGCCGAAGGCGGCGCGCAGCCGGGCGGTGACGCGGACGGCGAGGATGGAGTCGCCGCCGAGCGCGAAGAAGTCGTCCCCGGCGTGCACCTCCCGGACCCCGAGGACGTCCGACCAGGCGGCGGCGACGGCCCGTTCGGCGGGGGTGCGCGGTGCGGTCCGGTCGGTGCCGGCGGCGTAGCCGTCCGCCGTGGGGGCGGGCAGGGCGCGCCGGTCGAGTTTGCCGTTGACGGTGAGCGGGAGGGCGTCCATCGGGACGTAGGCGGCGGGCACCATGTGGGCGGGCAGCAGCCGTTCCAGGTGGGCGCGCAGCTCGGCCGCCGGGGGTGTGGCACCGCCGGTGCCGACGACGTGCGCCACCAGTCGGCGGGTGCCGGAGGCGTCCTCGAACACGCCGACGGCGGCGTCGGTGACCCCGGGGTGGGTGTGCAGGGCGGCCTCGATCTCGCCGGGCTCGATGCGGTAGCCGCGGATCTTCACCTGGACGTCCGCGCGGCCCAGGTACTCCAGGGTGCCGTCCGCCCGCCACTTCGCCCGGTCGCCGGTGCGGTACATGCGGCTGCCGGCCGGGCCGAACGGGTCGGCAAGGAACCGGGTGGCGGTCAGGCCGGGGCGGCCCAGGTAGCCGCGGGCCAGGCCCTCCCCCGCCACGTACAGCTCGCCGGTCGCGCCCGGCGGCAGGGGCGCCAGGTCCGCGTCGAGCACGTAGAGCCGCAGGTCGGGTATGCCGACGCCGATGGGGCTGGCGGGGCCGTGCGCGGCGGTGGCGGGGTCGAGCGGGGCGTGGGTGACGTGCACGGTGGTCTCGGTGATGCCGTACATGTTGACCAGGCGCGGGGTGTCGGCCGGGTGGCGGGTCCACCAGTCGGCGAGCCGGCCGACGTCGAGGGCCTCGCCGCCGAAGATCACGGTGCGCAGGGTGAGGCGGGCACCGGTGTCCGGGTGTTCGGCGTCGGCGCGGACCAGCGGGTAGAACGCGGACGGCGTCTGGTTGAGGACGGTGACCCCCTCGTCGGCCAGCAGCCGCAGGAAGTCCTCCGGGGAACGGGCGGTCTCGTCGGGCACGACGACGAGCCGGCCGCCGTGCAGCAGCGGGCCCCACAGCTCCCACACGGAGAAGTCGAACGCGTAGGAGTGGAACAGCGTCCACACGTCGTCCGGGCCGAACGCGAACCACGGGCGGGTGCGGGTGAACAGCCGCACCACGTTGGCGTGCGGGATCACCACGCCCTTGGGGCGGCCGGTGGAGCCGGAGGTGTAGATGGCGTAGGCGGGGCTCTCCGGCAGGGGGCGGCGGGCCGGGTGGGGTCCTGTGGTCGGGCGCCGGGCGAGGTCGGCTTCCTCGTCCGGGGCGTCGAGCAGGACGACGGGCACAGCGGTGCCGTCGAGGCGGCCCGCGGTGTCGCGGGTGGTCACCAGCGTCACCGGGGAGGCGTCGGTGAGGAGGTGGGCGACGCGTTCCGCGGGCGAGTTCGGGTCGATCGGCAGATAGGCCGCGCCGGTCTTCAGCACGGCGAGGATCGCGACGACCTGGTCGGTGGAGCGGGGCAGGGCGAGGGCGACGAACCGCTCGGGCGCGGCGCCGAGTTCGGCGAGCCGGTGGGCGAGCCGCCCGGCGCGGGCGTCGAGGGTCGCGTAGTCGAGGTGCTCGGTTCCGCAGGTGACGGCGGTGGCGCCGGGGGTGCGGGCGGCCTGCGCCTCGAACAGGTCCACCAGTGTCCCGGTGGGGCGGCCGGACTCGGTGCCGTTCCAGTCGGTGAGGATGCGGCGCCGTTCCTCGGGCGTCGTCCACGTCAGGGCGCGCAGCGGCCGGTCGGTGCCGTCGGCGAGCCCGGTCAGGAGCAGGCAGAGCCGGTCGGCGAGGGCGCGGACGGTCGCCGCGTCGAACAGGTCCGGGTCGTAGGCGAGGTCGAAACCGAGGCGCTCGCCGTGGTAGGCGCGCAGGACGAGCGGGTAGTTGGTGGCGTCGCGGGAGGTCACCTCGGCCAGCCGGATCCCGGACCCGGCCGTGCGGGCCTCGTCGAAGGGGTAGTTCTCGAAGGCGACCATGCTGTGGAAGAGCGGACTGCCGGACGGCACGTCGCTCAGCTGGGTCAGCTCGGCGAGCGATACGGCCGCGAACCGCCTCGACTCGGCCTGGGCGTCCTGGAGTTCGCGGAGCCAGGCCCCGGCGGGACGCCCGGCGTCGACGCGGACCCGGGTGGGCACGGTGTTGATGAACATGCCGACCATCGACTCGACGCCGGGCAGGTCGTCGGGCCGCCCGGAGACGGTGGTACCGAACACCACGTCGTCCTGGGCGGCGTAGCGGGCCAGCAGCAGGGCCCAGGCGCCCTGGACGACCGTGTTGAGGGTGAGGCCGGCCGCACGCGCGGTGCGCGCGAGACGGGCCGACGCCTCCGCGTCCAGACCGGCCGTGTGCACCTCGGCCGAGCGGGCTTGGTGGGCCTCGCGCAGGGGCCGGTCGGTGGGCAGCGGGGTGGGTTCGGCGAACGCGGCGAGGACGCCCTGCCAGTGGGCGCGCGTGGCGTCGGGGTCCTGGTCGGCGAGCCAGCGCACGTAGTCGCCGAAGGGGCGCCGCAGCGGCGGGCGCGGCTCGGTGCCCGCGGTGAGCGCGGCGTACTCCTCGCACACCTCGGTCAGCACCTGGGCCAGGCTCCAGCCGTCCAGGATCAGGTGGTGGGAGGTCCACAGCAGATGCAGCCGGGCGTCGGGCAGTCGGACCAGGGTCAGGCGCATCAGGGGTGCGGCGGCCAGGTCGATGCCCCGGGCCAGGTCGTCGGCCCGCAGCCGGGCCAGGCGTTCGGCGCGGTCCGCCTCGTCCAGGTCGCGCCAGTCGAGATGCGTGACCGGCACGCGCACCTCGCGGCGCACGATCTGGAGGGGGACGGGCACGTCCTCCCAGACGACGCAGGTGCGCAGGGCGGGTGTGCGGTCGGTGACGCGCTGCCAGGCGACGGCGAAGGCGTGCGGGTCGGCGACGCCGTCGAGCAGCAGGCCGGCCTGGTCGACGTAGACGTCGTCGGGTCCGCCGACGAGCCGGTGGAAGAGCATGCCCTCCTGCAGCGGGGTGAGCGGCAGGACGTCCTCCACGTCCCGGCCGTCGCCGACGAGGCGGTCCAGGCGCTCCTGGTCGAGGCGGGCCAGCGGGAAGTCGGACGGGGTGCGGCCGCCCGCGCCGGGCCGGGCGCAGTGCTCGGTGATCGCGGCGAGCGCGCCGGTCATGCCGTCGGCGAGGGCGCGGACGGTGGCCTCGTCGTGCACCTGGTCGCTGTAGTGCCAGGTGATCCGCAGTTCGCCGTCGGTGACGACGGCGGAGACGTCGAGCAAGTGGTCCAGGGGTGTGTCCGGGGCGATGTCGCGGCCGGGTGCCTCGCCGGCCGGGGCGAAGTCGCCGCCGGCGGGGGCCTCCCACTGGCCGTGGTAGTTGAAGCTGATCTGCGGCAGCGGCACGTCCGCGAGGGCGCGGGCTGCCGGGTCGGGCGAACCGAGGCGGGCCAGGGCCTCGTAGCTCAGGCCGTGCCGGGGCACGGACCGCAGCCGCTCCTTCACGGCCTTGAGGGTGGCGCCCCAGTCGGGCGCCCCGGACGGTCCGGCGGGCGCGAGGGTGACGGGGTACTGGGCGGTGAACCAGCCCACCGTGCGGGACAGGTCCAGTGTGTCGTCCTCGCGGCCGTGGCCCTCCAGCAGGACGGTCACGCGCTCGGCGCCCGTCCGGTCGGCGAGGACCCGGCTCAGCGCGCCGAGCAGCACGTCGTTGACCTGGGTGCGGTAGACGGCGGGCACCCGGCGCAGCAGCGCCTCGGTGGTGGCGCGGTCCACGCGGCTGGTGAGGGTGCGGACCGAGCCGGCGAGCGGGGTGCCGGGGCGGTCCACGGGCAGCGGGGTGCGGGGCTCGGCGGCCTCGGCCGTCCAGTGCGGCAGGTCCGCGTCGAGTTCCCCTTCGCGCACCCGGCGCGACAGGTGCGCGGCCCAGTCGGTGAACGGTGTGGCGACGGGCTCCAGCCGGACCGCCTCTCCCCCGGCGGCCTGCCGGTAGGCCACCGTGAGGTCCGCGAGCAGGATGCGCCACGAGACGCTGTCCACCGCCAAGTGGTGTGCGGTGACGAAGAGTTGGGGGCGCTCGCCGGTGCGGGTGAACAGGGCGGCGCGCAGCAGGGCGCCGGTGGCCGGGTCGAGGGCGGCGCGGGCGGCCCCGGCGGCGCGTTCCCGCTCGGCCGCCGGGTCGGCGGCGCCGGAGAGGTCGTGGCGGGTGAGCAGGCCGCCGGCCGGGCCCTCGCCGGGGTGCTGGAGCCAGGCGTCCCCGGAGCGGGCGAAGCGGGTGCGCAGCGCCGGGTGGTGGGCGGCCAGCGCCTCCAGGGCGCGCTCCAGGGCGGGCTCGTCGAGGTCGTGGGGCAGGTCCAGCAGCATCGACATGGTGAAGTGCCGCAGCGGGCCGTGGGTGGCGAAGAACCACTCCTGCACGGGGGTCAGCGGCGCCGGGCCCTGCTCGGCGGGGCGCCGGGGGGCGGGCACCGGCGCGGTGCGCGCGGACGCGGCGGCGGCCAGGTCGGCGACGGTCTGGTGGCGGAAGACGTCCCGTGAGGTCAGGTGCAGCCCGGCCGCGCGGGCGCGGGAGACGGCCTGGATGCTGAGGATGGAGTCGCCGCCCAGTTCGAAGAAGTTGTCCGTCACGCCGACCCGGCGGGCGCCCAGCACCTCGGCCCAGATGCGGGCGAGGGTCTCCTCCTCGGGGGTGCGCGGGGCGACGAACTCCCGCTCCTGCTCGGCGCCTTCGAAGTCGGGCGCGGGCAGGGCACGCCGGTCGACCTTGCCGCTGACGGTCATCGGCAGGGCGTCGAGCACGGTGAAGGAGGACGGCACCATGTGGTCGGGCAGCGTCCGCCGTACGGCCGTCCGCACCTCCCCCGGCGCGGGCCGGGCGGCGGGGTCTGAGGGCACGAGGTAGGCGGCGAGCCGGACGTGGCCGTGCGGGTCGGTGACGGCGACGACCGCGGCGGCGGCGACCTCGGGCAGGTCGGTCAGGGCCGCCTCGACCTCGCCGGGTTCGATGCGGTGGCCGCGCACCTTGACCTGGTCGTCGGCGCGCCCCAGGTAGTCCAGGCGTCCGTCGGCGCTCCAGCGGGCCAGGTCGCCGGTGCGGTACATGCGGGTGCCGGGCGGGCCGAACGGGTCGGGCAGGAACCGCGCGGCCGTCAGTCCCGGCCGCCCGCTGTAGCCGCGGGCCAGTTGCACACCGGCCAGGTACAACTCGCCGCCGACGCCGGGCGGCACGGGCCGCAGCCGGTCGTCGAGGACGTAGGCGCGCACGTTGCGCAGCGGCCGTCCCACGGTCGGCCGGCCCTCGCCCTCGATGCGGCAGGCCAGCGCGTCGACGGTGCACTCGGTGGGCCCGTAGAAGTTGTACGCCGCCACGTCACGGCGAGCCGCCAGTTCCCGCCACAGGGCGGGTCCGACGGCCTCGCCGCCGAGCATGAGGACGCGCGGGTGGTGGCGCGGGTCGTCGAGCAGTCCGGCGGGCAGCAGCTGGCGCAGGTAGGTGGGGGTGAGGTCGAGGAAGTCGACGCGGTGCTCGACGACGTACGCGACCAGGGCGGCGGCGTCCAGGCGGGTCGTCTCGTCGACCAGGTGCAGCGGGTGGCCGTCGGCCATCAGCAGCACGCCCTCCAGGGAGGTGTCGAAGGAGAACGACGCCGTGAGCGCCACGTTCAGCGGCCCGCCGCCGGCCTCGGCGACGAACCCTGCGCGGTGGCCCGCCAGGAGGTTCGCGGCCGCCCGGTGGGTCACGGTCACGCCCTTCGGGCGGCCGGTGGAGCCGGAGGTGTAGATGACGTAGGCGGTGGTGTCGGGGTGCGGCGGGGCGAGCGGAGCAGCCGTGGCTCCGTCGGCCTCCCGCAGGGCGGCCTCGTCGAGGACGAGCGCGGGCCGCGCGTCCTCCAGCAGGAACCGCACCCGGTCCTCGGGCAGTGCCGGGTCCAGGGGGAGGTAGCCGGCGCCGGCCTTCCAGACGGCGAGGATCGCCACGATCATGTCGGCGGTGCGCGGCAGTCGCAGGGCGACCAGGCGCTCGGGTCCGGCTCCCCGCGCCACCAGGCGGCGGGCCAGGCGGTCGGCGCGGGCGTCGAGCGTCGCGTAGTCCAGGCGTACGTCGCCGGCGACCAGGGCGGTGGCGTGCGGGGTGCGGGCCGTCTGCCGGGCGAACAGCTCGGGCAGGGTCTCCTCGGGCACCGGGCGCGCGGTGTCGTTCCAGTCCCGCGTCACCTGGCGCTCCTGCTCGGGCGAGAGCAGGGGCAGGGCGCCGAGCGGCCGGTCGGGGCCGGCGGCGGCGCCGTCCAGGGTGCGCAGCAACTGGTCCGCCATGCGCTCGGCGGTGGCCGCGTCGAACAGGTCGGTGCGGTACTCCAGCAGGCCGGTCAGCCCGTCGCCGTCGGGCACGAACTCCACGCTCAGGTCGAACGTGGCGGCCCGCCGGGGCACGGCGACCGGGGAGGCGGTCAGACCGTGCGGGTCGGGTGCGGTGGGCGGCGCCGGGTGCAGCAGGACCATCACGTCGAACAGGGGGTTGCGGCCCGCCTCGCGGGTCGCGCCGACGGCCTCCACCAGCCGTTCGAACGGCGTGTCGCCGTGCGCGAAGGCGTCGTTGACGGTGTCGGCGGCGGCGGTGAGCAGCTGCCGGAAGGTGCCGCTCGTCTCGACGCGGGTGCGCAGCGCGACGGTGTTGACGAAGAACCCGACGGCCCGCTCCAGGTCGGTGCGTCCACGCCCGGGGGTGAGCGAGCCGACGGTGATGTCGTCCTGCCCGGACCAGCGGGCCAGCAGGGTCTGGCAGGCGGCGACCAGGGCGGTGAACAGGGTCGTGTGCTGCTCGGCCGCGAGCTGCTTCAGCCGGGCCGTGGTGGCCGCCGGGACGGTGAAGGTGTGCACCGCGCCCGCGCCGGACTCCTCCGCCCGGCGGGGCCGGTCCAGCGGCAGTTCGGGGGCGACCGCGCCCGACAGTCTCTCCTTCCAGTGCGCCAGCTGGCGCTCCAGCCGGGTGCCGGAGAGCTGCTCGCGCTGCCAGACGGCGAAGTCCGGGTACTGCGTGGCCACCGGCGCCAGTGCGGGCCGCGCGCCTCGGGCGAGGGCGTCGTAGGCGGTGCACAGTTCGTCCAGCAGGACGCCCATGGACCAGCCGTCGGTCACGATGTGATGGGCCGTCAGCAGCAGGACGTGGCTGTCGGGAGCCTCCCGCAGGAGCAGGGCGCGCAGCAGTGGCCCGGTCTCCAGGTCGAAGGGCCGCTCGTACTCGGCCAGCAGCGCGGCCTCCGGGTCTGCCTCGGCCTCGCCCGTGAGGTCGTGCACGGGCAGCGGGAGCGGCCCGGCCGGGTGGACGGTCTGCGCGGGGGTGCCGTCGTGCTCCTGGAACGTGGTGCGCAGCGCCTCGTGCCGTCCCACCACGTGCTCCAGCGCGGCGGACAGGGCGGTGTGGTCGAGGGCGCCGGTCAGGCGCAGCGCGACGGCGCTGTTGTAGCGCGGGTCGCCGGGGCGCAGCCGGTCCAGGAACCACAGGCGCTGCTGGGCGAAGGACAGCGGCAGCGGCCGGGTGCGGTCGGCGCGCGGGATGGCCTGCCGGGCGGCGCCCAGGGCGCCCGCGGCGGCCCGTCCGGCCAGCCGGCGGCGGAGTGCTTCCTGGAGGTCCTGCGGGAGGGCCTCGGCACGGTTTCGCTTCGAAGACGTCATGGTCGTCCGGTCCTCACCGTTCATCGTGGTCGCTGTCGCCGCGTGCGGCGTCTTCGAGTTCGCTCAGCACCTGTTCCTCCACCAGGTCCGCCAGGGCGGTGACGGTGCGGCCCACCAGGACGTCGCGGGGCGTGAGGCTCACGCCGAAGACGTCGTTGGCGCGGGAGGCGATGAGCAGGGCGCGCAGGGAGTCGCCGCCCAGGGCGAAGAAGTCGTCCTCGGCGCCCACGGTGGTCTCCAGGGCCTCCTCCCACAGGGCGGCGACGGCCTCCTCGGTGGGCGTGCGCGGCGCGGTGTACCCCGCGTCGGGCTCCCGGGTCTCCGGGACGGGGGCGGGCAGGGCGGCCCGGTCGGTCTTGCCGTTCTCCGTGAGCGGGAAGCGGTCCATCACCACGAACGCCGAGGGCACCATGGGGCCGGGCAGGGTGCGGGCGGCGAGGGCCCGCAGGTCGGCGCCGGTGGGCGGCTCGGCGCCGGGGGCGGCGAGCACGTGGGCCACCAGGCGCGGCAGCCCCGGTTCGTCCTCCCGCACGCTCACCACGGCGTCCAGGACGGCCGGGTGGCGCACCAGGGTGGCCTCCACCTCACCGGCCTCGATGCGGTGGCCGCGCAGTTTGAGCTGGTGGTCGGTGCGGCCCAGGTAGCGCAGTTCGCCGCGGGCGTCGCGGCGGACCAGGTCGCCGGTGCGGTACATGCGCGTGCCGGGCGGCCCGAACGGGTCGGCGGTGAAGCGGGTCGCCGTCAGGCCGGGGCGGCCCAGGTAGCCGCGGGCCAGGGCCGGTCCGGCCAGCCACAGGTCGCCGGGCACGCCGTCGGGGACGGGGCGCAGGCGCGCGTCGAGGACGTAGGCGGCGGTGGCGGGCAGGGCGCGGCCGATGGGCGGTGCCTCCCCGTCCGGGACGAGCGGGTCGGACCAGGTGGCGACGACGGTGGCCTCGGTGGGGCCGTAGGAGTTGACCATGCGGTGGTGCGGTGCCCACCGGGCGACCAGCTCGGCCCGGCAGGCGTCCGCGCCGACGATCAGGGTGTGCAGGTCGGGCAGGGTGCCGGGGGTGTCCGGCGGGAGGGTGGCGAGCGCGGCGGGCGGCAGCAGGGTGTGCGTGATGCGCGCGTCGCGCAGGACGCCGGCCAGCTCGGCGCCGAGCAGCGGGCCGGGCGGGGGTACGACGAGGGCGGCGCCGTGCGGCAGGGACATGCACAGTTCCAGCACCGAGGCGTCGAAGCTGGGCGTGGCGAAGGCCAGCACGCGGTCCCCTTCGCCGACCTGGTAGTGCGCGGCCTCGGCGGCGGCGAACGCGGCCAGTCCCCGGTGGGTGACGACGACGCCCTTGGGGGTGCCGGTGGAGCCGGAGGTGTAGATGACGTACGCCGGGTCGTCCAGGTGCAGCGGGCGAACGCGGTCGGTGTCGGCGGGCCGGTGGCCGGGCGTGCCGTCGGGCGGTGCGGCGAGCAGGCCGGCGACCTCCTCGGCGGTCAGGGTGACGGCGGGCCGCGCGTCACGCAGCATCAGCGCGACCCGCTCGGCCGGATAGCCGGGGTCCACCGGGAGGAACGCGGCGCCCGCCTTGGCCACGGCGAGCTGGGCGAGGACCATGTCCGCCGAGCGCGGCAGGACCAGCGCGACCAGGTCGCCGGGCCCCGCGCCGCGCGCGATGAGCCGGTGCGCGAGCCGGTTGGCGCGGGCCTCCGCCTCGGCGAAGGTGAGCGTCGACTCCCCCGTTTCGAGGGCGAGTCGGTCCGGCCACCGGTCGACGGCGGCCTCGATCAGCGCGGGCAGCGTCGCCGGGGGCGGCGGCGCCAGGCGCGGGCGGGCGGGCCCGTGCAGCAGCCGGTGGCGTTCGGCGGGCGGCAGGACGTCCACCGTGTGCAGCGGTGTCTCGTCGCCGGACGCGGCCAGGGCGGTCAGGACGTGCGTCAGCCGGGCGGCCAGGGCCTCGGCGGTGGTCTCGTCGAAGTACCGCGGGTCGTAACCGAGTTCCACGGTCAGCTCGTCGCCGGGCGAGATCACCACGGTGAGCGGGTAGTTGGTCGCCTCGCGGGCGTCGAGGCCGTGCACGCGCACGCCGTGCGCACCGGCGGTGGCGTCGCCGACCGGATAGTTCTCGAACACCAGCAGGCTGTCGAACAAGGGCGTGCCCGGCGGCAGTTCGCTCCACTGGTGCAGGTCGGTCAGCGGCACGTGGTCGAAGCGCCGGTCCTCGGCGCGGGCGGCCTGCACCTCTCGAAGCCAGGCGGTGCACGGCGCGGACTCGTCCACGGTGACCCGCGCGGGCAGGGTGGTGATGAACAGGCCGGTGATGGTGTCCGCGCCGGGCAGGTCGGCGGGCCGGCCGGAGACCGTGGTGCCGAAGCACACCTCCCCACCGCCCCCGGCGCGCGCCAGCAGCAGCGCCCAGGCGCCCTGGACGAGGGTGTTGAGGGTGAGCCGGTGGTGGCGCGCGAAGCCGGTCAGCCGGGCGGTGCCGTCCGCGTCGAGCCGCTGGGACAGCCAGGTGCCCGACCGGGCGGCGGCGCCCGGGGCGGGCCTGCGGTCGTACGGCAGCGGGGTGGGCGCCGCGTATCCGGCGAGGGCGGCCTTCCAGTGCTCCTCGGCGGCGGCGGTGTCCCGGCCGGCCAGCCAGGCGGCGTAGTCGGCGAAGGGCCGCCGCCGGGGCAGTCGCGGCTCGGTCCCGGCGGCGAGCGCGGCGTGCGCCTGGAGCACGTCCGACAGCACGTGGAAGACGCTCCAGCCGTCCAGCAGGACGTGGTGGAAGGTCCACACCACGCGCACCTCGTCCGCGCCGAGCCGGATCAGGGTGACGCGCAGCAGCGGCGGGCGGTGCAGGTCGATGCCGCGGGCCTTGTCCTCGTCGAGCAGCCCGCGCAGTGCGCTTGCCTGCCCCGCCGGGTCGAGGTCGCTCCAGTCGAGCCGGGTGACGGGCAGCGGGACGCGGCGGTGCACGGTCTGCAGCGGCGCCGGGACTCCGGTCAGGGCGACGGCGGTGCGCAGCACGGGCGTGGCGTCCACGACGTGCTGCCAGGCGTCCGCGAGCAGCGCGGGGTCGCGCACGCCGTCGGCGACGAAGGTGATCTGCTCGACGTACAGGCCCTCGCCGGGTTCGTCCATGCCGTGCACGACCATGCCGGTCTGGGTGGGGGTGAGCGGGTAGACGTCCGTCACGTCCCGGCCGTCACCGACGAGCCGGTCGACCGCTGCCTGGTCCAGGGCGGCCAGCGGGAAGTCGGACGGCGTGCGGCCGCCCGCGCCGGGCTCGGCGCAGTGCCGGACGATCCGGCGCAGTTCCCCGGCCGTCTCCTCGGCCAGGCGGGCGACGGTCTCCTGCCGGTGCACCGCGCGGGAGTACGACCAGGTGAACTCCAGCCGTTTGCCGGTGACCCGGCCGAGCACGTCGATGAGGTGGGGCCGGTCCGCCGAGCGGTCCATGCCGCCGGTCAGGCCCTCGTGGGGTGCCCGCAGCAGACCGTCTCCGGTGGCGCTGAGGTCCTGCTGCCCGAGGTAGTTGAAGCCCACCTGCGGCAGGTCGGGCAGTTCGGGTCGCGACGGGTGCAGGTGCCGCAGCGCGCCGTAGCCCACTCCCCCGCGCGGGACGGCCCGCAGGTTCTCCTTGACGGTCTTCAGCGCGGTGCCGAGGCCGGCGTCGCGGGGCACGTCGAGGCCGACGGGGAACATGGTGGTGAACCAGCCGACGGTGCGGGACAGGTCGACGCCGTCGAAGAGGTCCTCGCGGCCGTGCCCCTCCAGCGCGACGACCACCCGGTCCTGGCCCGTCCAGCGGGCGAGGACCCGGCCGAGCGCGCACAGCAGGACGTCGTTGACGCGGGTGCGGTAGGCGTCGGGGACCTCCTTCAGCAGGCGCTCGGTCTCCTCGGCGCCGAGGCTGACCGTCACGGTCTCCTCGTCGGCGGCGGTGTTGCCGCCGGGGAGGTCGGCCGGCAGGTCGGTCGGCCGCAGCGCGCTCCAGTGGGCGTCCTCGTCGTCGAAGCCGCCGTCGGCGGTGTGCGCGGCCAGGTGCCGGGCCCAGTCGCGGAAGGAGGTCGTCTTCGCGCCCAGGTCGGGGGTTGCCCCGGCCAGGAGCGCCCGGTAGGCGGTGTCGAGGTCTTCGAGGATCACCCGCCAGGACACCGCGTCGACGACCAGGTGGTGGGCGGCGAGCAGCAGCACGGGCGGCAGGTCGCCGTCCCGCCGGCACAGAGCGGCCTTCAGCAGCGGCCCGCCGGTCAGGTCGAACCCCGAGCTGAGAGCGGCGGCCACGGCGGCCGGTTCCTCCGGGGCGCGGTGCACCTCCAGGTGCGGTGCGGCGCCCGGCGGTGTGCCCAGCTGCCGCCACCGCTCGCCCGTGTGCTCGTACCGCGTGCGCAGCGCGTCGTGCTGCTCCAGTACCGCCGCGAGGGCGGCGCGCAGCAGCGTCTCGTCGGTGTCGGGCGCCACCTCGTGGGAGACCGCCTGGGTGAAGCGGGCCGGGTCGCCGGTGAGGGTGTCGAACAGCCAGTGCTGTACGGGGGTGAGGGGGACGTCCCCGACGACCGGGCCCTGGTCGGCGGTGGGGGTGGCCGGGCCGGCGGGTGAGGCGTCGACCGCGGCGGCGAGTTCGGCGATCGTCTGGTGGGCGAAGAGGTGACGGGGTGTCAGGGTCAGTCCGGCCCGGCGGGCCGCGGAGACGATCTGGATGCCGAGGATGGAGTCGCCGCCGAGCGCGAAGTAGTTGTCGGTGGCGCCCACGTCGGGCACGCCCAGCACCTGTGCCCAGATCGCGGCGAGGGTCCGTTCGGTGGCGGTGCGCGGCGGCCGGGAGTCCCGCGTGGCGGGGGCCGCGGACCACACCGGCTCGGGCAGGGCGCGCCGGTCCAGTTTGCCGGTGGCGCCCAGCGGCAGCCGCTCCAGGGAGACCACGGCCGCGGGGACCAGGTGGTCGGGCAGGGTGCGGGCGAGGAACTCCCGCAGCTCGGCCGGCGCCGGCAGGTCGCCGTCGCGCGGCACGGCGTAGCCGACGAGGCGCTTGTGGCCGTCGTGTTCGACCACGCGGGCGGCGGCCGCGGCGACCCGCGGGTGCCGGGCCAGCGCGGCCTCCAGCTCGCCGAGTTCGATGCGGAAGCCGCGCACCTTGACCTGGTCGTCACGGCGGCCCAGGTACAGCAGGTCGCCGTCGGCGGTCCAGCGCACCAGGTCGCCGGTGCGGTACATGCGGCTGCCGGGCGGGCCGAAGGGGTCGGCGAGGAAACGGCCCGCGGTCAGGCCGGGCCGGTTGAGGTAGCCGCGGGCCACCCCGGTCCCGGCGAGGTACAGCTCACCGGGTGCCCCGACGGGCACGGGCCGCATACGGGCGTCCAGGACGTAGGCGCGGGCGCCGCCGACGGGCCGGCCGATGGGCGGGACGCGGTCGGGGTCGGCCGGGTCGCAGGTGAAGGCGGTGGCGTAGACGGTGGCCTCGGTGGGGCCGTAGATGTTGAGCACGCGGCAGCCGGGGATCGCCTCGCGCACCTGCCGGACGGCGCGGGCGGGCAGGGCCTCCCCGGCCAGGACGACGGTGTCGGCGCCGACGTGGACGGTGTCCTCGGCCAGCAGCCGGCCGAGGGCGGAGGGCACGGCGCTGAGCAGCCCCGCCCGCCACGGCTCGGGCCGCTCGGCGAGGGCCAGCAGGTCGCGGACGACCTCCACCCGGCCGCCCGCCAGCAGCGGCGAGAAGATCTCGAACACCGACACGTCGAAGTTGAGCGAGGTGGACGCCACCACGTGGGCGAGTCCGCGGCCGGTGAACTCGGCGGCGGCCCACTCGGTCAGCGCCACCACCGAGGCGTGCGCGACGACGACGCCCTTGGGCCGGCCGGTGGAGCCGGAGGTGTGGATGACGTAGGCCGGGTGGTCCGGCAGCAGCCGGGCGCGCCGCTCGCCGTCGCCGACGGGTGCGGCGGACGCGGCGGCCAGCCGGGCCGCGCACGCCCGGTCGTCCAGGGCGATCCGCGTGTACGGACCGTCCGGGAGCCGCGCGGAGGTCTCCGCGCTGGTGATGACCGCGTCGGGGCGGACGTCCTCGAAGAGGAACGCGATCCGCTCGGCCGGGTAGCCGGGGTCGACGGGCAGGTAGGCGGCGCCGCTCTTGAGGACCGCCAGGAGCGCCACGATCAGGTCGGCGGTGCGGGGCAGGGCCAGGGCGACGAACCGCTCCGGCCCGGCTCCGGCGTCGATCAGCAGGCGGGCGAGCCGGTTGGCGCGCTCGTCGAGCTGCCGGTAGGTGAGGTGTTCGGCGCCGGAGCCGACGGCGGGCGCGTCGGGGGTGCGGGCGGCCTGGGCCGCGAAGGCGTCCGGGAGGGTGCGCCGCGGGAGCCGCGCGCCCGGTCCGGCGAGGCGCTCCAGCAGGCGGCGCCCGTCGGCCGGGGAGAGCGGGGTGAGGTCGGCCAGGGGCCGGTCGGCGTCGGCGGCGAGCTGTGTCAGGAGGGTGCGCAGGCTCGCGCCGATCCCCTCGACGGTGGCCGCGTCGAAGGCGGCCGGGTCGTAGTCGAGGCTGACGGTGACGTCGTCGCCGGGGGCGACGACCACGCTGAGCGGGTAGCTGGTCGGTTCGACGTCGCGTTCCTGCTCGACGGCGAGTCCGTGCCGGGCCAGGGCGCCCGCGTCGAACGGGTAGTTCTCGAAGACGACGATGCTGTCGAACAGGCCGGTGCCGCCGGGCACGTCGCTCCACGACTGCAACTGGGCCAGGGACACGAAGTCGTGGCGCCGGGACTCCGACTGGGCGGCCTGCACCTCGCGCAGCCACTCCAGCAGGGGGCGGTCCGGGTCGATGCGCAGCCGGGTGGGCAGGGTGTTGATGAACAGGCCCACCATGGCGGTCACGCCGGGCAGTTCGGCCGGACGGCCGGAGACGGTCGTGCCGAACACGACGTCGTCGCCGCCGCCGTAGTGGTGCAGCAGCAGTCCCCAGGCGCCCTGGAGCACCGTGTTGACGGTCAGTCCGGCCCGCTGGGCGGTGTCCCTCAGGCGTGCCGACACCTCCGTGCCGAGGCTCATCCGCACCGTGCCCGAGGAGGACGCGCGGTGGGCGTCGGCGGGGCGCCGGTCGCGGGGCAGTTCGGTGGGCACGGCGAAGCCGGCGAGGGTGTCGCGCCAGTGCTGTTCGGCCCGGGCGGTGTCCTGGGCGGTCAGCCACCGAAGGTAGCGGGCGAAGGGGGCCCGGTCGGGCACCTGCGGGCGGCGGCCTTCGGTCCGGGCCGCGTACCGCTCGCACACCTCGTCGAAGACCTGGGCCGCGCTCCAGCCGTCGAGCAGCACGTGGTGGAACGTCCACACCATGCGCACCCGGTCCGGTGCCAGCCGGATCAGCGCGAGCCGCATCAGCGGGGCCGCGCCGAGGTCGATGCCGGCCTCGCGGTCGGCGGCCAGCAGCGCTTCGGTCTCGCGCGCGCACCGCTCGGCGGGCCGGCCGGTCCAGTCGTGGTGGGTGACCGCCACGGCGGCCCGCTTCTCCACCACCTGGAGGGGTTCGGCGGTCTCCTGCCACACCAGGCGGGTGCGCAGGATGGCGTTGTGGTCGGCCGTGTCCTGCCAGGCAGCGGCGAGTGCGTGCGGGTCGGTGACGCCGTACAGGACGACCTGCACCTGGTTGACGTAGGTGCGGCCCTGCGGGTCCAGGAGGCTGTGGAACAGCATGCCCGCCTGCATCGGGGTCAGCGGGTACACGTCCTCGACGCCGCGGCCGTCGCCCACGACCCGGTCCACGGCCGCCTGGTCGAGCCGGGCCAGCGGGAAGTCGGAAGGGGTACGGCCGCCGGCCCCGGGGGTGGCGCAGTGCGCGACGATCTCCTCCAGCGAGCGCAGCATGCCCTCGGCGAGGGCGGCGACGGTCTCCTCGCGGTGGCGGCCGCCGCTGTAGTGCCATGTGACCTCCAGCTCGTCGTCCTCGACGCGGGCCACCACGTCCAGCAGGTGCGGGCGGGGCGCCCCGGGGTCCTCGGCGCCGTCCAGACCGCCGGGCACGGCCCGGACCAGCTCGGCGTCGGCGGCGGACCAGTCGAACCGGCCCAGGTAGTTGAAGCTGATGCCGGGCAGCGGCGCGGCGGCGAGCCGTTCGTCGCCCGCGAGGTGACGCAGCGCGCCGTAGCCGATGCCCCGGTCGGGCACGGCCCGCAGCTGTTCCTTCACCGCCTTCAGCGCGGCGCCCCAGTCGCCCTCGGGCAGGTCGAGGGCGACGGGGTAGAGGCTGGTGAACCAGCCGACCGTGCGGGACAGGTCGAGGTCGTCGAAGTGCTGGTCCTCGCGGCCGTGCCCCTCCAGGCCCACGGCGACGGTGCGGCGGCCGGTCCAGTCGGCCAGGACGCGGCCGAGGGCGGTCAGCAGGACGTCGTCGACGCGGGTGCGGTACACGCCGGGGACCTTGCGCAGGAGGTCCTCGGTGCGCCGCCGGTCCAGGCGTACGGTCACGGCGCGCAGGTCGGCGACGGTGTTGCCGCCGTCGAGGTCCTCCGGCAGCGGTTCGGCGCAGTGCCGGGCGACGTCCGCCCAGTGGGCGCGCTGCGCGGCGAGGTCCGCCTCGCCGGTGCGGTCGGTGAGCCGCCGCACCCATTCCCGCACGGAGGTGGTGCGCTCCGGCAGCCGGACCGGCTCGCCGGCCCCGGCCTGCCGGTAGGCGGTCTCCAGGTCCTCCAGCAGGACGCGCCAGGAGACGCCGTCGACGATCAGGTGATGGGCCGTCAGCAGCAGGCGCGGGGACCGGCCGTGGCCGGTGAACAGGCGCGCGGCGAGCAGCGGTCCGGTGTCCAGCTGGAAGCCGGTGTGCGCCTCGTGGGTGAGACGGGCCTCGGCCTCCGACGCGGCCTGCGCGTCGTGGCCGCTCAGGTCGTGCACGCGCAGCAGCTGAGGCACATCGGCGTCCGCGGCGGCGTACTCCTGGCACCAGGTGCCGTCCGCCGCGCGGGTGAAGCGGGCGCGCAGCGCGTCGTGGTGGGTCCACAGCGCGGCCAGGGCGGCGTTCAGCGCGCCGGGGTCGACGTCCGTGGGCGTCTCCACGACCACCGACTGGTTGAAGTACTCGGGGTGCGGCGGCTCGGCGTCCAGGAACCAGTGCTGGATCGGGGTGAGCGCGACCTGCCCGGACACCGGGCCGGTGTCCGCGACGGCCGCGCGGGCGCCGGTCGAGGCGGCGGCCAGGTCGACGAGCGTGGGATGGCGGAACAGGTCCCGCGGCGTCAGCGCGAGGCCCGCGGTGCGGGCGCGGGAGACGACCTGGATGCTGACGATGGAGTCGCCGCCCAGCATGAAGAAGTGGTCGTCGAGGCCGACCCGTTCCACGCCCAGCAGCTCGGCCCAGATGCCGGCCAGCACGTGTTCGGCCTCGGTGCGCGGCGCGCGGTAGGCGGTGTCGGCCGCCGCGGACCACTCGGGTTCGGGCAGCCGGCGGCGGTCCACCTTGCCGTTCGCGGTCAGGGGCAGCTCGGCCAGACCGACGAACGCGGCCGGGACCATGTAGTCGGGCAGTTCCCCGGCCACGTGGGCGCGCAGCTCGGCCGCGGGCGGCACGACCGCGCCGGGGGCCGGCACCAGGTGCGCGACCAGGCGTTTGCGTCCCTCGTGCCGGGAGACCGACACGACCGCCTCGGCGATCGCCGGGTGGGCGGTGAGCCGGGCCTCGATCTCGGCGGGCTCGACGCGGAAGCCGCGGATCTTGATCTGGTCGTCAGCGCGCCCCACGAAGTGCAGCGCGCCGTCGGCGCTCCAGCGCACGATGTCGCCGGTACGGTACATCCGCCCGCCGGGCGGCCCGTAGGGGTCGGCCAGGTAGCGGGCCGCGGTGGCGCCGGGGCGCCCGGCGTAGCCACGGGCCAGTCCGGCGCCCGCGACGTACAACTCCCCCGGTACGCCCGGTGGTTGCGGCTGGAGCGCGCCGTCCAGGACGTAGACGCGGGTGTCGTCGAGGGGACGGCCGATGGGGAGGGTCGCGGGTAGCGGGTCACCGGCGTGGAAGGCCTGATGGGTGGCGAAGGTGGTGGTCTCGGTCGGGCCGTACACGTCGACGGCGGTGAGGCCGGGGCAGGCGTCCAGCACGCGCCCTACGGCGGCGCCGGGCACGGCCTCACCGCCGGTCCACACCTCCCGTGCGCCGCTCAGGCAGGCCGGGTCCTCCTGGGCGAACAGGCGGAACAGACCGATCGTCAGGAACACGCACGCGACGCCCTGTTCCGTGATCGCGTGGCGTACCGCGTTCGCGTCCAGGTCACCGGGCGGGGCGAGCACGGCCGTGCCGCCGCGCAGCAGGGGCACCCACAGCTCGTAGGTGGAGGCGTCGAAGGCGTGCGGGGAGTGCACGAGCACCCGGTCGTGGCCGGCGAAGGCACGGTCGCGGGCGAGGGCCGCGACGTCCCGCTGCCGTACGGCCACGCCCTTGGGGGTGCCGGTGGAGCCGGAGGTGAACATGAGGTACTGGACGTTGTCCGGGTGCACACGCGGCACGGCCGCGAGGTCAGCGGTCGGCCCCTCGGCGTCCGCGTCGGGGCGCAGGACGCGCCCTTCGGGGAGCAGGTCCGCGGCCGTCTCGTGCCACTCCGCGTCCGTGAGCAGCAGTCCGGCGCCGGCCTGAGCGAGCATGGCCCGCAGCCGTTCCCGGGGGGCCCGGCCGTCGAGCGGGACGTACACGCCGCCGAGGCGGGCGAGGGCGAGCTGGACGACGACGAGGGTGGTCGAGCGGTCCATCAGCACGCCGACGGCGGCCTCCGGGCGCACCCCGAGCGCGGCCAGCCGGCCGGCCAGGGCCGCCGCCCGGGCGTCGAGTTCGCGGTAGGTCAGCCGCTGGTCGCCCGCCAGCAGTGCCAGGGCGTCGGGGGTGCGTTCCGCCTGCGCGGCGAAGAGGTCCGCGGTGGTCGCGGCGGGGGTGCCGGTGGCGGTGTCGTTCCAGGTGCGGAGCACCTGTTCGCGGCGGGCGGCCGTCAGCAACGGCAGGCGGGCGGGGGCCTGTTGCGGGGCGGTGGCGAAGCCCTCCAGCAGGACGGTGAGGTACTCGGCCATCCGCTCGACGGTGCCGGCGTCGAAGAGGTCCGGGTCGTAGCCGAGGCGCAGGGCCAGTTCCGTGCCGGGGTAGGCGACCAGGCTCAGCGGGTAGTTGGTGGTCTCGACGCCGTCCAGGCCGGTCAGCCGCAGACCGTGCGCGGCGGCGAGGTCGTCGTCGACCGGGTAGTTCTCGAACACCACGATGCTGTCGAAGAGCGAGGCCCGCTCGGGCAGGTCGGTGTACGCCGTCATCCGGTGCAGCGGCACGTGGTCGTGGCGCCGGTCCTCGCTCTGCTCCTGCTGGAGCCGGGCCAGCCAGGTGAGCAGCGGCTCGTCGCGCGGCACGGTCACCCGGGTGGGCAGGGTCGCGATGAACAGGCCGGTGATGGCGTCGGCGCCGGGCAGGTCGTCGGGCCGCCCGGAGACGGTGGTGCCGAAGACCGCCTCGGCCCGGCCGGCCTGGCGGCTCAGCAGGACCGCCCAGGCGCCCTGCACGAGGGTGTTCATGGTGAGCCCCGCCGTCCTGGCCAGCTCCTGCAGCGCCTTCGTGGTGGGCTCGGGCAGGGTGACGCGCACGGCCGCCGTCGACTCCGCGCGGTGGCTCTCGCGGGGCTCGCGGTCGAAGGGCAGCGCGGTGGTCTCGCTCAGGCCGTTCAGCCGGGAACGCCAGTGCCGTTCGGCCTCGGCGCCGTCGGCTCGCTCACGCAGCCAGGCGACGTAGTCGCGGAAGGGGCGGCGCTCGGGCAGCGCGGCCCGTCCCGTGCCGGACAGTTCGGCGTGGCAGGCGAACACGTCGGAGAGCACCTGGAACAGGCTCCAGCCGTCCAGGATCAGGTGGTCGAACGACCACACGACGCGGACCGCGCGGTCGGAGACCCGGGCCAGCACCAGACGCTGGAGCGGTGCCCGGGTCAGGTCGACGCCCCGGGCGCGGTCGCGGTCGAGCAGGTCGCGCAGCCGCTCGTCCCGGCCGGCGGCGGTCAGACCGCGCCAGTCGGGCAGGTCCACCGGCACGGCCGCCCGCCGCTGCACCACGAGCAGGGGCTCGGGCACGTCCTGCCACACCACCCGCGAGCGCAGCACCGGGGTCCGGTCGGTGATCCGCTGCCAGGCGTCGGCCAGCACACGGGGGTCGGACACGCCGTCGAGGACGAACGTCAGCTGTTGGAAGTACACACCCCGGTCGTCCTGCGAGAGCCGGTGGAAGAGCATGCCGGCCTGGGTGGGCGTCAGGGGGTGGACGTCCTCCACGCCCGCGGGGTCCTCCCCCACGACACGGTCCACGTGGGTCTGGTCGAGCCGGGCCAGCGGGAAGTCCGAGGGGGTGCGTCCAGCGGCGCCGGGGCGGGACGCGTACCGGGCGAGACCGGCCAGCGCCTCGGCGTAGCGTTCCGCGAGGTCGGCGACGGTCTCCGGCCGGTGCACCTGGTCGGAGTGGAACCAGGTGAATTCCAGGCTGTCGCCGTCGAGCCGCCCCACGACCTCCAGGGCGTGCGGGCGTGCCCCCGCCGGGTCGGCGTCCAGCTCCAGCGGACGGACCAGGCCGCGGTACAGCCCTTCGGGGTTCTCGGACAGGCCGAACCGGCCGAGGTAGTTGAAGCTGATCTGCGCGCCGGTCGCCGGGAGGGGTGTGTCGCGGCCGGGCAGGGTCAGGGCGCCGTGGCCGATGCCGTGCCGGGGCACCGCCCGCAGGTGTTCCTTGACCTGCTTGAGCACGCCGTCCCAGTCCGCCTCGGGCGGGACGGCCAGGGCGACGGGGTGGCGGGTGGTGAACCAGCCGACGGTCCGGCTGGTGTCGATGTCGGCGAAGAGCTCCTCGCGGCCGTGTCCTTCGACGTCGACGACTACCCGGTCGTGTCCGCTCCAGCCGCACAGCACCCGGCCGAGGGCGGCGAGCAGGACGTCGTTGGCCTGGGTGCGGTACGTCTCGGGCAGGGTCCGCAGCAGCGCTTCGGTGTCCTCGGGGCCGAGCCGCACCGTCACCGAGCGCTGGGAGGCGTAGGTGCCGGTGCCCTCCCGGTCCGCGGGCAGAGCCGCCCCGGCGCCTTCGGTCTGCCCGCTCCAGTACGCCCGTTCGTCGTCGAAACCGCCGGCGGCGGTGTGCGCGGCCAGCCGCTCGGCCCACTGCCGCAGGGGGGAGGACTTGGCGGGCAGCGCGGCAGCGCCGTCCCGGCCCGCGCGGCGGGCGTGGTAGGCGCGTTCGAGGTCCTCGAGGAGCAGGCGCCAGGAGACTCCGTCCACGACGAGGTGGTGGACGGACAGGTGCAGGACGGGCGGCCGCCCGTCGCCCCGGTCGTGCAGGACGGCGCGCAGCAGCGGGCCGTGGGCCAGGTCGTACGGACCGAGGTGCGGGGCGTCGGTGTCCGGGCCGGTGTGGCGGGTGAGGGGGCAGCGCGCGGCCGGCCCGTCGATCAGCCAGCGTACGCCCGTGTCGTCGGCGAGGAAGCGGGACCGCAGCGCGTCATGGTGGGTCACCAAGTCGTCGAGGGCGGCTTGCAGCGCGCTCGCGTCGACGTCGGCGGGCAGTTCCACCGAGAGCGTCTGGGCGAAGTGCCCGGCGCGCTCGGCGGCGCTGCCGAACAGCCAGTGCTGGATGGGGGTCAGCGGCGCGGCGCCGGTGGCCTCGTGAGGAGCGGGCGGGGCGGCGGTCCGCCGGGTGCCCGTCTCGTCGGCACGGCGGGCCAGGGCGGCGACCGTCTGGTGCTGGTAGACGTCGCGCGAGGTGATCGTCAGGCCTGCCTGCCGGGCCTGGGCCACGACCTGGATGCTGAGGATGGAGTCGCCGCCCAGCGCGAAGAAGTTGTCGTCCACGCCCACGCGCTCCACGTGCAGCACGCCGGCCCAGATGGCGGCGAGCGTGCGCTCGGTGGGGGTGCGGGGCGCGACGTGGCGTGCGGCGGGTCCGGCCGGCGCGGGGTCAGGGAGCTTGCCGCGGTCCAGTTTGCCGTTGGGGTTGAGCGGCAGGGCGGGCAGCACCACCACGGCGGCGGGGACCATGTAGTCGGGCAGGGTGCGGCCGAGTTCACGGCGTACGGCCTCGGGCTCCACCCGGGCGCCCGGGGCGGGGACGACGTATCCGGCGAGGCGGCGGTGGCCGTCGCCGTCGCGGACGGTGGCGGCGGCCTCGGCGACGCCCGCGCAGCCGCGCAGGGCTTCCTCCACCTCGCCGAGTTCGATGCGGAAGCCGCGCACCTTGACCTGCTGGTCGACCCGGCCGAGGTATTCGAGCCGGCCGTCGGCGTTCCAGCGCACCAGGTCGCCCGTGCGGTACATGCGGTCCCCGGGAGCGCCGAACGGGTCGGCGACGAAGCGGGCGGCGGTCAGGCCGGGGCGGTGCAGGTAACCGCGCGCGAGTCCGCCGCCGCCCAGGTACAGCTCGCCGGTGACGCCCGGCGGCTGGGGGCGCAGCAGACGGTCCAGCACGTAGGCCCGGGTGCGGGCGACGGGACGGCCGATGGGGGGCGCCTGGGCGGGGACGGTGCCGCCGGCGAACCAGGCGGTGGCGTAGACGGTGGCCTCGGTGGGGCCGTAGATGTTGGCCACCTCGGCGGCGGGCATGACGTTGTTGATGTCGCGGACGGTCCGCGCGGGCAGGGCCTCGCCGGCCAGGACGACGGTGTCCGCCACGAGGGCGCCGTCGCCGAGCACCCGGGACAGTGCGGACGGCACGCCGCTGAGCAGTCCGGCCCGCCGCGGCCGGGAACCGCCGGTGGGGAGGTCGGCCAGGGCGGTGAGGTCGGCGACCACTTCGACGCTGCCGCCGGCCAGCAGGGGGCACAGCAGCTCGAAGACGGACACGTCGAAGTTGAGGGAGGTGGAGGCAATGACGTGGGAGAACCCGCGCGAACCGAACGTCTCCCCCGCCCAGGCGGCCAGCGCGGCCACACTGCCGTGGGTGACGACGACCCCCTTGGGGCGGCCGGTGGAACCGGAGGTGTAGATGACGTAGGCGGGATGGGACGGGCGCAGCGGTGCCGCCCGGTCGGCGTCGGTCAGGTCGGCGTCGGCGTCGGAGGCGGCGTCGGCGACGGTCAGGTCGGCGTCGGTCAGGCTCCGCGCGTCGGAGGCGGCGTCGGCTGCGGCAGCGGCGTCGGCATCCGCCGGGGCCGTGGCACCGGCGTCGAGGGCTGCCACGTCCTCCAGCAGCAGGGGCTCACAGTCCCCGGGCAGCGCGTGCGCCGTTTCCCGGGTGGCGAGGACGAGGGCGGGGCCGGCGTCGGCGAGCATGAAGCGGATGCGCTCGGCCGGGTAGCCGGGGTCGACGGGCAGGTATCCCGCGCCCGACTTCAGTACGGCCCACAGCACGGGCAGCAGGTCGGCCGTGCGCGGCAGGCACAGCGCCACCAGGGACTCCGGGCCCGCGCCGCGTGCCGCCAGCAGCCGGGCGAGACGGTTGGCGCGCCGGTTCAGCCCGGCGTAGTCCAGCCGGGTCTCGCCGCAGATGACGGCGGTCCGGCCGGGCGTGCGGGCCACCTGCTCCTCGAAGAGCTGCGGCAGTGTGGCGCCGGCGCCCCGGCTCCCGGCCGGTGCGGGCGGGTTCCAGGAGTCCAGGAGCACGCGCCGCTCGTCGTCGGACAGCAGCGGGAGTTCGGCCAGCGTCCGCTGCGGGCCGTCCGCCATGCCTTCGAGCAGCCGGTGCAGTTGACGGCTCATCCGGGCCACGGTCGCCGCGTCGAACAAGCCGGTGTTGTACTCGACCGTCAGCTCGTGGCCTCCGTCGGCCAGCGGCGCGAACTCCAGCACGAGGTCGAAGCGGGCGGCCGGTCGGGGCAGCGGGTGGTCCTCGATGCGGACCCCGGCGGCGGCCGGCAGCCGGGCGGGCGCCGCCTGCTGGACCACGAGCGCCTGCACCAGCGGGGTGCGGCTGGGGTCTCTCGGCGGGGCGAGTTCCTCGACCACCCGGTCGAAGGGCACGCCGTCATGGGCGAACGCGTCCAGCACGGTCGCGCGCACGCTCTGCACGAACCGGTCCACCGTGAGGGCGTCGTCGACCTCGCCGCGCAGCACGACGGTGTTGGCGAAGAAGCCCGTCACGTCCTCCAGTTCGCGGCGGTCCCGCCCGTTGGTGACGGTGCCGAACGCCACGTCCCGCTGCCCGGAGTAGCGGGCGAACAGCACGGCCGCCGCCGCGGCGAACACCGTGAAGACGGTGGTGTCGCGGCCCGCTGCCAGCTGCCGCAGCCGGTCCACCAGGGGGCGCGGTATCGCGTGGCGGTGCGCCGCGCCCGTGGTGGTGCGCACCGCGGGGCGCGGCCGGTCGGTGGGCAGTTCCAGCTGCTGGAGGCCGTCGAGGTGGCGCTTCCAGTAGGCGAGGTCGTCCGCGTGGGCGTCGGCGGTGTGCCGCTCGCGCTCCCACAGCGCGAAGTCGGGGTACTGCACGTGCGGCCGGGTCAGGCCGTCGGGTTCGCCGGTGGCCTCCGCGCGGTAGAGCGCGGCCAGGTCCCGGGTCAGGACACCGACCGACCACCCGTCGGTGACGATGTGGTGCTGGGCCAGCAGCAGCACGTGGTCCTCGGGTGCCCGGCGGATGAGCAGCGCCCGGGTCAGGGGCCCGGTCGTCAGGTCGTGGGGCCGGCGCAGTTCCTCGGTCAGCAGGCGCTCGACGGCCTGGTCCCGCTGGTCGTCGGGCACGTGCTCCACCTCGCGGGTGCGCAGGGGCAGCTCCGCCTCGGCGGCGACGAGCTGGACCCCCTGTCCGTCGACGGTGGCGAAGGTGGTGCGCAGGGAGTCGTGGCGGGCGGCGAGCCGGTGCAGGGCGCGTTCCAGGGCAGGCGTGTCGAGGGGGCCGCGCAGCCGCAGCGCCACGCCGGTGTTGTACTCGGTGCCGCCGTCGGCGAGGTCGTCGAGGAACCACAGGCGCCGCTGGGCGCTGGACAGCGGGACGGGTTGCGAGCGCGGCGCCCGGGGAATCGGCTCCGGCGGGGCGGCGGGATCGGCGGTCAGCGGGGCGAGCGCGCCGACGGTGCGCGCGGTGAACACGTCGCGCAGGGTGAGCCGGACGCCGAACGCTTCCCGGACGCGGGTCAGGGTGCGGGCCGCGAGGATCGAGTCGCCGCCCAGGTCGAAGAAGTCGTCGGTCACGCCGACGGTGTCGACGCCGAGGACGTCGGCCCAGATCGCCGCCAGGGCCCGCTCGTCGTCGGTGCGCGGCGCGACGTACCGCTCGGCCGGCGTCGCGCCGGGGGCGGGCAGCGCCCGCAGGTCGACCTTGTGCTGCGGGGTGAGCGGCAGCGCGTCCAGCACGACGACGGCGGAGGGCACCATGTGGGCGGGCAGGGCGGCGGCGAGGGAGGCGCGCAGCCGGGCCGGCTCGGGCCGGTGGGCGAGGTCGGCGGGGGTGACGTAGCCGATGAGCCGGCCGCGGGCGGGTTCCTCGTCGCGGACCACGACGACGGCCTCGCGGATGCCGGGGTCCCGCAACAGGGCGGCCTCGATCTCGCCGGGCTCGATGCGGAAGCCGCGGACCTTGACCTGCCGGTCCGCACGGCCGAGGAACTCCAGCTCGCCGTCGGCGCGTCGGCGCACCCGGTCGCCGGTGCGGTAGAGCCGGGCGCCGGGCGGCCCGGACGGGTGGGCGACGAACCGGGTCGCGGTCAGTCCGGGGCGGCCCAGGTAGCCGCGGGCCAGTCCGTCTCCGCCCACGTACAGCTCGCCCTCGCCGCCCGGCGGCACCGGGCGCAGCGCCGCGTCCAGGACGTGCGCCTCGGTGCCGGGCAGCGGACGGCCGATGGCGGGTGTGCCGGTGCCGGCGGTCAGCGGCCCGGTCCAGGTGGCGACGATGGTGGCCTCGGTCGGCCCATAGGAGTTGATCATGCGGCGGCCGGGTGCCCACCGGTCGACGAGGGCGGCCGGGCACGCCTCGGCCCCGACGATCAGGGTGCGCAGCGCCGGCAGGCCCCCGAGGTCCTCCGGGTCGGGCAGGGTGGCCAGGGCGGCCGGCGGGATGAGGGCGTGGCTGATGCGGTGTTCGCCCAGGACGGCGGCGAGTTCGTCGCCCAGCCAGGGCCCGTGGGGCGGGACGACCAGAGTTGCTCCGGACAGCACGGAGATGAACAGCTCCAGCACGGAGGCGTCGAAGCTGGGCGAGGAGAACTGCAGCACCCGGTCGCCCGGGCCGACGGCGTAGCGCTCGGCGGCCGCCGCGGCGAAACCGGCGATGCCGCGGTGGGTGACGGTGACGCCCTTGGGGGTGCCGGTCGAGCCGGAGGTGAAGATGACGTACGCCGCGTGGTCGGGGAGCGTCGGGCCCGGGGCCGGGTGGGTCTCGTGCTCTGCGCCGTCCGACAGTGCGCGCACCCGGTCGAGGTCGTCCAGGACGACGGCCGGAGCGGCGTCGGCGAGCATCAACGCGCGTCGCTCGGCCGGGTAGTCGGGGTCCACGGGAAGGAAGGCGGCACCGCTGAGGGCCACGGCCAGCTCGGCGGCGATCAGGTCCATCGAGCGCGGCAGGACCAGGGCCACCGTCCGCTCCGGTCCGGCGCCGCTCGCGACGAGGTGGGCGGCGAGCCGCCGGGCCCGCCGGGCGAGTTCGCCGTACGACCAGGTGCTCCGGCCGTCGGTGACCGCGGGGGCGCCCGGGTCACGCGTCACGCACGCGGTGAACAGCTCACCGAGCGGTACGGGGCGGGAGACGTCGCGGACGCGGGCCGGCGGGACGGTGCCGGCCGCTGGAGGGACGGGCGTGGCGGGGCGCTGGGCGTGCGGGTCCGTCATCGGGGTGCAGTCCTTCGGGCGGGGGCGGCGCACGGACCCGGCGCGCCGCTCTCGGGCGGCCCGAGGGCACACCGGAGCGGTACGGGGTCCTTGCGTACGGGGCGGGTGCGGGTGCGAGCGGACGGTGCCGGTGCGGCGCGCGGCCGGACGGGGCCTGTCGGGCACGCGGCCGGACCTGGCCGGCAGGACACGCGGCCGAACGGGACCGGCAGGACAGGCCGTCGAACGGGACCGGCAGGACACGCCGTCGGACGGAGCCGGTGGGGCGTGTGCCCGGACGGGGCCGGCAGGGGGCGCCGTCAGACGTTCCGCTCGGGTGCGCGGCCGGACAGGGCCGGTCCGGCGCGCGGTCAGCCGGTGCCGGTGCGGCGCGCGGCGCGTCCGGAGATCTGCAGGTGATCGATGGCCCCCGTGACGGGATCCCGGTGGAAACGGCCGCCCGGTTCGGCCCGGCCGGTGACCGGATCCACTAGGTCGCAGGACAGGTCCGGGTAGCACACCAGCGGGATGGGGTAGTCACCGTCGACGGACAGGGTCGGCGCGCCGTCCCCGTCGAGCTTGACGACGTACTCGATACCCCCGTTGCGGTACGTCCCCGCGCACTCCGGGAGCGCCACGGCGGGTCCGCGGCCGGTGCCGGCGGCCGCGGCGGTGGGCACGCGAACGCCGGTCAGCCGCGCGACCTCGGCGGCCATGTCGCGCCACAGGGCGGTGGCGGCGCCTGCGTTGCCGGTGAAGGCGACGACGACGCCGCTGTCGGCGTCCGCCCGCAGATGGCAGGAGGTGCCCTGGGCGTTCCCGTCGTGGCCGCACCACACCCGGCCGTCCTGCCGGAAGAGGGCGAGGCCCAGGCCCCAGTGGTCGGCGAGGGCGCCGGGGTCGGCGGCCGGCTCGGGGCGCCGCATCCGGTCGCCGACGGTCTCCGGCAGCCCGGCCGACCCGCCGATCACGGCCCTGCCCAGGGCGACCAGGTCCTCGGCGCTCGCCAGCAGGGCCCCGGCCGGGGCCTCCACCGGGGCGAGGTTCTGGTGGGCCGGGCGGACCAGGCCCGTGGCGGTGTTGAGGGCGTGGCCGCTGGCGACCGGCCGGGCGGGGGCGGCGTCGCCGAGGAAGGCGGGGACGATGCCCAGGGGTTCCAGGACGAGCGCTGCCACCGCTTCCTGCCAGGTCATGCCCGTCACCTCGGACAGGATGCGGCCGGCGGCGACGTAGCCGGCGTTGGAGTACGAGAAGCCGGTGCCCGGCGGGAACAGGGTGTTCCGGGCGGTGCACAGCTCGGCGAGGTACCGGGAGGCGGTGGTGCCGACGGCGCTGTCGGAGTCGGGTCCGGTGGGCAGACCGGCCGTGTGACTCAGCAGGTGACGCACCGTCACATCAGGTATCCGCCCCGCTGCCTCGGGCAGTAAGTCGCTGACGGGATCGTCCAAGTCCAGGTCCCCGTCGTCGGCGAGGAGCAGCACGGCCGCGGCCGTGGCGACCTTGGTGACGGACCCCAGGGGGACGGCCGTCTCGGCGGTGAACGGGGTGTTCGCCGCAGCGTCGGCCGTGCCGGTGTGCACGCTGACGAAGTGGCTGCCGGTGTGCACGGCCAGTTGGGCGCCGGGCACGCGGTGGACGCGCGCGAGGGAGTCGAGGCGGCTGCTCAACTCCCGGTGCAAGGAGGTCGACGGCCGGTGTGCGGCCGGAGCGGCGATCGGGTAGGGCATGGGGAGGTGACTCCTGGTGAGAGCGGGTGTGGGGAAGGGGGCGCGACCGGCCCGCGGGTGAGCGGTGCGGGGCGTGCGCGTCGGCGCGCTACGGCCGGGTGACGGCGATCGGCAGGTGGCGTACGCCGACGATGACGGCCGGGTTCTGGTACGCGACGTCGTCGTACGAGGGCACCGCGATGGAGGGGAAACGTTCCATCATCATCTGGAGGGCGATGCGGGCTTCCAGCCGGGCCAGCGGGGCGCCGAAACAGAAGTGGATGCCGTGACCGAACGTCAGATGGGGGTTGGGGTCGCGGGCCGCGTCGAAGGCGTCCGGCGAGGTGAAGCGGGAGGGGTCGCGGTTGGCGGCCCCCAGGTGCACCATCACCAGCGTGTCGGCCGGGATCTCGTGACCGCCGAGCGTCACCGGCCGGGTGGTGCGCCGGCCCAGCTCGGGGAAGGGCGGCAGGCAGCGCAGGACTTCCTCGACGGCGACCGGCACCCGGTCCGGGTCCTTCCGCAGCGCGGTGAGCGTGCCGGGGTGCCGGTCGAAGGTGACCATGGCGTTGCCGAGCAGCGCGGTGGTCGTGATGTGCCCGGCGACCAGCAACAGGGCCACGAATCCGACGATCTCCTGGTCCGCCAGTCGGGTTCCGTCCACCTCGGCCGCCAGGAGCCTGCTCGTCAGGTCGTCGCCGGGGTGGGCGCGGCGGTGCCGGATGTGGTCCAGGACGTAGCCGTTCATCTCGCGCACGGTCGGGGCGATGGCCTCCAGCGCACGTTCCAGGTCGGCCATGTCCAGGCTGTCGCCGAGCTGGTCACCGCCGAAGAGGGTCGCGGCCCACTCCTGGAACAGCCGGTGGTCCTCGGCGGGGATACCGAGGAGTTCGGCGATCACGATGATCGGCAGCGGGTAGGCGAGGGTGTCGACCAGGTCGAAGCGGTCGCGGTCGGCGACGCCGTCGAACAGCCGCGCGCAGATGGCCTCGATGCGCGGTGCGAGTCCGTGGACCACGCGCGGGGTGAAGGCCTGGCTCACCAGGGTGCGGAGCTTGCGGTGTTCCGGCGGGTCCATGCCGACGAAGTTGCCCTGCGTGAAGGCCTCGAAGTCCTCCTGGGTGGGGGCGATCGGCGTCATGTCGGAGGAGTACGTCGCCGGGTCGGACAGGACCGACGAGACGCCCTGGTGGTCCACGATGTGCCACTGCCGCCGCTCTTCGTCGTACGTCACGGGGCCGGCGTCGCGTAAGGACCGCCATCGCTCGGGTAACGCGTCAAGAGGCGATTCGGCCCCGGTCAGTTGTGTGCTTGTCACCGTTTCTCCTTGGATGAGGACGCGCGGACCCGTCGGCGGACGACGGAGTGCGCGGTGGCCGGCCGCGGGCAGCGGCAGCCGTCACGGTCCGGCCAGCGGGGTGCGCCACCGCGGGGCGGTCGCTCCGCGCCGGTGGCCGGTGCGCGGCTCGGCCGGGCCGGCCCTCCGGGGGCGGCCGGCCGTTCACCGCTCGGGGGACGCCGGCCCGGGCGTCAGCGGGACCGAGGGGGGAACAGGGACGGCGGGGCGGCGGTTCCGAGCGGTCCGGACGCCCGCCGAGCAGCGGACAGGCCCGCACGTACGCAACCTGGCAACACGCGCCCAGGGCACCTAGCTGACACCACTGCGTCCCCCCAGTTACTTCTCCGCGCAGCGACTCTCCGCGGAACTCCCCTGTTCTACGATTCACGTGCCGAGAACGCGCTTCGACACGATTCATCCCGGCCGAGTGCGCTCACAGTTTTCACGTTGGGTCACAGGATGGCAACCCCCTGAGATTGAAGGGGAGATGACCGTTCGGCAGCCCACCAACGTGGGCGTGTATCCCGCCGTTTCACACTCAAACCCAGGATCTCGAAGGAAAGTCGGGTCGCTTCACGGCGTCCGGGGACCGTCGCGGCCACCGCCCCCGGCCGCGGGGCCGCCCGCCTGCCGATTCGTTCAAGCCGGTTGGCCGTTACAGGTATTGACGCGATGTTCCCGAGAAGTGCGTCGAGGCCGCTTCGACAGTCCGGAACCGCCTCGCGGCCCTGCCCCGCTCCGGCCCTCTTTTTTGAGCCATCTCTGTCGACGACCGCCACACACGGCCGAGACCCGCTCCAGTCCTGCTGAAACAGCGCTCAGCCCTGTCGGGGGTCGTGCACTGCTCGGGTGGTGGGCGGACGGCCGCGCACATAGCCCGACACCGTGCGAGGACAACGCCCGCATGCGACAAGGGAGCAGCGAACCGCACCCGTCCCCACCAGGTGCGGTTTCGGCCGGGGTACGGTGCACGGGACGGCGCTCCCGCGGTCCGGTTCCGCGCCGAGGCGCACGACCGCCGGGCCTCGCACCGGGACGATCAGCCGCAGTGCCTTGACCGAAAACGAGCCGTGGACCGCCTGGGCCCGGCCGGCCGGCCCGACCGTCTCGGTGCCGTCCTGCCGAGGTCCAGCGACGCCGGAGCCGGGCGCGCTCGCGCGACGCCCGGCCGTCGGTCCGCGGTCAGCTCTTGGGCATGAGGACCGTGTCGATGATGTAGACGTCGGCGTTGGCGGTCTTGACGTTGCCGCAGACGACCTTGGCGGAGTCGTTCACCGTGTAGGCCCCGTCCGAGCCCGAGGTGGTGAGCCTGGACTTCGCCAGCGTGTCGAAGGAGCCGTTCTCCAGGTTCTCGGGGGTGAGCTTCTTGCCCACCACGTGGTAGGTGAGGATCTTGGTGAGCGTGGCCTTGTCGTTGAGGACCTTGTCCAGGTCCGCCTTCGGGATCTTGGCGAAGGCGTCGTCGGTCGGCGCGAACACGGTGATGTTCTGGGCGTTGTTGAGGGTGTCGACCAGGCCCGCCTTCTTCACCGCGGTCACCAGCGTCGACAGGGCCGGGTTGTTGGAGGCGGCGGTGGCGACCGGGTCCTTGGCCATGCCGTCGAAGGAGCCGGCTCCGTTCTTCGGCACCGAAGCGCAGGCCGGCCCGAACGGCTCGTCCCCCGCGGAGGCGCTGCCGGAACCGGCCATCGAGTCGCCCGAGGCGGGCGCGGAGGCCGAGGCCTTGCTGCCGGAGTCTGTTTTCGACGAGTCGCCGGCGTCGTCGGAACAGGCGCTCAGCGCCAACGGCAGGACGGCTGCCGCGGCGACGGTGACGGCGATACGACGGATACGGGTCTGCATGGTGTGTCTCCTGTTACAGGGTGCGGCGGGTGCCGCCCGATAGGGGGAAGGTGGCTTGTGGGTCACTCGACGGTCACCACGACGGAGTGCCATCCGCTGGCGCCGTCGGGGACGGTGCGGGTACGTGCTTCGGTCTGCACCTCGCCGGTGCGGTCGGTGGCCCGCACGGTGAGGGTGTGGCCGCCCTTGGTGGCCTGCCAGGGGTAGGACCACTGCCGCCAGGTGTCGCGGGAGTCCTCGGCGGCCAGGGCGGCTTCGGCCCAGGGCCCGTCGTCGACGCGGACCTCGACCTTGTCGATGCCGCGGTGCTGGGCCCAGGCGACGCCGGCCACCATGACCGTTCCCGTCTTCGGCCGGGCGAAGGGCTTCGGGGTGTCGATGCGGGACTGGGTCTTGACGGGTGCTTCGCGGGCCCAGTCGCGCTTGACCCAGTAGGAGTCGTAGGCGTCGAAGGTGGTCAGTTCGATGTCCGTGATCCATTTGCAGGCGGACACGTAGCCGTAGAGGCCGGGCACCACCATGCGGACCGGGAAGCCGTGGTCGAAGGGCAGCGGCTCGCCGTTCATGCCGACGGCGAGCAGCGCGTCACGGCCGTCCATGACGTCCTCGACCGGGCTGCCGATCGTCATGCCGTCCACGGAACGGGCCACGAGCTGGTCGGCCGGTCCGCCCCTGGACGGGGGCCGCACACCGCACTCCGCGAGCAGGGCGGCGAGCCGGACACCGATCCAGCGGGCGTTGCCGACGTAGGGGCCGCCCACCTCGTTGGACACGCAGGTGAGGGTGATGTCCCGCTCGACCAGCTCGCGCCGCAGCAGGTCGTCGAAGGACAGCGTCAGGGGGCGGCGTACGCCCGTGCCGTGGATGCGCAGCCGCCAGGCGGTGGCATTCACCTTGGGCACCACCAGGGCGGTGTCGACCCGGTAGAAGTCCTTGTTCGCGGTGATGAAGGAGCTGGTCCCCCGCACCCTCACCTGCGCGGCGCGCGGTACCGCGGGCGCGGGTGAGGCCGGCGCGGGCAGGTCGGTGTTCCTGCGGGAGGCGATCGCGTCCTGGCCGCCGGCACCGTTCAGCGCCCGGCCCAGTACACCGGCCCCGGCGGAGGCGGCGGCAGCGGCGGTCGCCGCGATGACGAATCCGCGCCGGTCCCAGCCCTCGCCGGCCGGCTGGGGGGACCCTCTCAGGTGATGGCGCGGTGGAAGGAGACGGCCGATGAGGGCGTGGAGCAGCATGGCTGCGACGACTGCCCCCACGAGGGAGGGGAGCGCGTCGGCGGGACTCGTGGAGTCGGGGCGACTGGTGGCCGCAGCTGCTCCGGCCAGGCCGAGGACCAGCACTCCCGCGGCTCCGATCCGCCGGTGGCGCAGGGCCAGGGCTCCCAGGGCCAGTGCGAACAGCGCCAGCACGGTCAGGATGCCGAGCTGGAGGACCAGCTTGTCGGCGGTGCCGAAGGTGCGGATCGCCCAGTCCTTCACGGTGCCGGGTGTGCGGTCGATGGCGGCGCCGCCGACCGCGACGACCGGACCGGCCTGCGGACGTACTCCCGCCGCCACCAGTTCGGCCACGGCGAGCGCGGCGAGGCCGGCCAGGAGACCACTCAGGGCACCCAGCCCGAGCCGTGTCCCTCCACCGGACTTCCGCGGTCGCTTCTCTTCGTCGCTCACGGGGGTAATCCGGTCCTGTACGGCGGCCGGATTGGCCCGGAACCCGAACGAGTGAATCTTCCTTCCGGACCAATCCGCAGGTCGTTCCGCGTCGGATTACCCCGAAGCATGACGTTCGCCGTGGGAGGCGCCTTGTGAAAGAACCGGTCTTCATCGGCAGGAGCCGCTCCGCCGAGCCGGACCTGCAACAGCTCATCGGCAGGGTGGCCCTCGGTGACCAGGAGGCGTTCGCCGCGGTGTACGACACCGTGGCGGGCCCCGTCCTGGGCGTCGTGCGCAGCGTGCTGCGGGACCGGGCGCAGTCGGAGGAGGTGATGCAGGAGGTGCTGGTGGAGGTGTGGCGCACGGCGGCCCATTACCGGTCCGATCGCGGGACGGCGATGAACTGGATCCTCACGCTCGCTCACCGGCGCGCGGTCGACCGCGTCCGGTCCGTGGAGGCATCGGCGGTGCGGGAGCACAAGGCCGCGCTGCTCGACCGGCTGCCGGAGTACGACGAGGTGACCGAGCAGGTCGAGATCCGTCTGGAGCGAGAGCAGGTGCGGCGCTGCATGCGCACTCTGACGGAACTGCAGCGCCAAGCGGTGACGCTGGCCTACTACCGGGGCCTGACCTACCGGCAAGTGGCGGAGGCGCTCGCCCTGCCTCTGGGGACTGTCAAGACACGGCTGCGGGACGGGCTGATCCGGCTGCGCGACTGCCTGGGGGTGACCGCGTGAACACCGGTGAGGACCTGCACGGACTGACCGGCGCGTACGCGCTGCACGCGCTCGGCGAGGGCGAGGAAGCGGCCTTCCGGCGCCATCTGGCGCACTGCGCCTCCTGCCGGCAGGAGGTCGACGAGTTCTTCGCCACCGCGGCCCGGCTCGGCCTGGCCGCGGCCGGCACACCCCGCTCCGTCCTGCGCGAGCAGGTGCTCCACCGCATCACGGACGTACGGCAGGAGCCGCCCGGCACCCCCGGGTCGGCCTTCGGGCGCCGGACGGGCGCACCGCTGCGGCAACGCGTGTCGCGGTGGGCGCTGGCCGCCTGCGTGGCCGGCGCGGTGGCCTTGGGCGGGGGCGCGTGGTGGCAGCACGATCAAGCCGATCGGGCACGCACCCAGGCACGACGGGCTGAGCAACGGGTGAACGAGATCAGTGCCGTGCTGGCCGCTCCGGACGCACGGACCGTGACGGCCCGGCTGGGCGGCGGGGCCAGCGGCACGGTCGTCGTCTCCCGCAGCCGGAACCAGGCGGTGTTCGTCGCCGCCGGTATGGACCGGCCTCCCAGCGGCAGGGTGTACCAGCTGTGGCTGAACGAGAACGGCACCATGCGTCCCGCCGGGCTGCTGGACCCCGACCGCGGCAACGAGACAGTGCTGCTGCGCGGCGGAGTGGCGACCTCCTCGGGACTGGGCATCACCGTGGAACCGGCCGGCGGATCACCACAGCCGACCTCCGCCCCGATCGCCCAACTGGCCTTTCCCACATGACGGCTGACGCTATGTCAGCCCCTCGCGACTGGTGGGCTCGACCCTCGGCGTGCCGGCCCGTGGGGGGCGGGTCAGCCGATGGCGAGTGCCTCCTCGACCGTCTCGTGCAGCGGCAGGATGGATGTCAGGCGGGTGAGTTCCAGGATGCGCAGCACCTCCGGCTGTATCCCGGTCAGCGCGAACCGGCGCCCGGCGTCCGACCGGCGGCGGTGGATCTCGACGAACGCCCCCAGGGCGCTGGAGTCGCAGAAGTCGACGCGCGTCAGATCCAGGACGAGCAGCGGGACGTCCTGCATCTCCTCGGTGGCGAGGTGTCCCAGCAACTGCGGTGCGGTGTGGTAGTCGATGGGCCCCTCCACGGCGACGACCGCGTGCCTGGCGCTCCGGTGCGAGTCCAGGGTGAGGGTCGGGCCGGCGGGAAGCAGACCGCCGGATTCGTCCGGGGTCGTGGTGTCGGCGGGTTCGTGCGCCGCGGGGCCGGGTGGCGGGGTCATCGGGGGCGGGTCTCCTGGGTGGGGAGCGAACTGGTCGGCACGTGGTTCTCGTTCGGGCCGGGTGGCCTGCCGGGGCACCTGGTCACTCGGTCTTGACTTCCGCCCACACCACTTTCCCTCCGTCGATCCAGCGCGTCCCCCACCGGGTCGCGATGGCGTCGATCAGGAAGATGCCCCGATGCCCGAAGTCCCCGGGTTGGGACACGATCAGACGCGGTTCCTCGCGACTGCTGTCCGTCACTTCCAGGACGACGCGCTCACCGGTCCGCCGCAACTCGACGCGCAGCGGCGTCCTGGCGTGCCGGACGGCGTTGGCCACCATCTCGTCCGCGATCAGCATCATGTCGTTGGCGAGATGGCGCAGACCCCACTCGCGCATCGTCTCCGACACCAGATCACGCGCGTCGGGTACCGCCCCGGAGACTGGGGGGTAGTCCCGCGAGACCGCGACGCCGGCGTGCGCGGCGTCCTCGGGCCGGTACAGGTAGAGCATGGCGATGTCGTCGTCGTGCTGCCCGCCGGCCAGGGCGTCCAGCCAGGAGTCGCAGTCCGCCTCGATCTCGCCCACGGGACCGGACAGCAGCTCTCGCAGCCGGTGCAGCCCGTCGTCGATGGGGTGGCCGCGGCGCTCGACCAGGCCGTCGGTGTACAGCAGCAGCCGCGAGCCGGGGAGCAGTGCGGCCTCCTGCTCGGCGTAGCGGTGCCTGCCCACGCCCAGCGGCGGCCCCACCTCGTCGTCGAGGAAGCTCACACCACCGTCCGGATCCCGGTGGGCCGGGGGGAGATGTCCGGCGATGGCGGCGCGCAACCGGTCACGGGCGGTGTCCAGCACCGCGTACACGCAGGTGACGAGGGAACCGGGAGCGATGTCGTCCGCCAGGACGCTCAGGTTCTCCAGCACCTCCGCCGGGGCGAGACCGAGCCGTGCGTAGGCGCGGCAGGCGGTGCGGATCTGCCCCATGATCGCTGCGGCCCTGATGCCCTTGCCCATCACGTCGCCGACGACCAGGGCCACCTTCCCCTCCGGAAGCGGTATCAGGTCGACCCAGTCGCCCCCGGCGCCGCGGTCCCGCGCGGCGGGCACGTACCGGGACGTGCTGGCGATCCCCTCGACGTGCGGCAGCGCCGGCAGCAGATGACGCTGCAGCTCGGTGGCCGCTTCTCGCTCCTGCCGGTAGATCTGCGCGTTCTGCAGGGCGATGGCGGTCTGGGCGGCGACGCCGGTGACGAGGCGCTCGTGCCGTTCGGTGAACACGCCGGGCTCGGGATGGCCGAAGAAGAAGCCGCCCAGCACCGTGCCCCGGGACATCACCGGGACGGCCAGGTAGCTGCGTACCGGCAGGTGGCCCTCCGGCATGCCGTGGTGGGGGGCGTTGTGCCCGTACCGGGGGTCGGCGGTGATGTCGTCGGAGCGCACCACGCCGAGCCCTCGGAAGGTCTGCTCGAAGACCCGGGTGTTGCGCGGCATGGGGAACTTGTCGAACGCCGACCGGTCCACCCCGGAGATCACGTACAGCAGGTACGACTCACCGGTCTCGGCCAGGACGTTGTAGAAGAAGGCTCCGAAGGCCGCTCCCGACAGGCGGGTGGCCGCGTCGACGGCGTGCTGGACCAGCGCGTCCAGGTCCAGTTCCGCCGCGAGGACGCCGCCGACCTCCTGCAGCAGCTCGATGGTGGCGGCTTCCTCGCGCAGTGCTCGCTCCCGCTGCTCCAGCTGGTGCTGGGATCGGCGCAGCTGTTCCGTGGCGGCGCGCAGTTCGGCCACCGCCGACTCCAGCTGAGCGGCCCGTTGTCCCACCAGGCTCTCCATGCCGACCAGGACGGAGCGCGCCGCGGCCGCCTCGACGCCCGGTGCGGGCCGGGCCGCGGACAGCAGGGCCAGGCGTGTGCTGTCCGTGACGGTACGGAACAGTCCGGGCACCTCGGCCGGCAGGAGGTCGCGGCAGAACAGCACCACCGCGAACCACTCGTCCGCCGTCAGGGATCCGCCGAAGGCGAGCGCGGAGCGGATGCCGTGCGCCCGCAGGAGCGCCGCCGGTCCGTCCCCCTGGCTGTCGGACAGGTACACGACCACCGCGTCACTGCCGCCCGACCCGGCGTCCGCCGCGTCCGGGCGGCTCTGGAGTTCCTGGAGCAGCCAGTGCACGAGCGGCGCCTGGCGGGCGGAGTCCGACGACGGCACGGGCAGCACCGCGCGGCCCGAGCCCTGCGTGCCCCACCCGTGGGGGTCCGTCCCCCGGAGACCGGCGAGGGCAAGACGCCGAACCGAGGCCTCGGTCGCCGGCGCCGCGGAGGCGGCGTGCTGCCGCCGTTCCGCGAGGTAGACGCCCACCGTGGGGCAGGCGCGGCCACCGGAGTCGTCGATCAGATGGTCGTACAAGAAGTCGGCGACCAGCTGTGCCGCCGCGTCCGGTGACGGCGCCTCGTCGGCGGCCCTCCGCAGGTGGGCACTGCAGCGTGCCATCTCGCTCAGCCCGAAAGCCGACAGATCGAACCGGACGTCCTGCACTGCCTCGCACCCCGATAACCGAAAGACCATGGACGGTAGGGCCATGTAACGCACAGCGTATGCCCAGGCGGGATCAAGCTAAGCCGAATCGGCTGCGGGCGGGTACCCAGCCACCGCGCGGGGATGCGCTGCGGCGGCTCAGTCCTGCGACACCCGGATGATCGTCTTGCCGGGAGCGCGGTGGAACGGTCGAGGATCTCACCGCCGAGCACATCGAGGACGAGGTCGACCTCCCCGATGCCCTCCAGCCGGTCGCTCCCCAGGTCCACGAACGTGTCGGCGCCCAGCCCCCCAGGACCCTCTCCCGGGAACGGGCCCTGAAGGTGCTTCCCGGCCGGATGGCACCTCGGGTGAGGTCCTCGGCCGGGCGGCAGCCCGGTCGGCACGCGCGAGGTGCCACTCCGGCCCGTGCTCGTACGGACACTCGCCGCGGCCGGCGTCCTCGCCTTGCTGACCCAGGCGCCCGGGCCGGACACGGCCGTCGCGACCAGACGGGCCATGACCTCCGACTGACAGGACGGGCCGCGCACAGCCGGGGGATCCCGGCCCACCTGGTCGCCCGGCGCATCCTCACCGTGGCGGGACTCGCCGCGACGGCCCGGACCGCTTCCGCCACGGTCCGCAGCGCGACGGCCGCGTCCGCAGGGCGCATCCAGACAGGTGTCAGGACCGGTGAACGCCGTTCGTCACTACGCTCGCGTTCGATTTCGGCTGCAGAGACCGTTGCGGTCATGTCCGCGACGAAACCGACCTGCGCCCTTGCCACAGAGGTGACGATGATGACTTCCAAGGTGCTTCGCCAAGCCGCCGCGACGGCCACCGCTGCCGCGGCTCTTCTCATGCTCGGGACCGTCGAGGCCCAAGCCGCCGCGACGGCCAGCTCCTACGGCTGCCCGGACGGCGCCTTCTGTATCTATCCGCAGAACGCGGGCTTCAACAACAACGTCCCGTCGCACGTGTACTGGTCCCAGGGGGTGCACCGGCTCTACAACCAGGTCGGCACCCACATGATCTACAACAACCAGACCGATGGGTGGAAGGTCGACATCTGCGCGAACTCCAACGGCACCAACTGCTGGACGATCAACCAGGGGTACGCCAACGAGATCGACCTGACACCGGTCAACTCGGTGGTGCTGCACCCGTAACGCGCACTCTCGTGCCGTGCGGACTCGCCGTACGCACGGGACCTGCGGGTGCACGCGACCCCGGAGGGCGCTTTCTGCGCCCTCCGGGGTCCGGCCGACGGGACGATCAGCAGCTGTCCGTCCAGCTGTGGGACGCGATGTTGTTGTTCACGGACTCGCCGTAGCCGTCCCACCACGACCAGCCGTGGCTGAAGACCTCGCGTCCGAGCGACAGGTCCAACCACATGTCTCCGTTGCCGAGGCAGGCGTATGCGCCGCTCTGGTCCTCGCCGTAGTACAGGTTGACGTCGTCGTAGCCGCCGGCGTATCCGCGGTTCTCCACCGAGGAGGCGAGGTTGCGCATCGCCGGGCACCCGGGGCCCGGATAGTCCCAGTTGCGGATGGCCCCGCTCCAGGCACAGTGGCCGCCGCCTCGGTAGGGGTCCATCCAGGCGTGGAGTTTGCCGTCCGCTGCGGCCGCGCTGACCGTGCGGGACGCCGCCGGCGCCGGTTCGGAGGCCTGGGCCGTGGGAGCGGTGAATGCGACGGCCATCAGGGCGGCCGCGCCGGCGAGTGAAGCGAGCTTGCGCATGTGTGGTTCCCTCTCGTTGTCTGCTGGGGGTTGATCAGCCGCGACGGACGATGTCGTGCGCACGGCTGAGCGCCTTGTGTTCGAGCGAGGCGCGGTTCTTCACCTCGGTGGGATGGTGGGAGTCGATCTCCTGGCGATGCGTACGGGTCAGCTTTCGCAGCGTCGCGGCCAGGCCGGTTGATTGCGCGCATGCGGCCTCGGCCTGAGCCGTGGAGAACTCACCGGCCCTGGAGCCACGCGCGAAGTGTTCGCGTGTCTCTTGAGGCTTGTCGTAGGAGAGGCCTCGTCCATGCATGCAGTCGGCCCACTCCCGGGTCACGGGAACGAGCTCGGGATCATGCACGACGGCCGCCGTGACCGATCGGGCGAGGGCGTCGGTGATCTTCTTGGCCCGGTACCAGGCACGCAGGTCGGTGTAGAGCACGCGTTGGGCGTCGGAGACGCACCCCCGGTCGCTGTGCCGGATCCTGCCCATCCCGGGGACGTCGGCTTCCAGCCCTTCCGGGGCCGGCCCGTTGAGTGCCGTGACAGCGGCCGCCTTTCGGGCAGTGGAGAGGCCGTCGAAATAACGGCGGTTGGGGTCGTTGCGGGCCGACGTCTCCCGAAGGTCCCGGATGCCGCGGCCGTAGCCGTTCTCGGCGGCCCACTGCTTGTTGTCGATGACGTACGGGAACAATCGCTCCAGCGGTTCCGGGATTTCGGGAGTGACCCAGAAGGAGAAACCCTCCTTTCGCATGCAGTCACGCGTGAGAATTTTCTCCGCCTGGGCGAGTACTTCTCTTTCCGCCGCGGTGAGGTGCCGTGGCGGCTCCTGCCGCCGGGCTGCCGGTGAACCGTCGGCTGTGCAGGCGGTGGTCCATACGGCCGCCAGGGACAGGAGGGTGGCGAGGAGCGGGCCGATCGCCGCTCGACCGGTGCGCCGCCGACGCCGGTCGAGGCGGGAGGACGCACCGCTGGCGTCAGCGGCTTGCCGCGATGTGCGGTCGTGTGCTTGGTGCGGGCGGAATAGCGCGGGCATGTGCGGTGGTCCCCTCTGTCACCACCCCCGGGTCGGTCGGGGGACATTCGCTTGAAGGCGGGAACAAGACGCGCGCCGGCAACGGTCTTTCGACTGATGACAGAGTGCTTTCCCCCGAGTGCGGCCGCCACGTCGATCACGTGGCGATGCATCGACTGTCACATGGCCGACGCGGATATGCCATGGAAGCCGGCGGGCCTTATGCCTGCTGATCGATAAGGATCTGGTTATGGCGACCGGTCGAACCGGGGAAAGGGGCACGGGAATGGGCGCCTCCCTGTCGAGGGAACCGAGCATCCATCAACTGCGGCTCTACCTCGCACTGAGCGAGGAGTTGCACTTCGGGAACGCCGCCGCGCGCCTGTTCATCACTCAGCCGGCGCTGAGCCAGCAGATCAGGGAGCTGGAGAAGCGCTTGGGGGTACGCGTGATCGAGCGCACGAGCCGGACGCTCGCCCTGACCGAGGAAGGGCGCGCCCTGCTTCCCGCAGCCCGTGCCGCGGTCGCGGCTGTCGACCGGCTCAAGCGCGTCGCCGAAGCGCAGCAGCGGCAGATCTCCGGGCGAGTCGTCGTGGGAACCATCGGCGCCGAGGCGTCGATGACGCACACCCGAGCGGTGCTCGGTCTGCTCAGAGATCGCCACCCGCGCATGACCCTGCACCTGGTGAACCTCAGCTTCGGCGATCACATGGCCGCCCTGGCACGACAGGACGTCGACGTGGTCTTCCTCCGTCCCCCGGTGACGGAGGACATGGAACTGCACCACCTGGCCACGGAACCGCGCGTGGCCTGCCTCTCGGCCGACCACCCCTTGGCAGCCTCGCCCCGACTCACCCTGGCCCAGCTCGCGGGCTTTCCGGTGGTCGACATGCCCGAGCAGGTGCCACGGCTGTGGTGGGAGTTCTGGGCGGTCGACCCCCGTCCCGACGGCAGTCGCGTGCGCTACGGTCCCGTGGTCACCGACATGGAATCGCTGATGCACACGGTGGCCACCGGAGAGGCGATGTGCTTCCTTCCGGCAGCCGCCCGCGACTACTTCCCACGCCCGGGCATCGCGTATGTGACGGTGGTCGACCTCCCGCCGTCGACATCCGCTGTCGCCTGGCTCCGTCGAAGGCGTTCCGAGCCCACCATCAGAGCCGTCCGGAGCGCCGCGCAACACGTCACCAGCAGAGCCGAGGCCGACCGGACCGATGACCAGCCGCCCGCCCTTGCCGGCTGATTCCGTTCCGGTCGGCGCGACCGGTCGATGCGCAGGATCGGTCGGCTGGCTGGCGATCAGGTGGACCTGCCCCCCCCCCACACACACGGGGGCGGCCCGCTCAGGGGCGTTGCAGCACTCGGTCCACCACGGCTTCGGCGGCCCGGTACGACCACTGCCGGTACGTCGTCCCTCCCGCGGTGCGCCGGTCACGCATGCCGAGGTACCGGTACGTCTTCGCATCGAAGACCAGGACCTGCTCGCCTTTCGCCCAGGGCGTGCCGGGCTCGCCCACGTACTGGATGCCGATGCCCGCGCGGCCGTCCACGTCGGTCCGGCCCGGAATCACCTTGACGCCGGGGACGGTTGCGAGCGCTTCGAACGTCGCGGGGCGCAAGCCCTCCGGCAGGACGGGGGCGCGGAGCAGCCCGGAGAGGAAGATCTGGACCATCGGCCAGTCGTCGGCCTCCATCGGCCGTTCGTAGTCCGGCCTCATGCCGACCTCGCGCAGGGCGATCGGGAGCTTGTCCGGATCGGTGGGCAACTGCTTCAGCTGCGCCCACCTGCGCGGCGGCCAGCTCCTCTGGCCCGGCCGGTCCGGCGGAACCCACTGCGTGTGGCCCAGCTCGCTGACGTAGGACCTCTTGGAGCCGTCGACCGAGTTCCAGCTCTCATCGACGTAGGTCTTGCTCCGGCCCCCTCCCGCGGGGGTCTCCTTGATGATCTCCTTGGTGTAGATGAACTGGTCGTCGCGCGGCGCGATCGGCTTCTCGAGCCGGCGTTCCTCGGCGGCCGCCCCTCGCAGCACGGTGACCGCGCTCACCGTCCGGGCCGGAGGTGAGGTCCCCGTGTTCCCGGCGACCACCACGGTCGTGGTGACCGTCGCCGCGGCGACGGTGGCCACCGCGATCCGCAACAGCGGCCGGCGGGGAACCGCCGTGGAGACGGCGGGAGCGCGCATCTCCTGGTACAGGCGGAAGCGGCCGCGGGCACGGACGCTGTCCGTGAGAGGCGGGGCGTCGGCGTCCCACTCCCTCAGGAGCTCGAGTTCATTCATCGTCGGATTCCTCTCGCAGTGTTGTCGGATCGGTTCCGCCCAATGCCTCGCGGACTTTTCGACGAGCCCTGTGCAACCGCGACCGGACCGTCCCGACGGGCACCCCGAGGGCGCGTGCGACCTCGTCGTAGCCGAGGTCGGCCCAGGCGACCAGCAGCAGCACGTCCCGATGGCGGGCGGGTAACCGGGCGAGGGCGCGGGCGAGTTCGCCTCCCACGGCCTGCGCGCTCACCCGCGCCACCACCCGGTCCGCGAGCGTCTCCTCGGCTTGCTCGCCCGGGGCGGACGCAGGCAGCCGTCCGAGAGTCTTCAGGCGCCGGGCCTCGGCGCGCTTGTGGCGGCCTATGAGGTTGGTGGTGATCCCGAACAGCCACGGCCGGGCGCTGGCCAGTGTGACGTCGTACCGGAAACGCAGTTGGAACGCGGTGGTGAAGGTCTCCGCCATCACGTCCTCGGCCGCCTCCGCACCGAGCCGGCGTGCCGCGTATCCGTACACCGAGTCGGCATGACGGTCGAAGAGCGCCGCGAAGGCCTCGGGCTCACCCCACGACCGCTCGATCACCGAGGCGTCACTGTCCTGCCCCACCCTGACGCCTGGTTCGACGGTCATCGGGGCTCCTCTCGTCGATTCACACGCTTCGATACCGTGGACTTACATCCGTACTTCGCCGCTGGCGGAGATCCGGTTCCCGCGTCGGCGAAGGACTCGACCGCGCGATGCGTGCACGGCGGGACAGGGCCTCTCGTAAGGTCTGCGGTCGGCGCCTCAGCGCTCGGAGAATGCCGGCATCTCAGCGCTCAAATCGTGCCGGCGCCTCAGCGCACGAAGAGTGCCGTCGCCACCGGCACCGCCAGCAGCAGGCTGAGTCCGACCAGGAGAAGGCGGTCCAGCCACAGAATGGCCGCGTACTCGCGCAGTGTCGCGGCCAGCCAGTAGGCGGGGGAGGTCGGCGCGCCCACGACGTGCACGGGCACGCCGACGCGGCGGGCCAGCAGGGTCGTGCGGTAGACGTGGAAGCCGCTGGTGACCACCGTGGCACGGTGACCGGCTCGGATGCCGTCCACGAGGTCCGCGCTGAAACGGAGGTTCTGCCCGGTGTTGACGGAGCGGTCCTCGCGCACGATCCGGTCGGCGGGCACGCCGCGTCCGCGCAGGTAGTCGGCCATCGCGTCGGCCTCGGAGCGGACCTCGTCGTCGCCCTGGCCGCCCGACACGACGAACACCACACCAGGAGTGTCCGGCGCGCGGCCGGTGTCGATGGCCAGGGCGCGCTCCAGCCTGCGGGTCAGCAGCGGGCCGGGCCGGTCGCCGTCGAGCCCGGCGCCCAGGACCACGACATGGGTGGTTTCGGGCAGAGGGGTGCTGCGCCCCCGGACGAACACGTAGCCGGCGCAGACGACGAACAGGAGCGTGAGGTACCCCGCGGCCGCGTTCACCACGACCAGGAGGGCGCCGAACACCTCGCCACCCACCGCGTGGTGGACCGCGTCGAGACCGAGCACCGCCAGCACCGCGCAGCCGGCGGCCCCGGTCGCCAGCAGGGCCGGCTGCGGTCCGTAGCGCCGGACCAGGACGACGCTGTCGGCCAGCAGGAGCAGGCCCAGCGCGAGCGCCCACAGCAGGGCGGCGACGGCGAGGGCCGTCGCGAGGACCGGGTGGGCCGCCGCACTGCGGGCTGCCACGCCGAGTCCGGCAGAGGTCGCCGCGAGGCAGAACAGGACGGCGGTGGAGAACCGGTGCGGTGCCAGCCAGGCGTTGACGGCACCGCCCGCGGCGAACACGACCGCCGCGAGGTACTCCGGGTACTGAGGCATATGCCGAACCGCTCCGCTCTCCCGCCCATCACCGCCCGCCCTTCCGTACCCGGAACGAGCCCCGTCATCCTCCCAGACCCGCTGTCGTGCACCGAACACGGGCGCAGACCGTCGAACAGGCCGGCGGTTTCCCTGCGCGAACTCACACGAATGCACCCAGACAGATGTCAGGACCGCCGGCCGGCGTGCGTCGCTAGGCTCGGTTCCGACTTCGGTCCGGGTCTGCCGCGACCCCGCTGAGGGCGGCTGTGGCAGGCGTACCGGGGTGCAACGGGTGTGGCACGCGGCGGCCGTCGAGTGGCGGCCCGCCGACGTGCGCACTCGTGACGCTGTTCGCGACCAAGAACAGGGGGAACGACGCATGCGCACACGAACTGCCGCCGGCGCGGTGACGGCGGCCGCATTCGCCACCGTGCTGGCGGCCGCACCGGGCGCGTCCGCGGAACCGAATCCGCCGGGGTGCCCGAAGGGGTACTTCTGCGCCTACAGCGGGGAGAACCAGACCGGTCAGCTCGTGGTGAGGACCGCGGGCAACTGGACCGGCAACGTCGCTTTCCGCTCCGCGTTCAACAACGGGGTGCCCTACCCGGGCGCCGACCACGTCGACATGACGTACGCCGTCGAGGGGGGAACGGAGACCGTCTGTCTCCACTACAACCCCGGCCCCGGCGCCTACAAGGGCAACGCCGCTCCCGGCACCCGCATCGTCAAAGTGGTGTGGCGCGGGGAGTGCTGACTACGAAGGGACGGACATCACCATGACCGCAATGCGACGCGGCGCCCTGGGCGCCGGAGCCGTCGCGGTGGCTCTCACCGGGGTCCTCGCCACCGCGCCGACCGCCACCGCCGAGGCCAACCCGCCCGGCTGCCCCAAGGGCTACTTCTGCGCCTACAGCGGCCCCAACCAGACCGGAACCCTGCTGCTCAGGGTGGCGGGCAACTGGTCGGGGAACCTCGGCGTCGGCTCCATCTTCAACAACGGGGTGGTCTACCCGGGCGCCGATCACGTCGATGTGACGTCGTACCTGGGCGGGCAGCCGTCGACGGACTGCTTCCACTACAACCCCGGCCCGGGCAGGTACAAGGCCAACGCCGAGCCCGGGCTCACCATCACCCGGGTCGTCTGGCGGGGTGAGTGCTGAGCGGCTGAGACGCCACGCGTGCGCGGGCCGGCGTGACCGGCACACCGGCCCGCGCCGTCGGGGTGCCGGGTGAGCGGCGGTTTTCCGCGGCCGAGGTGCCGGCGAGCCCGGCCGGATGTGATCCGGCGCCCTGTGACCGGGAGATCGCCCACGGTTAGAGTGCCCCCATGAACCGGCAGGCCCCGACGCTCGAGGACGTCGCACGCGAGGCGGGGGTCTCCCGCGCCACCGTGTCACGGGTCGTGAACGGCGTGCGCAACGTCGATCCCGGCATCCAGAAGCTGGTCCGCAGCGCGATCGAACGGACCGGCTACACGCCGAACCGCGCGGCACGGGCACTGGTCGCCCGGCATCCCACCGGGAACGTGGCCCTCGTCATCTCCGGCGCGGGCGACGCCTTCGCCGGCCGTGTGTTCGCCGACCCGTTCTTCGGGCGCGTCGTCAACGGCGTCGTGGGGTACCTCCGGGCGCGCGCCATGCAACCGGTCCTGCTGTTCGCCGAGTCGGCCACGGCCAGGGAGCAGGTGGTCGACTACTTGCGGCAGGGCAGCGCGGACGGTGCCCTGGTGGTCTCCGTCCAGCCGGACGACCCGCTGCCGGACCTGCTCCTGTCGGCCCGCGTGCCGACGGTGCTGTTCGCGCGTCCCGCCCGTGACACCCCGGTCAGCTGTGTGGACCTCGACCACTACGCGGGAGGACGACTGGCCGGGGAGCATCTGCTGGCCCGCGGCTGCGTCCGCATGGCGACGATCGGCACGTCGCCCGAGGTCAGGGCCGGCCGGGCACGCCTGGCCGGCTTCCGTGACGCCCTGGCCCGGGGCGGCCACCCCAATGTGCCCGCGGCCGAGGGCTCCTTCAGCCTGGACAGCGGGGCGGCGGCGATGGCCGCGCTGCTGCGGGACCACCCCGACGTGGACGGCGTGTTCGCGGCCAACGACCTGATGGCTCAGGGCGCCTGCCAGGTGCTGCGGGAGGCGGGCCGGCACATACCGCGGGACGTCGCCGTCGTCGGGTTCGACGACTCGAGCGTCGCCGTGACCTGCCGGCCACCGCTGACCACCGTGCGCCAGCCGGTGGAGGACATGGCGGCGGCCATGGCCGGGATGCTGGACGAACAGGTGCGGGGCGTCCGCACGGCACCGCACACCCTGGTCTTCGCGCCGGAGTTGGTCGTACGCGAGTCCGCCTGACCGTCGCGGCCGCGCGCCTGCGCGGCTGCGTGTGCGCTGTGCCGGACGATCGGCGCACGGGCCCGGCGGCACCCCTGCCGTGCGGGTGCCGCCGGGCCCTCGAGCCTGACGCGAGGGTCAGGGCAGCCGGTGGTCGGCGTTCAGCACCGCGCCGCGCTCGGGGTGGTTCTGGTCGTAGCCGCGCGTGTCGCATTGGAGGCCGCCCACGATGCAGTGGTCGACCAGTGCCTTGAGGGTCCGCTCCTCCCAGGCGTTGAAGAAGTCGTAGTGGAAGGAGTACCCGCGGCCGCTGGCCAGGCGGACCTGGCTCATGTCGCCGTTGACCGGGAAGGCCATCTTGAACTCGATCATCGGCAGGGCGACCGGGTGGGAGGCCGGGCACATGTTGTCGTTCGTGCCGGGCTTGACGACCGGGTAGGCCATGTGGCTCTTGTGGTCGGGAGTGTCCAGATACTTGCCGTCCCAGCAACTGGGCGCCTGGAAGCGGATGTTGAGCTGTACGTCGGGGCGGCTCGGGCAGGTGGCGGGGAAGTCGACGTTGAAGAAGCTGTCACCGCATTCCCAGCCCTCGACGAAGCCCTTGTGGGCGCGGAACTCCTGGGCGCTCTGCAGGGGGTCGCCGACGACGTACCGCAGCCCCCGGGGGAACGGCCGCACGCTCGTGTAGTCGGTGACCCCCGACTTGTAGTAGATGACCTGCGGGCCGACCGGCAGGATCTTCCTGTCGCCCTTGTACAGGGAGGGCATCCAGTACGCGGAGGCATCGGCCGGTGCCAGACAGGTGGTGGTGCCTCCGTAGAGGCTCGCGGTCGTGCTGCCGGCGTGTGTCGTCGTGTTGCCCATGAAGGTGTGGTCATGGGACGTGCCGGGCTGCCCCGGGTACACGATCGGATCGTCCGGAGCGGTGTGGGTGACGGCGCAGTTGGCCTGGAACTCCTTGTGGTAGCGCGGCGGCGGGGTGGCGTCGGAGGGGGTCACGCCGGTGACGGGGGGTACGGCCGGGATGTAGCCGTCGCCGTCGGGGTCGTCGGCGGACGCCCGGGTCGACACCGCCGTCGTGTGCCCGGCGTGAGCGGCGGCCGAGGCGCTCGGGCTGTCGCCGGGACCGGCCGCCGTGGCGACCGTGCCGACGCCGAGCGCGCCGGCGAGGAGCGCGCTGCCGAGCAGCAGCGCGGGGAGCTTCGAACGTGGTCTCATGGGGCCTCCTTGCCCACTGGAGTGACACGTGCAGAGGGTGCGAAGGGCGACGCCGGGCGCCCTTCACCATGGTCAGCCGTAGATGCCGAACTCGTGCAGCGAGTAGCCCCAGCCGGTGCCACGCGCCGTCAGCTGCAGGCGTACGTGCCGGGCGGTCGTCGCCGCGTCGATGGTGTCGATGTCGCCGTTTCCGCTGGTCGTGGTGTGGAGCGTGCGCCAGGCGGTGCCGTTGTCCGAGACCTGGACCTCGTAGGCCCTGGCGTAGGCGGGGTCCCACACCAGTTGGAGCTTGCGGATGGCGGTGGGGGCGCCGAGGTCGACCTGGATCCACTGCGGGTCGCTCCAGTCGCTGGCCCACCGTGTGTCGGTCCTGCCGTCCGTCGCCTTGGCGGGTTCGCACGGGCAGTCGCCGTAGGAGGGCTGGAAGGAGGAGGCGGTGGTGGGCTTGTTCAGCGCCACGTTCGTGCCGGTGACCGGTGGGGCGACGACCTTGACCGACTTCGTCTCGATGCCGGCGTTGCCGCGGCCGTCCTCGGCCTGGAGGTACACCTTCCACACGCCGAGCTTCTCGGGAGCGGTCACGGCGAAGGTCCCGTTGCCGGTGGCGCGCCACTTCGCCTCCACCAGACGCTTGTCACCGCTCGCGTAGGTGCCGCTGAGGAAGACCTTGTACGTGATCGGGTCGCCGTCGGGGTCGCGGACGCCCGCGCGGAGGGTGAACTCGCCTCCCGCCGGGGCGAAGGAGGCGGGGCTCACGGTCAAGTCGCTGATGACCGGCGGGGTGTTGTCGCCGCCGGAGCTACCGGTGTAGGCCCGCTTGACCGCGTAGTAGGAGAGCCGCTTCAGCCCGTCGGGCACGAGGTTGAACCAGATGCCGCCGAAGTCGTGCTCGATGCCGTAGTGGAAGAGCGTGGCTCCGAGGGCGACGCCCCGGTGGCCGGTGACGCAGTTCCAGGCCTTGGTGTAGCCCTCGGCCTTCTGCACGTCGGTGGGCTCGTCGGGGACGCCGTTGGCGTCGTCGGGCACCTCCCACTCCCCGGCCGGTCCGCCCTCGGTGATGAGGTACGGCTTGGTGTAGCCGCCCTGCTCCCAGTCCTGTCGGACGCCGCAGATGTCGCCGTAGGAGTTCATCGAGTACAGGTCGAGGTCGGGCGCGTTGCGCTGGTAGTACGGCCAGGCTCCGGTCCAGGCGTCGGTGGAGGTGACCGGGTGGTCGGGGTCGATGCTGTGGATCTTCTTGGCGACGTCGTTGACGAAGGTGGTGTAGGCGTTGCGCTGCGCCTCCAAGGCGGCGCCGTTGTAGCAGTTCTGCAGGCCGAGGACCGACTCGTTGCCGACGTTCCACATGAGCGTTGCCGGGTGGCCCTTGTACGCCTCCACCCACTTGGCGAACTCGGTGAGCATGGTGTTCTTGTACGCGGTGTCGGTGACGTAGTCGACGCAGCCGCCGGAGCCGGGGCCGCCGCCGGGTTGCAGCCAGAAGCCGTTGACGACGCGGATGCCGTGCGCGGCGGCGGAGTCGAGCAGGGGCTTGGTCCCGCCGTCGGTGCCCCAGGTGCGGATCGTGTTGACGCCCATGGACTTCACGTCGGGCATGTACGTCGGGGCGTCCGCGATGGCGGGACCCCAGGTGAGGCCTTTGACGGTGTACGGCTGGCCGCCGACGGTCAGGTGCCAGTTCCCCTGGGAACCAGCCACTTCGACCGCCCCTCCCCCGGCGGGCGGTGTGCCGTCGGTGGTCCCGTACACCTGGAACTCCCACAGGGAGTAGCCGTATCCGCCGGAGCGCTCGGTGCCCAGCATGCGCACGTAGCGGCCGGAACCGGAGACGGCGACCTCGTCGGTGCCTCCGTCGCCGCCGGTCACGGTCGCCAGGGTGCGCCAGTCCGTGCCGTTGTCGGACGCCTGGATCCGATAGCTCCTGCCGTAGGCGCCCTCCCAGGTCAGGACGGTGCGGCTCAGGTCCGACCGCTGTCCGAGGTCGACCTGGAACCACTGCGGATCGTTCCACTGGCTGGCCCAGCGGGTGCCGGTGAGGTCGCCGTCGACGGCCGCCGAGGGGGCGTAGGCGTCGCCCTCCTGGGAGGAGGCGGTGGCGGGCCTGCCCTGGGAGAGCAGGGTGGGAGCCGCTGCGGCGGGCGGGGCGGCGAGGGCCAGGGGGGCCGCGACGAGGGCGCCGAGGGCGAGCAGGGGGACGGCGCGTCGGGCTGCGGGTCTGCGGTACGAAGGCATGGGGGACACTTCTGCTCCTGGCGGTGTGGGGAGTGCCGACGGCGACGCGGGGTCGGGAGCACCGCGTGAGGGGCCCCTCCGGGCCGGGTCGCGGGGATGTCATCCGGCCCGGAGGGGAGTTGTGGCCGGTGGGCGGCCGATCAGGGGAAGGACACGACGGTGGACGGCACGGTCGAGGTGCCGGCCGGGACGGTGGAGGCGCCGGTGTCGTTGATGACGTGGTTGTAGTGGCCCATGCCGCCCAGGGAGACCACCAGGAGACTGTGGAACTTCACCCCCGGTTTGACGGGCGTCTTGAAGCCGTGGTCCTGGCGGATGTTCGGGTCGACGTTGTAGTTGCAGTAGCTGCCCAGGCCCCACGCCTCGTGGGTGTCGACCGAGTCGTCGACCCGGTAGGCGGCGTACCCCTTCGTCGTGCCGTTCTGGATGGCGGCCTGGTTCGGCGCGTCGTAGGCCTTCTCGTTCTGGTAGAAGATCGTCCGGCCGCGCTCGCCGTACCACTCGACGTCGTACTTGTTGAAGTGCTCGACGAACAGGCCGGTCGCCAGGACGTCGTCGCCGTTGACGCGGACGCCGTAGTCGGCCCGGTTGGTCTCCCAGCCGACGCCCTCGCCGTGGTCGGCCCGCCACACCCAGGTGTGGTCGATGATCGTGTCGTGGCTGTTGACCACCATGCTGGTGGTGGCCTTGCCCGCGCCCGCGCCGCCGATGCGGATGTACACGTCCTGCACGGTGGTGGGGTCGGCCGCGTGGTCGGCGGACGCGCCCTGCGGGCCGATCTCCAGCAGGGTCGGCGAGTTGACGGGTCCGGCGTCGATGAGGAAGCCGGCGAGCCGCACACCGTCGACGTCGGCGACGCGCATGGCGGTCACACCGTTGTCCGGGATGATGGTGGCGAGGCCGAGTCCCAGCACGATGGTGTCGGCCCGGTTGACGTTGATCGTCCGGTCGACGTGGTAGACGCCCGGTGTGAACAGCAGGTGCAGGCCCTGGTCCAGCGCGGCGTTGATGGTGGCGGCCGTGGCGCCGGGCTTGACGACGTAGAACCTGCTCAGCGGGATCGACTCGCCCTGCGGGGTGCCGTTGCCCCAGGTGGTGCCTCGGGCGTTGGTCCGCTTGGCCGGGGCGAAGACCTTGTACTCACTGCCATCCAGGTACAGGAAGGGCTTCTCGCGGGAGATCGGTGTCGTGTCGAGCGTGGTGTAGCGCGGCTCGGGGAAGCTGGTGGCGGGGGCGCCCTCCACTCCGGAGAAGACCTGGTTCCAGACGCTGTTGGACCAGCCGCCGATGGAACTGTCGCGGGTGTACCACTGCTGCTGCGAGTAGTTGCCGATCTGCCCGTCGATCCTGCTGTCGGCGATGTAGCCGCCGCTGGCCCAGCCGTAGCCGTTGGGCGCGAGGTTGAGGCCGCCCTTGACGTGCATCCTCCGGAACGAGGCGGCTTGCGAGACCGCCCACCGGTTGGTGCCGTTGACGGGTTTCACGGCGAGGTTCTCCGCGCCGCGCCAGAAGTTCTGGGTGGCGTTGCCGTTGAACCAGCCGGCGTCGACGGTGATGTCACCGTTGATGGTGGTGTCGTCGGGGCTCAGGCCGAGGCCGGCGATCTGGGTGTAGAAGCCGATCTGGGCGTTGAGGTTGTTGTAGGTGCCCGGCTTGAAGAGGAAGGCGTGCCGGCCGGAGCCGAACTGCGCCGACTCCTGCTCCTTGAAGACCTGGTCGAGCTTGGCCTGGATGCCGGGCGTGGACGGGTCGAAGACGTGCACGTTCGGGCCGAGGTCGCCGCCGCCCGGCAGCTGCGGGCCGGGGTCGTCGCCGGCCGTGCCGAACACCTTGAACTCCCAGAGGGAGTAGCCGTATCCGGTGGCGCGGACGGTGCCGAGCATGCGGACGTAGCGGGCGGTGCCGGAGACGTTCACGGTTTCGGTGCCGCCGGCGCCGGTGGTGGTGGAGTACGCCGTCGACCAGTCGGTGCCGTTCTGGGAGGTCTCGATCCGGTAGGACTTGGCGTAGGCGGTCTCCCAGCGCAGCTCGACCTGGCTGAGCGAGGCGGAGGCGCCGAGGTCGACGCGGATCCACTGGGGGTCGGACGCCGCGCTGGACCAGCGGGTGCCGTTGTCGCCGTCGACGGCGGCGGTCGCCGGGGTGCCGTAGTGCTCCTGGCTGGAGGCGGTGACCGGCTTGCCCTGGGACAGCAGTACGGGGGCGGCCTGGGCCTGCCCGGCGGGGACGACGGCGAGCAGGGCGGCGGCGAGGGCGGTGACCAGCACGCCGACGATGCCGCGACGACCGGGTCTGTGGGGTATGGGCGCAGCCGGGGGTATGCCGACAGCGGGCATGGGGAGGCTCCTTGGGAACAGGGTGAGTGGGAGAGCGCTCTCCCGACCATGCCCGTCAGGTGACACGTGGTCAAGGTTCCGGAACGTCTTTTCTTTTGGCTTGCATTAAGGTCGATTGCGAGGGGGTGATGCGGCGTGGGACACCGCCACGCGGGCGACGCCCCGAAGGCCGAGCCCGGCGGGCGAAGGGCCGGGCCGGCCCGGGCCGCTCTCCCCGAGGTCCGGCTGCTTGCTGTGCGACTCTCCGGGTACAGCGATTAGATGAGCGGGATCTCCGCTGCGCGGCAGTTACCGAAAGAGACAGGCTTGTGACCCATCCCGCTGGCCCCGGCGACGATGACTCGGGACCTTGTGACGACCCCGAGGCCGTCGCACGGGAGATCGCCGATGCGATCGAGAGCCTGACGAATCTGTGGTCGCTGGCCGCTCAGGGCGCGACGGTGCGGCTGTCGTTGCACCAGTTGCGGGCGCTGCGGGTGCTGCAGACAGCGCCGGATGTGAATCTCACCGCTCTGGCCGAGCGTCTGGACATAGGGCTTCCCACCGCCAGCCGCCTGTGCGACCGGCTGGAGGCCGCAGGACTGCTGGAACGGACCCCGCACCCCCACAACCGGCGCGAGGTACGGCTGGCGCTCACCGCGCAGGGCCGCCGTGTCCTGGCCGATGTGGCGGCGCGGCGTTCCCAGGCACTGGCGGCGGCGCTGGCCGCCATGGAGCCCGAGGACCGCATGCTGCTCAGGCGAGGCATGCGGTCCTTCCTCGCCGGCTACGACCTGGCCCAGCGCAACGGATCCGGTCCGGAACCGCCTCCCGCCTGAGCCGGGGCACCTGCCGCTCCCCCGGCCCGGGCCGATCAGCACGCTCGGCGGGTCAGCGGTCGGTGCGGGCCCGCCCCGCGGCCCCGGGGTCGCGGCCGTTCCAGTCGAGGCAGACGACCGCGGCGTCGGCCGCGAGGTCCTTGCTGCCGAAGTGCGTGATCATCCCGGAGACCACGGAACGCGCGGCTTCGTGCGGCGGTGCCGATCGGGTGGCGCTGAGGGTCTGCCGCAGCGCGCGTTCACCGAAGAGGCCCCCGTCCGCGGAGCGTGCGCCGTGCACACCGGTGCTGACCACGATGAGACGGTCGCCCGGCTCGACCTGGAACGTCTGCTCCTCGTAGAGGGTCTCTTCGAACATGCCGAGCGGGAGCTGGGCTTCCAGTTCGACCTGCTCGATGTCGGCGCCGCGCTGACGGTACAGCTGCGGGGATCCGGCGTCGACGGCATGGACGGTGCCCGTGTCCAGGGAGAAGTGCAGCAGCAGTGTGGAGGCGTAGACCTTGCCGCCGTACTGGGCGTAGACGGCCTGGTCCGCCAGGCACGCCTGATCGGCCAGGCCTATGCCGGCGCGGCGGGCGTTGCGCATCGCGCCGACGGCGAGGCTGGTCAGCAGCGACGCGTCGATGCCCTGTCCCATGCCGTCGGTGACGGTGAGCGTCAGGTGATCGGCGCCCGTGGACCAGTCGAAGTTGTCCCCGCCGATGGCGTACGCGGGTTCGAGATGGGCTCCGACGACGTACTCCTCGCGGGCGCATCCGCGGCCCGGGAGGAGTTGCCACTGCATCTCGGCGGCGAGGGTCAGCCGCCGGGTGCGGCGGGCCTGCAGGTAGAGGTCGGTGTCCCGGCCGGCGGTGGTGACCTCGTGGGCGAGCGCGGTGGCGAAGTCGCCGAGCCGCAGCACCGCCGTCGGGTCCACGGTGCCGACGGGCATACGGACGCTGAGCACGCCCAGCCGGTCGCCCCGCACCGTGAGGGGCAGGTGCACCACCTCACCGGCCGGGTCATGGGTGACCTCGACCACCGGCAGCTGACTGACGAAGGCCCGGCCGGCGGGACCGTCCTGGGCGGGCACCGGCTCGCCGGTGTTGGGCAGGTGGGTGACCGGCTGCAGGACCGTCAGTCCGTAGTCGGCCAGGAGCAGCGTCACCCCCTGCGCCCCCGCTCGGTCGGCCAGCAGGCGGCCGGCCGTGGCGACCAGGAGGTGGGGCGGAGCGGCGCGCAGCAGGCTTTCCGCGGACGCGACCGGTTCAGGGGTGTTCATGATGTGTGCCTCTCCGCTGGTGATTTCCACGCTATCGCGGTTCACGGGTGCCGGGTTCGGCCGCACAGCAGCAGGCAGACGTCGTCGTCGCGCTCGGACTCGTCGAGCAGCGGTTTGAGCAGGGATTCGGCGGCTGCGTCCAGGTCGTGGTCCAGTTCGGCGGTGCCGAGCGCCGCCAGTGCCCGGCCGAGCCGGTGGATGCCGGGGTCGATGCCCTCGGAGCGGCGTTCGACCAGCCCGTCGGTGTACAGGGCGAGCGTCGAGCCGGGGGGAAGCGTGAGGCTGTGGTCCCGGTACCGGTGGGGCAGGGGGACGCCCAGCATGATCCCGGGCTTGTCGTCCAGGACCCGGATGGTGCCCTCGGGCTCGCGCACCAGGGCGGGAGGGTGCCCGGCCGCCGCCCACAGGACGGTGGGATCGCCGGGGCGGAAGCAGGCGATCACGGCGGTCGCGTACAGCTCGTGCTGCTGGCTGCGGACCAGCCGGTGCAGGCGGGTGAGGATGCCGGCCGGGGTGTCGCTCTCGAGGGCGTAGGCGCGCAGCGCGGTGCGCAGTTGCCCCATCGTGACGGCGGCGTGCAGACCGTGGCCGGTGACGTCTCCGACGGCGACCAGCAGGCTGCCGTCGGGCTGGACGAAGGCGTCGTACCAGTCGCCGCCGATGTTGAGGCCGTGTGTGGCGGGCAGGTAGCGGGCCGCCAGGCGCACGTCGCGGGTGGTGGGCAGTTCGGTGAGCTGGGCGCGCTGGAGGGTTTCGGCTGTGTCGCGGTGCTGCGCGTAGCGGCGCGCGTTGTCCAGGGCGATGCCGGTGCGGCGGGCCAGCTCGATCAGCATGATCGTCTCATCGGCTTCGAGGCGGGTCCCGGCGGCGGTGAGCGTCAGCACGCCCAGGGGTTCGCGGCCGAGGAGGGGAACCGACAGCAAGGGGTGCTCGGGCACCGGTTCCGGGGCCGGGAGGTCGTCGACGCCGGGCAGGTCGCCGGCGTGTGCCGCGGCGTGCTGGGGCCGGCCGGTGCGGGCGGCGGTCACGGCGGCGGCCGGCCGGTGGGTGTGGAGCGTGGCGGGCTCGTCGAACAGCCAGAGGTCGACGTGGCGGGCGTAGCGCGGGACGAGGAGTCCGGGCAGGCGGCGCAGGATGTCCTCGGCGTGGAGGGAGGCGGTCAGGGCGTCGCTGGCGTCGGTGAGGAAGGTCAGCAGGTGCCGGGCGTTCTCCGCCTGTGCCCGTGCCGCCTGCTCGTCCTTGAGCAGCTCGTGCTGGCTGCGGTCGGCGCTGTCGAGCTCGGCGTGGAGAGCCAGGACGCCCTGGTTGGTGTGGTGGAGCTCGTCACGGTAGGAGCGCACCTGCTCGTCCCGCGCGTCCAGCCGGCCGAGGAGTTCGGCGGTGTCCGCGTCCGCGGCGAGCAGCGCCTCGGCGATGTCCGTGACGTTCGCCGGCGCCGTGATGTCCCGCGGGACGGGGCCGGGGCAGGCGACCGAGAGCCGCCAGACGGGACGGTCGTGCGCTGCGGGGTCGGCCGGGCGCACGGTGACGTCGATCCGGCCGTGCCCGTCGGCCGGGATGTCCGTGCGCAAGCTCAGGTCCCAGGTGTGGCCGCTCTCGAGGCACTGCCGCAGTTTCTCCGTCATGGCCGTCAGGAAGCGGGCGCGCTCGATGAGGGCCACACCTGCTGCGGTGGTGAGACGGGCGGCTGCCGCGCGGGCGCGGGCCGCGTCGGTGGCCGAGGTGATCGTCCAGGGACCGGCGGCGTTCACGGGCGCCCGATGCGGTGTCGGCCGAGGTGAGCCACGGTGGCGGCTTCGGCCGCGACGGGGACGTCTGGCTCGGTGGTGGTGTCGTCGTCCACGGGCATGTCCCCGGCCCTGCTCATCCCTGCTCCGCCCGGGAGCGGGGCAGGGAGGTGGCCCGTGCGGTGATGGTGATGGTGGTGCCCCGACCGGGGCGGCTGTCGATGCTGAAGTCCTGCACCAGGCGCTTGGCCCCGCTCAGGCCGAGGCCCAGGCCGTTGCCGGTGGTGAAGCCGTCGGTCATCGCCTCCTCGATGTCGCGGATGCCGGGGCCGGAGTCGGTGAAGGTGAGGCGCAGCCCGTGCTCCAGCGCGCTGATCTCCAGGTGGCCGCCCCCGCCGTGGATGAGGGTGTTGCGGGCCAGTTCGCTGGCGGCGGTGACGAGTTTGGTCTGCTGCACCAGGGTGAAGCCGTGGTCGGACGCCGCCTGCCGTACCTGTTGCCGTGCCCGCGCCAGATCGGTGTCCGAGCCGATCGGCAGCCTCGTCGTGCCCGTGTCAGGAGAGGTCTGCACGGTGCGCCCTCCGGGGGTTCGGCACGCGGGCCGGGTAGGAGTCGACGAGGTCCATGCCGGAGATGCCGATCGCGCCGCCCGTCACAGGACTGCGGGCGATGTGGCCCTGCACGGGGCGCTCCCGCGCGGTGTGGTCCCGCACGGCGCGGTCGCGCACGGCGTGGCCCTGCGCGACGCGGCCCTGCACGGCGCCGGTCACGGCAGGCTCACGGCCTCCGCGCCGGGGACGACCGCGCTGCCCAGCCGGCGCAGCGCGTGGGCGAGGGCGTCGGCCAGCGAGGACCGGGTCACGACGGTGCCGAGGTCGATGCCGAGGTGGACGATGGTCTGCGCGATGGCGGGGCGGATGCCGGAGACGATGCACTCGGCGCCCATCAGCCGGGCCGCGGCGACCGTCTTCATCAGGTGCTGCGCGACCAGCGAGTCGACCGTGGGCACGCCGGTGATGTCGAGGATGGCGTACCGGGCGCGCTCGGCGACGATCGCGTCCAGCAGGGACTCCATGACGACCTGGCTGCGGGCGCTGTCCAGCGTGCCGATGAGCGGGACGGCGACGATGCCGTCCCACAGCTTGATCACCGGGGTGGCCACCTCCAGCAGCTGCTCACGCTGCCGTTCGATGAGCTGCTGTCCCCGGCTGAGCGTCGTCTCCATCACCACCAGGCGCAGCGTGCCCATCAGCAGCGTCAGTGCCAGCGTGCCTTGGTGTGCCTGGTCGTCGCCCGGTTCGTCGAACTCGGCCCGGAGAAGCGATACGGCGGGCAGGCGCAGTTCCGCGACCTCGCCGGCGACCTGGGAGGGATTCAAGCCGGTGCGGGCCCGGGAGGCCGCCATGCGGCCCAGTTGCTCGCGCACCCTTCGGAAACCGGGAGCCGTGACGTCATCCAGACGGCCTGTGGCGGCCACTTCGGCCAAGGCCTCGACGACGGCCTTGCACGCCTCCACCGCCTCGTCGCGGGAGACGGTGAAGACCGTGCGGAACAGGGCCGCGTCGGCCCAGCGCTGCGCGATCTGCTCCTGCCTGAGCCGGAGGAACTCGCCGACCTTGCGCGCTGCCTCCGCCGAGACCGCGTCGTGCTCCGACACCCTGCATCTTCTCCTCGTGCCACCCTGGTGACCCGCCGGGTGGCCGACCACAAGGCAATCATTGCCGTACGACAAACATTAGCCCTGGGCGCGGGCCGCAAACAATGGCCGACCGCGCGGGGGAATCCCGGGGGATGGCCCTCACCGGCCGCGCCAGTCCAGGCACATCACCAAGGCGTCGTCGTCCGGGGCCGGTTGACCGCGGTGGCCGGTCAGTTCGCGCAGGATGGCCCGGGGCACCTCGGCGGCCGGGAGCAGCCGGGTGGACTGGATGGCCCGGGCCAGCGCGGCGTCCCCGTAGGCCTCGCCGCGCGGTGAGGCGACGGCGTACACCCCGTCGCTGACGAAGACCAGCCGGTCCCCCGGCTCGACGTGGAAGTCCTGGGCCACGTAGTCGGTCTCCTCGAACATCCCCAGCGGCAACTGGGCTTCGAAGGTGATCCGCTCCACGGTGCCGTCGCGCAGGCGCAGCAGCTGGGGCGAGCCGGCGTCCACCACCCGGGCACGTCCGGTGGCGAGATCGAAGTCGAACATCAGCACCGACAGGTAGCAGCGGCCCCGGTAGTGCGCGTACACGGCCTGGTCGGCCAGGGCGGCCTGGTCGTCGATGGGGATCCCCGCCCGCCGGGCGTTGCGCAGGGCGTTGATCGCCAGGTTGGTCAGCAGGGAGGCCTCGATGCCCTCGCCCATGCCGTTGGTGACGTAGAGCATGAGCCGGTCCGCTGTGGCGGACCAGTCGAAGTTGTCGCCGAAGATGGCGTAGGCCGGTTCCAGCTGCGCGCCCAGCTCGTACTCAGGGCGCGCGCAGGAGCGGCCCGGAAGCAGTTGCCACTGCATCTCGGCGGCCAGTGTGAGCCGGTCCCTGCGCCGGGCCTGGAGGTAGACGTCGGTGTCCCGCTCGGCGACGGTGACCTCGTGTCCCAGCACTTCGGCGATGTCGGCCAGCTCCGCCAGGCAGTCCTCGGCCTGATCGCCGGGCAGGGTCACCGACAGCACGCCCAGACGGTCGCCCCGCACGCTGACGGGCAGGTGCACCCGGGCCGCCGCGGTGCCCGAGGCGGTTTCCACGAAGGGTTCCTGGGCGGCGAAGGCCCGGCCGGCCGGGCTGTTGTGGATCGACACCGGCGCCATGGTGTGCGGCAGGACGGACACCGGCTGCAGCACGGTCAGGCCGTAGTCGGCCATGAACAGCTCGACGGTCTCCGCCGCGTACTGCTCGGCCAGGACACGCCGTACTGCGGTCAGCAGGTCGTGCGGAGCCGCCGTGCGCAGGGCGCGCTCAGCGGCCACATATCTGTTCACGATCGTCGATACACCAATCTGTCGCCGGGGGGCCGCGAGCATCGCCCGCGTCGCGGAGCCGCCCGAGGGGCTGTGTCCGTGTTCCGAGTCATCCCTGACCGTCGTGCGCGCCGAGTACGCTGACAGTCTTCCCAGTACCTGCGAGAGTGTGACCGTGACCGCCTTCCGCCCCCGCCGAGAGCCGAACGAGGTCGCCCGTGTGACGGCCACGGCCGCGGAGCTGCTGGAGGTCCTGTGGGGCCGGGCCTCGACGGCACCGGCCTCCGCGTCGCAGACGCGCGTGCTGTTCATCCTCGAACACCACGAGCGCGTCAACCTGCGTACCCTCGCCGCCCTCCTCGCCTCCACGCCGCCCTCCACCAGCCGGCTGTGCGACCGGCTCCAGGCCGCCGGGCTGGTCGAGCGCGAAGTGAGCCCGACGGACAGACGTGAGGTGCTGCTGCGCCTCAGCGGCCGGGGCCGGGCCCTCCTGGCGGACCTGCGCGTGCGCAGGGAGAGGGCGCTGCAGGATGTCCTCGACCAGATGTCCCCGGCCGACCGGCTCGCGCTGCGGGACGGCCTGGAGGCGTTCTGCGCCGTCGCGGCGGTCCGGATTCACGACGGCGCCGACGAAACCGGCAGCCGGACCGCCTGAACAGCGCGGCTCGGCGCCGGTCTCCCCCGATGCCTGTTCCAGCCACCAGCGCGCGGAGCGGACTCCGGCCACCTCGCCGCCCCTTTCCGCGCACGTCCTGCCCCGGTCACTTTGTTGCCTCAAGGCTATTGTTGTCAAACGGCAAGTGTTGACCGTGCGCGGTTCGCACGTGCCTGAGCTGCGCTTCGACCGAACACCTCCCAGTGGGTCCCGTGACCACGCGATGTCGTTTCCGTCCAAGACGCCCGCCCCTCCCGCCGCCTAGGCTCGTCCCAGGAGCCCAGCCCTGACGAGGAGACGCAGATGCGCAAGTTGGTCTACACCGGATTCATGTCGCTCGACGGCGTTCTGGACTCGCCCGGTGGGCCCGAGGAAGGGCACCGCAGCGGGGGCTGGGTGGTGAACGACCTGGAGTTCGTCCCGGAGGCCTGGTCGCTGAAGGCCGAGGAACTCGCCGACACGACGGCGCTGATGTTCGGCCGTCGCAGTTACGAGGCCTTCGCGTCGGTCTGGCCCTCCTCCGAGGACCACGCCGCCTACAAGGAGCTGCCCAAGTACGTGGTGTCGAGCACCCTGTCCGACGACGCCCTCGTCGGCGGCTGGGGACCGTCGACGATCCTGCGCACGACGGAGGACATCGCCAAGCTGAGGGAGAGCGACGGCGGCTCCATCTACATCCACGGGAGCGCCGAACTGGCGCGGCGGCTGTCCGAGGCCGGCCTCATCGACCAGTACAACCTGCTGGTCTTCCCCGTGCTGCTCGGCGCTGGCAAGAGCCTGTTCCACCGGGCCGACCGCGAGAAGCAGATGCTGTCGCTGCGCGAGTCCGAGAGCTACTCCAACGGCATTCTGAAGCTGGTCTACGACGTCAAGCGCTGACCCAGATCGAGCGCGATCGCGCCGCCCGTGCCGTCGCGCAACTGTCCGGCGGTGCGGCCCACGTAGGTGCGCAACGCCCGGGCGAGGTGCGGCTCGTCGAAGTAGTCCAGCTTGGCGACGACGTCGGCGGCCGTGTCACCGGCCGCCAGCAGTTCCGCCGCCGTACGGGCCCGTTCGATCTGCCGTACCGCCCCGCGGGTCAGCCCCGTGGCCACCCGGAAACGGCGCTCGACGGTCCGTCCCGACACCGTCGGCTCGTGCCCTCGCAGAATCTCGGCGACGAGCGGGTCACGCACCACGATCCCGGCCCCGACCAGCCGCTCCACCAGGGCCTCGGCGTCATCGGCCGCCGGGGTCGGCCAGCGGGCGCCGTCCAGGCGGAACGTCCGCCGCGTGGTGTCGGGCAGTTCCACGCCACTGTCGACCAGCTCGGGGGTGGGCAGGACCCGCAACGAGGTTCCCACGGCGAACTCGATGCCGGTGAACACGGCACCTTCCGGGACGGGTGCGGTGCTGGTCCGGGTCTCCGGGCCGGTGACGGCCGCGTGGGACCGGCCGTCCTGCTCCCAGAACACCAGACCCCAGCGCACGCCCGCGACGGACGTCATCGTCGTGACCCGCTCGCTGGTGCAGGTCCATACGCTGTCGGCCCAGGGCGAGTCCGACCGGCGTATGTCGAAGCGCAGCTCCACGCCTGCAGGATACGACGGGTGAGGCCGGCGGATTGCGCCGAGAGCGCGCCTGACGCGGCCGTGCGACAGCGGCTGCCGGCGAGGTGCCCGCGCGTCAGGGCTTCCAGGTGCGCAGGAGGGAGGCGATCCGGCCGGTCGTGCAGCGGGGGTCGTTGAGTTCGTGGGCGAGGGCCGTGAGCTGTTCGCGGGTGGGGTCGACAGGGACGTTGCTGGCTTCGAGGTACATCACGGCGGTGGCGCAGGCGACGGTGAGGTTGGAGCGCTCCAGCCAGCGACAGCGGCCCAGCGTGTGCACCAGGGCGGCGGCCCGGGCGTAGGGGCCGTCGTAGACGGGGGTGTCGAGGAGTTCGCCGCGGTGGCGTGCCACGGCGGCGATGGGGACGCCGTAGTCGTCGGCGGCCGGGTCGCGGCGGCCCGCCCGCTCCGCCACTTCGAGGATCCAGGATTCGTCGACGTGCAGGATCACGCGGCGGCGCCCGGCTGCGGACCGGCGTAGGGGACGTCGAACTGCCGCTCCAGGTCGTCGAGGAAGTCGCCGTGCGCGTCGATGAGCCTCTGGGCGGCCGCCATGCCGGCAGCGCGGGCGCCGGTGGTGTCCTCGATGATCAGCCGCTCGACGTACTTGTTGAAGTCCAGCCGACGGGCGGCAGCGGCGGCTTTCCCGGCTGCCAGGACGTCCTCTTCCAGCCGGACCTGCGTCTGCTTCTTCGCGGAAGTCACACCGGGATGGTAGCAGGGTGGTAGCAGGGGACGGAAGCCGCCGCGCGGGGTGCGGTGACCGGTTCGCCGCACCCCGCCTGCGCTGTCACACGGACTCAACCGCCGACGTGGATGCCGGGGCGGCGGTCGGGGTCGGGCTCGTTGCTGCGGATGATCTCGCGGGTGACCGGGGCGGTGTCGCCGCGGCCGAGCAGGAAGTAGCGGAACATGTGCTTCAGAGGGCTGCCTTCGGCCCAGGCGAAGTAGCAGTGCGGCCGTACCCCGGTGGCGTCGCGCAGGGCCAGCAGGACCGCGGCGATGGCGTTGGGCGCGGCCGGGGCCTGCGCCCGCAGGATGCGATGCCCGTCGACCTCCACACCGCGGACGGTGAGGGTCTCGCTGAAGTCGGACGGGTCGACGACGTCGATCTCGAGGAAGAGCACATCGGCCCGGCCCGGTACGGGGTTGGTGCCGCGTTGTTCGCGTTCCTTGGCGCGGTACTCGGCCTCGTCGCCGGCCTGACGCCGGTTGGCGATGATGTTGATGGACTGGTCGTGGGCGAGGGTGTCGGTGATGAACCGGCGGGCGGCCTCGTCGAAGACGATGCGGTCGGCGCGCAGTTCGGTGGTGCGCGAGATGCGGGACACGAGCGAGACGGTGACGATGCCGAGGATGAAGAAGCCGGAGATGGCGATGCCGTCGGGCTTGTCGACGATGTTGGCCACCAGGGCGTACAGCAGCACGGCGGTGAGCGCGGCGAAGCCGGCCGTGGCCACGCGCCGGCGGTTGCGGGCGACGAAGACGGTGACGGCGAAGGCGCCGGAGACCATCATCGCCAGGATGCCGGTGGCGTAGGCGCCGGCCTGCTTGTCCACGTCGGCGTCGAAGGCGATGGTGATCAGGACGCACAGGGCGGTGTAGACGAGGACGACCGGGCGCACGGCGCGTCCCCATTCGGGGGCCATGCCGTAGTCGGGCAGGTAACGGGGCACGATGTTGATCAGGCCCGCCATGGCGGAGGCACCGGCGAACCACAGGATGAGGATGGTGCTGATGTCGTAGACGGTGCCGAACGCCTCACCGACGTGTTCGTGCGCCAGCCAGGCCAGCGCCCGGCCGTTGGCGGCCCCGCCCGCCTCGAACTCCCTGTGCGGGATGAGCACGGTGGTCACGAAGCTCGCGGCCAGCAGGTAGACGCTCATGATGAGCGCGGCGACGGTGAGCAGCTTTCGCGTGTTGCGGATCCGGGCCTTGAGCCGCTGTTCGTCGTCGGCGCCCTCGGCCGCCACCAGTGGCATCATGCTCACCCCGGTCTCGAAGCCGGACAGGCCGAGCACCAGCAGCGGGAACGCCAGCAGCGCGGGGCCCGCCAGATCGCCGAAGCCGCCCAGGTCGGTGAGGGAGCCGGTCCACGCCGACCAGGCCTGCGGGTCGGTGAGCACGTGGGCGACGCCGACGCCGATGACGACCGCGTTGAGGGCCAGGAAGACCGCCACCAGCGGGATGGCCACCTTCACCGCCTCGCTGAAGCCCATCAGGAACACCCCGCCGAGAATGAGCAGCAGCACCACCGTGAGGGCGACCTCGTGGCCGTGCAGCGCGGCGGGGAAGAACGGGTTCTCCACCACGTGCACGGAGGCGTCCGCCGTGGACAGGGTGATGGTGATGATCCACGAGGTGGCCACGAAGCCGAGCAGGACGAGGACGAACAGCTTGCCCCACCAGAACGGCAGCAGGTCCTCCAGCATCGCCACCGAACCCGCCCCGTGCGGGCTCTGCCTGGCCACCCGCCGGTACATCGGCAGCATCCCCAGCAGCGTCAGGGCCACGATCAACAGGGTCGCCAGGGGCGACACCGCGCCCGCGGCCAGGGCCGCGATCGCCGGCACGTAAGCCAGGCTGGAGAAGTAGTCGACGCCGGTCAGGCACATCACCTTCCACCAGGCGTGCGGCTCGGCGTGATCACCCGCCGCCGGCCCCACCGGCTGCACCCGGTGACGCAGCAGCCACCGCGCCGTCGCACTCGTCGGCTGCGTCCGCAACGCCGGACTGTCCACCGTCTCCGGCATCACCGGCCCACTCGCCTCGCTCATGTCCCCCATGTCCTCTTCACTCGACACTGATCATCGGAAGGCCGTCGCACGTCACCGCTCCTCACGCGGGCGCGACGATCACTGAGTATGCGCTCTGCCCACTCGCCGGCGGGCAACCGGTACGCCGGGGCGCGGAAAGACGACGGCCCTGGGCTGCGGGAGGGCGGGGGCGGGCGGTCAGAGCCATGTGTTGCGGCGCAGGGTGCGGTAGATGAGGGTGCAGGCGACGGCGATGACGGTGAGGACGGCGGGGTAGCCGTAGCGCCAGGTCAGTTCGGGCATGTGGTCGAAGTTCATGCCGTAGATGCCGACGACCAGTGTGGGAACCGCGATGAGGGCGGCCATGGCGCTGATCTTGCGCATGTCGGAGTTCTGCTGGACGCTCAGCTGGGCGATGGTGGCGTTGAGGATGCCGGTGATCAGTTCGTCGAGGCTGTTGATGGTGTCGCCGGCGCGCTGCTGGTGGTCGGCGACGTCGCGCAGGTAGGCGGTGATGTCGGCGGGGATGTCCGCCAGTTCGCCGGAGCCGAGGCGCTGCAGGGGGCCGGCCAGGGGGGCGACGGCCCGGCGGAACTCCAGGAGTTCTCGTTTGAGCTGGTAGATCCGGGCGGGGTCCATGGGCTTGTCGGGTGAGAACACCTCGCTCTCGAGGTTCTCGATGTCGGTGCGGAAGTGGTCGGCGACTTCCAGGTAGCGGTCGACGACCATGTCGGCGACGGCGTGCAGGACTGCCGCGGGCCCGTGGCTCAGCTGGTGGGGATCGGCTTCCAGTTGGCTGCGCACGTCGTCCAGGGGCGGGGCGCTGCCATGGCGGACCGTGAGGGCGAAGCCGGACCCGGCGAAGACCATGATCTCGCCGGTGTCCACGATCTCGCTCGTGGAGGTGATCTCCTCGTGGTCGCAGTAGACGATGGTCTTCAGCACGAGGAAGAGGGTGCCGCCGTAGCGCTCCAGCTTGGGCCGCTGGTGGGCGTGGACGGCGTCCTCGACGGCCAAGGGGTGCAGGTCGAAAGCGTCCGCGACGCGTTGAAGCTGTTCGGCGCTCGGCTCGTACAGGTCGATCCACGCGAACCGCCCCACGTCCGGGTCCATCCGGTCCAGGATCGCGCCCAGGTCCACGCGGCCCGGGATGCGCCGGCCGTCCTCGTACAAGGCGCCGTCGATCCCCGCCCCGGGCAGGTCCGCCGCCGTGTGTGCACCGCTGTCCTTGCCGAGCTTCGCCATCTCTCCTCGCCCTGTGCTTGGTGTGTTACCCGTCTTGCCCGTCGGCGCACTTCGATGCCGGAATCAGCAAGGGCGGCTGCTCGCTCGGGTACGGCACGGGCGATGGTGACGCTCCGGGCCACCGTCGCGGCTGAAGCCGGGGTGCGCGGAGCCGCATCAGGTACGGCGCGAGCGGTGGGCAGCGGCTCGACCGTCGTCGCAGGGCAGCGGCCGGCTGCGCAGGAGGTCCGCGGTCCAGGCGGCGGTTCGGGCCGGGCGGCCGCCGTCAGCGCTGTGCCGGACCGTGATGCGCCACCCACACCGGCGGGCCGCGGACAGCAGGGGGCGCACTCCGGCCGACTCACCACACGCGCGGCACGGTGCCGGCGTCACGCCGACGGGTCGACCGCCACTGTCCTAGACACCGGTCCGGTACCCGTCCGGGGCCGTTCGTGCGTCGTGCGGTGCGGTGAACTTCCGCCGCCAGGCGAGCGCGACGTGGACCAGGCCGATCAGCACCGGCACTTCGATGAGCGGTCCGACGACCCCGGAGAGCGCCTGGCCGGAGGTGACGCCGAAGGTGGCGACGGCGACGGCGATGGCCAGCTCGAAGTTGTTGCCCGCCGCGGTGAAGGCCAGGGTGGCGGTGCGGTCGTAGGCGAGACCGAGGCTCTTGCCGAGCAGGAAGGTCCCGAAGAACATGACCGCGAAGTACACCAGCAGCGGCAGTGCGATCCGGGCGACGTCCAGCGGCTGGGAGGTGATGGTCCTGCCCTGCAGGGCGAAGAGGACGACGATCGTGAAGAGCAGGCCGTACAACGCCCACGGACCGATCCTCGGCAGGAACTTCGCCTCGTAGACGGTACGGCCGAGCTTCCGCTCGCCGATGCGGCGGGTGAGGAAGCCGGCCAGGAGCGGGATGCCGAGGAAGACGACGACGTTCAGGGCGATGTGCCAGACGGACACGTCCAGGCCCTGGCCGTCGCCGAGGTTCAGCCGGCGCGGCAGCAGGTCGAGGTAGAACCAGCCCAGCAGACCGAACGCGAGGACCTGGAACACCGAGTTGAGCGCGACCAGGACGGCGGCGGCCTCGCGGTCGCCGCAGGCGAGATCGTTCCAGATGATGACCATCGCGATGCAGCGGGCCAGGCCGACGATGATCAGGCCGGTGCGGTACTCGGGCAGGTCGGGCAGGAAGATCCAGGCCACCGCGAACATCACGGCGGGCCCGACGATCCAGTTGACGACCAGCGAGGAGACCAGGAGCTTCCTGTCACCGGTCACGCGGTCGAGCCGGTCGTAGCGGACCTTGGCCAGGACCGGGTACATCATGACCAGCAGGCCGAGCGCGATCGGCAGGGAGATGCCGCCGATCTCGATCTTCGCGAGCGCGTCGTTCATCCCCGGGACGATCCGGCCCAGGCCGAGACCGGCGGCCATGGCCAGCAGGATCCACACGGCGAGGTAGCGGTCGAGGGTGGAGAGCCTCCCGGCGACCGAGTCGCCCCCGTTCCCCTCGGATGCGGTGGTGGGCTCGGTGGAGGTCACGGGCAGGCCCTCTTGTTGGCGGCGGCGGTACGGGCTTGCTCGGCGAGGTCCGCGAACTGCCCGGCGAGCTGGGCGATGACGTCCGCGCGGAGCCTGTAGTAGGTGAAGCGTCCGCAGGGCTCGGTCTCGACGACACCGGCCTCGCGCAGCACTCTCAGGTGGTTGGAGAGGTTGGTCTGCTTCGCGCCGGTCTCCGCCACCAGGTGGGTGGTGCACAGCGTCTCGCGGGCGAGGAGGGTCACGATGCGGAGCCTGAGCGGGTCGGCGAGGACGCGGATCAGGTCAGTGTCGACTGACGTCAGCATGGGCTGATACTGTCACATCAGTCGACGCTGATACCAGCCGGGAGCGCTTCACGTCCCCTCGACGGCACTCCCCCGGCCGTCGGCGCCGCGCGGCACGCTCGCCGGCCTGTCGAGCACCTGAACAGCCCTCGCACCACGTACGACTCACCTCGTGAAGGAAGAACGCATGTCCTCCACCCCGCTCGCCTCCGTGCTGTTCGTCTGCGTCCACAACGCCGGCCGCTCCCAGATGGCCGCCGGCTTCCTCGACCACCTCGCGGGCGACCGCGTCGAGGTCCGCTCCGCCGGATCCCTCCCCGGGGACCAGGTGAACCCCGCGGCCGTCGAGGCGATGGCCGAGGTGGGCATCGACATCTCCGCCGCCCAGCCGAAGATCCTCACCACCGAGGCCGTCCGGGCGTCCGACTACGTCATCACCATGGGCTGCGGCGACGCCTGCCCGGTCTTCCCCGGCAAGACGTACCTGGACTGGGCCCTGGAGGACCCGGCGGGCAAGGGCGTCGACGCGGTCCGCCCCATCCGCGACGAGATCAGAGCCCGTGTCGAAGCCCTGGTCGCGGAGATCGACGCCCAGCACGAGGCGTGACCGGCCGCCACGCAACCGGACCGGACGCGCGAGATGACCACCATCGGCTCCGGCCTGCCGGAAACACCGCCCGCACGCGGTCCGAGTCCGCGCGGTACGGCGACATGAGCCTCCCCGGACCCGCCTTTCGCCTGCGGCCCGACCGGCTCAGTTGACGATGCCGAAGCCGCGGTCGGTGAGCGCCACGACGTCGGGATGGGTGTGCGGATGGCGCAGTCCCGCGGGGTGCCTGTCCCGGGCGCGGTGAGCCGGAATGCCCACCGCGGCGGCGATCACTCCGCTCACGACGCCGATGCCGGCGGCGATCGTGAACACCGCGCCCGAGTCGTAGTGCTGAGCCATCAGTCCGCCCGCGACGGGCGAGGAAAGCATCAGGACGGGCCCGAGGGTCAGGCTCCACACGAACCGCATGCGGGCGCGGAGCGCGGGGCGCCAGGCCGCTGCGCACCGGACGCACAGCGGGACGCGGACCAGGGCCTTCCAGCGGATGCCTCCGTCCTCACGGCCCAGTCTCACGCGGAGCGTGGACGAGGGCCGGGGCGGGCCGCCGCAACTCCAGCAGTGCTCACCGCCGTTCACTCAATCCCCACCCCCACGAGGTGCCGTCACGGTTCGAATCCCGCACCACCGCGACGGGCTCGCCCAACGACCAGCGGTCGTAGCCGGGTTGTGGTCGTCCCCCGGTTCAGCGAGGAGTGAGGAGGCAGAACTCGTTGCCCTCCGGGTCGACCAGGATCGTCCAGGGAATCTCGGACTGGTCGATATCGGGGTCGGTGGCGCCCAGGGCGCGCAGCCTGGCTGCTTCCGCGGCCAGGTCGTCACCGGGGTAAGGGCTGACGTCGAGGTGGACGCGGTTCCACACGCGCTTGGTGTCGGGGGTCCGGACGAACTCCAGATAGGGGCCGACGCCCGCGCCGGAGCGCAGGGTCGCGTGGTCTTCGGCGACCTCGTGCACCGTCCAGTCCATCGCCTCACCCCAGAACCCGGCCATGGCTCGGGGGTCGGCGCAGTCGACCACCACGGTCGCGATCGGACCCGTGTCCCGGTAGAGGGGGCGGGGCTCCAGGACGCAGAACTCGTTGCCCTCCGGATCGGCCATGACCGTCCAGGGGACGTCGCCCTGACCCACGTCGGCGAGCGTCGCGCCGAGATCCTTCAAGCGCGCGACCAACTCCTGCTGATGGGCGAGTGAGGTGGTGGCCAGATCGAGGTGCACCCGGTTCTTCACCGTCTTGGGTTCCGGGCGGGCGACGATGTCGATGCAGACGGCCGCGGGGTCGGGATAGGCGAAACCCACGGGTTCGAGGTTGGTGATCCCGGGCCCCTCGCTGTCGACACCCCAACCGAGGGCCTCCGCCCAGAACCGGCCGAGCGCGGCGTCGTCCTGGGCCTTCATATTGATCTGCACGAGTCTCGTCGCCATGCCGAAGATCCTAGAAGCTGACGGCGACTCGCGCCGCCGAGTAACGCGGCTGGGCCACGTGCCGGTCGTCGCAGTCCGGACGGCGCGGCGCTGCGCGCCTCCGCCCCCCCTCCCCTCGCCCCCGCTTCACAGGGTCGTCCTCGGAAGGCGGGTCTGAGCCGGACGCTGGAAGCCCGCCGAGGCCGGTGGACGCTGTCAGCGACACCGATGCGCGGTGTCGCTCGGCAGGAGGAAAGCATGAGCATCAGCACGCACAAGATCGGCAGCCAGGGCCTGACGGCGTCGGTCCAGGGACTGGGCACCATGGGGATGACCGCGATGTACGGCACTCGGGACGACGCCGGGTCCGTCGAGACCGTCCACCGGGCGATCGAGCTGGGGGTGACGATGTTCGACACGGCCGACATGTACGGGCCCTTCACCGGTGAGGAGCTGCTCGGGCGTGCGGTGGCCCCCTACCGGGACCGGGTGGTGCTGGCGACGAAGTTCGGCGGGCTGACGCTGGACGAGTCCGGCAAGGTCGTCGGCGGACCGAACGGGCGGCCCGAGTACGTGCGCCAGGCGGTGGAGGGGTCGCTGCGCCGGCTGGGAACGGACCGTGTCGACCTGTACTACCAGCACCGCGTGGACCCGGACGTGCCGGTGGCCGAGACCTTCGGTGCGCTGGGCGAACTCGTGGCCGAGGGCAAGGTGCGCTACCTCGGCATCAGCGAGGCGTCCGCCCAGACGATCCGCGCGGCCCATGCGGTGGCACCGCTGTCGGCCGTGCAGACGGAGTACTCGCTGTTCACCAGGACGGTGGAGGCCAACGGCGTACTGGAGACCGTGCGCGAACTGGGCATCGGATTCGTCGCCTACGCACCGCTGGGACGGGGTTTCCTCACCGGCCGGCTGCGTTCGCCGGACGAGTTGCCGGAGAACGACTGGCGGCGCACGGCGCCTCGCTTCAGCGGTGAGAACTTCGCCCACAACCTGGCCCTCGCGGACCGGGTGCGGGTGATCGCGGACAAGCTCGGCATCACCCCGGGGCAGCTGGCCCTGGCGTGGGTGCTGGCCCAGGGGGCCACGGCCATCCCGGGCACCAAGCGGCGCAGCTACCTTGAGGAGAACGTGGCCGCCGCGGCGCTCACCCTGGACGCCGACACGCTCAGCGCCCTCGGCGAGGCGATCTCCGCCGACGAGGTGGCGGGTGCGCGGTACTACTCGGAGGGCATGAGGGCCATCCAGGAATGAGCGGTGCGATGAATCACAACGACCTCGGTTCCTTCCTCCGCGCTCGGCGCGAGGCGCTGCGTCCGGCGGACGTCGGCCTGGTCGCGGGCGGCCGTCGCCGCACCCCCGGCCTGCGGCGCTCCGAGGTCGCTCTGCTGGCGAACGTCTCCGTCGACTACTACGAGCGGCTGGAGCAGTCCCGTAACGCCCACCCGTCGCAGGCCATGCTGGCGAGTCTGGCCGGTGCGCTGCGTCTGTCGGTGGACGAGCGCGACCATCTCTACCGGCTCGCCGGCCACGCCCCGCCGTCCAGGGGTGGGGCGGGCCGGTACGTCGACCCGGCGATGATGTTCCTCCTCGACTCCCTCACGACGGTTCCGGCCCACGTGATCGACGATCTGTCGACCATGCTCGCGCAGAACCGGCTGAGCCGGGCGCTGCTGGGCTCCTGGTCCCTGGGCGAGCCGCGTGAGGGCAACGTGGTCTGGCGCTGGTTCACCGATCCGGCCTCGCGTGCGCTGAACGTCGCCGAGGAACACGAAGCGATCGGGCGGGCCTACGCGGCGGACCTCCGGGTCGCCAGCGCCGGCCGGGGCGGCGACGCGGTGGCGGACCAGCTGGTGGCGGATCTGCTCGCGGCCAGTGGGGAGTTCGCCCGGTACTGGGAGACGATGACCGTCACGCCGTTGAGGTCCACGCGGAAACTGCTGATCCATCCGGACGTGGGAGAACTCGACGTGCAGTGCGATGTCGTGCTGAGTTCCGCCACCGGCCACCGCATGGTCGTCTTCCGCCCCCAGCCGGGGTCCGACGCCGCGGAGCGCCTCACGTTCCTCCAGGTGGTGGCGAGACAGAACCTCGACGCCTGACCGGGACGGGAAGAGGGCTCGCCACTCGCCGCCGTGCGCCGGCCGCCCTACCGCGTCCGCGCACCGCCCGGTGCTCGTCCGGCGTGTGCGATGTCAGCGCGCGTCGGGTCGTCGCCCTCGAGGGCACGGGTTCGGTGATGAACTCCGGCCGGCTCGGACGATGACGGTGCGGTGGCGGTGAGCAGCGCGAGTCTGTCCGCGCTGTCCGTACCAGGGGCCGGGTGGTAGACGACGAGCGTCTGCCCCACCGCGCCGTCGACGCTCAGCCGCTCCCGGTTCAGCCACAGGCCGCCGACCTGAGGATGGTCGATGTGCTTGGGTGCGCCTTCGCACGCCACCACGTCGTGCCGGGCCCAGAGCCGGCTGAACAGAGGGCTGGCGAGTGAGAGTTCACCGACCAGCTCGATACACCGGGGATCGTCCGTGCCGGCGCCGACGGACTGGCGGAAACCGGCGATCATGCCCGCGGCGGCCTGCTCCCAGCCCGGGTACAGGGCCTGTTCTACGGGGTCGAGGAAGAGGCTGCGCAGACGGTTGGCGCCCGCGGTGAAGCGCGGTGACAGGGCCGTGGCCGCCGCGTTGGCGGTGAGGACGTCGAAGTAGCGGCCCTCGACGAGTGCGGGGAGCGGGAGCGTGGCGACGAGCTGCGCGACGCCCGGTGGAACGGTTTCCTTCGCGGGCCGGCGCCGACGCCGTCGGGGCCGATCCGCACCGAGTGCGAGCAGGTGCTCCGTGGCGTCCTCGTCCAGGCACAGCACACGGGCGAGGGATTCCAGGACCTGCACGGACGGGTTGCGGTCGCGGCCCTGCTCCAGGCGCAGGTAGTAGTCGACGCTGATGCCGGCGAGCATGGCGACCTCCTCCCTGCGCAGGCCCGGCACCCGACGCACTCCCACGACGGGTACACCGGCCTGCTCGGGGGTGACGAGCTCACGGCGGGCTCGCACGTAGTCGCCCAGGAGATTCGGTTCGCCGGTCATGCGACCACGGTAGTCCGCGTGGCCGTGTGCCCGGGTGGCCCTGTCACCCCCAGGATCGCCAGGGCACTGGCCGGCCCGGGTACCGCCACGGCAGCGTTGCCGCCGGCCCACCCGGTCACTGTCTCCGGGTGAGCCTCCCCTGCACCCCTGCGGCCCCGATGGCGGGCCGGCACATCAAGGAGCACCTCATGTCGACGTTCCTCCTGGTCCACGGCGCCTGGCACGACGGCAGATGCTGGGAGCGGGTGGTTCCGCTGCTGACGGCGGCGGGCCACCGCGTGTTCACGCCCTCGCTCACCGGCTACGGCGACACGGCGCACCTGGCCGGCCCCGAGGTCGGGCTGGACACGCACGTCGACGACATCGTCGCGCTGATCCTCGACGAGGGCCTGACCGAGGTGATCCTCGTCGGGCACAGTTACGCCGGGCTGGTGATCTCGTCCGTGGCCAACGACGTCCCGGACCGGATCGCGCAGTTGGTCTACCTCGACGCGATGGTCCCCGAGGACGGTGAGACGGCGGTCGACGTCATGCCGGTCACCCAGCACCTGATCGACCTCGCCCTGCGATCGGAGAGCGGCTGGCGGGTGCCGCCCCCGCCCGAGATGCCGCCGCCGGCCGGCCTGTTCGGTGTCACGGACCCGGACGATGTCGCGTGGCTGCGCACCATGCTGTCGGACCAGCCGGTGAACTGTTTGCGCCAGCCGGTGCGGTTGAACGAGCCGGCCGCGCGGAGGATCCCGCGTACGCACATCCACTGCACCGTCCTGCCGGAGGGGTTCGTCCGGCGTCCCGTACCCGGGATCCAGCCGGACGGCACCCCGGCACGGGTCTGGGAGCTGGCGACCGGCCACGACTGCATGATCACCACACCGGCCGAACTCGCCGCCCTGCTGCTCCGGTTGACCTGACCCCTTCGTCGGGTGCACCGCCCGACCGAGCAGGTCCGGTCATCGTCATCGGGCCAACCCGGGTGACGTGGTGGATCAGTGGCGGGTGAGGTGGGTGACAGTGACGCCGTTGGGGAACGCGGTGCGCTCGGCGACGGCGAACACGGTGGGATCGAAGGCACCTTCGACCAGCGGGATCCCGGTACCGGCGATGACCGGATACGTCTTGATCAGCAGCTCGTCGATCTCGGGGAGCAGTGTGCCCGCGAGTCGGCCGCCGCCGCAGAGCCAGATGTCCAGGCCGGTGCCCGCCTCGCCCTTGAGTTCGCGGACGAGGGCGAGCGGATCGTCCGGCACGACGGTGACAGCGGGGTCGGTGTCCGGCTTGAGGGTGCTGGACACGACGTACTGGCGCAGGTGCGCGTACGGGCTGGTGATGCCGTTGTCGAAGGCGGGGCGGTAGGTGCCCAGGCCCATGACGACCGTGTCGAAACGCCGGTTGGGCGCGTCGGTGACGCCGACGGCCGCGCGGTAGGCGGTGGGGATGGTCTCCGGGTACAGCGCGCTCATCCGGCGCGCGTAGGCGGCGGCCTGCTCCTCATCGCCCTGCGGGAAGAAGTCGAACTCGCCGCCGGGGCCGGCGATGCGCCCATCGAGCGAGACACCGACGTAGTACACGAGCCTCCGCATGGGGCCTCCGCACGTAGTACTCTGCTTGAAGTGGTTTGAACGTAGTACTACACACGGAGTGGTGTCAATGGTGAGGCGGAATGAGCAGCGGCGCGCGGCGCTCGTCGACGCGGCGATCGAGGTGCTGGCCAGGGAGGGCGCGCGCGGACTGACGTTCCGGGCCGTGGATGCCGAGGCCGGCGTTCCCGTCGGCACGGCGTCCAACTACTTCGCCAGCCGCGACGACCTGCTCACCCAGGCCGGCGCCCGGGTCTACGAGCGGCTCCAGCCCGACGAGGCCACGATCGCCCGGCAGCGGACGGCCGGCCGCGACCGGGAGACCTACGCGGAGCTCATGCGTGAACTCGTCAGCCGCATCGCCTCGTTCCGCACCGGCTACCTCGCGCTGCTGGAGCTCCGCCTGGAGGCCACTCGCCGCCCCGGCCTGCGCAAGGTCCTCACCGAACGGGTCCGGGCCGACGTCGACGCCAATGTCGCCTATCACGAGGGGTCGGGCCTGCCTGGTGACGCCATGGCCGTCAAACTGCTCATCCTGACGCTGAACTGGCTGATCGTCGAACAGCTCACGCTGCCGGACGTCTTCTCGGAGGCGGAGCGTGAGGAACTGGTGCGGGCCGCCGTGGAGCGCATCGTGGGGACGGAGTAGGTCCTGGAAGTGACACGCGGGAGCAGCAGCGAGTGACGCCGGAGCGTCCGCGCCGCCGGAGAGGACGCCCACGGAGTGGAGCCGGCTCATCGCCTGGCCCCACTCCGTGGTCGCGGACGGGTCACTGGAACTGGGCGAAGAACCTCCAGATCTCTGCTTTGGTCCAGGTGGTGACGCCGCTCTCGCCGGAGGAGCCGTCGACCGGACCGGGTATGTGGCCTCCGTCGAACGCGGCCCACTGGACCGGGTATCCGGCACGGCAGCCCGAGTAGGCCGTGGTGATGTGGGTGCGGCTGCCCGGCGCGGGCTCGCGCGGACTCTGGGCCGTGCAGCCGTTGTTGGCGACGAACCTGTCGCGCAGGGACCGTCCCTGCGCGATGCCGAGGACGGAGTCGCCGATGCCGTGGATCCCGAAGTAGGCGATCGGCTGCGTGCCGCCGCTGCATCCGCTGATCTGGGCACCGGCGATGACGGCGACGGCCCTGAAGACGTTCGCCCGGCTGCACGCGAGTGCGTAGCTCATGCCGCCGCCCCAGCTGAATCCCGTGGCGAAGCGCTGCGCCGGGTTGACGCAGAGACCGCCCTCGATGCGCCGGATCATGTCGTCGACGAAGGTGACGTCCTCACCGCCCTGGTTGGCCCAGCCGTTGCCGAGGCCCTGCGGGGCGACGAGGATGGCGCTGTCGTTCGACTGTTCCTGCTGGCCGTAGTACGACCAGGCGCTGCCGCTGGTACCGCCCGAGGCGACGTCCCCGGCGGTTCCGCCGCGCCAGTGGAAGGCGAAGATCAACCGGTAGGGGTGGCGGTTGTCGTAGCCGGCGGGGACCCTGAGGATGAAGCTGCGGCTCTTGCCGCCGCTCTGGATGGTGTGCGTACCGCTCGTCAGAGTCGGCGCGCTGCCGCATCCCCCGCCGCCACCGGACGACAGCTTGACCAGCTGCCACTGCTGGTTGGCGCCGCCCCAGTCGGTGTACTGGACGACGTTGCCGCCGTCCGCGGTGGAGGAGCCCTGCACCTCCACCGCCTTGCCGCTGGCGCGGTTGATCAGCCGGACGTGACCCGCGTCGGAGTCGGCCAGGCGGAACTGCTGGTTGGCCCCGTTGTGGTCGGCCCACTGCTGGATCGCGGCGCCGTCCGCGGTCGAGGCGCCGGCCACGTCGAGGACCTTGCCGGAGTGCCGGGCCTTGAGGCGGTAGTAGCCGCCGCCGGAGTCCACGAACTGCCATTGCTGGTGGGCTCCGTCGCCGCGTGCCCACTGGCCGATCCGCGCACCGTCGGCGGTGGACGCGCCGGAGACGTCCAGCGCCTTGCCGCTGTTGCGGTTCACCAGCACGTACCAGGAGTTGGTGTCCACGGTCGCCGCCTCGGCGGGTGTGGGCCTCACGGCGGTGAGCATGCCGATCGCGAGGGTCGCCGCCACCAGGGCGGCGACCCGGGACCACCAGTGATGCCTTCGTAAGGCGGCGGGCGGAGCCGCGCCGGAGGCGGTCATCGCTGCACCCTTCGTTCGTGGCCGGCCATGTCAGGTGCGGGTCCAGCGCTGGTTGCTGGCGTTGGAGCAGGAGTAGAGCTGGATCAGGGTGCCGTTGGCGGTGGCGCCCCCGGCCGCGTCGAGGCAGAGACCCGACTGGACGCCCACGATGGATCCGTCGGAGTTGAGGCGCCACTTCTGGTTGTCGCCGCCCCAGCAGCTGTAGATCTGCACCTTGGCGCCGTTGCCGGTGCCGGCGGCGTCCAGGCACTTGTTGCCGTAGACCTTGAGTTCACCGGCGGAGGTGTACGTCCACTGCTGGTTGGTGCCGCTGTGGCAGTCCCACAGCTGGAGCTGGGTGCCGTCGGTGGTGCTGCTGCTGGGCACGTCCAGGCACCGGCCCGACCCGACGCCCTTGATCTGTCCGGCGTCCTCGGGGGGCGTGGTGGTGCCGCCGTTGAGTGCGTTGAGCACGGCGGTGTAAGCGGGCTTCTTGCTGCCGTCGCCGTTGAACAGCAGCGGCGTCTGCTCCGCCCGCCAGGAGTCGGTGTCGCGCACGCCCCAGACGGTGATGCCGAGACAACGCGGGACGGCCAGGCAGTCGTTGACCACGTTGGCGTAGGTCGAGGCGGGGGCGCCCTGGATGTCGAGTTCGGTGACGGCCACGTCGACGCCGAGGGCGGCGAAGTTCTGCAGGGTGGTGCGGAAGTTGCTGTTGTACGGGCTGCCGCTGTTGAAGTGCGCCTGGAAGCCGACGCAGTCGATCGGCACGCCGCGCTGCTTGAAGTCCCGGACCATGGCGTACATGGCCTGGGTCTTGGCCCAGGTCCAGTTCTCGACGTTGTAGTCGTTGTAGCAGAGCTTGGCGGCCGGGTCGGCGGCACGTGCGGTGCGGAAGGCGACCTCGATCCAGTCGTTGCCGGTGCGCTGCAGGTTGGAGTCGCGGCGCGCCCCCGAGCTGCCGTCGGCGAACGCCTCGTTCACGACGTCCCACTGGGCGATCCTGCCCTTGTAGTGGGCCATGACGCCGTTGATGTGGCCGATCATGGCCTGTCGCAGATCGTTGCCGCTGAGGTTCTGCATCCAGCCGGGCTGCTGGGAGTGCCAGGCGAGGGTGTGGCCGCGGACCTGCTTGCCGTTCTGCACCGCCCAGTTGAAGACGCGGTCGGCGGCGGTGAAGTTGAACTGGCCACGCTGCGGCTCGGTGGCGTCGATCTTCATCTCGTTCTCGGCCGTCACCGAGTTGAACTCGCGGTTGGCGATCGTCGTGTACGTCGAGTCACCCAGCTTGCCCGAGGCGATGGCGGTGCCGAAGTAGCGGCCGCTCTGGGCCGCGGCGGCGCCGAGCGTGCTCTCGGCGGCGTGCGCGGTCGGCGGCGCGACCAGTGCGCCGGCCGTGCCGAGGACGCCGACGAGCAGCGCCGGCAGCAGGCCGCGGAGCCCACGGCGGGCAAGGGATCTGGGAAGGGCGTACGAGCCCATGGCTGTGCCTCCAAGGTAGAAGTCACGGTAGGACGGGAGCGCAGGGGAACGCCTCGTCCGCCTCTCTTCGGCGGACGGAGGGACGGAGCGGGGCCGGGACCGCGGACGGCGCCGGAACCACCGGACACCGCGGCCCCGGAGCGGGGCGTTTCTCGGCCGGCACGGGCACGGGGTACTCCCTCGCGGTTCAGCCGGGGGCCGCCGCACGCCCTCGCGCATCGCTGCCGGGCGGACAGCGAGAAGCACCGGGACGCACGGGTGGAACCTCACCGGAAGCGGAACGGGGTGGCGCAAGCGCCGTGGGGACGCGGCTCTGAGGGACGCGGCTCTGTGACGCGGTTCGACATGCCGAACCACGCTCGGTTCCTCAGACAGGGATGATTGAGGCGGGGGTGACGGGTCGTCAACAGCTTCCGCAGAAGAATTTCGATTCATCAATCGAAACATTCGATCCCAGGGCATGCCGACGGGGCGAACAGCGGGGCGATTTGTCACCTCAGGGGCGAGGGCGCTGTTTGTGGACAGTTCAGCGACAGGCCTTGACCAGAGGGCACCGCGTTCCTAGCTTGGGCCGTCATGACATCCGGGAACTCTTCGAAACATTCGAGGATCGCCGCGTTCCCGGCACGTCCGCTCCGTGTCGCATCGGGACCTCACCCCACTCCCCAAGGAGGCCCTCTCATGTGGTTCGACCACCAGTCCCCGGTCCGTCCAAGACGCTTACTCGCCGTCCTCGCGCCCTTGTTGCTCGTGGCCACCTTCCTCGGTGCCCAGCCCGCCGAGGCGGCCACCGTGGACCCCAACGCCTCCTACGTGCTGGTCAACCGCAACAGCGGCAAAGCCCTGGACGTCTACAACATGGCGACCAACGACGGCGCCCGCATCACCCAGTGGTCGAGGAACGATCAGAGCCAGCAGCAGTGGCAGTTCGTCGATGCCGGAGGCGGCTACTACCGCATCAAATCCCGCCACTCCGGCAAGGTGCTCGACCTCTACAACTGGTCCACCGCCAACGGCGGCTCGATCGTCCAGTGGACCGACCTCAACGCCACCAACCAGCAGTGGCGGCTGGCCGACAGCCCGGACGGCTACGTGAGGCTCATCTCGCGCCACAGCAACAAGGCCCTCGAAGTGCAGGGCGCGTCCACCGCCGACAACGCCAACATCGTCCAGTACGACGACTGGGGCGGCACCAACCAGCAGTGGCAGCTCGTGAAGGTCGGCGCGGACAACCCCGGCTCGTGCACCCTCCCCTCGTCCTACCGCTGGACATCGACGGGGGCGCTCGCGCAGCCCAGGTCGGGGTGGGTCTCGCTGAAGGACTTCACCGTCGCCCCCCACAACGGCAGGCAGCTCGTCTACGCGACGACGCACGACACGGGCACGCGGTGGGGCTCGATGAACTTCGGCCCGTTCACCAACTGGTCGGAGATGGGCTCGGCCAGCCAGAACGCGATGTCGGCCGCCACCGTCGCGCCCACGCTCTTCTACTTCGCGCCGAAGAACATCTGGGTGCTCGCCTACCAGTGGGGCAGGACCTCCTTCTCCTACCGCACATCGAGCGACCCCACCAATCCCAACGGCTGGTCCGCCGAGCAGGAGCTGTTCTCCGGAAGCATCTCCGGCTCCGGAACGGGTCCCATCGACCAGACGCTGATCGGTGACGGGACGAACATGTACCTGTTCTTCGCGGGTGACAACGGCAAGATCTACCGGGCCAGCATGCCCATCGGGAACTTCCCGGGCAGCTTCGGGTCGTCCTCGACCGTGGTCATGAGCGACACGACGAACAACCTGTTCGAAGCGCCGCAGGTGTACAAGCTGCAGGGCCAGAACCGGTACCTCATGATCGTCGAGGCGATCGGCGCGCAGGGCCACCGCTACTTCCGGTCGTTCACGGCCACCAGCCTGAACGGGTCATGGACGCCCCAGGCCGCGACCGAGAGCAACCCCTTCGCCGGCAAGGCCAACAGTGGCGCCACCTGGACCAATGACATCAGCCACGGCGAACTGCTGCGCACCAGCGCCGATCAGACCATGACCGTCGACCCCTGCAACCTGCAACTGCTCTACCAGGGCCGCAGCCCCAACTCCGGCGGCGACTACGGCCTGCTGCCCTACCGTCCGGGTCTGCTGACCCTGCAGCGCTGACGGCGTGACACGGGTCCGGCTCCGACAGGGAGCCGGCCACGGGCGGGCCCGGCGACACGCCGAGCCCGCCCTTTCGCGCCCCGGTGCGCCACCACTCACACGACGGCGCGCTCTCGGTTCCGCACCTCGGTCGCCGCTCGGCCGCGGCACCCGTCTATGGCCTCAGGCGTCCGGTTCGCCGACAATCGGTGGATGACGTCTCCGTACGCGACAAGACGCTGGGAGAGGTGGGGCACGGGCCGGGGCCGGGTGTTCGGACGGGTCCTGGGGTCGTATGCCGTCGCGCGCCTGGCGCGGCAGCTACAGCGGGACACGGGCTCGCTCGCCGCCGGGAGCCTGGTGCGGATCGCGGCCAAGGCCTCGCAACCGGTGGCCGGCCAGGCCTTCGACGCGCTGGTCGCCGTGTGCGAGGAGCCCCGGGCCGCGGGGGAAGTGGTCTATCAGAGCCTGTTGCAGTGCGGAGGCGGGCGGGACGCGGGGGACGACCGGGCGTGGACGGCCGTGGCAGGGCCCCTGCTGCTGGGAGGCGGGCCGCCGCCGCGGCTGGTCCGGTTCCTCGACGGTGAGCCGGCCGGAGACCACGAGTGGACCCGGCCGGAGGGCATCGCCGAGCGCCTGATGATGCTGCTGTCCGATTCTCCCCGACGCCCCGATCTGGTGCGCTTCCTGTCGGCCACGGACCAGCCACTGATCCTGGCCGCCCTGGCCGCACGCTGGGACGACGGCGGCTTCCTGCCCGGGGCGTCCGTGGCGCAGGTGAGCACGGCCAATCCGCACCTGGACCCGGCGACCCCGCCGGGCCGCGCCGGCGGCGTGCTGCTGGCGGTGGCGAAGGACCGCCCCGATCTGATCGACCTCACCCGCCCCGGCACGGTCGACGCCGTCCTGAACGGCACGCGGCTGGCGAGCGCCGAGCTGGCCGAGAAGTACAGGCGAGTCCTGCGGGAGTTGCCTGAGGGCGGGGCGCGGGAGCGTCTGTGCGAGATCGCCTGCTCCCGGATGCCGGGCTACGAGGAGGCCGTCGCGGCGGCGATCGACGCGGGGTACGCGCCGGAGGGACAGCGCGAACGCGCCGTCTTCTACTTCCTGACGGAGCAGTGGGAGAAGTACGACGCGGTCGACCCGGACGGGGAGCTGGTGTACGCCGCCTATCTCGACGTCCACCGCTCCCCCGACCTCCACGCCCACAGCCGGACCTGGCAGTTCATCGACACCGCCCGGCGCAACGGGCGACCGGACCCGGCCGCGCGCTACCTGCGGGAGAACCCGATACCGCGACGTCCGCAACGGGACCGGCCGCGTGGTTCCGGCGGCGGCCACAGCAGCGACTACGGCAGTGGCGGTGACTACGGCAGCGGCTGGACCGGTGACTCCGGGGGCGGTTGGACGGGTGGGTCCTTTCACACCTGAGCCGAGTCCGTAGGGTCCCCGCGCCCCCTGCCGTCTATGAGGGAGAGGGTCGGCCGGGGAGCATGGCCAGGGCCCGGGAACGCTGCGCGACGAGGTCGTCGTAGGTGCCGTCGCGCTCGGCCCAGCGGTGCATGAGGACCCCCTTGACGAGGATCTCCCGCGGGGTGGGTTCCTCCGCGAGCAGGTCCATGACCTCGGTGGCGAAGTCGTCGAGCGGCAGCGCGTGCGGATTCACCTTTTCCTGCCCCGCTGTGGCCACGGCCGGCGGGACGAGTTCCACGACGTCGACACCCGTGCCGTCGAGCTGCGCGCGCAGTGCCTCGGAGTAGGCGTGCACGGCGGCCTTCGAGGCGGCGTAGGTGGGCATGGGCGGGAAGGGCAGGAAGGCGATGCCCGAGGTGACGGTGACGACGGTGCCGGCACCCCGCCGGACCAGGTGCGGGACGAAGGCGTCGAGCACCCGGATGGTGCCCACCAGGTTCGTGTCGATGGTCGTCTTCGCCGCCTCGAAGTGCGCGGGGTCGCGCAGGTCCTCCAGGAGCATCACGCCCTGCATCGTCACCACGGTGTCCAGCTCGGGACACCGGGCGAGCACGGTGTCCCGCGCGGCTGCGACGGAGGCGCTCTCGGTGACATCGATGCCGACGGTGCCGAAGCCCTCGTCGGCCAGTTCCGCCAGTGCCTCGGGGTTGCGGCCGCCGACGATCACGACGCTGCCCTCAGCGGCGAACCTGCGGGCCAGTTCCCGCCCGATGCCCGAGGTCCCGCCGACGATGAGAACGGTGCGGTTGGAGAGATCCACGGGATCTTCCCTTCAGTCCAGGGCGCCGACGGCATGCGGGTCCGCGGCGCTTCCAGCGATGGTCGCTGCCCCTCGCGGGCAGTGCTCTCGCAGTCTCGACGGCATCCGGGGCGGGTGACAGCGCCCCCGTCTTCCCTGGTCCTGTCAGGGCCCCCTCTGCGTCACCGGCACCGCATTACGGTGTCGGTATGAAGGATGAGGAATCCGGCAATCGGCTCGGCAGATACCTGCGCGCCCGCCGCGAGCTGATCACACCGGAGCAGGCAGGAATCCCGCCGGGCGGCAATCGCCGCGTGCCGGGCCTGCGCCGTGAGGAAGTCGCCCTGCTCGCCGGGATCAGCCCCGACTACTACCTCAGGCTGGAACGCGGCCGGGACACGAACCCCTCACCTCAGGTCCTCGAAGCCCTTGCGCGCGTCCTGCGCCTGGACGAGGTCGAGCGGACCTACCTGCTAGGCCTCGCCGCGGGGCGCCCCCGGGCTCCGCGCCGCAAGCGGCCCGAGCACGTACCGGCACGCGTGCACCAGCTGCTCGCCCACCTCCACATCCCCGCGTTCGTCGAAGGGCGCGCCTTCGACGTCCTGGCCTCCAATCCCCTGGCCGTCGCGCTCTCCCCGCGCCTGCGGCCCGGCCAGAACCGGCTTCGGTCCCTCTTCCTCGACCCCGAGGAACAAGCCTTCCACCAGGACTGGGCTCACGCCGCGGCCGGCATCGTCGCCGCTCTGCGCACCACCATCGGGGACGACATCGACAACCCCCGGTTCGTCGAACTCGTCGGAGAGCTGGCGCTGTCCAGTCAGCGCTTCCGCACCCTGTGGGCCCGGCACGACGTCCGCAACCTCGACGGAGGCACCACCACCGTCCACCACCCCGTCGTCGGTGAACTGCGGCTCCACCGCGACAAACTCCCCATCGACGACGTCATCCTCGTCGTCTACTACCCCGACAGGCACAGCGACAGCGACGAGAAGCTGCGACTCCTCGCCGCGCTCGCCCGGACCGAACCCGGGGGCACCCCGCACGGCGGGCCGGCAGGCAGCGCGGCGCTCCCCGTCGACGACGACCGGTCCGCCGGCTGAGCGGCACCGCCGTACGTGGCCTCACGAGCACGTGTTCGTGCTCCGCCGTTCCGCACCTGCCCTTCAGGCTCCTCGGGGGGCGTTGTCGGTCAGGGCGGTGGCGGTGAGGGTGAGATGCCGGGTGAGGACGTCCGCTGCGGTGTCGGCGTCGCGGGCCAGGGCGGCTTGTTCCAGTCGGCGGTGCTCGGCTTCGGCGTCGCGATCGGGCGTACGGGTCGCCGACCACCGGCGGGCCAGTTCGCTGGCCGTCCACAGGCGGTCGAAGGTGTCCAGCAGGACGGCATTGCCGCAGCCTTCCAGCAGCGCGCGATGGAAGTCACGATGGGCCTGTGACCAGGCGGTGCTGTAGTACTTTCCCTCCTCCGGCACGTGGATCGGGGTGCGGGACAGCCGGTGGTGCGCGGCGCGGACCCGGGCCTCCCAGTCGAGGTCGCCGCGCTCGATGGCCATCCGCAGCACGACCGGCTCGATCGCGCAGCGGGCCTGGGCCACCTCCTGCCACCGCTGATCGGAGAAGGCGGAAACGGCGAAGCCGCGGTTGGGCAGCCGGTCCGCGATGCCGTCACCGACCAGCCGGACCAGCGCCTCGCGCACCACGGCCAGGCTGACCGCGTGCTCCCGGGCCAGTTCCTGGGGCTTGAGAGCCTCCTCGGGGGCGAAATCGCCCCGCATCACCGCGTTCTTGAGCTCGTTGTACACGCGTTCGGAGAGCATCTGCTTCGCTGTCTCGGGCATACCTGCAGCATAAACAGTCCGACGGATAATCGATTATCCTCGCGTCGGTCGGGTCGGCCCGGGAGCCCGCCTCACTCATGTCCGAGCGGCGTGTGCGGTGGACTCGGGGAGGGACGTGGGGGTGTCGACGGCGGCGCTGACGGCCTCCCACGCGTCGAGTTCGGCCAGGCGGGCGTGCAGGGCGGCCCGTATCCGGGTCACGGCGGTGGTGCCGGTGGCCAGGCGCAGCGGCGGCTGCTCGGCGTCGACCGCGGCGAGGATGGCGGTGGCGACCCGGTCGGGTGCGTTGAACGCCGCGGCCGGCAGCTCGCCGATGTCCTTCTGCACGGCGCGGACGGTGGAGTCGTAGTCGGGCAGGGTGCCGGCGACGTCGAGTGCGGACAGGAAGGCCGTGGCGGTGGGGCCCGGTTCGACGAGGGTCACCTTGATGCCCAGGGGGGCGAGTTCGCCGACGAGGGCGTCGGTGAGTCCTTCCACGGCGTACTTGGTGGCGGCGAGCAGACCGACGCCGGGGTGGGCGGTCTGCCCGTAGAAGGACGAGCCCTGCAGGATATGGCCGCCGCCCTGGGCGCGCAGCACGGGCAGGACGGCGCGCAGGACGTTGAGGACACCGAAGACGTTGGTGTCGAAGACGCCGCGCGCCTGGGCGTCCGTGCTCTCCTCGACCGCGCCGAACAGGCCGTATCCGGCGTTGTTGGCGACCACGTCGATCCGGCCGAAGGCACCGGTGGCGGCCGCCACCGCGGCACGCAGCTGCTCGGGGCTGCGCACGTCGGCCGCCACAGGCAGCACCCGTGCCCCATGGGCCTCGACGAGAGGTGCGAGGGTCTCGGTGCGGCGGGCCAGGGCCACCACGTTGTCACCGCGCCGGGCCGCCGCATGGGTCAGAGCCAGGCCGATGCCCGAAGTGGCGCCGGTGATGAACCAGTTGAGACGGTCCCCGCCCTCGGCAGGGGGGCGGCCGGGCGGGACCGGCGCGTCGGTGCTCTGCTCGGACTCGGTCACAGTGCGCTCCTGTCGTCGAAGGGTGTCAGGCCGCGGTCTCGGCCGTGGCGGTCAGGACGGCGCGGCCGAGGATGTGACCGGCCATGGTGAAGCCCAGGTAGGCCGGGGTCGCGTCGCGCGGGACGTCGATGTGTTCGGTGTCCAGGGCGTGCACGACGACGAAGTAGCGGTGCACGCCGTGGCCGGCGGGCGGCGCGGCACCGATGTAGCGGGCCGCGCGGGCGTCGTTGGGCAGTTGGAAGGCTCCCGCGGGCAGGCCGGAGCCCGTGTCGTCACCGGCGCCCTCGGGCAGCTCGGTGACGGCGGCGGGGATGTCCGCCACGGCCCAGTGCCAGAAGCCCGAGCCGGTCGGGGCGTCCGCGTCGTACACCGTCACGGCGTAGCTCCTGGTGCCCTCCGGGGCGCCGCTCCAGGACAACTGCGGAGACAGGTCCTTCCCGCCGGGAACGCCGGCGATCCCGGACATCTGCTCGGACTTCCACGCCCCGCCGTCGGAGACGTCGGCACTGGTGACGCTGAACGCCGGCACCTCGGGGAGGCGGGCGAAGGGGTTGTTCAGGCTCATCACGATCGTCCTCTCAGACGCTGACTCCGTTCGAGTACATCGACACTAACACGGATAATCGATTATTGCTCGGATCGTCTATGGCGGCGTCGGAGTGGGAGTCACGGTGGCGGCACGCTGCCAGGGCTGCTGCGCCCGACGGTCAGCAGGTGGGACCCCGCGGGCGTCGCAGATCGCGCAGAACGGGGGTACGGGCCGATGCGGCCGCGCGGTGGCCGACCGCCGACCTACGCGCCGACGGCCGCGGCGGACCGCCGGAGCAGGGCGGTGGCGGGCTCGGCAGGGGGTTCGTGATCGTGGGGGCACGAGGACAGCTCGAACACGTCGGCCTGTCCGGGTGGGCGCAGAAGGGGACGCCCCGCACGGAGAGCGGGGCTATGGGCAGCGGAGGGACGGGGATTCGGTGAAACCGCCACCGGCCACTGACAACCCGTGTCGCGTTTCAGCCGGCGTCGGCGGTGTCCGGGGTGCCGGGGCCGCTGGACGGGGCGGGCTCGATCTCTCCCGCGAAGACGATGATCTGGTCGATGAGATTCCGCCGGAGGTGGACCACGTCCGTTCCCGCCAGGCGGGGACCTCCGTCCGGCAGGGTGAAGACCCACTGGTAGCGGGCCCACTCGTCCGGCATGTCCACCGCCGAGCAGCGCACCATGGTGCCGGCGCCCGCCGGGTGGTGCCGGATGTCCAGCACGAACCGCTCGACCGCCTCGACCCCTTCGCTGCGGCCCAACGGCCCCCAGAAGACCACGTCCGACGTCAGCGCCTGGGAGAGCAGTGCCGTCACACGGCTGTCGTCCGAGGCGTTGAAGGCGGAGATGAACATGTCGATCGCGGAACGCGCGGTCTCTTCCTGCATGCACCAGTAATACCAGGCGCGTCACGGGTCGCCCCGGTTCCTGTGCCGGAAGGCCCCGCAGTCGGGTCAGGGTGCCAGCACCACTCTGCCGAACACCTCGCCCGCGTCCATCGAGTGGTGCGCCTGCGCCGCCCGGTCCAGGGGCAACTCGTCGTGCACGACGGCGCGGAGGGCGCCGCGTGCGGCCGCGGCGAACTGGGACGACCGCACGGCCTGCTGCTCGGGGGCGGGCACGGTGTCGGCGCTGAAGGTGGCGAAGGTCAACGAGCGGCGGAAGGCGGCGATGAGCCGCGTGCCGAAGTCCGCCGGTATGTGGCCGCCGACCACTCCGACGGCCATGTACCGCCCGTTGGCGTTCAGCCGGTCGAGGAAGAGGGGAAGCCCGGTGCCGCCTACGACATCGATCACCACGTCGAAGCCGGTCGGTGCGTCCGGGCCCTCCGTCACGGCGCCGGCGACGCCGGAGCGGTCCAGGACATGGGTCGCGCCCAGGTCGAGCAGGCGGCTGCCGCGCCGCGCCGACGACGTCGTGACCGCCACCGCGCTTGCCCCGCGCCGGGCTGCGAGTTGCACCGCCGTGATGCCGATGCCGCCCGCCGCACCGCGCACCAGCACCGTCTCACCGGGCGCGAAGTGGGCCCGTTCCAGGGCGAAGTGGGCGACCACCCCGGAGCCGCCGAGGGTCACCGCATCGGCCGCGGTCAGGTCGTCGGGCAGCGGCAGCACGTCCCCGACCGCGGCGACGGCCTGTTCGGCGTAGCCACCGGACAGGCCGGTGAACGCCCAGACCCGCCGCCCGGTCCACGACGGGTCCACGCCCTCCCCTACCTCGGTGACCCGCCCCGCGACCTCGCTGCCGAGGACGTGTCCCTCCTGAAAACCGTAGGCGGCGAGCGTTCCCCGGCGGATGACGGCATCCACCCCGCCCACCCCGATCGCCTCCGTGGTGACCTTGACCTGCCCCGGTGCGGGAACGGGCGCAGGCACGTCGACGACCTCCAGCCCCGCGGGGTCGCCGAACTTCCTGATCACGACGGCTTTCATCTCTGCTCCTCAGGTCGGTGAAAGGATGGTTCGCACGTGCCGCGCTTCGGCTGCCGGGCCGCCCCGACGGCCGGGGTGGCAGCGGGGAGGCGCGTGGCCGGGCCGTCGGCACCGCCATGAGAACGTAACGGACGCCCCCGTCCGCTTGGTTGAAGTGAGAGACGATGACCAGCCGATTGCCTCGGACAGTGCGCTCCGACGCCCGCGACAACCGGGCCCGCATCCTGGACGCCGCCCGTGCGGTGTTCGGTGAGCAGGGTCTGGCCGCACCCATGCGCGAGGTCGCCCGGCAGGCGCGGGTCGGCCCCGCCACGCTGTACCGGCACTTCCCGACCAAGCAGTCACTGATCGTGGAGACCTTCGCCGAACAGCGGCGGGCCTGCCACGCCGCCGTCCGCGACGCCCTCGCGCACCCGGACCCGTGGCACGGATTCCGCGGCCTGATCGAGCAGATCTGCGAACTCCACGCCCACAGCCGGGGATTCGCCGACGCCTTCATGACAGCCTTCCCCGAGGCCATGGACTTCGCCGCGGACCGGGAGCAGACGCTGCGCGCGGTGGGTGAACTGGCCCGCCGCGCCCGGCAGTCCGGCCACCTGCGCCCCGGCTTCGTCGTCGACGACCTGGTGCTCATGCTGATGGCCCACCGGGGCCTCCAGGACACTCCGCACGCCCTCCGGGTCGCGGCCTCCCGGCGCTTCGCCGCCTACGTGATCGAGGCGTTCCGCGCCCCACCCGAGACGGAACCGGCACCCACGCCACTGCCACCGGTAGCACCTCTGCGGGGAGGCGACGGCGGACGCCGCTGACACGTCACTGCCGTGACGGCAGGACGGGTGGCGGCAGCGGGGACGGCATCCGGCCGGGGAGGCCGGTTGCGGCAGGACCCTCCGAAACGGGCTGGTGCCCGGTCCGCGTTCCGCGGACCGGGCACCAGCCGTTCCTTTCAGGCCCCGCTTCGGCTCACTTCTTCGCGCGGCGCGCTGCCAGCCACACCAGGACGGCGCCCGCGGCGGCCGTCAGCAGCAGGGTGCGGTTGTCCCGCGCCAATTGGGCACCCTGAGCCGCCTTGTTCCGCACCGGCTCGGGCGCCTTCTCCTGGAGCAGGTGAGAGGCCTGGGCGGCCTTGGCCCGGGCCTGCTCCGCGGCCAGAGCGGCCTTGTCCTTCACCGGCTCGGGAAGCTTGTCCTGCACGCGGGACGCGCTCTCGGCCGCCTTGGCCTTCAGCTCCCCGGCCTTGACGGTGGCCTGCTCCTTCAGCTCCCCGGCCTTGGTCGCGGCCTGCTCCTTCAACTCCCCGGCCTTGGTCGCGGCCTGCTGCTTGACCTCGGCTGCCTTGTCCTGGGCACGGGCCTTGACGTCGGTCTTGGCCGCGAGCGCCTCGACCGTCCGCCCGAGTTCCTGGCGGGTGCCCTCGATCTGCTCGCGCAGCTGCTCGGGGCTGGAGGCGGTCTGCTCGTCGTGGGGCGGCTGGGTCATCGCTGTGCACTCTCCTTGATCTCGGCCACGTCGGCCTTCACACTGTCGATCGTCTTCTCGGGCGTGGGCGGTGCGCCCTGCTGGACCTGCTTCTTGCCGCTGATGGCCATGACCGCGGTGATCACGCCCAGCACCGCGGTGACGATCAGAGCGGCGGCCCACACCGGCAGCGGCACCGCCAGCGCGGCGATCGCGGTGACGACCAGCGCCTCCAGCGTCAGGAAGCCGAGCACTCCGGCGCCGCCGAACAGCCCGCCGCCCTTGCCGTAGCGCTTGCCCTTCTCCTTCATCTCCGCCTGCGCCAGCCGCAGTTCGCCGCGCACCAGCTCCGTCAGCTGCTGCGATGCCCGCTGCACCAGTTCGCTCACCGGCTCGTCGCTGTGGTGAGCGCTCCCGCGGCCGGGGCCGGCAGGGGGTTGCTGCATGGTCGACACGACGATCACCTCCCAACTTCTCTTTCGTTGCAGGTCCACGCCGACCGGCCGTTCCTTGACCGGTGGACGTGGTGGGCACGCGAGTACCCCGAAAAGGCCAGATCAGGTCACCGTTTCTCGAACGGTTAGGGCAGGAGGGGCCGTCCGGCGGACGCACGCGCCGCAACCCCGCTGGTGTGCGCGGTGGCGCGGGTGCGTCGCGGCGGCGGTGCGGGACGGAAGAGTGCGCGTGGGAGGGCGGGTGAGGTCTCCGGACACACCTCGCCGGCCCGCTCGGGTGGAGCCGAGCGGGCCGACGCGTACAGGCGAGGAGGCCGTCCTGCGGCGCTGGGGCCGTCGTCCTCAGCGGTCGCGGGGTTCCTCGGCGCCTTCGGTCTCGATGCGCTCCTTGCGGACCTGACCGCGCACGGTCTCCTCGTCCGTGTGCTCGTCGGTCGTCATCCGCACCCGTTCCACCGGCACCGTCTCGGTCTCGGTCACGGGGCGCTCCTCGTGCAGGGTCACCTCGTGCTCGGCCTCGGTGATCTCGGGGCCGGACATGGCGGCGTCCATGTTGTCGTCCGTGATCGGTTCACGTTCGACGCGCACTTCCTCCCGGCGCACCGGAACGGTCTGCTGCACCTCTTCGGTGACGACGTACTTGCGCAGCCGCGCCCGTCCGACCTCACGCCGCTCGGTGCCGACGTGCATGCGCTCCTCCGAGCGCGTCATGGCGTCGTCGGTGCCCATGCCGGTGTCCATGTCGGTGTCCATGGTGCGGGACGTCCCGGTCGTGTCCTCGGTGCCGCTGTGGGCCCAGCCGGCTTCGCCGGGCCGGTTCGCCCGCTGCCAGGCCGCGTCCCAGTCGATGCCGTAGTGCTCGTACAGGCGGTGCTCCTCCTGTTCGGACAGGTGGCCGCCGGCATCGACGTCGACGTTGGGGGCGTCCTTGACCCGGTTCTTGTCGTAGGGCACCTCCAGGTGGTCCTCGACGAGGGTGGCGTCGTGGATGGGTACGAAAGACTCGTTGGTGCCGAACAGGCCGGTGCTGACACTGACCCATTCCGGCTCACCGGTGACGTCGTCGAAGAAGACGTGCCGTGCCTCTCCGATCTTGTTGCCGTCCGTGTCGTAGACAGGGTGTTCCAGCACAGTCGGTATCTGCTCGCGAGTGATCATGTTCCTGCGTCCCTTACTCGTTGGCCTTTGCGTACGAGTCACCACCGAGAAACAGGAGAAAACCGACCAAATCGCATTTATTGTCCAGCGGTACTGTCTTGCGGTGCACCGGCACACACCGATGCCAGAGGAGACAGCATGGAACCGCGTACGCCCCCGGCAACGGCCGGTGACCCCGCCCACCCGCATGAGCTGCCCTTCTCCCGGCTGCGCCTGGGCACCTGGCCCACTCCTCTGGAGCCGGCTCCCCGGCTCGCCCAGGCGCTGGGGCTCCGCGCCGACGACCTGTGGATCAAGCGCGACGACCTCACCGGGCTCGCCGGAGGCGGCAACAAGATCCGCAAGCTGGAGTGGACCGTGGCGGGGGCACTCGCCGAGGGCGCGGACACCCTGGTCACCACGGGTGCCGCCCAGAGCAATCACGCCCGCCTGACCGCCGCGGCCGGGGCCCGTCTCGGCCTGGACGTGGTACTCGTCCTCGCGGGCGATCCGCCGGCCACCGCGTCCGGCAACCTCCTGCTCGACAGCCTCCTCGGCGCCCGCCCGGTCTGGGCCGGTGACGTGGACGCCGACGGACTCCGCGCACTGGCCGACGAGACCGTCGTGGAGCTGCGCGGTGCGGGCGCGGCCCCCGCCCTCATCCCCTTCGGCGGCTCCAGCGTCCTCGGCGCGCGCGGCTACCTGGAGGCCGGCCGGGAGCTGCTCGAGCAGAGTTCGGGCGTCCGGCACATCGTCGTGGCCCTCGGCTCGGGCGGCACGATGGCCGGGCTGGTCGCCGCCGCCGGAGCCCGGCGTGTCCTCGGCGTGGACACCGGCGCCCGGCCCGAGGCGCAGCAGGCCGTCCACGCGTACGCGTCCGCGCTGGCCGAGGGGCCCCTCGCGGCCGGAGACCTCCGGGTGCGGACCGACCAGATCGGCGCGGGCTACGGGACGCTGACCCCGGAGACAGCCGACGCACTGTCACTGGCCGCCCGGTGCGAGGGCGTGGTGCTCGACCCCGTCTACACGGGCCGGGCCCTCGCCGGACTGCGTGCGGCCGTCCGTGACGGAGAGATCCGCCCCGGCGAGACGACGGTCCTGGTCCACACCGGAGGACTCCCCGGCTTCTTCGGCCACTCGGGGATCCCGGCCATGCTCGGCTGAGGCGACGCAGACCCGCTGCCGGGGCGGTCTGCGAGCCGGCGCCGCGGCAACGCCGGTGCGGTGACAGCGCCGGTGCGGTGACAGCGCCGGTGCGGTGACAGCGCCGGTGCGGTGACACGGGAATCACCTGCGGGTCTGCCGCGCGTCTCGCACGGCAGACCCTGTGGGTACGGGAGCGTGCCGGCCGGGCCGACTCACCCCCGACGCGCGTCCCTATCCTTCGCCCTTGCGGCGCCGGGACGCGGCCGAACGCGGCGGAGCCGACCGCATGTGCTCGCGCACCGGCGCCAGCAGACCGGCGAGAGCCCGGACGTCGTCGCGCGACAGCGGCTCGAACAGGAGGCCCCTCACCACCTCCACGTGGCCCGGCAGCACCCGGGCCAGCAGCTCACGTCCGGTATCGGTGATGGTGACGGTGATGCTCCGCTCGTCGTCCGGCGACGGAGCACGGACGACCAGGCCCTCCTTCTCGAGCAGACCCACCTGGTACGTCAGACCGCTGCGGCTGTAGACCACGCCGTCGGCCAGGTCGGTCATGCGGTGACTGCCCGTCGGCGAGTCCCCCAGGCGGGCCAGCAGCTGGAACTGCACGTAACTGAGACCGCCGCTGTCGCGCAGCTGCTGCTCGACCGCGTGCCGGAGCAGGCTGGTCACTTCGATGAGGTCGAAGTAGGCACCGAGCTGCACGGGATCGAGCGACGGCGGCGAGTCGGACATGACCGGGATTCTACTGCTTCGAATTCGAAGAGCGTGACGTACATCCCTCCCTCACCCCCCTGAGCCCTTGCTTCGAATTCGAAGTAAGAGTACGGTCGACATCAGTTGCTTCGAACTCGAAGCATCTTGGATCCCCGTGAAGGCGAGTACCGACATGAAGGCAGTGCGTTTCCACGAGTACGGCGACCCCGACGTCCTGCGCCACGAGGACGTGGAGCAGCCCGTCCCCGGTGCCGGCCAGGTCCGGATCCGGGTCGCCGCGACATCGTTCAACTCGGTGGACGGCAACATCCGCGGCGGCTTCATGCGCGGCCCCATACCGGTGGAGCTGCCCCACACCCCTGGTCTCGACGTCGCCGGCACGGTCGACGCGCTGGGCGAGGGCGTGGACGGCATCGCGGTCGGCGACGACGTCATCGGCTTCCTGCCGATGAACGGGAACGGCGCCGCCGCGGAGTACGTCCTCGCGCCGGCGGACATCCTGACGCCGGCCCCCGGGAGCATCCCGCTGGCCGACGCCGCCGCGCTGCCGGTCGTGGGCCTCACCGCGTACCAGGCGCTGTTCGACCACGGCCGGCTGACGGCCGGGCAACGCGTGCTGATCAACGGCGCCGGCGGCGCGGTGGGCGGCTACGCCGTGCAACTGGCCAAGAGGGCCGGTGCCCACGTGATCGCCACGGCCGGCCCGCGCAGCGGCGAGGCGGTCACGTCCGCCGGTGCGGACGAGGTCATCGACCACACCGCCACCAGCGTGACCGCGGCGGTGACCGAACCGGTCGACCTCGTGCTCAATCTCGCACCGGTCGACCCGTCCGAACTGGCCGCGCTCGTCACGCTGATCCGCCCGGGCGGCGCCCTGGTCAACACGACGGTGTGGATGCCCGCACCGGCCGACGAGGAACGCGGTGTGCGCGGCATCGACCTGTTCGTCCGCAGCGACGCCGAGCAACTGGCGAAGCTGGTGGCGCTGGTGGACGGCGGGGAGCTGCGCGTGGCCGTCGCCGAGCGGGTGCCGCTGGCCGAGCTGGCCGCTCTGCACGCCCGGGCCGCCCAGGGTGCGGTGCACGGCAAGGTCATCGTCGTTCCGGCCGCGGCCTGACGCCGCCCCTGCCCGGCCGGGCCGTGCACGGGGAGCCGTGGTACTCAGGGCAGCGTGACGACGACCTTGCCGCTGCCGCTCTGGGCGAGCGTGTGGGCTTCGGCGACGGAGGCCAGCGGCAGCACGTGCTCGACGCGGGGGGTGTACAGCCCTCGGCGGCCGAGGTCGGCGGCCTGCCGCAGGAGGGTGGAGTCGTTGCGGGCGTCGACCTTGCGCAGCCCCAGTCGTGCGGCGCCCTCGGTGTCGATGACCGTGATGACGCGGCCGGGGTCGCCGACGATGTCCAGGAGGTCGGGCAGCGAGGCCGACGGTGCGGCGTGGACGGCCGCGTCGACACCGGCCGGGGCCAGGGCCGCGACTCGTTCGCCCAGACCGGGGCCGTAGGTGGTCGCCTGGACGCCGAGACCGGCGAGATGGGCGTGGTGGGCCTGGCGGGCGGTGCCGATCACCGTCGCTCCCGCCGCCTTGGCGAAGGCGGCGACCGCGCTGCCGACCGCGCCGGAGGCCCCCTCGACGAGCAGGGTCCGTCCGCCGAGGTCACCGAGGGCGGCGATGACAGCGCCCGCGGTGGCCGAGGCGAGCCCGGCGGCGGCGGCCTGCTCCGTCGACCAGCCGGGGGGAACGGTGCTCCATGCGCTCAGCACCGCGTACTGGGCGGTGGTGTCGCTGATTCCGCCCAGGCCGAAGACCAGGTCGCCCACGTGAGTGCCCTCGACGGCAGGCCCCACTTCGTCCACGATCCCGACCGCGTCACGGCCGGGCACCGCCGGCAGTTCCACCGGCAGCACGTCCCGCAGGTGACCGGCGCGCAGCAGGTAGTCGATGGGATTGACGCTGGTGGCCAGCACCTTGATGCGTATCGAGCCCGGTCCGGCGTGGGGTTCGGGGGCGTCTTCGACGACCAGGACGTCCGGGTCGCCGTAGCGGTGGTAGCGCGCAGCCTGCATGGGGATCTCCTGGGATCGGGTGAGCGCGGCATTTCCTTGCCGCGGAAAGTAACCGTACGCGGAGATACTTTCCGTGGCAAGCAACGGTAGGATGGCCCCCATGGCAGACCCCGAGCACCTCACGCCCCAGCAGGACCGCACCTGGTCCCTGCTGGTCGGAGTGATGATGTGGCTACCGGCCGAGCTGGACGCCTACCTCGAACGCACAGCCGGGATCAGCCACGCCGAGTACCAGGTCCTGCGCTGGCTGTCGCTCAGCGAGGACCGCGAGGTCCACATGAGCCGGCTGGCCGCCACGGCCAGCGTCACCCCCTCCCACCTGTCCCGCATCGTGGGCAGGCTGGAGAAGCGGCAGTGGATCACTCGCAGCAGCGACCCGCACGACGCCCGCCGGACCTTGGCACGCCTGACCGAGGCCGGGGCGCAGATGGTGCGGCGCACCGAACCGGGATACGCCCGCGAAGTGCACCGGCATGTCTTCGCCCGCCTCGACCCCCGAGAGGCCGAACAGCTCGAAGACCTCACCGAAGCCATCCTCACGCCGCTGCGCGAGGACTGCGTCCAACTGCTGCCGGCCCGAACTCCCCGCTCCCACCAGGGCGAAGAAGCGCGACGCGCCGGGTCGAGTTCCTGACGACAGCGGGGTCGCCGGCCGGCCCTTCCCTCGCACCGCCGCCCCTGATCGCCCGCACGGCCGCCCTCGGCCCCTCGTACCGCCGCCCCGGCCGGGCCTGTGGCGCAGCCGCAGCGGAGCGCGGCCGGAGAAGGCCGACCCGGACGGTCAGGTCCGGACAGTCAGGCCCGGACAGTCAGGCCCGGACGGTCAGGCCTTCTTCTGGCGCGCGTAGTGGCGTTGCGCCTTCGCCCGGTTTCCGCAGCCGGCCATCGAGCACCAACGGCGCGTGCCGTTCTTGGACACGTCGTAGAAGTGCAGGATGCACTCGGAGTTGGTGCACGAGCGGATGCGTTCCGGCCGGTCGGCGAGGAGCCGCAGGTAGTCCTCGGCCGCCCGCCAGGCGGGCAGCCAGGAGGGTGCCTCCACCTCGACGAAGGTGTCCGGACCGTCGGGGGTCAGCCGGTGCCCGCGGTGTCCGTGGGCGAGGACGGCGTTGAGGGCGTCGACGGCGGTGGCGTCCGGGTGCCGCGGGTTCGCGATCGCCCTGTCCAGGGCGGTGCGCGCCTGAAGCAGCCGTTCCAGGGTGGCGTGGTCCACGGGGACCGCCGCGTCGCCGAGGGCCCGGGCGACCAGGGGCCCGGCGAGCCAGGTCGCCAGCCCGTCGAGCGAGTCCAGCAGGTCATGACGGCCGGCGGCGTCGATCCAGCGGGTGTTGAGCAGGTCGATGCACAGGGGCTCGTCGGTCAAGGGGCGAGGGTCGGCCCCCGCGTTTGGCGGCACGGTGCGACGTCCTTCCTCTGCGGTCCCGGCGGTCTCCGCGGTCCCGGCGGTCTCTATGGACCAGCATAACCGGTCATCGCCTGATCAGCGGTTGACGCTTCTCTTTCTAACCCCTAAAGTCGATTTCAGTGGTTGCGAGACCAGCTCGTGACGATGAGTGAAGGCATGTGATGCACCATGGCCAAGGCGAAGTCCCTGCAGACCGGGCACGTCGGACTGAACGTCACCGACCTCGAACGCTCCCTCGCCTTCTACCGCGCCGTCTTCGACTTCGACGTGCTGGCCGAGGGCAAGGAGGACGACCGGCGCTGGGCGTTCCTCGGACGCGACGACCGGCTGCTCGTGACGCTGTGGCAGCAGAGCACGGGCTCCTTCCCCGCCGACCGCCCGGGGCTGCACCACCTGTCCTTCCAGGTCGACACGGTCGAGGAGGTCAAGGCCACCGAAGAGGTGCTGCGCGGCCTGGGCGCGGAGTTCGCCCACGACGGTGTCGTCCCGCACGGCGAGAACGGCACGTCGGGCGGCCTCTACTTCACCGACCCCGACGGCATCCGCCTGGAGATCTACGCGCCCACCGGCGCCGACCCGGCTGACGCCCCGACCCCCGGCGCCCCCACCTGCGGCTTCTTCTAGGACGAAAGCCCTCGGTCCGCCGGGCCGCCCCCACCCCGGGCCCGGCATCCCGGCGGACCGCCCGACGACCGCCAGGCCAGTACGCCCGGAAAGGACATGCCGTGGCCACCTATCACAGCGGCGAGATCGCGGTGCAGGAGCGCGCGGGCCTCGCCCGGCAGGCGGGAATCGCGCTCGGCGGTATCGGCGAGAGCATCCCGCCCGTCGCGCGGGACTTCCTCGCCGAGCAGCCGATGATCGTGCTCGGCGCCGCCGACCGCGACGGCCGCCTCTGGGCCACCCAGCTGACAGGCCGGGCCGGGTTCCTGCGGGTGCCCGATCCCCGCACCCTCCTCGTCGACGCCCTGCCCCTGCCGCAGGACCCGCTGGCCGAGGTCCTCACCGGGCCGTCGCCCGTCCGGGCCGGAATGATCGCCATCGAGCCCGCCACCCGGCGCCGGATGCGCGTCAACGGGCAGGCCCGACGGGAGGGCGACGGCCTGCGCGTCGATCTCGACCAGGTCATCGCCAACTGCCCCAAGTACCTGCAGAAGCGCGACCACCACCGGGCCGGGCCGCACGAGGGCGCGGCCGCGGAGCGCACCGTCACGGACGGCACCGCCCTCAGCCCCGCCCAGCAACGGGCGGTGCGCGCGGCCGACACGTTCTTCGTCGCCACCGCCTCCGACCGGGGTGACGCGGACGCCTCCCACCGCGGTGGCAACCCCGGCTTCGTCCGGGTCCTCTCCCCCACCCTGCTGCGCTGGCCCGACTACGTCGGCAACGCCATGTTCCTGACCCTGGGCAACCTGCAGCTCAACGCGTCGGCGGGGCTCCTGTTCCCCGACTGGGAGACGGGCACCGCCCTCCACCTGTCCGGCACCGCGCACACCGTCTGGGACGCCGAGCGGATCGCCGAAGTGCCCGGCGCGCAACGCCTGGTGGAGTTCTCCGTCGAGGCCGTACGGGAGATCACCGCCGCCTCCCCGCTGCGCTGGACCGGCCCCGCCTACTCGCGCTTCAACCCCCCGGTCGGCTGACCGCCGCGCCGCAGCACCACCGACCACCCCGAGCCCCCAACGGAGCGACCATGCGGATCACCGTGGACATGAACCTGTGCGAGAGCCACGGACAGTGCGTCTTCGCGGCACCGGAGATCTTCTCCTTCGACGACGAGGACCACCTCACCTACGAAGCCACCCCGTCCGACGCGCTGCTCGGCAAGGCCGAGAAGGCGGCGGCCGTCTGCCCGGTCCGCGCCATCACCGTCTCGTCGGCCGCCTCGTGAGGACGGACGGACACCGCCACGTACTCGTCGTGGGCGCCTCGCTCGCCGGACTGCGGACCGCGCAGGCCCTGCGCGAGCGGGGCCACACCGGCGCCCTGACCCTCGTGGGCGACGAACCGCACCCTCCCTACGACCGGCCCCCGCTGTCGAAGCGGGTGCTGACCACTCCCGGCCACCCACCCGACGTCGAACTGCCCCTGCCGCGAGGGCTGGAGGCCCGCTGGCAGCTCGGACAGGCGGCCGTCCGCCTGGACCCGGCGGCGAAGACCGTCACCCTGGCGGACGGCACCCGGCTGTCCTACGACGGCCTGGTCATCGCCACCGGTTCGGCCGCCCGCGCCTGGCCCGCCACCGAGCCCTCACCACCGGCCGGCGTACTCACCCTGCGCAGCCGGGAGGACGCGCGCGAACTGCGGGCCGCGCTGGCCGTGAGTCGGCGACTCGTCGTCGTCGGCGCCGGATTCCTCGGCGGCGAGATCGCCGCCGCCGCCCGGGAGCGCGGACTCGACACCACACTCGTCGAAGCCGCCACCCAGCCTCTGCGACGCGCCGTCGGCACCATCGCGGGCGCCTACATCACCGCCCTCCACCGGGAGGCCGGCATCGATCTGAGAACCGGCACCACCGTCGAAGGCTTCCTGAACGGCGCCGACGGGCGCCTCACCGGCGTCCGCCTCTCCGACGGCACCACGGTCCGAGCCGACACGGCGGTGCTGGCCCTGGGCGGGACGCCCTCGACAAGCTGGCTGGCCGGATCCGGCCTCGCCCATGACGGCGGCGTCCACTGCGACCCGTATCTGCGCGTCCTGCGCACCGACGGCTCGGTCGTGCCCGACGTGGTGGCGGCCGGCGACGTGGCACGGGTGCCGCAACCACTGGCCGACGGGCGGCGCCTGGCGCTCGGTCACTGGACCGACGCCGTCGAGCAGGCGGCCACGGCCGCCGCCACACTCCTGGCCGGGCAGCACCCATCCGAGCCCTTCGCAGCCGTGCCGTCCTTCTGGTCGGACCTGCACGGCGCCAGGATCCGCTCGGTGGGCCTGCCCGCCGTCGCCGACGAGACGCGGGTCGTCGAGCACGACCTCGCGGGCCGCCGGCTGGAGATCAGCTACCACCGCGCCGGCCGGCTGGTCGGAGCCCTGACCATCGGGCGGACGAAACGGCTGGCGTCGTACCGCGCGGCACTGCGGGAGGACCTGGTCACCGAGGGGACGGCGGGACCGTCGTCCCCTCGGTGACCGCCGAGGGCGCGCGAGTTCACCACCCCTCCCCGCCCGCGGCGAGGATCAGCGCGGCGGCCGGATGTCGCGACGGTGCACCGCCGCCGTGCCGCCGAGTTCGTCCAGAAGGCCGACCAGTAGGGCCCGGGCCGCGTCGAACGCCGCCGGATCGGATCGCTCGCGCAGCCGCCTCTCCAGGCGCTCGCGGGCGACGAGCGGCGGCGACGGCTTCCCCGCCCCTGCGGGTCAGGGCGACACATGGCCCAGTTCGACGACCACCCCAACGTCCGTATCGCCCTCCGCTACCACGGTGCCGTCGCCCGGCTGGCGGCGCCGCAGGAACTCGAGGAGTTCCTGCACCCCGAGATGACCCACTCCCAGGTGCCCAACGCGCTCTTCCCCGCCGGTGCCGACCGCGATCGCGCGGAGACGCTCGCCGCGTCCGCCCGGGCCCGCACCCTGCTCTCCGCTCAGCGCTACGACGTGGTCAGCGCCGTGGCCGCCGGCGACCGGGTCGCCCTGGAGATCAAGTGGTCCGGCACCCTCGCGGCCGGCTTCGGTGAGCTGCCCGCCGGCCACGTCATGCGCGCGCACATCGCGGCCTTCCTCGACTTCCGGGACGGCAGGATCGTCGCCCAGCGCACCTACGACTGCTACGAGCCCTTCGCCTGACGCCCGGCCGGTGCGCGGCTCGGCGGCGGCTCCCGCAGCCAGGAAACTCCCGTGCACCGGTTCGCACAGATCTGCGATCATCCCCGAATGCCGCACGGTCTGGAATCACTCGTCCTCCGACACACCCACCGCATCCCCTCCCCCGCAGGCTCCGCCGGACAAGGTGCCACCGCCGCGCGGCAGTTCGACGCGACGCTGGCGACCGTGGGCTTCAAGCTCTCGGCGGAGTTGCTGGACCGGCTGTCCGGGCTGTCCGAGGCCGCCGTCCTCCACACCGCCAGACGGACACTGAGCACGGTGAGCGAGATGGCCGGCGACCACGTCCGGCACAACTCGTACTTCATCGACTTCCCCGCGAACGTGCCGGACACCGAAGAGTTCTGGATGCGCTGTGTGGCCAAGGCGCTCGCCGACGACAGCTCGCGCGGGAACGTGCTGACGCAGCTGCGGCACGGCGTGCTGAACCTGCTCAGCCTGCCCACGTACGGCCGCTACCAGCACACCTACGAGGAGATGCTCGCGGCGCAGGACGAGCTGATCGCCTCGGCGGGCGACCGGGTGACCGTCCTGCACCTCGGACGCGACCTCGACGAGGAACTCACCGACCTGTATCTGGCCCTGGCGGGCAGCACGACACCTCTGGGCGAGGAGCACCTGGGCGACCTCAGGATCCTCGCCGAGCGGTGCGCGCTCGGACCCCAGCCGGAGTCCATCCCGGTCCGGGAGAACCGCGCGGTCGTCAACGCGGCCCGACTCGCCGTCGGCGCCGACCCGCTGCTCGACACCGTCGTCGACGTACTGCGCCTGGCCTGCGCGCTCTCGGGCGGTGACGTGACGCTGCGGGAGCCGACCCGGTTCAAGGGCTTCCCGCGGCCGGTGCGCCGGAAGCTGCTCGCGGGCCTGGACGCCGTGATCGCGGCGAACCCCGCCAAGCTGGCCGACGTACACGCCTACCGCGAGCCCTTCAAGCGGCTCGGGGAGCGGCTCCACCCGCACGAGTATCCGCAGTGGCCGAACGCGGCCGACGTGTTCGCGGTGGCCCGGGGCGAGAAGACGGCGCGGTCGTTCGACAGCCGCGTCGAGCAGCTGCTCGACGCGTACGACATCGCCGGTGCCGCGCGGCTGCTGAAGTCCGCCCCCGGGAAGCTGTTCCGCGCCCTGGACCTCCTGCTGCGCATCGCCGGCGGCGAAGCGGAGCGCGAGGTGGTGCTGGCCGCCGCGGCGGACGTGGCGCCCGAGGTCTCCGGCCGGGTCCTGCTGTCCGTCCGCGAGCACTTCCACAACCGTGCGGAGGAGAGCGACCGCCCCCGGATCTTCGTCAACCGCCGAGGCCGTGGCTGGGTCGCTGACGACACCCGCCCGCCGGTGCCCGCCGCCGACCGGGACCGCCTGATCGGCGTCCTCGACGCCGAGCTGCGCCGCAGGCTCCCGGCACCGCGCCGGCTGCTGCTCGACCCCGATGTCCTCGACGTGGCGCTGCCGCTCAGCGGCAAGGCGTCCGCGGCCGGACTCGGCGTGCTGCCACGCGGTTCGGCCTCGGCGGTCGACGGCGAGCACCTGCGCTTCTTCGCGTACTGGAAGCAGGCCGCGCAGCGGACCGACTACGACCTGTCCGCGCTGCTCCTGCACACCGACTACAGCACCGACTCCTGGCTCTCGTACACCTCCCTCAAGGCGGTCGGAGGCAGGCACTCGGGCGATGTCACCGAGGCGCCCGACGGGGCCTCGGAGTTCATCGACCTGTCCCTGGAGCGGGTGCGCAGCACCTTCATCGTTCCGCAGGTCAACATCTACGCCGGCGAGGGATTCGACGAGACAGAGGAGTCGTTCTTCGGTTTCATGGTGCGCGACGGCGCGCAGAAGGGCCGGCCGTTCGAGCCGCGCACGGTGCGGATGAAGTCGGAGCTGCGCGGGGTGGGCCGGGTGGCGCTGCCGCTGGTGTTCCGGCGCGGGGACGACGGCCGATGGCGCGCGACGTGGCTGCACCTGTACCTGAGAGGCATCTCCTCGGCCAACCGGGTGGAGGAGAACCAGCTGTCGGTGTCCAAGCTGGTGCGGGCCTTCGTGGAGCGCGAGTACCTGACGGTGCGCTACCTGGTGGAGCTGATGTCCGACGGCGCCACGGCCGTGGAGCTCTGGAACTGCGAGACCGTCGTGGACGAGCCGGTCACCTACATCGGCCTCGAACGCCCCGAAGGGCTGCCCGCGGGCTCCCAGGTCATCACACTCGAAAATCTGCGCGACTTGATCCCGGGTTGAGTGCTAGCGTTGCCGTCGGCGAGGCCATGAAGGGGCTTCCTTCTCAACTCCTGCCCTGAACCAGTTCCTTCGCTTTCCTCGCCTTCCACCTCGTTCCGGGTGGCGCCCTCCGCCGAGCCGCGTCACCCGACGGGACAGGGCCCGGCCGTGCGGCCGGGCCCTGTCCCGTGCGGTGTCACCCGCGGCCGTGCGTGCCTCAGCCGCCGCTCTTGCGCCGGAACGACCGCTGGCTGGCGGCCGGGCCATGGGTTCCGCGGACCTTCGACGCATGACTGTTCGCGGTCTGATCGGCGGCGTCCGCCTGCATACTGCGCTTGCGCGCCAAGGCCTCCCGGAACTTGCGCTTCAGGTCGTACTGACCGTCGGCGTCGGGCGTGAGAGCGAGGCTCTCGGTGTCGGCCGGCTCGGTGCCGGCCGCCTCCGAACCTTCTGGCGATGGAGACTCTGCGGCCATGACGACCTCCTGGGCTCGGACGGTGGAAAGCACAGCTTGTCATGGAGCGCACCCGATGATCGCCCATCGGCCGGCTCCCCGCCCCCCTCGCCCACGTCCGATGCGTGAGGCCGTCCGGCCGGGGTCCCTAGAGCGGGGACCGGCCGTTGACGGCGCCGTCGGGGTCGTCGGCCAGAGCGAGGCGGACGGTGACACGCTTGCCGACCGGTTCGCGCTGCACCTCGAAGCCCTGGGCGACGGCCATCACGATCTCCAGGCCGTGCTGTCCGACCCGGCCGGCGTCCGCGGCCCGGGCCACCGGCAGGACCGGGTCGGAGTCCCAGACGACGATCTCCACCACATCGCCGGCGATCCGCAGATCCAGCAGCATCGGGCCGGGGGCGTACTTCAAAGCGTTGGTCACCAGTTCGCTGACCACCAACTGGGTCAGATCCAGCGCGCGCTGCGACACGGGCAGACCGTGCTCGGCCTGAACGCGCGTGAGGAAGCCGGCCGCGAGATGGCGGGCCCGGGCGATGTCCGCGCTGTCGCCGCCCAGGGCCACCGCGGCCTGCATGTCCGCCTGACGCCTGGCGCCGTCTTCGCCCACGGGCGGGGCATCCACCGCAACTGCCTTCACATACCCACTCACGTCAGGGCGCGTACCCCGTTCGCGCGGGATGACGCCCGCAGAGCCACGGTCGATCTTCTCGGTGTCCCCGGGGCGCTCCCGTGACCGGTGCCCGCGGGGACGGCTTCCCGACGCCGGGGGCCGGTGTGCCAGGATTCCCGCTATGGAAGAGGACAGCGTGTCAGGTACCAGGTTCGCCGCGTCGACGGGACGACTGTCCGTGACGGCCTCCGCCGAGGGCGGCATCCGTGTGGTGAGCGTGGCCGGGGAGATCGACCATCTCACCGGTGAGGTCCTGCGCGAAGCCCTCGACCCCTCCGGCACCGCCGGTGTCCGCGTCGTCGTGGACATGCGGCAGGTGTCGTTCATGGACTCCGCCGGCATCAACGTCTTCCTCACCGCCCACCGCTCGCTCACCCGAGCGGGCGGCTGGCTGCGCCTGGCCGCGGTGGGGCCCACCGTCATACGCACGCTCCAGATCGTCGGCCTCGACACCGTCCTCGGCATGTACGAAACCCGCGAAGAGGCCCTGGCCGGACAGGAGGGCCTCCTCCGTCCGGGGCGAGGTGCGTAGTCCGCTCGACCGCGCCCGAGGTGCGCTGCCTTTCCTCCCGAGTGACAGTGAACGCGGTACCGCCGCATGCCGGCCTCACCTGTCCTCCGAAGGGAAACACCGAGATGTCGCAACGCAATACCGTTCTGCGCAGCATGCACGACCTGGGGCTGGCCGCATGGTTCGGCGGTGCCCTGATGGGGGCGGTGGGCCTCAACGGCGCGGCACGGGCAGCAGGGGCCACGCAGACGGGCGGCGGCGCTCGGATCGCCAGTGCCGGCTGGGCCAAGTGGACCCCGGTGAACGCCGCCGCGATCGGCACCCACCTGGTGGGCAGCAGTGGCCTGCTCGCGGCGAACGCGGCTCGGGTCGTCAGCCAGCAGGGAGTGGCCGCCTCCACCGTGGCGAAGACCGTCCTGACCGGAGCCGCGCTGGCGGCCACCGCGTACAGCCGGGTCCTCGGGAAGAAGATCGAACTGGCCTCCTCCACCGACCCGGAGGACAGCGCGAAGGCCGCCGAGCACCCCGTCGACACGGACAAGGCGCAGCGGCAGCTCGCCGTCCTGCAGTGGGCGATCCCGGCACTGACGGGCGGCGTCGTGATCCTGAACGCTCTGCACGGAGAGCAGCAGCGTCCCGAAGAGCAGGCCCGGGGAATGTGGCAGCGGGCCATGAGCCGGGCCCCGCACCTGCCGTCCGTGCCCCATCTGCAGGACATCGGGCAAGTGTCGGACTGGCACTGGCCGCAGTCGCACGGGGTCAGGCAGGGGTGACCCCGGAACCCCGGTGAGGTGGGGCAGGCCCCTCGGAACAGTGACGCCCCGCCCGGCCCGGCCCCGTCGGCCCGGAACCGCTAAGCGGCCAGCGTCTCGCCCTGGCGGGAGACGCCCGTACGGTCGGCGTTCCGTTCGAGCAGGGCCTCCGCCGCGTCCAGGGCCTGCTCGACGGTGCGCGCACCGGTCATCACGCACAGGGTGTACGTGGCGTCCTCCAGAACCCGGCTGGTGTGACCGGTGGGCCGCACGTCGTGTTCGATCCGCGCGTGCTCGAAACGGGCCAGCACCGCCCGCAGCTCCTTCTCCGCCGGAAGGATCATGGTCAAACCTCTCCCCTCACGAACCCCACTCCCGTCAAGCAGAACTCCGCATGCCCCCCATTCGCGGGTTCACGCCACCGAGAGGTGAAATCCGCGGCGCCGCTCCTCCGTCCGTCACGTGCCGTCCGTCGCGTGGCGTCCGGCCGCCCCCGGGGCGATCTCCCCCGGGTCCGGCGGATGAGGTTGACTCGTGCCCCTGGCCCGACCACGACAGGAGCTACGACGTTGACCTACGACATCGCCGCGCTGCGCGCCCGGTTCCCCGCGCTGACCGCCGGCACCGTCCACTTCGACGGGCCCGGGGGCACGCAGACGCCACAGCCCGTCATCGACGCGATCGCCGAGACGCTGGCACGGCCCCTGTCCAACCGGGGCCGGTACTCGCTGGGCGAGCGCAACGCCGAGACCGTCGTCACCGGGGCGCGCCGGGCCATGGCCGACCTGCTGGGCACCGACCCGGCGGGGGTCGTCTTCGGGCGCAGCGCCACCCAGCTCACCTACGACCTGGCCCGCACCCTCGCCGCGTCCTGGGCGCCCGGCGACGAGGTCGTCGTCACCCGGCTCGACCACGACGCCAACATCCGCCCCTGGGTGCAGGCCGCCGAGCGGGCCGGGGCCACCGTGCGATGGGCCGGCTTCGATCCCGCCACCGGGGAGCTGACCGCCGACGACATCGGTGCCGTCCTGTCCGACCGCACCCGGCTCGTCGCCGTCACCGCCGCCTCCAACCTCATAGGCACCCGTCCCCCGGTCGCCGAGATCTGCCGCCTGGTCCACGAGGCGGGAGCTCTCGCCCACGTCGACGGCGTCCACTCCACCGCGCACACGCTGGTCGACCTGCCGGCACTGGGGGCGGACTTCTTCGTCTGCTCCCCGTACAAGTTCCTCGGCCCGCACCACGGCGTCCTGGCCGCCCGGCCCGCGCTGCTGGAGACCCTGCGGCCCGACAAGCTGCTGCCCTCGAGCGACGCGGTCCCCGAGCGCTTCGAACTCGGCACCCTTCCCTACGAGTTGCTCGCCGGCACCCGCGCGGCCGTCGACTTCCTGGCCGGCCTCGATCCGAGCGCGACCGGCACCCGGCGCGAGCGCCTGACCGCCTCCTTCGGAGCACTCGAAGCGCACGAGGGCGCCCTGCGTACCCGGCTCGACGAAGGGCTGGCCGCGCTCCCGGGCGTCACCGTCCACTCCCGGGCCGCCGACCGGACCCCGACCCTCCTGCTGACCTTCGAGCACCACGACACCGCCGACGCCTACCGTTTCCTCGCCGCCCGCGACATCCACGCTCCCGCCGGCCACTTCTACGCGGTCGAGGCCTCCCGCCACCTGGGCCTCGGCGACAGCGGCGGGCTGCGCATCGGACTCGCCCCCTACAACGACCAGGAGGACGTCGAGCGGCTGCTGGCGGCACTGGCCGAGTTCCTGGAGAAGTGAGCGCGCGAACCGGCGTGCCACCGGCCCCTGTTGACTACACGCGGTCGGCCGCGATCAGGACGTACTGGAAGGAGCCGTCGCGGTAGGACTCGATGAAGGCCTCCTCGATGCCCGTGACCAGCGAGGACGTGGCCCGCAGCTCCCAGTAGGGCAGCGTGTCGGGGGTGAGGTCGACGATGGTCTGCGGCACGAGCCGGTTGTCGGCCATGGCGCGCAGGTACTCGCGTCGCGAGTGGATGTTGCACTCGAAGTGGGCGTTGATCTGGGACACCCACTTCGACGGCTGGCCGTAGCGCGGGTTCCAGCAGCCGGTGATCGTCACGTACCGCCCGCCCACCTTGAGGAAGCGGGAGTGCTCGGCGAACAGGTCGTGCAGGTCGACGTACATGGTCGACTCGTTGTTCCAGGAGGCGGTGATGCTGCCCTTCTCGAAGGGCGTGTCCAGCATGTTGCACACGTGGGAGCGGACGTGGTCCTCGATGCGCAGTTCCCGTGCGCGCTGGTTGCCGAAGTCAGCCTGGGCCGCGGACAGGGTGACGCCTTCGACCTTGCAGCCGAAGCGGCGGTGGGCCATCACCATGGATCCTCCGCGCCCGCAGCCGGCGTCCACCAGGGTGTCGCCGGGCTGGACGGGTCCGAGGTGGTCCAGCAGGAGTTCCGCCTGAGCGGACTCCAGCCGGTGCAGCTCCGCGATGAGCTTCTTCTCGTACGCGCTGTCCGCCGGGTCGCCGAGCGCGGCGTGGTCCACGGCGCCGATGCCGTAGTGGTGGTGGTAGAGCCCGTCCACGTCACCCAGGCGCAGGTTGACCGGTCGCGCCTCGTTGTTCCAGTAGCGGGCGATGTCCCTCTGGTAGGGCGTCGCGGGGGCCGGGATCCTCGCGGCGGCCGGGGCAGTCGTTTCAGTGGTCACAGGAAGGGTCCGTTCTCTCACCAGAAGTCGGGCAGGCTGTAGCGGTAGGTGTTGGTGCGGTGCCAGTCGTGGTTGCCGTCGACCCAGGCGGCCACGCCCCTGAGGAAACGCAGCACGGTGGGCACCGGGCAGGCCTCGGCCAGATCGGCCGCGGCGGCCTCGAAGGCGTGCATGAGTTCGTTGTGGATCTCGATGGCCTTCAGGTAGGCGTCGCGGTCGGAGAGCTTCTCGCGTTCCGCGATCACCACCGGCAGGTTCAGGTGGCGTCCCGGGCTGTTGAGTTCCTTGGTGTACGAGTAGAGGTCGTTGACGATGGTGGTGGCGTTGCCGGCCAGGGCGATGACGCGCTGCATGTCGGGCCGGGCGTGCAGGTCGGCGGGCAGTTCGTAGCCGCCGACCGTGTCGGTGATCGTGGGGCAGGGCCGGAAGTTGTTGAACTGGCGCATCGCCAGGTACTCCCACACCTCCGGGACGTGGTCCGTCTGGGCCCAGGCCGCCTCGGCGAGGTAGCCCAGGTGCAGCCGGGCCATGTCGTGCCGGTAGCGGTCGGCCTGGGAGGGCGTGGCCGCGCCGGTGAAGTAGCCCATCGCGCTGCGGTAGGCCCGGCGCGGCGCGTCCGAGGTGAGCGACTCCTGCCACGCCGGGGTGTACTCCGCGGTGGTGTGGAGGTGGTCGAGCGCGGTGTGCGCGAGGAGGATGCGTCCGCCCAGGCCGACGGGGGATCCGCCGTGGTCCTCGCAGTAGCAGTCGTCGAGGGCGTTCTCCGCGACCATCAGCCGGGTCGCGAGCATCAGATGGTCGACCGTCGGTGCGTCGGGGTGGCAGCCGACCATGTAGCGCCCGACGGAGAAGCCGTCGAACTGCCCTTCCCACTCCTCGGGATACAGCTGGACCTCGTCCTCGGCCCAGCGCTTGATCCGACGGCTCACCTCCTCCACGCGCACGGGGTCGGGCTCCGGGACGGGATGGTGGTACAGCCCGGGGACGGCCTGCCCCTCGGCGGGCGGTGCGGTCGGCGGGAGCACGGGATCCGGCGGCGGGGGTGCGTCTCCCCGGATCACGGAGAGGGAGCTGGTGCCCGGTCCGGTCGGTCCGCGCAGGATCCGCTGGAGGGCCGTGTTCGCCGCTGTCGCGTCGGGTGTGCGCGCGGGGGCGGCCGCCCGGGGCGGTGCCGGGGCCGGGATCGCGACGGGCGGATGCAGCGCGGCCAGGAAGTCGGAGGCGGACGGCGGGGCCGGGGGGCCGGGGGCGGTCACCCCGGCGGCCTCCGGTACGGCTGCCGGTGGCGCCGGCCGCTGGGGGCGAGGGGGTGGTCCGAGGGGGCCGGAGTCGGGCATCGGCGGCTCCTTGGTACGTGCGAGGAGGTGCGGTGAGACGGGCGGCCCTGTCGGCGGAGCCGACCGGGCGGGGTGCGGGCAGGCCGCTTCGGGCTTCGGCACGGCGTGCGGCCGGGGCGCGGCGCCGGGAACCGCCTGCGGGCGGTGGAGCGCCCGGGCGGCCCGGGGGCTCAGTGCGGCCGGGGAGCGATCTGCACGTTCTCCATCACGCCGAGGGCGTCGGGCAGGAGCACCGCGGCGGAGTAGTAGGTGCTGACGAGGTAGGAGATGATCGCCTGCTCGTTGATGCCCATGAACCGTACGGACAGACCCGGCTCGTACTCGTCGGGCAGTCCGGTCTGCCGCAGGCCGATGACGCCCTGGTTCTCCTCCCCGGTGCGCAGGGCGATGATGGAGCTGGTCTGTTCCTTGCTGATCGGGATCTTGTTGCAGGGCAGGATGGGGACGCCGCGCCAGGCCGGTACCGACTGCCCGCCGAGGTCGACGTGGTCGGGATAGAGGCCGCAGGCGTTGAAGCCGCGCCCGATGGCGGCGATGGTCCTGGGGTGGGCGAGGAAGAGCTTGGTGCCCCGCCGCCGGCAGAGCAGGTCGTCCATGTCGTCCGGGGTCGGCCGACCGGAGCGGGGCTGGATGCGCTGTGTGAAGTCGGCGTTGTGCAGCAGCCCGAAGTCGCGGTTGTTGACCAGCTCGTACTCCTGGCGCTCACGCAACGCCTCGACGGTCAGGCGGAGTTGCTCCTCCGTCTGGTGCATCGGACCGTTGTAGAGGTCGGCGACGCGGGTGTGGATCCGCAGAACGGTCTGTGCGACGGAGAGTTCGTACTCGCGCGGCTGCGGCTCGTAGTCGACGAAGGTGCCGGGCAGTTCGGCCTCGCCGACGTGGCCGGCGGACACGGCGATCTCCGCCTCGCCGTGTTTGTTCTGCCGCTTCCGGCTGCGGGCGGCGAACTCCTCGACGTGGCGTCGCAGCCGGGGGGCGGAGGACTGGACGGCGGCGAAGTCGGCGCGGGAGAGCGTGAGGAGGGTGCCGGCGGTCTGTGCGGTGAACGTGCAGTCGTGGCGGGCCTCGGCGTCGAGCAGGGCGGCGCTTCCACCGATGTGCGCGCCGTCGGCGAGCACCGCGATCGCCGTCTCCTGGCCGTACTCGCCCTCGGAGGTCTGGCTGATCCGCCCGTGCGCGATCAGGAGGATCCGGTCGGCGGGGCTGCCGCGCTCGGCGAGGACCTCACCCGCCGCGAAGTCGTGCTGGGTGCAGCGGTCCGCCAGCGCGGTGAGGACGTCGACGTCCTCGAAGCCGCGCAGCACGGCCAGTTCGCCCAGCTCCCGGGGGATCACCCGGACGGTGGCGCCCTCCTGCAGGAACTCGATGCGCCCGTCGCCGACGGTGTGGCGCAGTCGCCGGTTGACCCGGTAGGCGCCTCCCGCGGCCTCGACCCAGGGCAGCATGCGCAGCAGCCACCGGGAGGTGATCTCCTGCATCTGCGGGACGGACTTGGTGGTGGTGGCGAGGTTGCGGGCGGCGGCGGTGCTCAGGGACTGCTGCTGTGTGTCGGAGGTGATCCGGGTCTCCGGACTGCTGTCGACGGTCATGGAAAGGAGCTTCTCCTTGCACGACGGGGCGCCCGGCACACACGGGTGCGCCGACCGGGACACAGGGAGGGACGGGCAACTGGCGGGAGGGAGCGCGAGGATCCGTCCACCGGCAGCAAGCTAGCCGCTGCGGCGCGCGCATCCGGCGGGGAGGCCGGATGCTTACCTCGAAGCAGTGACAAACCGTTGAAGGCGGTTTAACGCCCCGTCGGCCGGTAAGTGCCCGACCGCGCCTCGTGGTACGGGGGCCGGTCACCCCAGGAGGTGGCGTTCCATCCAGTCCGCGGCGGCCCGGCGGAACAGGCGCCGGTTGTCCGCGCGCTGGAAGTCGTGGCCCTCGTCGCGCAGGATCAACAGCTCGGCGTGGATGCCCCGTTCCCGCGCCGCCCGTACGAACTGCCGGGACTCCCCCGGCGGCACGTTGGTGTCGTGTTCGCCGTGGACGGCCAGCACGGGGACGCGCAGCGCTTCGATGCGGCTCATCGGCGACAGGGCGCGCAGCAGTTCGCGGTCGCGCTCGGGGTGACCGTACTTGTGCGCCGCCGACTCGGCGATCCAGGGCTCCGTACCGGCGAAGAAGGTCAGCAGGTCCGACATGCCGCACACGGCGATGCCGGTGCGGAAGAGGTCCGGGTGCCACACCAGGGAGGCGAACGTGAGATAGCCGCCGTAGGACGGGCCCATGACCGCCAGCCGCGTCGGATCGGCGGGGCCCGCGGTGACCGCGTGCGCCGCGCAGTCCGCGACGTCGGCGAACGCGGCGAAGCGGCCCGCGCCCAGGTCCGCGTCGACGAACGACCGGCCGTGGCCCAGGGATCCGCGGACGTCGGGGGCGAAGACGTCCAGGCCGCGCCCGAGCAGCTCGTGGTAGAGCGGGTGGAACACCGGGCGTTCCTGTTCCTCCGGACCGCCGTGCAGGTGGATGACGCACGGTGCCGGTTCGTCGGGGGCGCGTCCCGGGGCCCGGTAGTACCAGCCGCTCAGGGGCAGCCCGTCGCGGGCGGTCAGGCGCAGGGGCACGGGGCGTACCGGCGGGCGGCCCGGCGGGACGGCGTCCTCGTCCCGGGCGGACCAGGGTGTGCGCAGCGTGGACACGCCCTCGTGGGCCCACCAGACACCCGGGCGGCGCTGGGATCCGGACAGCGCGAGCAGCAGTCGCCCGGCTCCGGCGGCGGTCACGCGGGTGACGACCTCGTGGGGCAGGGGAAGGGGGCGTGCCGGGCCGGTGCCGTCGGGGGCGTGCCCGGTCGGGAAGGTCTCGACGAGTTCCAGCTCGCTGACGCCCTGCGCGTTCCAGGCCAGCGCGGCGGTGCGGCCGTCCTGGGCGAACGCGAGGAGTTCCAGGTCGCTCGTGTCGCGTTCGGCCGCGACGGAGGTGTGGTGCGGCCGTCCGTCGTCGTCCAGGGCGACGGCGAGGAGTGCCGCGTGCTCCCGGTCGGCGTCGCTGCGCAGCCACAGCGTCCGACCGTCCCGTGAGAACCGGCCGATCCACGGGTCGCCGTCGGCGACCGGCAGGGCGAAGGTGGCCGCGGAGTCGGCGGTGCGGCGGAGCACCGCCTCGCGCCGTCCGCGCGGCCCGCGGCGCAGCAGGACGAAGCGGCCGTCACGGCTGAGGTCGCACGCGCGCAGGGAGGCGGCGTGTGTCTCCCTGGTGAGCAGCACGGGAGACGCGAGGCCGTCGGGATCGATCAGGTAGACCGAGAGGCCGCCGCCGGGCCGGGCCGCCTGAGCCGCGGTGCCGTCCGGCGTCCCGTCCGGCCCGGTGCCCGGCGCAGCGCCGGGCGTGGGGTCGTGGGCGGCCGGGCCGAGGAGTGTCGCGTGTCCGTCCCGGTCGGCCCAGTCGGGGCGCGGGCGGGTCCCGGGGTACAGGCCGTCCGCCGGGCCGTGGTCGGGCGCGGGCTGCTGGGAGAGGCCCGGCGGCACGGTGGCGGGGTCCGCGACGGTGACGGCGACGGCCGAGCCGTCGTGCGCCCAGCACCCCAGGTAGGCGGAGCTGGCCGGGTCGGCGCCGGCCAGGATGCGGCGGCCGGTGCCGTCGGGCCGCACGCACAGCACCCGGGTGTGTTCGCCCCCGCCGGGCGCGGTGGTGTAGGCGATCCAGCGGCCGTCCGGCGACCAGGACACCTCTTTGACGGGGTCCGGTGAGGAGTCGAGCAGGCGCACCTCGTCGCTGCCGACGGGTGCGGCCCACAGCTGGGGGACGCCGCCCCGGTCGCAGATGAAGGCCGCGTGGGTGCCGTCGGCGTCGGCGGAGGGGTACCAGCAGCCGTGCGCGCGCAGCCTGGTCACGGCGTCCGCGGGGCCGACCGCCTCCGGCAGCGCGACGGAGGCGGGCGCTGCGGCGGGCTCGGTCGGCGCGGCGGCCGGGGGTGCTGCCGCGGGCTCGGGCGGCGCGGCGTTCGGGGCCGTGGGCCGGGAGATGCCCGGCCGGTCCTGTGCCCGGCCCTGCCGGAGCGGCGCGGGGGCCGGGCCGGATGTCCCGGGGGCGGGCAGGACCGGCTGCGGTCCGTCCCCCGCCCGCACGCCCGGGTCAGCGGTCATTTGATTCCGTGGGTCTGCAGCCATATCTCCAGCAAAGCTATCTGCCACAGGGCGTTCGCGCCCCGCCTGGTGCGGTGCTCGTCGGGCGCCCCGAGCAGCTTGGCGACGTACGGCTCCTGGAACAGTCCGCGCTGCTTGGCCTCCGGTGCCTCGAGTGCCTCGCGCACCCGCTGCAGGACGGGGCCGGCCATGTGCCGGATGGCCGGTACCGGGAAGTAGCCCTTGGGGCGGTCGACGACGTCACGGGGCAGGAGCTTGCGGCCCGCCTCCTTCAGTACGCCCTTGCCGCCGTCGGCCAGTTTCAGTTCCGGCGGGCAGGCCGCCGCCAGCTCGACCAGTTCGTGGTCGAGGAAGGGCACGCGGGCTTCCAGGCCCCAGGCCATGGTCATGTTGTCGACCCGCTTGACCGGGTCGTCGACGAGCATGACGTGGGTGTCGAGGCGCAGGGCGGCGTCCAGCGCGGTCTGCGCCCCCGGTACGGCCATGTGCCTGCGGACGAAGTCGCCCGAGACGTCGGTGCCGGGCAGCAGCTCCGGCCGCAGGATCTCGGCGAGGTCGGCGTGCGACCGGTCGAAGTAGGTCTCGGCGTAGCGCTCCGGTTCGCCCTCGCGGGAGACGTCGGCCAGTTGCGGGTACCAGTGGTAGCCGGCGAAGACCTCGTCGGCGCCCTGTCCGCTCTGCACGACCTTGACCTCCTTGGACACCTGCTCGGACAGCAGGTAGAAGGCGACCGTGTCGTGGCTGATCATCGGTTCGCTCATCGCCGCGACCGCCCCGTCGAGCGCCGTGGAGACCCGCTCGGAGGGGATCATCATCCGGCGGTGGTCGGTGCCGAACTCCCGGGCGACGAGGTCGGAGTACGAGAACTCGTCCCCCTTCTCGCCGCCCTCCGTCTCGAACCCGACGCTGAACGTCATCAGGTCGCGCTGGCCCTCGTCGGCCAGCAGGGCGACGATCAGGCTGGAGTCGAGCCCGCCGGAGAGCAGCACGCCGACGGGGACGTCGGCGACCATGCGGCGGCGCACGGCCGTGCGCAGGGCGTCCAGCACCGCGTCCCGCCATTCGTCCGGGCTCATGCCGTCGTACTCCGCCCGGCGCGTGTAGGACGGCTGCCAGTAGCAGTGGTCCTGGTGGCTGCCGTCCGGTTCGACGACCCGCACCGTGGCCGGGGGGAGCTTGCGCACGCCGTTGAGGACGGTGCGCGGCGCGGCGACCGTGGCGTGCCAGCTCAGGTACTGGTGCAGGGCGACGGGATCGAGGGAGGTGTCGACGTCCCCGGCGGCCAGGAGGGCGGGCAGCGTGGAGGCGAACCGGAGCCGGTCCGGTGTCTGCGCCAGGTACAGCGGCTTGATGCCGAGGCGGTCCCGGGCCAGGATCACCCGGCCGGTGCGGTGCTCCACGATCGCGAAGGCGAACATGCCGCGCAGGTGCTCGACGCAGGAGGTGCCCCACTGCAGGTAGGCGTTGAGCACCACCTCGGTGTCCGAGGTCGACTCGAAGCGGTGCCCGAGGCGGCGCAACTCCTCCCGCAGCTCGGGATAGTTGTACACACAGCCGTTGAAGACGCCGGTGACCTCGCCCCGGGCGTCCGTCATCGGCTGACCTCCCCGGTCCGACAGGTCGATGATCTTCAGTCTCCGGTGTCCCAGCGCCACCGCGCCCCGCGTCCAGGTGCCGTGCCCGTCGGGTCCGCGCGCGGCGAGCCGGTCGGTCATGCGTCCGACGGCCGCCAGGTCGGGCCGCCGGCCGTCGAAGCGGATCTCCCCACTCAGACCGCACATGACGTCCCGCCCCCCTTCCGGCTGCCGGCGGAAACCAGCGGTGTCCGCCCTCCTGTCGGTATCGGGGCGGTGCTGCACAACATGATCAGAACCTTTCTGCACGGGGTCGGGACACACGTGCTGCCCACGGGGCAGGACACGGGGGCGGCGCGATCCGAGAGGGCCGCGGCGCCGGTGACGGCGGGACGGCGGACGCCTGCGGGCGGGGCCGCCGCGCGCGGGGACGGTGGGTCCGGTGGCTCTCATGACACGTACGGCTCGTCAGGGGCCGATGGTCTCCGGCGTGGCGGAGTCGGCGCCGGAGCGCGGGCCGTGCGCGGCGCCGGCCGGGGCGAGCCGGCGGGCGGGCGGCGCGGAACGGCGGTGTGCGCGTTCGCCGCGGGTCTCGGCGATGAGCAGGTCGACGCAGCCGAGGAGGTCTTCCTCCTGGGCGGTACGGCGGATGCGCCGGGCGGCGCTGCCGTCCGCCAGGGCCGCCTCGGCCAGGTCCCGGACGGTGTGCCAGTCGCCGTGCGCCTCCAGCGCGGGGCGCAGCCGGACCAGCAGCTTGCGCAGGACCTGGCGCGCGGGCGCCTCACGGTGTGTTCCGGGGTCCACCAGCATGCCTTCGAGTCCGGACCGGGCGGCGCGCCAGCTCGCGCCCCGCAGCCACTCGTGCTTGCCGTCGCATACGGGGCCGCGCCTGCGCAGCCGTTCGAGGGCCTCGGTGACCAGGGCGCGGAAGAGTCCGGCGATGAGGACGACGGTCTCGGCACGCGGGCAGGCGTCACATATGCGCAGTTCCAGCGTCTGCAGGCGGGCGGAGGGACGGACGTCGTAATAGATCATGCCCGGGTCGCTGATGACGCCGGCCCGTATGAAGTCCTCCACCGCCGCGTCGTACTCGGCGGCGTCGGCGAAGCAGGCGGCCGGGCCCGCGGTGGGCCAGCGCTGCCAGACCATGGAACGCCAGCTCGCGTACCCCGTGTCGGCGCCCTGCCAGAAGGGCGAACTCGCGGAGACGGCCAGCAGGACCGGCAGCCAGGGCGAGACCTCGCACATGACGTGTACGGCGGTGTCGCGGTCGGGCACGTCCACGTGGACCTGGGCGCCGCAGATGAGCTGTTCGTCGGCGACCTTGCGGTACTCCTCGGCCATGTGGTGATAGCGGGCGTCGGCCGTGGGGTGCGCCGCGGCGGCGGGCGCCAGCGGGGCCGTCCCGGCGGCCACCACGGCGAGGCCCTGCGAGGACGCGGCGCCGTCCAGCTGACGTCTCAGCCGGGAGAGGTCCGAGTACAGATCGTGCAAGGACGTGTGCACGGCGCTGTTGGTCTCCACCGTGCACTGGTGCAGTTCCGTCGTGAAGGTCTCGCGGGGAAGCCGGCGCAGGATCGCGTCGGCGCGCGGCACGAGCAGGCCGCTCTCCACCTCCAGGACGTGGAACTCCTCCTCCACCCCGATACGCATGCTCACAGTCACTCCTAGGATTCCGGGCGCTGCCCTCAGGGGGGTACGTGACCCGGCCCTGGACGATGGGCGGCTGTGATCCTCTGGGTTCCCCGCTCGCTCGCGGATAAGCCCGGAACTGCGCAGATGGCACACCGGCCCCACAGATGAGCACGGCGCAGCCGCCCCCAGATCATCACCCGGGTACCCAGCGCTCCGCCGTCCATGAGCCGCATGCCGTCGACGGCGGAGGACGCGCCGGAGGGGCGCGGACCTGTCACTGCCCCTCGCCCGGAGCCGGCCCCTCAGGTGCGGCGGGCCGCCCAGATCGTGCGTTGTGTGCGCAGGGTCAGGTCGTCGCGGTGCAGGACACTGTGCGGGCTGTCGGTGTCGAGCAGCCGGTCGAGCGCGGCGAGGTCCTCTCGGGCCAGGGTCCCGGCGACGGCGCCGCGCATGCGCTGGAGGCCGCCGAGGGCGTAGCGGCCGACGGCCGTGTCGCGGGAGCCCTCGACGCTCACGGTGAGAGTGCGGTGGTCCTCGACCGTGAACCCGGCGTCGGCGAGCAGCGGGGCCCAGTCGGCGCCCCGGTGGGGCAGGTGCGCCGCCTGCATGCGATCGGTCACGGCGTGGAGGCGCTCCTCCAGGCCGGGCCGGTCCTCGGGGGCGCCGGGCGGCAGGAAGCGCGGGAAGCCGGACAGCTCCACCACGGCGAACAGGCCGCCCGGCACGAGCAGGTCGTGGACGCCGCGCAGGACGCGGTCGGGGCGGGACATGTGGTGCATCGAGGCCGACGCCCACACGAGGTCGGGTGAGCCGAGATCGGGCCATCCGACGGCGTCGAGGTCGGCCTGCACGGTGCGCACCCGCTGCTCCACGCCGCGGGCGCAGGCCTTCGTGCGCAGGCGGCGGAGGTGCTCGGACGAGCTGTCGACGGCGGTGACGTGCGCGTCGGGGAAGCGGTCGAGGAGGGCGAAGGTGCCCGCTCCGGTGCCGCACCCCAGGTCCACGATCCGGCGGGGAGCGTTCTCGAGTGGGAGCCATGCGGTGAGGGAGGCCGTGTGGTCGGCGAGGATCTCGGCATCGAGGTCGAGGAGGTCCGCCTGGCCGCCGGTCGTGTCCTGGTGGTGTCCGGGCGAGGCGTGGTGGTGCGGGTGGGCGTGAGTCATGTCCTCACCGTAGGGCGGGTATGCGTGTGGAGCACGACCTCTCCCGATCTACGCAAGGGGATGGTTCCGGTCGTTGCGCGGCGCGCAAAGTGCCGCGCCGGGCGGCGCCGTCCTGCGCGCGCCTCGTCAGGCGGGACGCCGTTTCGTCCCGTCGTCCGCGTCCTCGTCCCGGTGGCCGCGGCGGGCGTCGCGGTCGAAGATGCCGAGGATCTCGCAGGGCGCGCCGGCGGCGCCGATGGCGTGCGGCATCATCGTCGGGAACTCGGCCGCCTGGTGGGTCTCGATGCGGAAGCGGCGGTGGCCGAGCATCAGGATCGCCGTGCCGGACAGGACGACGAGCCATTCGCGCCCGGGGTGGGCACGCATGCGCGCCGGGTTCTCCGGCGGCGGTTCGACCAGGCGCTGGCGCACCACGCTCAGGCCCGGGTCGCCCTTCACGGGCCAGCGCATGCGCCCGTGGGCGGCGTCGACGGCGGGGCTGATGACGACGTCGTCGGCGGCGGTCTCGACAAGCTGGTCGAGTGAGGTGTCCAGGGCGCGGGCGAGCGTGACGAGCTGGTCCAGGGCGAGGCGGCGCTGCCCGTTCTCGATACGGCTGAGCGAGGACTGGCTGAGGTTCGCGCGGCCGGCCAGTTCCTCCAGCGACCAGCCCTGCGCCACCCGCAGCGCGCGGATGCGTTTGCGTACGAGGCCGTCCAGATCCTCGGTTTCTTGCGTCATGGGCAAGAGTCTATGCCGTGTCCGCAACACGGGCTTAGCGTCGTGCGGGTCCCGGGGCGCAGCGCCTCGACGTCCGGCCCCACCTGCTTCGACCGAGAGGACACGATGACCACGTACCACCGCTCCGACCCGGCGGCGTCCGCCCACCCGCGGGACGACGGCACACCGGACGCGCGTCGGCTGCGCGCGATCCTGACCGCCGTCTCGCTCGCCCTCATGGCCGTCATCGCTTCGGTGTCCGGACTGAACGTCGCGCAGACCCACATGGCCGTCGAGTTCGGCGCCTCGCAGGGCACGATCCTGTGGATCATCAACAGCTACACGCTCGCCCTGGCCGCACTCCTGCTGCCGCTGGGCGCGATCGGCGACCGGCTGGGCCGCAAACCCGTGCTGGTCGCCGGACTCGGCGTCTTCGGCTCCGCGAACGTCGTCGCCGGACTGGCCCCGACGGCGGAGATCATGCTCGCCGCACGCGTGGCCGGCGGCGTCGGCGCGGCCCTGATCATGCCGATCACGCTGGCCGTCATCACCTCCACCTTCCCCGAGGACCGGCGCGGCAAGGCCATCGGCGTGTGGACCGGTGTCGCCGGGGGCGGAGGCATCCTGGGCATGGTCCTCTCCGCCCTCCTCGTCGATGTCGCCGACTGGCGCCTGCTGTTCGCCCTGCCGGTGGTGCTGGTGATCGCGGCCCTGGCCATGACACTGAGGTCGGTCCCCGACTCCCGTCAGGAGCCGTCCCACCGCTTCGACACGCTCGGCGCGCTGCTGTCGACGGTCGCCGTGGCCGGCCTCGTCTTCGTCCTGCAGGAGGGGCCCGGACGCGGCTGGACCGCCCCCGCCACGGTGGCCGGCCTGGCCGTGGGCCTGTCCGCCTCCGCCGGGTTCGTCGCCTGGCAGCTGCACCGGCGCGACGGCGCCCTGCTGGATGTGCGGCTGTTCCGCGAGCGCGGCCTGGCCGGAGGATCGGTCACCCTGCTCGTGGTCTTCGGGGTGCAGGCGGGTGTCGCCGTGGTCCTCTTCCCCTTCTTCCAGGCCGTCCTGGGCTGGTCCGGCCTGCTGTCCACGGTCGCCCTGATGCCCATGGCCGTCATGATGATGGCGGCCTCCGGCCTCGCGCCCGTGCTCGCCCCCCGGATCGGCACGCGCCCGACGATGGCCACGGGCGTCGCCCTGGCCGCCCTCGGCCTGGCCCTCATGGCCCTGTTCGTCTCCGTCGACGGCGGATACCCGTCCCTGCTGCCCGGCCTGCTCGCCATCGGTCTCGGCATGGGTCTGTCGATGACCCCGAGCACCGAGGCCATCACCGCCTCCCTGCCCCGTCACGAGCAGGGCGTCGCCTCCGCACTCAACGACGTCACCCGGGAGTTGGGCACCGCACTCGGGGTGGCCCTGCTCGGCGCGCTGGTGTCGGCCGGGTACCGCCGCACCATCGACGACCGGCTGGGCGGCGTCCCGCCGGAAGCGGCCGCCACCGCACGCGACGGCATCGCCAACGCCGTCGAGGTGGCCCCGGGCACCGGAACGCACGCCCCGAACCTGCTGCACGCCGCCCGGCAGGCCTTCGTCGACGGCTGGCAGCAGTCGATGTGGGCCGGTGTCGCCCTCATGGGCGCGCTCTTCGTGTACGTCGTCCTGCGCGGCCCGAGGAGTGCCGAGTGATGTGCGTCGATCGGTCATCGACTTGCGGATGAGGAACGCCGACTCACCCTGATCGCGCCCTCGTTCGGACACTCCCCTTGTTCCACCGATGCGTTCACGCTGGCAGGCGCGGTCGCCCGGGCCCGCCCGTCAGGACGTAAAACTCCGCAAGCCATGCAAGCGGCTTGCGTGCGAACTACCGCTTGTTCCGGGGCCGTTGACAAAGCAGAGGCCCGCTAGAAATCTGTTGGCGAGGTTTCCGCAAAAAGTCGACCGATCAGCTGAAATCGCGAACAAGCCCTGCGCGATACGCAGCGGGCCCCGTCTTCCCCCGCACCAGCTCCCCGGCCTGTCGCGCTCCCGCACCCCACGGAACTGAGGACCTCATGAGATGGAGACCCCTCGGCCGCCGGTCAGTGACCGGTGCCGTCATAGCCGCGCTCATGACCACCGGGCTGATACCCCTGGCCTTCTCGTCACCCGCCCAGGCCGCCGATCCCGCCGACCCCGGGCGGACGGCGGCCGCCGCCGACGCCAACCTCGCACTGGGACGTCCGGCCACGGCGGGCGGCTCGAACGGCGGTTACACCGCCGTGAACGTCACCGACGGCGTCCAGGCCTCCTACTGGGAAGGGCCGGCCGGCTCGTTCCCGCAGTGGGTCCAGGTGGATCTCGGAGCGACCCGCACGGTCGACCGGGTGGTGCTCAAACTGCCCGCCGCCTGGGAGAGCCGCAGGCAGACGCTGTCGGTGCAGGGCAGCACCGACGGCACCGGCTTCCGCACGCTCTCGGCCTCCGCGGACCGGACGTTCGACCCCGCCCGGGCCAACACCGTCCAGATCGACCTCGCCTCCCCCGCCGAGACGCGCCACGTCCGGGTCCACATCACCGGCAACACCGGCTGGAACGCCGCCCAGCTCGCCGAGCTGGAGGTGCACGGCGACGACGGCGGCACCACCCCGCCGCCCGCCGGCACCAACCTGGCCCGCAACAAGCCGGTCGAGGCCACCTCGTCGGTCCACACCTTCGTCGCCGCCAACGCCACCGACGACTCCACGTCCACCTACTGGGAGGCGGCCGGCCACCCCGCCGACCTCACCGTCAAGCTCGGCACCGACGCGGACATCGAGGCGGTGGTGGTCAGACTCAACCCGGACCCGGTCTGGGGTCCGCGGACCCAGGGCATCCAGGTGCTGGGGCGCGAGCACTCCGCGAGCGGCTTCACCTCGCTGAAGGACCGGGCCGACTACGCCTTCAGCCCGTCCCGTGACAGCAACTCGGTGACCATCCCGGTGAGCGGCCGCGCCTCCGACGTACGGTTGCGCTTCTTCTCCAACACCGGTGCTCCCGGCGGCCAGGTCGCCGAGTTCCAGGTCGTCGGAACCGCCGCGCCCGCACCGGATCTGACCGTCACCGGCCTGGACTGGACGCCCTCCGCCCCGTCCGAGCGGGACACGGTGACCGTGCGCGCCACCGTGCGCAACGCGGGCACGGCCCGCTCGGCCGCCACCATCGTCGAGGCCAGCCTGGAGGGCGCCGTCGCCGGCAGCGGGAACGTCCCCGCGCTCGACCCGGGCGCGTCCACCACCATGGCCGTCGCGGCGGGCACCCGCGCGGCCGGCGACTACTCCGTCTCCGCCGCCGTCGACCCGCGCGGCACGGTCGCCGAACTCGACGACAGCAACAACAGCCGCACCGCCGCGACCCGGCTGGTGGTCGGCCGGGCGCCGGGCCCCGACCTCGAAGTCACCGGCATCACCAGCAACCCGGCCGATCCGGCCGCCGGTTCGCCCGTGACCTTCACCGTGGCCGTGCACAACCGCGGCACGAGCGCCGCGGCGGCCGGTTCCGTCACGCGGCTCCAGGCCGGCTCGACCACCCTCGACGGCACCACCGGGCAGGTGGCGGCCGGCGCGACCGTCGACGTGAGGGTCGACGGGACGTGGAAGGCGACCAGCGGCGGGGTCACGCTCGCCGCGACCGCCGACGCGACCGGAGTCGTCGCCGAGACCAACGAGAACAACAACGTGCTGACCAAGTCACTGGTGGTCGGCCGGGGCGCCGCCGTGCCGTACACCGAGCTGGAGGCCGAGGACGGCCGCTACCAGGGCACGCTGCTCACCGCCGACGCCAAACGGACCTTCGGGCACACCAACTTCGCCACCGAGTCCTCCGGCCGCGAGTCCGTCCGGCTCGACGCGACCGGACAGTTCGTCGAGTTCACCTCGACCGCGCCCGCCAACTCCCTCGTGGTGCGCAACTCGGTCCCGGACGCGGCACGCGGCGGCGGCCAGGACGCCACCATCAGCCTGTACGCCGACGGCACCTTCGTGCGGAAGCTCACGCTGTCGTCGAAGCACAGCTGGCTGTACGGGAGAACCGACGACCCGGAAGGGCTCACCAACACCCCCGGCGGCGACGCCCGGCGGCTCTTCGACGAGTCGCACGCCCTGCTGACGCGGACCTACCCGGCCGGCACCACGTTCCGCCTGCAGCGGGACGCCGGCGACACCGCCGCGTTCCACATCATCGACCTGGTGGACCTGGAGCAGGTCGCGCCCCCGGCCGACAAACCCTCGAACTGCACGTCGATCACCGAGTACGGGGCCGTCCCGAACGACGGACTCGACGACACCGACGCCCTCCAGCGGGCGGTCACCGCCGACCAGAACGGCCAGATCTCCTGCGTGTGGATCCCCGCCGGACAGTGGCGCCAGGAACAGAAGATCCTCACCGACGACCCGCTGAACCGCGGCCAGTACAACCAGGTCGGTATCCGGGACGTGACCATCCGGGGCGCCGGCATGTGGCACTCCCAGCTGTACACGCTCACCCCGCCGCACCAGGCCGGCGGGATCAACCACCCCCACGAGGGCAACTTCGGCTTCGACATCGACCACAACACCCAGATCTCCGACATCGCGATCTTCGGCTCGGGCACCATCCGCGGCGGCGACGGCAACGCCGAGGGAGGAGTGGGCCTCAACGGCCGCTTCGGCAAGGGCACGAAGATCACCAACGTGTGGATCGAGCACGCCAACGTCGGCGTGTGGGCCGGCCGCGACTACTCCAACATCCCCGAGCTGTGGGGCCCCGGCGACGGCCTCGAGTTCTCCGGCGTCCGCATCCGCAACACCTACGCCGACGGCATCAACTTCGCCAACGGCACCCGCAACTCCACCGTGTACAACTCGTCCTTCCGCAACACCGGGGACGACGCCCTCGCCGTCTGGTCGAGCAAGTACGTCAAGGACACCTCGGTGGACATCGGCCACGACAACCACTTCCGCAACAACACGGTCCATCTGCCGTGGCGGGCCAACGGCATCGCGGTGTACGGCGGCTACGGCAACACCATCGAGAACAACGTCGTCGCCGACACGATGAACTACCCCGGCATCATGCTCGCCACCGACCACGACCCGCTGCCGTTCTCCGGGCAGACCCTCATCTCCGGCAACGCCCTGCACCGCACGGGCGGCGCGTTCTGGAACGAGGCCCAGGAGTTCGGTGCCATCACCCTCTTCGCACAGGGGCAGGACATCCCCGGCGTCACCATCCGTGACACCGAGATCCTCGACTCGACGTACGACGGCATCCAGTTCAAGACGGGTGGCGGCGCGATGCCGGGTGTGAAGATCACCGATGTCCGGATCGACGGCTCCAACAACGGCTCCGGCATCCTCGCGATGAGCGGGGCCCGGGGCAGCGCCACCCTGACGAACGTGACGATCACCGATTCGGCGGAAGGGAGCGTACTGATCGAGCCGGGATCGCAGTTCACCATCACCGGCACACCCGACGGGGCGTCCGCGGCCCGTACGAAGCGCTGAGCCCCAGGCCTCCGGCCCCCCTCGACCGGGGCCGGAGGCCTGTTCGTTTGGATCAGGTCGCAGGAATGTGACGGTGCTGTTCAGCTCCCCGACGTGATCCACACGACAGGCCCTGGGTCGTGTCCGTAAAGTCCCGTCGTCCGCCCGGAGGGCGGGCCCTGCGGCGTCTGGTGCGTGCTCTCGGCGCGCCGGGCGGAGTCCCGCGTACTGGACGTACTTCGGGCTTCGCTCGGTGCGGCGAGAGTGCGTGCCAGGCGTCGCGGGGCAGGCGGGACTTTACGGACACGGCCTAGGTGCGGCGCCGTGTGCCCTGTCGTTCCCGGCCCTCGTCACGGGCCTGCTGGAAGGCCTCGGCGATCGTCTCCGCCGCGCCGGACAGCGCGCCCTTGGTCTTGCCCCGGGCACCGGACTCGGTGACCTTGCCCGCGAGTTCCGTCAGCCCGGCCGGCTTGCGCGGCCCGGCCTCCAGGTCGAGGCGGTTGCACGCCTCGGCGAAGCGCAGGTAGGTGTCCACGCTGGCCACCACGATCCGTATGTCGATCTTGAGGATCTCGATACCGACGAGGGAGACGCGCACGAACGCGTCGATCACCAGCCCGCGGTCGAGGATGAGTTCAAGAACGTCGTAGAGGCCGCTGGAACCGCCCCCGCCACCCTGCTGCGTCGCGACGGTCATCGCGTTCACCCTTCGTCGCCTGCGTCGTCTCTCCGCATGAACCTGTCGGCGCTGCCCCACCGGGAGGCAGGCCTGGCATGCGGATGACCGCTATTCGCCGCATCAAACGCACGTACGACTCTCCGGAGGGACGCGGCGGTCCGCAGCCACCCTGTCCGGGGTTCAGGAGGGCCTGGCCAGGACGCGGTTGAGGGCACTGGCGGGGTCGCTCGTGAGGGTCTCCCAGTCTCCCTCTTCGGTGATGCGGCCCTCGTCGAGGACGGCGATGCGGTCGGCACGGCGGATCGTGGCCGGCCGGTGGGCGATGACGATCGTCGTACGGCCCTCCTCCCGCAGCGCGGCGGACAGTTCGGCGTCACCGGTGTTGTCCAGGTGGGCGGTGGACTCGTCGAGGACGAGGACCCGCGGGCGGACCAGCAGCGCGCGGGCGAGCGCGATCCGGGCCCGCTGCCCTCCCGACAGGGTGGCACCGCGCTCCCCGACCAGCGTGTCCATGGCGGCGATCCGGTCCACACCGCACCGGCGCGCCACCGCGGCGAGCTCGTCGTCGTCCGCCTCGGGGGCGGCGAGCCGCAGGTTCTCGGCGAGGGTGCCGTGGAAGAGGGGCGTGTCCTGTCCGACGAGGACGACGGCCCGGCGCAGTTCGGGGTCGCTCACGTCACGGACGTCCACGGCCTCGCCGTCGCCGGACACCAGCTCGACCGTTCCCCGGGAGGGGTCCCAGAACCTGGCCAGCAGGTGGGCGCAGGTCGACTTGCCGGCGCCCGAGGCACCGACCAGGGCGAGGGTCCGCCCCGGCGGGACGGCCAGGTCGACCCCGTCCAGCACGGGCCGTCCGCCGTAGTCGAACCGCACCCCCCGCAGCCGGACGCCCAGCGGGCCCGGCGGCAGGGGGCGGGGCGCGGAGGGCGGCGGGGCGAGGGCGGGGGCCCGCACGGCCGCGCCGACGCGGGCGGCCGCGGCGCGCAGTGTCACGGCCTGGCTCAGGGCACGGGCGGACTCCGCGACCGGGCCGAGGACGGACAGGGCCAGGGTCATCGCCGCCGGGGCCCATGCCCCGTGCAGCCGTCCGGACGTCACGGACTGCGCCGCCGCGGCGACCACGCCCAGGACGGCGGCCACGATGAGGAGGTCGCGGACCGCGGCGGCCACCGCCTCCCACGTGGCCTCGGCGCGCTGCGCGTCGCCCACCTGCCGCCCCCGCTCCGCCAGCACGCGGCGGCGTTCCGCGAGCCGGCCGAAGGCGAGCAGTTCGCGCAGTCCGTCGACGGTCTCCACCGTGTCCGCCGACAGCCGCGCCGTGGCCGTACGGGTGCGGCCGCCGTGTGCCGCGCGGGTGCGGGCGTCGGCGAAGGGTGCCGCGGCGAGCAGGGCCGCGACGGGCAGTACGGCCGCCAGCAGCCACGGTTCGGCCACGGCGAGGACCAGCGAGCCGCCGGCGAGGACGGTTCCCGAGGCCAGGAGCTGGGCGGTGGTGTGGGCGTAGAAGAACTCCAGTGCCTCCACGTCGGCCATGGCGGTGGCGGCGAGGTCGCCGCTGCGCCGGCCCGCCACCCGGGCGGGCGCGCTGCGGGCGAGCCCGTCGAAGACGCGCACCCGCAGCACGGCCAGGACACGGTAGGCCAGGTCGTGCGAGAGGTCCATCTCCCGCCAGGTCGTCAGGGCGCGGACGAGGACCAGGGCGACGAGCGCCGTGACGGCGGTGGCCGAGGGGGCCCGCCCTTCGATGACCGCGGTGCCCACGGTGTGCGCGGCCAGGGTCAGCAGCGCGACGAGCGAGCCCTGTTCGAGGAGGGCGGCGACGCAGGTGCGGGCCGTCATGGCGCGGTGGGCCGCGAGAGCGGGCAGGAGGGCGCGCAGGGCGCCTCGCGCGGGTACGCCGGCGGTGGCGGTCGTGGTGGCTGCGGTGGTGCTCATGCGGCGAGTTCTCCTCGGTGGGCGCGGCCGGCGTGGACGAGCCGCGTGTACACGCCCCCGGCCTCGGCCAGGTCGGCGTGCGTGCCGACGGCGTCCACCCGTCCCTCGTCGAGCACGACGATGCGGTCGGCGTGCCGGACGGCGGCCAGCCGGTGGGCGACCACCAGGACGGTCCGGCCGCGCGCGGCGTTCGTCAGTTCCCGGACGATGTCCGCTTCGCGGCGCTCGTCGACGGCGCTGGTGGCCTCGTCGAGGACCAGCACCGGCGCGTTGGCCAGCAGGGCCCGCGCGAGGGCGAGACGCTGCCGCTGGCCGCCCGAGAGGGTGGCGCCGCGTTCTCCGAGGACGGTGGCGTAACCGTCGGGGAGGGCCGCTATCTCGTCGTGGATGCCGGCGACGCGGGCCGCCCGGATCAGGTCCTCGTCACCGGCGCCGGGCCGGGCCAGGCGCAGGTTGTCGGCGATGGTGGCGTGGAACAGGTAGGTCTCCTGCGAGACGACGGCGATGCCCTGCCGCAGCGAGTCGAGTGCGTACGCGGTGGTGGGGCGCCCGTCGAGCGTGATGCGGCCCCGCTGCGGGTCGTGGTGGCGCAGCAGCAGGGCCAGCAGCGTGGACTTGCCCGCGCCGGAGGGGCCGACGATCGCCGTCGTCCGTCCCGCCTGCGCGGTGAAGGAGACACCGTCGAGGACGGGCGCCGGTGTGCCGTCGTAGGCGAAGCGGACGTCGTCGAAACGCACTTCGGGCGGGGTGGTCCAGCGGGCGGGGGTCCTGCCGGTGTCCGGGACGGCCGGCTCCGCGGTGCGCAGGGCGGCGAGTCCGTCCGCGGCCGACACGCCCAGGTAGCCGGCGTGCCATTCGCGGGCCAGGTCGCGGACCGGACGGAAGCACTCGGAGGCCACCAGCAGCACCAGGTAGGTGCCGGTCGCCGTGGTGGATCCGGTGACGGACGACCAGCACGCCAGGAGCGCGGCGGCGACGGTGCCGCCCTGGATGGCCAGGTCGGTGATGGCGGTGTCGACCAGGGACACCCGCAGTTTGGCGACGGTCGCCCGGTGCAGCGCGGCGGACCGCTCCTCCAGGCGGGCCCGGGTGCGCGCGACCGCGCCGGCGGCACGGAGGGCGGGCATGCCCTGGAGCGCTTCCAGGTAGTCGGCGCCGAGCCCTTCGTAGGTGTCCCAGTGCTCCTTGCCGCGGGCGGCCAGCAGCCGGTCCCAGGCGCGCGGCCCGGCGAGGGCCAGCACCAGGGCGGGGACCAGGCCGAGGAGGGCCCACGGTTCGACCAGGGTCAGGGCGGCCAGCACCACCGGCGGCACCGTGAGGGTGATCAGGAGCTGCGGCAGGTAGCGGGAGACGTAGGCGTCGACGCCCTCCACGCCGTCGACGAGCGTGGTGCGGACGGCTCCGGCCCGGGCGCTGGTGATCCGGGCGGGGCCCAACCTGCCCAGGTGGGCGAGGAGTTCGTCACGCAGGGCCACTCTGACCGCGGCCCCGGCACGGGTGGCGGTGCGCCGCTGCCCCAGGGAGAGTCCCGCGCGGGCGGCGACGACGGTGAGCGCCGCGGCCAGCAGCCACGGGAGCCGGCCGGTGTTCCCGCGGGCCAGGTCGGCGAGCGCGAGGGCCAGCAGTGCGGCCTGGGCGAGGTGGGTCAGGGTGACGGCGCCCTGCAGGAGGGTGGCCGCGAGCAGGGGGCGCCGGGCGCGTCCGGCGGCGCGGCGCAGCTCGGGGTGGACGATCACGTGGGGTTCTCCTCGTCGGCGTGAGGGGTGCCGAGGGCCAGGCCGTGGACGACGAAGTCCCGGTCCGGGGCGGCTCCCAGGGCGGCGCCGAGGTCCGCCTGCTGCCAGGAGCCGACGGGCCGGGCCGCCAGCCCGTGGCGCAGGGCGGTGACCTGGGCCAGGTGGACGGCGAAGCCGGCCCGCAGGTGGGCGCGGCGTATGTGCGGGGCGTCGGCGTCCGCGGGGCAGCCGTGGGCGAGCAGGACGGCGCCGGCGTCCGCGAGCCACGCCTGGCCCGCCGCCCAGACGGCGAGCGTCGGACGGGCCTCGCCGGTCGCGAGCCGCCTCAGGGCGGTGCCGTCGGCGGACAGGGCCAGCAGGGCGGGTTGCGGCGGGCCCACCGCGACGCACCAGCGCAGGTCGCCGGAGCCCGCCCGTGCGGCGGCGGTGAGGACCGCCCGCAGGGCGTCCGGGGGCGGGGTGCCCGGCAGCGGCGGTGGGGCGCTGCGGCGCGCCAGCAGGTCGGCGGGGGTGGGTGCAGCCACCTCCGGCGGCGGGTTCGCGGCGCGGGTGGCAGCGTCCGGGTGCGCCGGGCCCCGCCCGCCGGGCGGCGGGACGCGCACGGTGGCCAGAGGGCTCCCGGTGCCACCGTCCAGCCGGGCCTCGGGCTCGTCCGTGCCCAGCGCGCGGGCCGCGAGGAACAGGGCGGCGGCGGCGTGCCCGGTGTCCAGCAGCAGCAGCGGCCACGCCCGGTGGCCGTAGTGGGAGGCGGTGCGCCGCGCGGTGACGAAGAGTTCGGCCGTCACACCCGGCGGCGTGTCCCGGGGCTGCGGGCCGAGGCGGTGGACGCGGTGGCGCACCGGGTCGTAGCCGTAGCGGCCCGGTGGCAGGGAGCAGCCCGCGCCGACGACCAGCCGGGTGTCCACCGGGTGCAGCGCACCGGCGGAGGGTACGGGCCTGAGGCGTCCGCTGTCGTCCGCGGCGGCCAGCGAGAGACGCAGCAGGGTCCCCAGGTCGAGGCCGGCCGGGCCCGCCTGCGGAAGGGGGCACGGCGGCCCGGGCCAGCTCCGGACCGCTCTCCCGGCGGGTGTGTCGGGGCCGGGCGGCTCCGGGGAGCGGGCGCGGGCGAGGGCGGCGACGAGGTCCACCGGACGGTCCTCGCGGAGGTCTTCCACGGCTGAGGTCCTCACATGTGCGGCGGGGGCGCCAGCGTGAAGTCCTCCGGCGCGCTCGGCGGGCTGGTGCGCCACCCTCGGGCGACGGCGGCCCCGGCCAGGCGCGGGCAGCCGAAGTAGCCGAAGGCGGCCGGGGCGTTGGGCAGCAGTCCGGAGACGAGGACCCGCGCGACGCGCAGGGGGGTCTCGGCCACGTCCTCGGTGGTGAGGTCGAAGGTCATGACACGGTGGCCGCCGGTTTGGAGCGCGGCGTCCAGCCGCTGCCGGCTGCCGGGCTCGACCTGGTCGACGGACACGGTCCCGAGCGCGGGCTCGGTGAACCGCCCGGCCTCGGCGGCCATCCTGGCGTCCAGCCACACCTGCACGTGCGCGCCCAGGTCCCGTACGTGCTCGAACTGCTCGCCGCACGCGTCGAGATAGCGGCCGTCGGCCCGGTGGTCGAGGTACAGCCCGCGGGCGAGCAGCCCGGCCTGAACGGCCTGGAACACCCAGCCGTCGGGATCGGTCAGGCCCTGGGTGAAGACCCAGGTGTGGACGGCTTCCAGGACGGCCTTGCGGGCGGCTTCGGCCGGGTCGTACTTGCAGGCGAAGCCGGCCGCGTACAGGCCGAGGCGCGGGTCGTGCACCAAGGCGGCCATGCAGGGGGCGAACTCCGAGTGCATCTCGACGATGTGGACGTCGAAGGCGGAGCCGGCGAGGTCCTCGGCGAGGCCGGGCACGCTCGCGGGGTCGATGCCGCGGGCGGGGCCGTCCAGGTGCCACCACAGTTCCAGGGCGTCGCGTTCGACGATCTCCAGCAGGCCGCGTTCGACGGCGTCGTCGAAGCCCTGCCCGGTGGCGATCCCGGCGTAGTTGAGGTGGTGGGTGCGGGGCAGCTCGCGCAGTTCGCCCTGGCGCCAGTTGAGGTGGGTGAGCGCGACGGGGGCCCAGACCTCCGTCGTCCCCCCGCCGGGCAGCAGTTCGCTGCCGCGTGTCCACAGGGCCGGGGTGTCGGGGGTGAACCGGCGGTAGGGGAACTTCTCCCGGGCGTACTGCCAGTCGGCGTAGGCGGGCAGGTCTCCCGGGCCGTAGAGCCGCAGGCCCTTGTCGGCCAGTTCGGCGGCGGTGGCGCGCAGCGGAGCGTCGGGGTGGCCGGGCGGTGGCACGCGGTTGCCGCAGTAGCGTTCCACCCCTTCGGCTATGGCGGCGATGCGGGCCCCTGCCGGGTCGCCGAAGGTGGTGCCGAGGGAGACCCGGTCGGCGGGCCACAGGCCGTGTCTGCGGGCGTCGGCTATCTCAGCCGTGAGAGCGGTGTAGCGGGGCGGGGCTCCTGCGGGGTGGGCGACGGGCTCTACCGTGCGGACGATGCCGCAGACGGGGTCGACGAGTGCTTCCAGCGGCAGCGTCGTCATCTCAGGATCTCCTCCGCGGGGTCGACAGGGGTGGGGCGGGACGGGAGCACAGGCAGGATCAGCTCCACACGGTCCGGATCGATCTCGCGCCGGGAGGCGTGCAGCCGGGTGGCCGTCATCGGGTCCTGCCCGGTGTGCGGGTTGCGGGCGTGGGCCGGGAAGTGGTGTCCGCTGATCTCCAGGCGCAGCCGGGTGCCGGCCGGCAGCCGGCGCGCGATGCGGCCGAGGCCGATGGTGAACGCGGCCTCGCGCCCGGCCGGTTCGGCACGCCGCACGATCCCGGCGGCGACTCGCTCGGCGGTCCCTTCCGGTGGGAGGGCGACCAGCCGGGCGGCCCAGTCGGCGGACGGGGTGTCGGCGGTCGCCCGCAGGTGGACGCGCACGGGGCCGACGGCATCGAGGGGGCGCGGCAGCGGCGGGGTGACCAGCAGGCAGCGGTCGGGCGGGCCGTCGGCGGGCACGGTCAACGAGTCGGAGCGAACGGGCCGTTCGGGGTCGGCGGTGAAGACGGTCCCGCGCAGCGGCCGCGGTCGCCGCGTGCTCGGCTCGCCGTCCGTGCCGGCGGGCAGCCACAGGTCGGCCCCGCCCAGCCCTTGGGCGCCGTGGCGGCCGGGGGCGAGTTCGCCGGTCAGGGCGCGGCGGGCCCACCGCACGTACAGCTCGCCGAGGTTGATCCGGTGGGCCGGGCCGGCGTCGGGTCCGGGTGTGCTGCCGAGGCCGTGGTACCAGGGGCCCAGCAGCATCCGCGCCGAGGGTCCCGCCCAGGCGCGCCACAGGGCGACGGTCTCCTCGGCGAAGTGGTCGTGGTGGCCGCCCACCGCGAGCAGGGGTACGGCGGCGTGCGCCGCGCGCGCGATCAGGCGGCCGCGGTCGCGGTGGTGCCACAGGCCCGCCCAGGAAGGCAGGGGGCGGCCCAGCCGTTCGGGCAGGCCGGTGAGCGGCAGGTGGGCCAGGAGACCGGGATCCTGCGCGAGGGCCCTTTCCAGCGCCTGCTCGTCCGAGTCGGGCCGGTCACCGTGGGCGGCCCACCAGCCGGCGCGGGACAGCAGCCGCTCCACGCCGGACGGCTCACGGGCCGTCTCCGCCGGGCCGAGGGCGGGCACGGCCGCGAGGACGGCGTCGGGCCGGGCGTCCTCAGGCGCATCCAGGGCGAGGACGAGGGCGCAGTGGGCCGCGTACGAGGCACCGGCGGCCACCAGGCGGCCGTCGCTCCACGGCTGCCGCCGGATCCAGCGCGCGGCCGCCGCGCCGTCGGTGTCCTCGTGCGCGTAGGGATGCCACTCCCCCGGCGACGCGAACCGGCCGCGCACGTCCTGGACGACGGCGGCGAAGCCGCGCCGCGCCCAGCCGAGGGCCTCGGCCCGGTGCCGGGTGCGGTCGTAGGGGGTGCGGATCAGTACGGCCGGGAAGGGACCGTCGCCGGCCGGGAGGACGACGTCGGCGGCGAGCCCTCCGACGACCGCACGGAAGTCCACCACCGGCCCGCCGGGCCCGCCGGCCGCGCCGAGAACTCCGGTGGGATCTGTCTCACCGACAGCCGCGCCCGAGGCGTCCGTGCGCCCCTTCTCGCCAACGGCCGCGCGAAGGCGACCGGTTCGCCCGCCCTCACCGAGGGCCCGCCTTCGCCCGCCCTCACCGACAGCCGTGCCCGAGGCAGCCGTGCGCCCTTCCTCACCGGCGGCTCTCGTCCGCCTGTCCTCGGTGTCGGCCGCGCCGGCGGTTGTCATCCGTCAGTCCTCGGCATGGGTGCGACCTCCGGCACCGGCAGGACGGGGTGCTCGGTGACGGTCAGGGTGCGCAGGTCGACGCGGCGGAGCCGGCGCCGGGCCGGGAGGCCGGCCGGGTCGGGGGCGCCGGTGGCCCAGCGGCCGAGTTCGTCCGCGAGCAGCGCCGCGAGCAGCGTGGCGGCGGGCGGGGTGAGCCGGACCGGCGCGCCGGCGGTGCGCGGTCCGCTCCAATACGCGGCCAGTTCGCGGTGGGCGGGGGTGGCGGCCAGCCGGCGGGAGCGGACGTGCGCCGCGGTGACGTCGCCGGGGGCTGCGGCCACCGGTTCGACGTACGCCTGCCACCCCTCGCGGTGGCAGCGCAGCCACGCGACGCCGTGGGAGGGCAGGCTGTCGGCGGCGTCCCACAGCCCGTCGGGCACGGGCCCGTCGAGGCACCACACGACGGCGGCAGGGTCTCCGTCGAGCAGGTCCGCGACGGAGACCGGTGATGCGTCCGAGGCGGGGGCGGTCCCGGTCGTGCGGGGCCGGGCGCCCAGGGCGGTCAGTTGCGCGGCGAGCGGTTCGGTGAGGACCGGGTCGCCGAGGAGCCGGATGTCCCGGCGCGCGGCGGGCCACTGCGCGTCCGGGCGGTCCGGCGCGACGTAGCCGGCCTCCTCGAACGCCCGCAGCACACGGTCGAGTTCCTCACCGAGCGGGCCCGTGGTCGCGCCCGTGAGCCGGGAGAGCAGGACGTTCTCGTCGGCGCCTGTCGTCCGGACGCCGAGGAACTCCCCCTCCGGGGTCCGGACGGCGAGCCCTCGCCCGGGTACGGCGACGACCTCGGCGCCGGGGACGAGTCGGCTGCGGGACACGGTGATCCTCCTGACGGGAAGCTCGGGGATGGGCGTGGGCCCGCCCGGAAGGCACCGGGCGGGCCCACGGTCGAGGGGGACGGGCCCTCGCTTACTCCTCGTTGTCGTCGAAGGGGTTCTCGACGAGCGCGTTGGAGTGGGAGGCCGAGGCGTGGGCCAGCTGCCCCTGGTCGGCGATCGGCGTGAAGATCTGCTCGTTGTCCATGAACTCTCCTTGTTCGTACGGGAGTTACGGCGTTCGGTCGAGCGCCGCACCCGCCACACTAATGAATCTGATTTTCATATTCTAGAGCGGAGAGAGGGTGATCTGGGTAACACACCGGCCAGCCCCCCTCGGGGTCCCGGCCGACCCGCCCGGCCACCCTCAGCACATCCGCCAGCAACGCCGGCGTGACGACCTCGGCCGGTGCTCCGTCGGCCACCACACGGCCGTCGCGCAGCGCCACGACGCGTTCGGCGAACCGGGCCGCGTGCGCCAGGTCGTGCAGCACCATCACCACGGTGAGCCCGCGTTCCTCGCGCAGGCGGACCACCGTCTGCAGCACGTCGAGCTGGTGGTGCAGATCCAGGTAGGTGGTCGGCTCGTCGAGCAGCAGGACGCGCGTGTCCTGGGCGAGCGCCATCGCGAGCCGGACCCGCTGCCGTTCGCCCCCGGACAGCGCGTCGACGTCCCGGTCGGCCCACTCCTCCACCCCGACGTCCCGCAACGCCCGGCGCACGACGGGGTCGTCGCCCTCGCGGAGCATGCCCAAAGGCCCGCGCGCCGCGTATCTCCCCTGGCGCACCAGGTGACGCACCGTCATGCCGGGTACGGCGGGCGCGGACTGGTGCAGCAGCGCCACCCGCCGGGCCGTGGCGCGCCGCGACAGCCGGGCGAGGTCGTCCCCGCCGAGCCGCACGCGCCCCCGGTCCGGTTGCAGCAGCCCGGCGGCCAGGCGCAGCAGGGTCGACTTGCCACAGCCGTTCAGGCCGATCAGGGCGGTCAGTTCGCCCGGCCGGACGGTCAGGTCGACGCCCCGCAGCACGGGTCGCCCGGGGTAGCCGAAGTGGACCCCCTCGACATGGATCCCCACGGACTCGGTCATCGTCAGTCCTCGATTCGACGTCACAACGAACGGCTCGGCGCGCGGCGGACGACGAGCAGCAGCAACGCGGCCCCGAGGCAGGCGGTGAGCGCGCCGACCGGCAGGGTGAGCCGACCGGAGTCCAGCGCCTGCGCCAGCAGCCGCGAGGACAGTTGCGCCGCCGCGTCCGCCCCGCACACCACCACCGCGCCCACCAGGGCGGCACCGGGCAGACTCATCCGCAGGTCCGCTCCGAAGACGGCCACGGCCAGGTGCGGTACGAGCAGCCCCACGAAGCCCAGCGCTCCCACGGCGGCCACCGCGCCCGCCGTCAGCGCCACCGCGCACAGCAGCGCCAGGGTCCGGGCCCGGCGGGCGGAGAGGCCGGCGGCCAGCGCGATGTCGTCCCCGCAGCGCAGCAGGGTCAGCGGTCCCGCCAGCAGCCAGGCCGCAACCCCCCAGGCGAGGGCCCACGGCCACAGCAGGTGCCAGTGCTGCCACACCCGGCCCTCCGTGGTGCCCACCAGCCACTGGACGACGCTGCCGAGTTCGCCCGGCTCCACCAGGAGCACCATGGCGGTCAGGCCGCCCAGCACCGCCGACACCAGGACCCCGTGCACGGCGGTCTGCGCGGGGTCGCCGCGCCCGCGCCCGGCGAGCAGCCACAGCAGCGCCGCTCCGGCGCACCCGCCCGCACACGCGGCGAGGACCACGGCGAGGGGCGAGTCCCACCCGGCGAGTCCCAGCGCGGTCGCGGTGACGGCGCCGAGCACCGCGCCCGGGGTCACGCCCGTCACTTCCGGTCCGGCCAGGGGATTGCGCAGGGCGGACTGCAGGACCAGCCCGGCGACGGCCAGGCAGGCACCGGCGCAGAGCGCCACCAGCATTCTGGGCAGGCGCAGTTGGAACAGGATGTGGCGCTCCGTCGCGTCACCGCCGCCGTTCAGCACGTCCCAGGCCACGCCCGGGGAGATGCCGCGTCCGGCCACCAGTTCCACGCCGGCGCACACGACGGCCAGGGCCGCCAGAGCTATGAATCGCCGGGTCACCGTACGTCCTCCGTTCCGGCCGCCGCCCCGGGTGCGGACGGATCGCCCTCACCGGGGCCACCGGCCCGGGCCCCGGCTGCGTCGGTGCCGCCCGGCACCCCGGGGGCGTGGCGCTGCGCGCGGGGTGCCGCCCGCAGCGGGTCGTGGCGCTGCGCGCCGGGTGCCGCCCGCCGCGGTCCGGGCAGCGCGGCGCGCGGCGCGGCCGAGGGGGCGGACCGGCGGCGGACCGTCCGGCCGCGTCCGCCCGACCGCATCAGCGCGACCCCGGCGGGCACTCCCAGCAGAGCCGTCCACGCGCCGGCCGGTGTCTCCACCGGCGCCAGCGCCAGACGGGCCGGGACGTCGGCGACGATCACGACGACCGCGCCCCAGGCGGCGGACCAGCCGAGCCAGCGCACCGCTCCGGCAGCGGGGGCGAACCACCGGGCCAGGTGCGGGGCGAGGAAGCCCACCCACGCCACCGGCCCGCACACGGCCGTCACCGGGGCGATCAGCACCACCGCGATGGCCAGTGCCGCCAGCCGGGCACGCTGGGCGCGCACACCCAGCGCCTCGGCGTCCTCGTCGCCCAGCCGCAACACCGACAGCACCGGCGCGCACAGCACGAGGGCGGGGGCCGCGACGAGCAGCCACGGCCACAGGCCCACCACGTCGTCCCAGGTACGGGCGGACAGCGAGCCGAGCAGGTAACGGTAGATCAGCTGGAGGTCCAGCTGGTCGGCCATGACCATCAGCACCAGCAGCGCGGCCTGCAGCGCGGCCGCCACAGCGGCACCGGTCAGCAGCACCGCGGACGGACTGCGGCCGAGCCCGGCGGCCAGGAGCGTGAGCCCGCCGCCGAGCGCCGCCCCGCCGATGGCCAGCACGGGCTGGGCGACGGCGGGCAGGGACAGGCTCAGCACCAGCGGCGCGGCCACCCCCAGCGCGGCACCGGACGACACGCCCAGCATCTCCGGCACCGCCAGGGGGTTGCGCAGCGCCTCCTGGAGCACCAGTCCGGCCGCGCCCAGACAGGCTCCGGCGACGAGGGCCAGGACCAGGCGGGGCACGCGGAGTTCGGTGACGACGACCCCGGCGAGCGTGGTGTCCCCGTCGAGCACCGCGGCGGCCAGCCGGTGCGGTGGGACGTAGGGGGTGCCGAGGCTGAGCGCGCAGACCGAGAAGACGGCCAGCAGGACGGCCACCAGGAGCGGCTGGCCCCTGCGTGCGCCGAGCGACGGCGGTTGTCCGCCCGCCGTGACGGTGTCCGCCGCGGCGGGCGCCGAGCGGGGCGTCCTCACCGCAGCGCGGCCGTGGCCTCGTCGAGGACGATGCCCAGCGAGCGGGTGCCGCGGCCCTTGGCCCACACCTCCGGGTTCACCTCGTGGACGTCGCCGTTCCGCACCGCCGGGATCTTGCTCCAGAGGGGGTTGCGGGCCAGCTTCTCCGACAGCTTGCCGTCCGCGTCGCCGAAGCTCAGCGTCTCGACGAACAAGACGTCGACGTCCTGGGCGAGGATCTCTTCCAGGCTGTAACTGCCCTCCACGCCACGGGACTTCCACGGGTAGTCGGCGATCTTGGGGAAGAGGCTGGCGGCGACGTCGGACTCCGGGGTCGCGACGCCGAAGTTCTCGTCGCTGCCGTAGATGATGAGAGCGGTCTTGTCGCTGGGCGTCTTCTCGGCGGCGGCGAGCTTGGTCCGGAAGGTCTTCTCGGCCTTCTCCCCCTCGGCGGTGCGCCCGGTCAGCGCGGCCAGATCGCGCAGGTATCCGACGCTGTCCTGCCACGTCTCGGGCTGCATGGCCCAGAACGTCGTGGCGCCCTTGAGCGCCGGGGCGAGCTTGCCGTGCGTGTCGCCCAGGCCGATGACGAGGTCGGGCTTGTGGGAGAGGATCGCCTCCACCTCCGGGGCGATGAATCCGCCGGGGATGACGTCGACCTCCTCGGCCTTCTCCTCGCCCAGGAAGTCGGGATGGGCGAGCAACGCGCTGTTGGTGGCCGTCGGGACGATGCCCAGTTCGGTCAGGATGTCGTCGCAGAGCGCGAACAGGCAGACGATCCGCTCGGGTTCCTTCTTCAGGGAGACCTTGACGCCCTTGGTGTCGGTCAACTCCGTGGCCGCCTTGATGGGTTCGACGGTGACGTCGGTCTTCGCCGCCGGCCGGGCCTTGTCGCTCGCGGGTTCTCCGGACGACGATCCGCAGCCGGCCAGGACGGAACCCACCACCGCTGCGGTGATCCAACTACGGACGAATCTCGACGGTGCGCGCAGCATCGATGCCCTCGCTCTTCTCAGGTACCGGGAACGCACTGAAGATACATGATAATCGTTTTCACCAGACCGCTTCCGGAGGACCCATGCCCGCCGACACTCCCGTCCTGCTCGTCTCCGACCACGTGGACGGCACCGTCCACGCCCTGACCGTGCCGGACGGCACCGTCGTGGGACGCCTCACCGGCCGTCACCTGTCCGAGCACGCCGGGTTCCTGGCCCTGCCCGGCGGGCGGGTGGCCTGCGTCGACGACCGCCGGGGGGAGCTGCTCGTGCTCGATCCGTTCGCGGAGCACCTCGTGGAGCACGCGGTCCCGGTGGCCGTGCCGGGCGAGCACCTCGCCTGCGACCCGGAAGGGCGCCGGCTGGCCGTCACCACCGGCCTGGGCGAGAACACCGCGCCCTGGTCGGACCTGTTGACCGTCGTCGACCTGGCCACCGGCGACACGGCGCGGGTGCGCACCCGCGTCGGCGAACCGGGAGTGACGGTGCTGGGCGGCGACGACCCGCTCGTCGTGCTGCGGCACCGGGAACCCGGCGAGCTGGCCGTCCACCGGTTCGCGGACCTGCTCGCGACGCCACCCGGCTGCCCTCCGGTGACGCCGCACGCGGTCCTGCCCCTGCCGGACGACGGGCACGGGGACGCCCAAGCGCCCGGTACGGGACTGGTGTTCGCGGCCACGGGCGCCGGGGTGCACCGGGCCCGGAGGAAGGGCGACGCACTCACCGCCGAGACGGTCATCCCCTGGGGGGCACCCGCCCGGGGGTGGTACCTCCGGCTCGACACCCGCCGCCAGGCGCTGTGGAGCACGCTGCGCGGCGGCGACCCGGATCCGCTGCGCTGGCCGGAGTGGACCAACCAGGCATGGCACCACGACCTGCCGACGGGCCGCACGCTCCTGACGGAACTCGGCCCGGGACTCGTCTTCCGGCTGGCCCTCGCCCGGCAGCACACCGCCTTCAGCCGCATCCACCCCGACGGCGACGAACTCCTCCTTCTGGACTCCGGCGGGACCGTCCGCCGGAGTCCCCTGCCGGCCATGGACGGCGCCCCGCGCCGCGGCGGCACTCCCTGGGAGGGCGTCCAGCGCCGGGCGGTGGCCGCCTCACCCGGGTCCGACTGGATCGCCGTCACCCGGGGCGGCCACGGCGAGGTCCACATCGTCGACGCGCGAACGGGTCATGAGGCGGCCCGCCTGCGGCCCGGCACACCGCTGCACCACGGCGGCCACCTGGCCCTGCGCAGCCCCGGCGACGGCGCCGAGGGCGACCCCGTGGGCCGGTGACGGCCGGACCGGAACGGCCCCGAAGGCCCCGCACGGCTTCGATATAACAACGACATTCGTTTTCATATAGGGTCTACCCCCTCTCACCGTTCACCCCAGGAGGCTGATCCCCCATGACGACGCAGGCCCCCTCGCCGCGCCTTCCCGTCACCGTTCTCTCGGGCTTCCTCGGCGCCGGCAAGACCACCCTGCTCAACCACGTCCTCACCAATCGCGAGGGCCTGCGCGTCGCCGTCATCGTCAACGACATGAGCGAGGTCAACATCGACGCCGCCCTGGTGCGCGGCGGTGAGGCGGCGCTGTCGCGTACCGAGGAACGCCTGGTCGAGATGACCAACGGCTGCATCTGCTGCACCCTGCGCGACGACCTGCTGGAGGAAGTGGACCGGCTGGCGCGCGAGGGGCGCTTCGACTACCTCCTCATCGAGTCGTCCGGCATCTCCGAACCCATGCCGGTGGCCGCCACCTTCGCCTTCGCCCGGGACGACGGCGCCACCCTCGACGACCTGGCCCGCCTCGACACCATGGTCACGGTGGTGGACGCCGCCAACTTCCTGCCCGAGCTGGCCGGCGGCGACGAACTGACCGAGCGGGGCCTGGACCAGTACGAGAACGACGAACGCACGGTCAGCGATCTGCTGATGGACCAGATCGAGTTCGCCGACGTCATCGTCCTCAACAAGCTCGACCTCGTCGACTCCGCGTCCGCCGACCGGCTGCGGGCCGCCCTGGCCCGGCTGAACCCCGCCGCCCGCATCGTGCCGGCCGTGCGGGGCCGCGTACCGGCCGGCGAGGTCCTGGGCACCGGCCGCTTCGACCTGGAGCGCGCACAGCAGGCTCCGGGGTGGGTCAGGGAGCTCAACGGCGACCACGTCCCCGAGACGGAGGAGTACGGCATCTCCTCGACCGTCTTCCGCTCCCCAGTGCCGTTCCACCCCGGGCGGCTGTGGACGTTCGTCACGGAGGCCCTGGACAGCGGCGCCTTCGGGCACGTGCTCCGGTCCAAGGGCTTCTTCACGCTCGCCAGCCGGCCGCGCGTCACGGGACTGTGGTCGCAGGCCGGTTCGGTGGCCCGGTTCGAGCCGTCCTCCGCTGTCGACCCGGACAGCCCGCACGCCCAGGAACTGGTCTTCATCGGCACACAGTTGGACGCGGAGTCCCTGCGGGCGGCCCTGTCCGGCTGCCTGATGCGGGAAGGTGAGACACCGCCCGCCACCGACCCCTTCCCCGCCTGGGACACGTACGGGCTCGACGAGACCTGCGCGCACGAGCACGACCCGCTCACCGCCCCCACGGGGCACTGAGACTCCGGGCCGGGCGGTGGTCGCGGCCACGGCACCGCCCGGCCCGGTGCGCGGATCGTCACCTCGCCATCCGCTTCCCGTGCGGCCGGAGCGGCACCGTCGAACCAATCATGAAAATGATTACCATGTGTGGCGTCCTCGGGAGGTGAGCAGTCCTGCGCGAAACGTCAGTCACACGGCTGCCGGCACCGTTGCGTACGACTCGGCAGCGGACGGCCGTCCTGAACGCCCTGCACCGGCGGGCCGACTTCACCTCCGCCCAGGAACTGCACGAGGCGCTGGAGGCCGACGGCATCACCATCGGCCTGACCACGGTGTATCGGACCCTGCACGCCCTGGACCGCTCCGGGCAGGTCGACGTCGTGCGGGAGAGGAGCGGGGAACGGCTCTACCGTCCCCGGCCCGCCGACGGGCACCGCCACTACCTCGTCTGCCGCGACTGCGGCCTCAGCACCGAGGTGGAGGCGGAGGTGGTCGAGCGCTGGGCGGAGGAGGTGGCCGAGGCGACGGGCTTCGCGGAGGTGGAGCACACGGTCGAACTGACTGGCGTGTGCGACCGCTGCCGCCGCGCCCGGTCCGGCTCGCCGGCCCTCACCGACCGGCCCGCCTGACCGGCCTGCGACGGCCGGGGACGCGCGACGCCCGCCGGCTGTAGGCCGGCGGGCGTCGCGGAGTTCCGCACGGTCCGGTCAGTGACCGGCGACCGTGCCGGACAGTTCGTTCGTGCTCTTCGGCAGCGTCACGGACGCGACCTTCTCACCGGAGTCCAGGTCGAAGGCGTGCAGTTGACGCTTGCCCGGCTCCGAGACGTAGGCCGTGTCGTCCCGGACGAACAGGGTGGGCCGGGGCTGCTGCCAGTCCAGGGGCTCCGTCCAGTCACCGACCGCGTCGATCTTCCTGGTCACCTTGCCGGTCTCCGGGTCGATGACGTGGAGGACGCCGTTGGTGCCGAGCACGAGTGCCTCGCCGCCGGGGCCGCGGCCGAGCGAGCGGAAGGAGTAGCTGGTGCCGAGGTCGACCAGCTTCATCTTCGCGGTGCGGGTGTCGATCAGCGAGATCCGGGTGGGCCGTTCCAACTCCGCGTCGGGGTCGGTCTTGTAGTCGCCCAGGAGGATCGGGGAGACGTCGCTGCCCGCCTGGTTGCCGGTGCGGGCGTAGTCGTCGGGGGCGTCGACCTTGGTGAACTTCCCGTCCTTGTAGAGCAGGACGCCGTCCTCGCAGCCGAGGGCGACGACCTCGTCCTTGGCGGCGGCCTCGCCGTGCACGCCCGGGCAGTTCTCCGCGCGGGCGATCTCCTTGCCGTTCTTGTCGAGGACGAGGGCGCCGGTGCGCTTCTCCTCGGTGCCGAGAGTGCTGACGAGGTGCCCGTCGGACAGTTCGATGGCGACTCCGTGGTGGGGCTCGGCGGAGGTGTAGGTGCGGGTCCGCGGCTTGGCGCCGTCGCCGAGCTCGGCGGGGTCGAACACGTTCACCTCGCCCGTGCCGTCGGTGAACAGCACCGTCCTGCCGGCGTGCCGCACGACGTGGCCGGGCTTCGGGCCCTTGAACGCGGTGCCCGTGAAGGTCTGCCGGGCGGCGTCGAAGACGCGGAAACCGCTGTCGGTGGAGATGACGACGTGGTCCTCGTCGCCGGCCGGGTTGATCCGGTTGAAGCCCGGCAGTTCGACCGTCTTCGCCAGCTTCAAGGACTCGCCGTCAAGGACGTAGAGCCCTCCGTCGAAGGAGGCGACCAGCGGGTTGTCGACCGCGACCGCCCCGCTGCTCTTCGCCCGCTTCGGCTCGGCTTCGGTCGCGGCGTCATCGCTTGCGCCGCAGGCGGTCAGCGCCATCGATGCCGCCAGGGCGAGGGCCGTGCCCGTGAGCGTTCTGGCGCGCGTCGGCTTGTTCATGGTGGGTTTTTCCTCTCCGGCCCCTGATCGGGGCGGGTTTCGGGGGTGGAGCGGCCGGCCTCTGGTCGGCCGGCCGCGGGACGGGGTCGTTCAGGCGCCGGTGAGGCCCTCGGCCATGGCCGAGGTGTTGGCGCGCATCATCTCCAGGTAGGTGCCGGCGCCCTTGCCCTTCTCGGTCAGCGACTCGGAGTACAGCGGGACGACGTCCACGTCGCCGCCCATCTCCTGGCGCAGGACCTGCGCCAGCCGGGTGGGCTGGGACGAGTCGGCGAATACGGTGCGCACCCCGGCCTGCTCCATGGCCCGTGTCAGCGAGCGCAGGTCGGAGGAGCTCGGGGAGGCGAGGGTGGTGCCGCTGGGGACGACCGCGCCGATCACGCGGAAGCCGAAGCGGTCGGCGAGGTAGCCGAAGACGTGGTGGTTGGTGACAAGAGCGCGCCGGTCCTCGGGGACGGCGGCGAAGGACCTCTCCATCCAGGCGGTGAGGTCGGCGAGTTGTGCGTCGTAGCGCTCGGCGTTGTCCCGCACGGCCTTCTCGTCCACGCCTTCGACGTGCTCGACGACCTGGTCGGCGATCAGGCCGGCCACCTTGCGCACCCGGTCGGGGTCGGTCCAGAAGTGCGGGTCGGGCTCGCCGGCCTCGTCGGCGGGGCCGCCCTCGTCCCCGGTGCGGAACGTGAGGGGGTCGGCTGCCTCGCCGGCCGCGAAGGTGGCCACACCCGACGCGCGGGCGGCCTCCACGTGCCGCGCCACGTTCTCCTCCAGCCCCAGCCCGTTGTGGACGACCAGGTCGGCGTTCTCCAACTCGGCGGCCTGCACGGCCGACAGGCCGAAGGAGTGCGGGTCGGCGTTGGGCTTCATCAGCACGCTGACGCCCGCCTCGTCCCCGACGACCTCCCGGGTGATGTCACCGAGGATGTTGGTCGTCACCACGACCCGGGGACGGTCGTCGCCGCCGCCCGCGCAGCCGGTCACCGCACCGGCGAGGACGAAGAGGCCGACCAGGGTCCGTACCAGGGCGCGCACGCGCGCCGCTCCCACCCGTATGCTCATCGGCCCGTCTCCACCATCAGCGACGGCCGGACCTCGACGTCGAACGTGCGGGCGACGCGCAGGCTGTCGTTGTAGTCGATCTCGTACACCCGCTTGCCCTTCGGGTCGTTGAGGTAGGCCCGGCTGCGGTCGACCTCGATCACCGGCGCCCCGGTCCTGCCGGAGGCGGCCGCGGGGACGTCCGCCAGCAGGGGCGCGGTGACCGTGGTCTCCTTGCCGCTGGAGATGTCGTAGCCGTGGAGGGCGCCGTCGTTCTCCAGGACGATGAGCGGCGCGCCCTCGCCCGCGGTGTTCGCGGCGATCACCGGGCCGGTCTCCACCCGGCTCCAGGCACGCTCGGTCACGTCCAGGACCCAGACGGCGTCCCGGCCCGCGGGGGCGGTGAGCGTGGTGCTGCCCGGACGGTGCCGGAACTGCGCCGCGCGCTCGTTCTGCGGCACGGCCTCGCCGTACGGGATCTTCTCGGCGCCGAAGGTGCCGTCGTGCTCGTGGACGAGCAGGGCGCCGTCGGCGCAGCCGAGGACGATCCCCCGCCGGGTGACCGCGTCGCCCTTCGGGTCCTCGCACTCGGACTCCGGGGAGGCGACGCGCCGGCCCGCCCGGTCGAGCACGACGACCCGCGCGGGGCCGTCACCGACGCGGGTGAGGGCGACCAGGTGTTCCGCGTACGGGACGACCGGTGCCGCGTAGCGGCCGGGAAGCCGTACGGGGGTGCCCGTGTGGCCTTTCTCGAGGTCGGCGCGGGGGTGGACGCCCGCCTTCCCGTCGGCGCCGGTCACGACGGTCACGCCCGGGTCGCTGCGCACGCTCGTGCCGGTGCCGCCGGGCAGTTCGCCCACGTCCTGGATCTTCGCGCGGTAGTAGTGCACGTGGTCGCCGTGGTCGACCGTCCACGCGCCGCTGTCGAGGACGTGCGTGCCGTCGGTGGCGTGGAGGTAGCCGAAGCGGCCGTCCGTGGTGAGGCGGGTGACTCCCGTTCTGCGCGCCGTCCGGTGGACGTCGCCGGTGATCAGGTCCAGTACCCGGAACTCGCCGGTGGTGTGGTCGCCGAGGAGGAGCCGGGACTGCTGTTCGGCCGCCTCGGTGGCGCCTTCGACGTAGCCGTGGGGGGTGGCGGAGGAGGAAGCGCGCCCGGAGGCGGGCTCGGGGTCTTCGTCCCGGGCGGCGCACCCCGCGGTCACAAGGACCGCCGCGAGGAGTGCCGGCGCCAGGGAGGTGACGTTTCTTCGGACGAGCAAGGAGATCGCCTCAGGTTTCGTTCGGTCGGGTCGTGGGGGCGGCTTTCGCGGGGAGGGTGACGGCGCGGGGGCGGCCCGTGCGGCGGCGGTGCAGGATCCCGGACGCCAGGTGGGACACGAAGAAGAGGGCGACGGCGAGGGCCGACACGGTCGCGCCGGCCGCGGTGCTCAGATGCCAGGAGAGCAGCAGTCCGCCGAAGGTGGCGGTCGCGCCGAGGACCGCGGCGAGGACCATGACGCCGCGCACGCCGCGCGCCCAGGGCAGGGCTGCCGCCGGTGGCGCGATGAGCAGACCGAGGACGAGCAGCGTTCCCACGATGTGGAAGGACGCGACGATGGCCAGGGCCAGCAGACCGAGCAGCACGGCGTGGGCCGGCCGGGGACGCAGCCCGAGCGTCTCGGCCTTGCGCGCGTCGAACGCCAGCGCCAGGAAGGCGCGGTGACCGAGCACCGAGACGGTCAGCGCCAGCACCAGCGCGACCCCGAGGAGGGCCAGGTCGCTCTCGCGGACCGCGAGGACGTCGCCGAAGAGGAACCCCGTGAGGTCCACGGCGAAGGACTGCGAGCGCGAGACGATGATGACGCCCAGCGACAGCATGCCGACGAACAGCAGGCCGATCGAGGTGTCCTGGGACAGCCTCGGCGCGCGGCCGAGGACGGTGACACCGGCGGTCATGACGGCCGCGCTCACCACCGCCCCCACCAGCAGGTTGCCGCCCAGCAGCGCGGCGAGGGCGACACCCGGCAGCAGACCGTGGGACATGGCGTCACCGAGGAAGGCCATGCCCCTCAGCACGACCCATGTGCCCGCGAGGGCGCAGATCGCCGACACCAGGATCCCGGCCCACAGGGCACGCTGCACGAAGGCCACCTCGAAGGGGGCCGTCAACCACTCCATACGGCGACACTACAATGACAATCATGTTCACTAAACACCGCCCGGAGGTCCCCCGGACCGGGACGGACGATCAGCGCGTCCGGATCACCGACCTGGACGCCGGCTACCCGGGCAGGCCCGTCCTGCGTCAACTCACGGCCGACATACCGGCGTTGGCCATGACGGCGCTCGTCGGGCCGAACGGCAGCGGGAAGTCCACCCTGCTCGGCGTCCTCGCCGGCGTGATCCGCACCACGTCCGGACAGGTCCGGTACGCGCCGGGCCGCCCGCCGGCGTTCGTCCCGCAGCGCGGCGCCGTCGGTGACGCACTCCCCCTCACGGCTCGGCAGACCGTGGAGATGGGCCGCTGGGGGGAGCGCGGGCTGTGGCGGCGGCTGACCCGCCACGACCGGGCGGTCGTCGACTCCGCCATGGAACGACTGGGCGTCGCCGGCCTGGCGGCCCGCCAGCTCGGCGAGCTCTCCGGTGGTCAGCGCCAGCGCGTCCTGATCGCCCAGGGCCTCGCCCAGCAGTCCGACCTGCTGCTCCTGGACGAGCCGACCACCGGACTCGATCCCGAGGCCCGGGAACGGATCACGGCCCTGCTGGCGGACCTGATCGCCGACGGCACGACCGTCGTCCAGGCCACGCACGACCTGGAGGCCGCCCGCTCGGCCGACACCTGCCTGCTGCTCGGCGACGGACGGCTGATCGGGCAGGGCCCACCGGAGGAGGTGCTCACCACCACGGCCCTGTCCCAGGTCTGGCAGCCGGCGTGAACCCACCGGACGCCGCCCGGAGTTGACCACCGCCACCGGTACCGGGAGCCGGACCCCGAGGACGAACGGCCGTAGCCCGCACGGGCGCGTGCTGCGGCGGGGTCAGCGCCAGTCGTCGATCACGTAGGCGTCGGGGTGGCTGTAGCCGGGCTCGTCGGGTTGGTGCATGGCCACGCCCTGCAGTCCCGTGCGGAAGCCGCGGGCGGCCATGCGCTCGTAGGCGTCCCGGCGGGCCAGGTTCACTCCGGCGTCCAGTTGCCCCAGCCCTTTCTCGGCGGCCAGTTGCTCGCACGCATCCAGCAGTCGTTCGAACCGGTCCGCCGCGCCCGGGCCGGGGCGTACCGCGCCGAACTTGACGAAGCAGACGTCCTCGCCCGCCTCCGACCCCGCTCCGCAGTGGCAGACGGCCAGACCGTCGAGGCCGGAGCCGGCGCCCTCCAGCAGGAGGGTGTCACCGAGCCCCTGCTCCTGTACGGCCACGATCTCGCGGTCCAGGCTCAGGCCCTCGTACACGGCTCCCGTCAGAGCCCGGCCGAGGCCGAGCGCGTCGGGCCGTTCTGCGGCGGTCAGCGCGCCGTACAGCACTCGACCGGGGACCGCGGCGCCGGCGGTGACCTGCTTCCTCATGACGGCGGTCAGGAATCGCGGCCAGAAACCGTACCGGCGGTAGAGCTCCAGGTGCTTGGGGCTGTGCGAGAAGGTGAACAGGCCGCGGTGGCGGCTCCCCCAGGTGTCGAAGCAGGCCATGACCGGTTCCATGAGACGCCTGCCGATGCCCTGGTCCCATCGGTCCGGATGGATCGTCAGCGGGCCGAAGAACCCGACGCTGCCCCAGTCGGCGGCGAAGTTCGATCCGACGACCTCGCCGTCGACGGTCGCCGCGAAGGCCGCGTGCGGATCGGCCGCCCAGCGGGTGTGGACGTAGTCGGCGGTGCCGAAGAACTTCTCCGGCTCGGGGGCCCCGAGGAAGGTCCCGAAAGCGACCCTGAAGATCTCGTCGGCCCGGTCCAGATCCGGCTCGACCAGCGGGCGGACCCGGACCGAGGCGGCGGCACTCGTTCGCTTCGCTGAGGGCATGACCGGTCTCCTTTCCGCCCCCGCTTCCATCGCACCACGGACGCGCGCCGGCGGCGATACGGCAGGTCACAGCGGCACTCGGAGGCACCCGGAGGTCCGAGCGGAGGCAGGCGCCAGCACGTGGGCACGCCGTCGATCTTCGCGGGCGCGACCGAAGCCCCTGGCCGGGGCACTACTCTCTCTCGAACGCGGACCTTGGTCTCGAACAGTCGGGGGGTCGGCGGTCGGCGGTCGGCGGAACCACACGGGGGTGGGGAATCATGGTCGCGTTCCACGCGTCCGCGCTGGACGGCGTCGCTCGTAACCCGGCGCTGCCGACAGCTCTGCTGCTGCGCTTGCTCGCCTTCGACCACGGAGGGGACGGACCGCCCCGTCATGCCGTGCGGCGGGCCGGCCTCCCCGAGCCGGCCGTGGCCGTGATCCTGGCTCACCCGAACCCGGGCGCTCGTATCGACTTCGCGATGAGCGCCCGGGCCGAACCCGCACACCGGGCCCGGCTCGTGGACGATCCCCACGGTGCGGGCCGCCCTCGCGTACGGACCCGAGTGGCGCGAGCCGCGTACGAAGGCCGAGCCGCTGCCGGACGACGTGTGCGCCCGGCTGCTCGGCGACCCCGATCCCTCCGTACGGGCGGCCCTGCTGGACTCGCCCTGTCTCGCACCGTCGTTCACGGGCTCCCTGGCCAGGCATTGGGATCCGGCAGCGCGCCGGAGCGCGACGCGCGTGTGGGAGAGGCTGACGCCGGACGAGCGTACGGCGCTGCTGGCCGACCCGGAACCCGAGGTGCGGCGGGCCGCCGCGCTGCGGGAGTGCCGGCGCGACGCACGCCTCACCGCCGAACTCCTGCGCGATGAGGAGTCCGCCGCCGAGGCACTGCGCCATGGGCGCCTTCGGCGCGCCGACGCCGAACGGTGTGTCGCCGAGCGGACGCACCTGCCCGCCCTGGCCGGGAACCCGTCGCTGCCCGCCGACCTCGTGGAGCGACTCGCCGTCGACCCCGACGAGGCGGTACGGCTCGCGGTCTCCCTCAGGCCGGAACTGGACGAGACACGACGCATGTCGATCGACTTCACGGTGGGGCCCTTCGCCAGGGAGGACGTCGAGTGGGTGCGGCACGGGCTCGCCGACCCCGAGGTGCTGCGCCGGGCGGCGGCCTCCGCCCACCCGCTCCTCCGACGGGCCGCCGCCCGCAGCCCTCACCTGCCGCCCGACCTGATGCGCCTGCTCGCACGCACCCGGGACCCCTTGGTGGAGGACCTTTTGAGCACGCACCACCCGGACACTCCGGAGGAGGTGCTGATGCGGGTGTACGCACGGCTCGGCGGGACGTTCTCCGCCTGGATGGCGGAGACGCACCCCCGCTTCCCTCGCGAGGGTCTCGCCGAGCGCTTCGCGGACCACCCGGACGGCACCTTCCGCCGACTGGCCGTGCGAGACCCAGCCGCCACACCCGCGTTGATCGAACGGCTCAGCCATGACCCCGCGGTCCGGACACGCCAGGCGGCGGCCGGCGACCCGCGCCTCCCGCTCCACCGCCTCCGCGAGGCGCTCCACCTCCCGGAACTGGCCTCCAGCGCGGGCGGCAACCCCGCACTCCCCCACGACGACATGGCCGCCGTCCTGGACCGGGCGGGCGTCCCCGGCTGACCGGCCATCGAGCAGCACCGCCGGGCCTGACCGCCCCGCACCCACCCGAACCCGCCCTGCCCGCCCGGGCCTTGCCGCCGCGGACCGCGGGCACGACCGTCGACTCGCTGATAGCATCCGCTCACTTGTGCGAGAAAAGATCACTAGGGGAAGGCAGCCGGCACGAAGGCGCAGCCGCCATATGACCGCGCTCAACCGCCACCTGCTCATCGTGCGGGAACGCGGCACCGCCGAGGCCGACAGCGATGCGCTCGAGGAGGCGAAGAACGCGCACCGGGACCGGTATTCCGCGGCACAGATGATCGCCCCCGAAGAGGTGCTCAGGCGGGCGGGTGCCGTCAACCAGGCCCTGAACGAGGTCTACGGCCAGGTCAAGCGGCTCGAACGCGGTGCGCCCGGACCAGGAGAGACGATGGAGACCGCGGCCCGGGCCCAGCACGAGATCTGGGAGATGCTCCGCACCATGCGCACCGCGATGCGGCAGGACCTCGGTGTGTCGCATGGGGAGTGAGAGCGGGCGCGGCGCGTCAAGCCGCCGGAAGGGCATCGCCCGTAACGGCGGCCACCGCGGTGCGCCTTTCCGGTTGCTCTGGGTGGGCGAGACGGTGAGCGGGCTGGGCAACAGCGCCACCGTCGTGGCCCTGCCACTGATCGCGGTCGTGGTGTTGGACGCCGGATCGACCGCCGTCGGGCTGCTCACCGCGGCCGTGTGGCTGCCGTGGCTGCTGGTGGGCCTGCCCGTGGGCGCATGGGTGGACCGGGTACGCAAACGGCCCCTGATGATCGTGTGTGATCTGGTGGCCGCCGCGGCGCTGGTGAGCATCCCGGTGGCGGCGTGGCTCGACGCGCTCACCTTTGCGCAGCTGGTCGTCGTCGCACTGGTCTGCGGCACGGCGGCGGTGTGCTTCAACACCGCCTATCACGCGTTCGTCCCGGTCGTGCTCGACGGCCGGGACCTGCTGGAGGGCAACGCCAGGCTGCAGGGCAGCGAGGCCGCCACGCAGGTCGCGGGGCCGGGGGTGGCAGGGCTCCTGGCCCAGGCGTTCGGCGCGGTCAGCGCGCTCGTGGCGGACGCGGTGACGTTCCTGGTCTCCGCGTGTTGTCTGCAGCGGATCGGTGTCGTCGAGCCGGACGGCCCTGCTCATGCCGAACGCCCTTCCCTACGAGGGGAGATGAGGGAAGGGCTCCGCTTCGTGGGCCGGGATCCGTATCTGCGTCCGATGGTCGTGTGGGGCGCCGTGATCAACATGGCGCTGATGGGCTACCAGGCGGTCCAGGTGGTGTTCCTGGTCCGCACCGTCGGGCTGAGCCCGGGCATGGTGGGGCTGCTCCTGACCGGCGGCAGCGCAGGCGGCATCGTGGGCGCGCTGGTGGCCGCGCGGGTCGGCCGGCGGTTCGGCACCGCGCGCGGGCTCCTTCTCGTGCAGGCCACCACCTCGCCGTTCGTGCTGTTGCTGCCGATGACGACGGCAGGGCCGGGGCTGCTGCTGTTCGCGCTGGGAGCCTTCCTCGTCGGGGCCGGCGTCACCGTGGCCAACGTCGTGCTCGGCAGCTTCCGGCAGACCTACTGCCCGCCGAACCTGCTCGGGCGGGTCGTCTCGACGGCCATGGTGATCAACCACAGCACCATCCCGCTCGGTTCGCTGCTCGGCGGCCTGCTCGGTGACGCCGTCGGACACCGGCCGGCCATGTGGATCATGACGGGTGTGGTCGCGCCCTCCTGGCTCGTCCTCGCCCTGGGCCCGATGCGCCGCGAGCGCGACCTCCCGCACGCGCAGGAGCGGGATGGGGCGCGGCGCTGACGCTCCGCGTGGCCGACTCCTCGGAGTCGGCCACCGATCGCCCGCGTTGCCCGACCGGGCGTCCCGTGCCACTCGACCGCGGGAGCGGTCGACGGGGTCCACCGGAATGACGTGAAATCATCCGTCCGGGAAAAGCCGCCTCCCCATAAATGGCTATACCAAACGTGTTGATGAGGGTGAAGGGTGACGCTACGCTCGCAGACATCGTGACCGCTCGTATGCCATTCGTGACCGGAATGGGAGGGCGACGCAGCGGAGGAAGAAAGCCGACGCAGCGCCGGCTTGAATTTCGACGGGTCGACTCACACGGGGGAAATATTGGATACGCGTCAACTCGAGGCATTTCTCGGCGCCGTCGACGCGGGAAGTGTGACACGGGCGGCGGGCGTGCTCCGGGTGACCCAGCCGACGGTGACCAACCGCATCAAGGCACTGGAACGCTCGCTCGGTGCGATCCTGCTGGAACGCTTACCGGGCGGAGTCCGGCCCACGAGAGCCGGTCGCTCCATCCTGAAACAGGCCCGCGAGATCGTACGGCTCAGCGGTCATGTCCGGCGCATCGCGGACGCGTCGCTCACACCGCAGGGGAAAATCTGCGTCGGGGCGCCGGAAAGCCTCGTCAACCACCGGCTGCTCCCGCTCATCGAATACCTGCTCCTGCGCTATCCGGAGATGGACGTGTCGCTCCGGCTGTCCCCTCCCCAGGAGGCCGTCACCCTGCTGCGCAACGGGCAGGTGGACTGCGTGTTCATGATAGGGAGCGGAACCTCGGACGAGGACCTGGAGCACTGCGATCTGTGCCCCGAGCCGTTCGCGCTGGTGGCCGGAGCACGACTGGGCTCCGGCCACCAGGGCCGCGCGGAGCCGGTGTCGTCGATCCTCGTCAGCGCCGACCTCGGCGTCCGTCACTGCGGCGGGCTCCTGGACGAGGTCGAGTCGACCCTGCGGGCGGGGCGGACCCTGCACCTCGATTCCATCACCGCGGTCAAGCGCATGGCCGAGAACGGCATCGGCGTGGGGCTGCTGCCCGAGGTGACCGTGGCCGAGGACATCGCCGACGGCCGGCTCCGCAGGGTCGTGGACTGGCGGCCCGCCACCCCCACCTACACGCAGGCCCTGTGGCGGCGCGGCGACATCGGGCATCCGGCCCTCGACGCCGTGCTGAAGGCCGCCTCCGACGTGGTCAGCGCGGGCTGAACGGGCTCCGGGTCCCGTGGTGCAGCCCCGAAGCCCGTGGCCCGGTCAGGCGGCGTCGGTGAGGAGCTGGGCGCGCAGACGCCGGTGATCGGTCTTGCCGTGCTGGTTGACCGGCAGACTCTCCACGATGCGCACCACGCCGGGCGCCATGTACGCCGGCATCGAACGCAGGCAGAACGCGAGCAGATCGCTCTCGGCCGTGCCGGACGCGTCGTCGGCCAGGACGACGAAGGCGCTCAACTCGGTGTTGCCGCCCGGGTCTTCGTACACCACGACGGCCGCCTCGCAGACCTCGGGGTGGGCCAGCAGCCGGCGCTGCACCTCGGCCGGTTCCACGCGGTTGCCGCGGATCTGCACCTGGGAGTCCCGGCGCCCGCAGAAGCGCAGGGTGCCGTCGGCGTCCCGGTAGGCCAGGTCGCCGGTCCGCAGCAGGCGCTGCCCGGAGCGGGGCTCCAGCGGGTCGGTGACCAGGACGGCGTCCGTGGCCTCGGCGTCCCCCCAGTAGCCGGTCATCAGGGCCGGGCTGCGCAGGTACATCTCGCCGACGACGCCCTCCTCGCGCACGGGCGCCCCCTCGGCGTCCAGCAGGAGGATGTCGGTGCCCCGGTGCCCGTCGCCGATGGACAGGTGCGTCACGTCCTCGGGCAGCGGGTCGGGGACCTCGGCGAAGCTGGCCGCCATGGACTCCGTCGCGCCGTAGCAGTTGATCAGGCGGATGCCGGGCCGCAGACGCTGGAGCCGGCGCAGTTCGCCGAGCGGGAACTCCTCCCCGCAGAACAGCACTGAGCGCAGGTCGGGCAGGTCGGCCAGCTGGTCCGGGATGTGCCGCAGCGACTGCCGCCAGATGGACGGCACTCCGTTGACGTGGGTGGCCCGGGTGACGCGCAGCACCTTGAGGAACCGGGTCGGCCAGCGCAGCAGGGCCCGCGGGACGGGGGCCACCGCCGCTCCGCTGCCCAGCGCCATGCCGATGTCCAGCAGCGAGAAGTCGAACTGCAGCGGGGAGGTCGACGCCACCCGGTCGCCCGCCGACACGAACCCCTCGGCGAGCATGCCCCGGTAGAAGGAGACGACGGAACGGTGGCTCATCACCACGCCCTTGGGCCGGCCCGTGGTGCCCGACGTGAAGATGATGTAGGCGGTGTCGGTCGGGGTGACGGCGCGCCTGAGCCGCTCACGGGGCGCCGGCGGACGGGGCACCTCGATGGTGCCCCCGCCGAACCGGCCGTGGCCCACGGCCGGTTCGGGTTCCCCGCCGGCGGTCAGGCACAGTGCGGGCTCGGCCAGCCGCTGGATCGTCTCCCGCCGTTCGGCGGGGGTCTCCGGACTGACCGGGACGAAGGGCAGGCCGCGCGACGAGCACGCCAGCACGAGGGCGACGGCGTCGGCGGACGTGTCGGACACGATCATGACGCGGTCGCCGATCCGCAGACCGAAGCGGTCCAGTGCGGCGGCGTACCGCTCGGCGGCCTCCCGCAGGCCGGCGAAGGTGGTCACCCGTTCCGCGCCGTCCGCGTACTCCACCACGGCGGGATGGCCGGGGTGGGTGGCCGCGGCCGCCAGGAGGAACTCGTCGAAGCGTTCGTCGGGCCGGTGGGTCACCGCGGGTGCGGCATTCGCGGGCATGGTCTCTCCAGGTCAGCGCGGGTGGTCGGTCGCGGCCGGGGCGGGCGGTACGGGGGTGGCGATGTGCGGTTCGCCGGTGACGAGCACCAGCGGGGAGCCGGGGGTCGTGCTCAGGTGCCGTACGGTGCCGACGACCAGGACGTGGTCGACGGAGGTGAAGGTCTCGGCGACGTCGCAGGTCAGCACGAGGGCGGCGCCGTGCAGGACGGGCACGCCCCGCAGCACGGCGTGCGGGGTGTCCCGGAAGCGCTGGGCGGGGGTGCCGGTGGCGAAGCGCCGCACCAGCGGTCCCTGCGTGTGGGACAGCACGTTGACGGCGAAGCGGCCGGCGCCGAGCAGGTCGTCCAGGGTGCGCCCGCCCGCGCCGAAGGCCAGCAGCACGCTCGGCGGCGCCACGGACAGCGACATCAGCGAGGTCGTGGTGCAGCCCACGGGCCCGTCCGGCCCGAGGGCGGTGGTGACCGCGACGCACTTGGCCAGACCCGTCATCGCCGCGCGGAACAGCGCTTCGTCCACGCCCGCCGCGTCCGGCGGGGCCGTCTGGACCGTCTGGGCCGTCTGGACCGTCTGGACCGTCTGGGCCGTCTGGGCCGTCTGGACCGTCGTCGTCTCAGCCCCGAGCACGGCTCACCTCCCTGCCGGTCGTCAGCCCGGCGAGGGTGTCGAGTGCCCGCTCGACCACGGCGGTGCGGGGGCGTCCGCGCCGTGCGGAGTCGGCGGCGAAGCGCAGTGCCTTGGGCAACTGCGTCCAGGCGTCGGCCAGATCCGGGTCCGCGCGCGGCCCCAGGCGGTGCAGCTGGTGGCGGGACGCCGCCCACAGGTCGTCGAGGTGCCGCTCCAGCAGGTCCCCGTCGGAGGCGAGGCGGTCCCGCAGGTGCGCGAACACCTCGCGCGGCTCGCGCAGCCAGGTGCCCGGCCACCGCGCCGGGGCGCCGGCCGGGGGCGTGGCGGTCCGGCGCAGCCAGCGGTAGGCGTCGACCGGGCCGCTGTCCACGGGTTCGCCGAGGGCGTGCCCGTCCCGGTTGCGGACGGCCGGGTCGAGCGGGCCCACCGGCGTCAGCGCGCGGCGCAGTGCGTCGTCGTCGAGCACGCCGGTGTAGGGCAGTTGCTCCCCGCCGGGCATCAGGGCGTGGAACGGGTCGGCCACGAGCCACCCCTCGCCGTCGTGGGCGCGCAGCAGGAACCAGTGGGGGACGGTCCGCACCCCGTGGTGCGGGGACCAGGGCAGGTGGAAGGCGTTGCCCGATACGATCACCCGGCCCTGCTCGGCGAGCAGGGCGGTGAGCGCGGCACGGGCCGACGGCCAGTCGGGGCGGTGGTCGTGGACCAGGGTGCCGCCGTCGATGCGGTCGTGGTGGGAGAAGGCGAGCGTGCCGTCCGGTGCGTCGGTGCGCACCCACAGGTGCACCGCCGACGCCAGCCGGGCGGCCGCCGCGCCTCCCAGGTACTCCACCAGCGCGGTGGTGTAGCAGGACAGGGCAGGTGTCATGGTGTCGCCTCCCAGGCGCAGGCCACGGGTACGTCGATGAGGTCTCGCACCTTGCGCCAGCGCAGTTGGCGCCAGTCGCCGTGGTCGAGATGCGGGGGCACGTCGATGCTCCAGGGGCGCCCTCCGATGCCGGTGCCGTCGGTCTTCACGCAGGCCTCCTGGACCGTCCAGATCTCCGTGAAGACGGTGTGCCGCAGGGGCTCCGGCATACGGGCCAGGTGCGTGGCGTACGGGGCGGCGCACCGCCGGACCATGGCGTGGCCGACGTGGCGCGGCGGCACCTGCACGTCGACCCCGACGCGGCGGCCGGGCGCGACGGCCACCACGGTGTGCTCGCCGTCGTGGGAGATGCTGATGCCGGGCCGCGGCCGGCCCGCCAGGAGCGGTTTGCCGTTGGGGCCGGGCACGACCGGTTCCCCGGCGGCGTCGGGCGCCACCCGGGCGAGCAGCCCGCGCAGGAGCGCGCGTCCCGCCAGGACCTCCCGGGCGCGCCAGGCGGGCAGGCCGCGGGCCGTGGCCAGGTCCGCGGGGGTGAGGCGGCCGGCGGGGGCCTCACCGGTGGCCACCCACACCCCCGGGCCGGCCTCCAGGACCCTCACGGCAGGTCCCCGGGATCGCTGTGCGGGGCCGTCTCGGCCACGATGTCCAGCACGACCTCGGTCGTGCCGCCGCCGATCCCGAACAGGGCGCCCTGCGCCCGCAGTTGCTGCGGGCCGCCGGTGCGGAAGCCGTGCGCGCCCTGGAGGTGGGCGCACACGTCGAGGACGTGCTCGACGGTCTCGGCGGCGCTGGCCTTGAGCAGCGCCGCGGCCGAGGTGTCGCGGCGGGCGGCGACCGCCTCGGTGAGGCTCTCGGTCAGGGCGCGGTGCTGACGGGAGCGCAGCAGGGCGCCCGCCCAGCGCTGGCGTACGCCGTCCCGCTCCCACAGGACGCCGCCGCCGTGGCGGCGCCGCCCCAGGTAGCGGGCGGTCTCGCGCAGCACCCGCTCGCACAGCGCGACCGCCCACAGGGCCCCGGCCAGCCGCTCGGTGGCGATGTGGGCGGCGAACGCGCTCAGTCCCCGGCCGGTCCCGCCCACGACGTGGTCGCGGGTCAGCCGGACGCCGTCGAAGGTGAGGTGACCGGTCCCGGAGCCGTCGAACAGCCCGGTCTCGGCGGGTTCGGCGCGCACGCCCGGCGCGTCGGCCGGCACCAGCACCCAGGTGAAGTTGGTGAAGTGGGGGCCGGGCCGGTGGCGGGCGAGGACCAGGGCGGCACCGCACGTCGTCGCGTTGGTGATCCAGCGCTTGGTGCCGTCGAGCCGGACGTGGTCCCCGTCGAAGGAGACACGCGTGTCCAGTGCCGCCAGGTCGCAGCCGGACGCTTCGTCGGTGGCGGCGAGGGCCACGACGGTGCGTCCGTCGAGGCTGTCGGCGAGCGTCCGGGCGGCCGGGCCGCTCCCCCCGGCCAGCAGCGGCAGGCAGGTGGCCAGCGGCACGGTCACGGCCAGCGTCGCGCCGACGCCGAAGCGGCGGTCCAGGTCCGTCAGCAGCGCGCCCAGCGCGGCCGCGTCGACGCCGCCGCGCGGATCGCCGCCGCGGTAGACCCCGGCGAGCCGGTTCTGCGCGCCGAGGACCCGCCAGAGGTCTGCTCCGCTCGCGTCGGCGGGCAGTGCGGCGAGGCGGGAGCCGGCCCCGGTGGCGGGCTCCCGCACCGCGGAGACGCTCATGCCGCCGCCCTGTCGTCCGACTCGACGGCGCCCTGCGCCCGCCGCACCGCGGCCCACAGGCTGCCGGCGGTGGCGAAGGTGGCGTCGTTGAGGTCCTCGTCCGGCAGGGAGACCCCGAGCCCGTCCTCGATGGCGAAGAGCAGGTCGATGGCCTTCATGGAGTTCATCCCGAGGTCGTGCAGACGGCTGTCCTCGGTGAGGGGGCGGTCCCCGAGGTTGGGCAGGAAGGGCGTCAGCAGGTCGATGAAGGGCTGGTTCACGGCTTCTCCGTCGCTTGGGTGGTGGTGCGGATCGGTCGGGGTCGGTGGGGCCGCACGGCGAACACCTCGCGGTCGGCGGTGAGCAGAAAGGCCAGTTCGGGCAGCAGGCCCCCGGGCACCGGCCGGCCCCGTTCGGCGCGCCGCTGGGCGATGAACGCGGTCGCGGTGAGCCGGTCCCAGCGGCGCAGGTGCTCCGCCGCGTCCAGCCGCTCGCCGAGGTGCTCGCGGTAGGCGGCGTGCAGGTGCCGGGCCCGCGTCAGCAGCCAGGTCTCCGCGGTCAGCCGGCGCGCGGCGGCGAGCCGGTCGGGGTGGGCGGTGTAGGCCTCGACGTAGGCGGCCGGATCGTCCAGGGACAGCTCCGGCCGGGGCGCGCGGTGTGCGGGCACCGGGGTCAGGACGCACGCGAAGGAGGCGGTGGGCAGGCGCTCCCAGGGGTAGGTCCACCGGCCGGGGCGGGCCGGGCCCCACGCCGTCTCGTTGTCGTACGCGTCCTCGACCTCGGCTCCGTCGGGGTGCGTGCCGGCCAGGAAGCTGTGGTCCATGTGCGCCCGGCCCGCGTAGGGCAGCCACGGCATGTCGTAGGAGTCGGCCACGGCGTAGACCACCGGCGCCCGTTCGGCCAGGGCGCGCAGCCCGTCGGCGGGGACGCGGCGGGCGAAGGCGTCCGGCCGCAGGCCCACGAGGGCGGCTCCCTCGCGCAGCTGGTCCTCCGGCGGGGGGTCCACCGTGGGCAGGCCGTCGGGACCGGGCCGCGGCCGGAAGCGCAGTTTCGCGCCCAGCGCGAGGTGCCGTCCCGGCCCGTGCCGGCGGTCCGCGAGGACCGCCAGGTTGACCTGGACGCAGTCGAGGATCCCGGTCCGCACGGACGGGGCCGCGACGGCCGTCACGGGTGGGCCTCCACCCGCGTCAGCCCGGCCACCGCACGGGCGAGCGCCTCGTCGGGCGGGGACTGGTCCTCGACCCCGCCGTCGAGGAAGTGCTCGTAGGCCCCGAGGTCCAGGTAGCCGTGGCCGCTGACGCACACCAGGACCCCGCCGGTGGCGTCGGGCGAGGCGGCGATGCGGGCGGCGGCCGCCAGGGCGTGGCCGGACTCGGGCGCCGGCAGGACGCTCTCGTGGCGGGCGAGCAGCCGGCCCGCGTCCAGGGCGTCCGCCTGGCTGACCGCCACGGCGTCGACGTCGCCGCTGTGCCGCATCGCGGAGATGAGTTTCGCCGCGCCGTGGAAGCGCAGGCCCGCGGTGTGCGCGTCCGGGATCCGGTAGTCGCTGCCGATGGTGTACATGGCCTCCATCGGGCCGCTGCCGGTGGCGTCGGTCTTGTCGTAGGCGTAGACGCCGCGGGTCAGCTTCGGTGTGCTGCTGGACTCGGCGGCGACCAGCCGCGGCCCCCGCCTGCCTGCCGCGCGGGCCGTGGCGTGGAAGGGCAGCGCGATGCCCCCGAAGTTGGATCCGGCGCCCACGCAGCCGACGACCGCGCCGATCTCGGCGTCGAGGTGGGCGAGTTGCTCCTCCGCCTCCAGGCCGATCACGGACTGGTGCAGGATGCTGTACGTCTCCCCGCTGCCGATGCAGAAGGCGACCCGGTCGTGTGCGGCGGCGTACTCGACGGCCTCCCCGATGGCGAGCGAGAGGCTGTTGCCGGCGGCCGGCGCCTCCGTGGCGGAGACCTTGGTCAGGCCGCTGGGGCTGGCGTGCACCTCGGCGCCCAGCATGCGCATGAGCACCCCGCGGTAGGGCTTGCGCCGCAGGCTGGACTCGACCATGAAGACCCGGCAGCGCAGTCCGAACAGGGCGCAGGCGGCGGCCATGGCGGTGCCCCACTGGCCCGCGCCCGTGCCCGTGACCAGTTCCCGCACCCCGGCCTTGCGGTAGTAGTGGGCCTGCGCGAGCGCGGTGTTGAGTTTGTGGCTGCCCGAGATGTTGACGCCCTCGTTCTTGACGTAGACGGGGACGCGGGCGCCGACGGCCTCCTCGAAACCGCGGGCACGCCACAGCGGGGTCGGGCGGTACTGGCGGTAGCGTTCGACGACCGGGGCGGGGATGTCCCAGTACTCGCGGTCGGAGACGCTGTGCCGGATCAGCTCGGTCGGCAGGTTGATCTTCAGCTCGCCGTCCCCGGAGCGGGGCGGGGTGCGGTCCGGCGGCAGGGGCTCGGACAGATGGGGCAGGACGCTGCGCCAGCGGGTCGGGATCCCGTCCGTCACGGCCGCACCTCCGCGGCCGTCACGACGTCGATCAGGTCCCGGACGGTGCGGAAGCTGCGCCCGACGAAGAGGTCGTCGGGGAGGGTGACGTCCAGCTCGTCCTCGATCCGCACGAGCATGCCGACGAAGCCGAGCGAGTTCACGTTCAGCAGGTCCCCGACGAGCGGTTCGTCGTCGCTGACGCTGCCGGGCGGAAGGGACAGCCGTGACTCGGCGATGACCACCTTCTTGACGACGGTGGCGACGGCGTCCCGGTCGAGGGACAGTTCCTGGGGCATGGCACGCCTTTCGGGGAGAGGGGAAGGCCGGCCGTCAGCCGCGCAGCGCGCCGGCGCCGTCGGTGACGTAGCTGTGGGTGACCAGCGCGCCGAGCGTCACGGGACCGCGCACGTGCAGCCGGCCGGTGGCGATGGCGATCTCGGTGCCCAGGCCGAGGGTGGGACCGTCGTGCAGCCGCAGCGAGCCGTTGACCACGACCATCGCGGCGTCGCAGCGGCGGCGGAAGGCGTCGACGACGTGCCGGTCCCGGGCGATGACGCCCTCGGTGTGCCCGGAGCCGTGGCGGCGGACGTGGTCCAGTGCCGCGTTCTCGTCGTCGACCGGCACGACGGCGACGACCGGGTCGAGGAACTCCCGGCCCAGGTCGTGCGCGGCGAGGGGTTCGGTCTTGAGCGCGGCGGGGACGAGGGCGTCCAGTTCGGGGGCGGTGTGCAGGGTCAGCTCCGTCTCACGGCCCGCCAGCCCGCGCGCCAGGGCCCGCAGGTAGTCCCGGGCGACGGCGCGGTCGAGCAGCAGGGTCTCCACGGAGGTGCAGCCGGCCGGCTCGGGCAGCTTGCTGTCCAGCGTGGCGCGCACCGCGAGGTCCAGGTCGGCGCTGCGGTGGACGTAGAGGTGGTTGACGCCGCCGCCACTGGCGATCAGCGGGATGGCGCTGGTGCGGCAGTACTCGACGAGCGCGGGGCTGCCCCGCGGGATGAGCACGTCCACCTCGTCGGGCCGCTTCAGCAGGGCGCGCAGCAGGCGGCGCTGCGGGTCGTCCAGCACCGTGACGAGGCCCGTGGGCAGGCCGGCCCGGGTGAGCGCGGCGTGCACGGCCCGTTCGAGGGCGGCGTTGGTGGCGGCCGTCTCCTTGCCGCCGCGCAGCAGCACGGCGTTGCCGACGGCGACCGGGAGCAGGGCGCCGTCCACGGTGACGGTGGGCCGGGCCTCGTAGACCATCAGGACGACGCCGAGGGGCCGCGGGACGCGGTGGACGTGCCGGGCCGCACCGGTGACGGGCACCTCGCTCTCGCGCACCTCGCGCAGTTCGTCCCGGGTCATCGCGGTGAGTTCGACCATCCGGTCCCGGTGGACGTCGGTCAGCCGCAGCCGCTCCACGAGTGTGGGCGGCATGCCCAGCCGCCGGGCCGCGGCGACGTCCGCCGCGTTGGCCCGGGCGATCTGCGGCCAGTGGGCGGTGAGTTCCTCGCCCAGGGCGCGGCAGTACGTGTCGTAGGCGGGGTCGCCCACGGGCGGGGCCGTGTCGAACGCCGCGCGGGCGCGGCTCAGGAGTACGTCAGGCATGCTGCTCCTCCGTTGCCGTGAGGAAGGTCCCGAGGTGGTCCAGGAGCAGGGGCAGTCGCTCGCTGTCGAACGCGGTGAAGTGGTCGCCGGGCAGCGGCCGTACGGTCAGCCGCGGGGCCACCTCGCGCCAGGCCGCCAGGTGGGCGTCGTTGTCCTCGTCGGCGCACGGCAGGAGCAGGGCGGGGCAGTCGTGGCGCGTCTCGGCCCGGTAGGAGACGACGGCGTCCAGGTGGGCGTCGGCGGTCGCGGCGACCCGGTCGGCGGGCAGGCCGCTGTCGTCGGCGGCGAGGCAGGCGTGCACACGCGCGCGCCACCGGCGTGCGGCGGCCGGATCCCGGTCGATGCGGGCGGCGGGGCTGTCGACCATCACGACCCGTGGCCGCCGTCCCTCGGCGGCGAGCCGGGCGGCCAGTTCCCAGGCGACGACGCCGCCGAGCGACCAGCCGAACAACAGCCCCGGCGGCTCGGGGAGTCCGGCCAGCAGCGGCCAGTAGCGGTCGGTCATGGCGGCGACGCTGCGGTCCGGCTCCTCCCGCGGGGCGAGCCCGTACCCGCGCAGGGCGAAGACCGGGCCGGAGCGGCGCAGGGCGAACCCGACGCCCGTGTAGGCCCCGACACCACCGCCGGCGGCGTGGACGAGGACGCTGCACGTCCCGGGCCGGGGCCGGCCCATCGGCATGAGCACCGGCTGGACGGCATCCGCGCGGCTCACGGGGTGCGTCCGCGCTGCGGGCAATCGATCATCAAGGGTCTTTCCTTCCGCACTCAACGGCATTGACGAGAAGCGACTTCCGCGCCACCCACCTTTCAAACGAAATACGTCCCCACCCCATAGAGGGCTCTTATCGGCCCCGGCCACGGGAATTATGAGGGCAGGTCAGGGGTCGGAATTCGGCACTCTTATCGACGCCATGCGAAGCCTTTATGGCTTCGGGAAAGAACTCGAATCAACGATTCCCAGCGGGGTAATCGGCGCTCGACGCCACGACCGCCGACAAGGGCAGGCCTGCCGTCGCCCAGTCATTCCGCCGAATTCAGAGGGACCCCGCATGACACTGATGCTCGACCAACCGGTCGGCGCTACCCGCTTCCGTGCCTTCGGCCCGCGGCAGATCGACGACATCGCCCGGCGCTACGGGCTCTCCCCGGAGATACGGGACGGCATCGCCCTGCTGGCGCACGTCCTGCCGTTCCGCGTCAACGAGTACGTGCTCGACCAGCTGATCGACTGGACGGACCCGGCCCAGGACCCGCTCTTCCGCCTGGTCTTCCCCCAGCGCGGCATGCTCCCCGAGGCCGACGAGCGTTCCCTGGAGGCGCTCGTGCGCTCCGGTGCCACCAAGCGCGAGATGGCCGCCGAGGTCGCGCGGATCCGCGCCGGACTCAACCCGCACCCCTCCGGGCAGCGCGAGTACAACGTGCCGGTGCACGAAGGCGAACGGCTGGCCGGCCTGCAGCACAAGTACCGCGAGACGGTGCTGTACTTCCCCACGCAGGGGCAGTCCTGCCACTCCTTCTGCACCTACTGCTTCCGGTGGGCGCAGTTCGTGGGAGACCCCTCCCTGCGCTTCGCCGCCCCCGGCCCGGACCGGCTCGTCCGCTACCTGCACGACCACCCCGAGGTCAGCGACGTCCTGGTGACGGGCGGCGACCCGATGGTGATGAGCACCGACCGCCTCACCGGGCACCTGGAGCCGCTGCTCGGCGTGGAGAGCGTCGACACCGTCCGCATCGGCACCAAGTCCCTGGCCTACTGGCCGCAGCGCTTCGTGAGCGACGCGGACGCCGACCCGCTGCTGCGGCTCTTCGAGCGGATCGCGGCCGCGGGCAAACAGGTCGCCGTCATGGCCCACTTCACCCATCCCCGTGAGCTGCACACCGACGGGGTGACCGAGGCGGTGCGGCGCATCAGGGCCACGGGGGCCGTGGTCTACTGCCAGGCCCCGATGGTCGCGCACATCAACGACGACGCCCGGACCTGGGCCGCCCTGTGGAAGGCGGAACTCGCGCTCGGCGCGGTCCCCTACTACATGTTCGTCGAGCGCGACACCGGCCCCTACGACTACTTCAAGGTGCCGCTGGCCCGCGCGATGGAGATCTTCCACACCGCCTACCGCACCCTGCCGGGACTCGCCCGCACCGTGCGCGGCCCGGTCATGTCCACCACGCCCGGCAAGGTCGTGGTGGACGGCGTCGAGAGCGCCGGCGGGGAGCGGTACTTCCAGCTGCGGCTGGCCCAGGCCCGCAACCCGGCCCTGGTCGGCCGCCCGTTCCGGGCGCACTACGACCCCAGTGCCACCTGGCTCGACGATCTGGAGATCGCGGCGGACACGCCGCAGGACATCCGGGAGGCGCTGCGGCCGTGAACGCCTCGATGTCGCCCAACCTCGCCCTCAACGAGGAGGTCGCGCGGCTGCGGGCCCAGGGCCGGTCCGTCGTCCACCTCGGCTTCGGCGAGTCCCGGCTGCCGGCCTTCGCGCCCCTGGTGGAGCAACTGTGCGCCGGCGCCCGTCGCAACGCCTACGGGCCCGTGGCCGGAGCGCCCGACGCGCTCGCCTCGCTTGCCGGCTACTTCGAGCGCCGCGGCCTGCCCACCGGCCCGCGAGACGTCCTGCTCGGCCCCGGCAGCAAACCCCTGCTCATGGCGCTGAACCTGGTCCTGCCCGGGGACGTGCTCCTGCCGCGTCCCAGCTGGAACTCCTACGAACCGCAGGCCCGCATGGCCGGCAAGCAGGTGTACGGCGTCCCGATCCCCGCCGCGTGCGGCGGCATCCCCGACCCGGACGCCCTGCCGGAGACCATCGAGCGGGCCCGCCGGTCGGGCGGCGACCCGCGCATCGTCGTGCTCACGCTGCCCGACAACCCGACCGGCACGCTCGCCGGCGCCGGGCTGGTCGAGCGGGTGTGCCGGATCGCCGAGGCCGAGGACCTGGTCGTCGTCTCGGACGAGATCTACCGCGACGTCATGCACCGGCCCGGCGCCCCCTTCCGCAGCCCCGCCGAAGTGGCCCCCGGCCGCACGGTGGTGACCACCGGGCTGTCCAAGTCCCTGGCGCTCGGCGGCTGGCGCGTCGGCGGCCTGCGCGTGCCCCCCGGTGCGTGGGGACGCGATCTGCGCGAGCGGCTGGTCGCCGTGGCCAGCGACCTGTGGTCCACGCTGTCCGGCCCGATGCAGCAGGTCGCCGCGTACGCCTTCGGCGACCCGCCCGAGATCCGGCAGCGGCTGGCGGCGAGCGCACGGCTGCACGGAGCCGTGGCCCGTGCCGTGCACGGCGCGGCGATCGCCGCCGGAGCCACCTGCCGGCCGCCCACCGGGGCGTTCTACGTCTACCCCGACTTCGAGCCGCGGCGCGAGGCGCTGGCGCAGCGCGGGGTGACCGGATCGGCGGCGCTGGCCCGCCATCTGCTGGACGAGCACGGCCTGGCCGTCCTCGCCGGACACCACCTCGGGGACGATCCTGGCGCGCTGCGCTTCAAGGCCGCCACCAGCATGCTCTACGGCGACACCGACGAGGAGCAGGAGGCCGCCCTCGCGGCTCCCGACCCGCTCGCCCTGCCACACGTCGCCGACGCCCTCATCCGCGTCGCAGAAGGCTTCGCCAAACTCGGCGCCTGACCCCACCCGGGAGACACCATGGAGACACCCGACGTCCGCGCGGTCGTCACCGGCATCACCGCCGAGGTCCTCGGCGTCGACGAGGCCGACCTGCACAGCACCACCACGCTGACCGGCCTGCCCACGTTCAGCTCCTTCCGCATCGTGGAGATCGTCGAGCGGGTCGAGGAGGAACTCGACACCGAGGTCGAGGCGAGCGAACTCACCCCGGACAACCTCAGCCGCCTGGACACGCTCATCGCCCTGTTCGAGCGGACCCTGAGCACCAGCGGGGTGCCCGGATGACCGTCACCGACCTCCCCCGCACGGCGTGGCGGCCCGCCGACCTCGAACGGGCCGTGTCCGAGGTCGAGGCAGAGGCCGCCCGGCACGTCGAGGCCTGCGACCGCGAGGCCCGCTTCCCCGCCGAGGCGCTGGAGGCGATGCGCCGCACCGGACTCCTCGGGCTCCTGGTGCCCGCCGAGGACGGCGGCCCCGGCGGTGACCTGGCCGACCTGCTGGCCGTCAGCAGCCGCCTGTCCCGCACCTGCATGTCGGTCGGCATGATCTTCACCATGCACTGCCAGCAGGTGGCCGCCGTCGTCCGGGACGGCGGCCCCCTGCGGGAGCGGCTGCTGCCCCGCATCGTGCGCGGCGAGCTGTATCTGGCGTCGGTGACCACCGAAGCCGGCACCGGCGGGCATCTGCTGTCCTCGGGGTCCCGGCTGGCGGCCGGCGACGGCTCCACCGTCGGCGTGGACCGCTTCGCCCCCGTGGTGACCGGGGGCAGTCACGCCGACGCGTTCCTGATCACGGCCCTGGCCCCGGACGCCACGTCCCCGTCCCGGCTGTCGCTGGTCTACGCCGAGCGCGACCAGCTCACCGTCACGGTGCGCGGCGGCTGGAACCCGATGGGCATGCGCGCGACCCACAGCGCGCCCCTGCACCTGTCCGGCGAGATCCCCCGCGACCAGGTCATCGGGGAGCACGGGGCGTTCCGGGACATCGCGGTGCGCACCTTCGCCCCGCTCGCCCACCTCGGCTGGGCGGCGTGCTGGCAGGGCGCGGCCGACGGCGCGCTGCAGCGCGTGGTGACCCTGCTGCGGGCCGAGCGGCGCCGCTACGACCTGGACTCCCCCCTGCTGCTCACCCGCCTGTCGCGGGTGCGCCAGCGCCTGGACACCGTCCACGCGCTGATCACGCACGCCGCGTCGGTCCTCGCCTCGGCGGAGGACACCACGGCCGCGCCGGTGCAGCTCCTCGTCAACGCGGTGAAGCTGACCGCGTCGGAGCTGTGCCCGGCGGCGGCCGACGAGTTGACGGACCTGATGGGCATGCGCCACGGCTATCTGCGCGACTCGCCGACCGGCCTGGAGCGGACGCTGCGCGACCTGCGGTCCGCCCCGCTGAACTACAGCAACGACCGGCTGCACGCGGCGGACGGCGTGCTGGCCCTCATGGACCGGGAGGTCCGCCATGTCTGACTCGCTGTTCGCCCTGTTCTCCGCGAGCGCGCGGCGGCACACGGACCGGCCCGCCCTGTGCGTGGCCGGGGCCACCCTCAGCTACGGGGAGCTGGCGCGCGCCGCCGACCGCCTCGCGGCCCACCTCGGCCCGCTGCCACCGGGCGCGCGCGTCGGGCTGCTGGCCTCCCGCTCGCCCCTGGCGTACGCCGGGTACCTGGCCGTCCTGCGCGCCGGGGCGACCGTGGTGCCGCTCAACCCGATCTTCCCCGCGCAGCGCAACGCCGCGATCGCCGCCCGGGCCGGCCTGCGGACGGTCCTCACCGACGTGGCGCTGCGGGACCTGATGCGCGAGAGCGCGGTCCCGCTCGCCCTGGCGGCGGCGGACGGCACGCCGTCGGGGCACCACACCCCGGCCGCCCCGGCCAGCGGTGCCCCGGCCTCCCCGGGCGGCCCGGAGGCGTCGCCGCCGGACGGCGAGGCCCCGGCGTACATCCTCTTCACGTCGGGTTCGACGGGCGTCCCCAAGGGCCTGCCGATCGCGCACGGCAACGTGCTCCCCTACGTCGCCCACCAGGTGGAGCGCTACGAGGTCGCCCCGGGCGACCGGCTGAGCCAAACGTTCGACCTGACCTTCGACCCGTCCGTGTTCGACATGTTCGTGACGTGGGCCGGCGGCGCCACCCTGGTCGTGCCGCAGCGGGAGGACCTGGCCGACCCGGCCGCCTTCGCCCGGGCGCACCGGCTCACGCACTGGTTCTCCGTGCCGTCGGTGGTCTCGCTGGCCGCGCGGATGCGCAGGTTGCCGGCCGGGTGCCTGCCCGAACTGCGGTGGGGGCTGTTCGCGGGAGAACAGCTGACGCTCAAGCAGGCGGCCGCCTGGCACCGGGCGGCACCGGGCGCGGTCATCGAGAACCTGTACGGCCCCACCGAACTCACCGTCACCTGCACCGCCCACCGGCTGCCCCCGGATCCGGCCGACTGGCCGCGGACCCGCAACGCCTCCGTGCCGATCGGCCACCGCCTGCCGCACCTGGAACACGTCGTCCTGGACGGCACGGGCAGTCCCGCGGCCGAGGGCGAGCTGTGCGTACGCGGCGTACAGCGCTTCGCGGGCTACCTGGACCCGGAGAACAACGCGGGCCGCTTCCTCGACTGGGAGCCCGGCACCGCGGCGCGCGTCCACGACACGCACGACGCCCCGGCGGCGCGCCTGTGGTACCGCACCGGCGACCGCGTCGTGGAGGAGGACGGGGTGCTCACGCACCTCGGCCGGCTGGACGCCCAGGTCCAGGTCCACGGCTACCGCGTGGAGCTGGGGGAGGTCGAGGCGGCCCTCGGCGGTCACCCCGGCGTCGAGGACGCCGCCGTCCTCTTCGACGGCACCGACCTCAGGGCCCTGTACGTGGGCGCCTCGGTGCCGGTGGCGGACCTGGCCGGATGGGTGGCGGCCCGGCTGCCGGCCTACATGGTCCCGGGCCGGTTCCTGCGGGTGGACCGCTTCCCGCTCAACGACAACGGCAAGCTCGACCGCAAGAAGCTGGAGACGCTGGCATGCTGAGGAACGACCACGACGCACTCTGGCACAACTCCCTCACGCCGCAGACCGTGCGGGACGGCGGGTTCGACGACACCGCCGTCGTGCACGGCAAGGGCTGCCGCCTCCAGGACGCCACCGGCACCTGGTACCTGGACGCCCGGGCGGCCATGTGGAACACGACCCTCGGCTACAGCTGCGAACGGATCGTGGACGCCGTCACCGACCAGCTCCGCCGGCTGCCGGTGGCCCAGATCATCCGCTACGCGGAGCCCGCCGAGGTCTCCCTGCGCTATGCCCGCCGGCTGGTGGCCGAACTGCCCGACCCGCTCAACCACGTGCGTTTCGGCAGCACCGGCTCCCAGATGACCAGCGCCGCGGTGCTCATGTCGCGCTTCGTGCGCAAGGTGCGCGGCGAGGCGCAGCGCGTCAAGGTCCTGGCCTTCACCAACGGCTACCACGGCACCGGAGGCCTGGCCGGCGCGCTCACCGGAGAGCGGCAGATGCACGCGCTGCAGGCCCCGCTCGCCCCCGAGGTGCACCACGTGCGGCCGTGGGATCCGGACGCCCTCGAACGGGCCGTGCGGCGGCACGGCCCCGAGAACATCACCGCCGTGATTGTGGAGCCGATCATGGGCACCGATGTCGTACCCGCCCCCGAGGGCGCCCTCGCCTCGATCCGGGAGCTGTGCGACCGACACGGCTTCCACCTCATCGCCGACGAGGTCACCACGGGGTTCGGCCGGACGGGCGCGCTGTCGGTGATGGCCGCGCAGGGCGTCCTGCCCGACATGCTGGTGCTGGGCAAGGGCATCACCTCCGGCTATTTCCCGCTGGCCGCCCTGGTCTGCTCGGACACCGTCTTCGACGAGGCCGTCTCCCGTGCGGAGTACGTCTTCCCGCACGGCTGCACCGCCGACGGCCACCCCGCCGCCATGGCCGCCGGACTGGCGGTGCTGGACGAACTGGCGGACGGCGCGCTGCTGGAGCGGGTGCGCACGACCGGGGCGCGGATCCGCCGCGGGCTGCGAGAGGCGGCCGAGGAGATACCGCTGATCCACGAGGTGCGCGGCGAAGGCCTGATGATCGGCGTGGAACTGCGCCGGGGGTCGGGCCGGTTGGGTGCGAGCGAGATGGCGCGGGTGCGCGATGCCTGCAAGGCCGCCGGTCTGCTGCTGACCAGCACCAACAACACGCTCGTGCTGATGCCTCCGCTGGTGCTGGCGCAGGAGGAGGCCGACGAGCTGGTGGAGCGGCTGACGGCCGCGCTGCGCACCGTCGTCGGGCACCTGTCGTGACCCGGCGTCCGGCCGTCGCGGTCGTCGACGGCTTCGGGTCGGCCGCCCGTCTGGCGAAGGCGTTCGACGCCGCCGGGCACGACTGCGTGCGGGTGCAGAGCACCGTCGACATGCCCGACCACTACCGCAGCGAACTGGACCTCGGCCTGTACGCCGACAATGTCGTGCACACCGGCGACGTCGAAGCCACCGCCGCGCGGCTGGCCGAACACCGGACGGTCGCCGTGATCGCCGGGGCCGAGCAGGGCGTCGAACTCGCCGACGCCCTGTGCGAGGCCACGGGTCTGCCGGGCAACGGCACGGCACTCAGCCACGCGCGGCGCACCAAGGACGTGCAGACGCGGACCGTGGCGGCGGCCGGCCTGCCCACGGCACGTCAGCTGACGGTCGGCAACGCCGGGCAACTCGAGGCCTGGCACGCGCGGCTGGGCGGGCGGGTCGTGGTCAAACCGGTCCGCAGCGCCCGCAACGACGGGGTGAGCGTGTGCGACAGCCCGGCCGAGTCCGTCGCCGCCTACGAGCGGATCCGCAGCGCCGTCAACGACTTCGGGGTGCGCAACGAGGGGGTGGTGGCGCAGGAGTACCTGTCCGGCACCGAGTTCGTGGTCAACACCGTCAGCCGGGACGGGCGTCATCGTGTCACCGACACCTGGCGCTACCAGAAGATCGACGTCAACGGCGTCCGGGACCGCATCAACGGCATCCTGTCGCTGCCGCCGTCGGACCCGCGCTGGAGCCTGCTGCGCGACTACGCCCGTGCGGTGCTCGACGCCCTCGGCATCGCCCACGGACCGGCCCATCTGGAGATCATCCTGACCTCCGGCGGTCCCCGTCTGGTGGAGCTCGGCGCGCGGCTGTGCGGTGCGGACGTGGCCCGTTACGCGGTCCACGTCACCGGTGAGTCGCAGATCGACCGCACGGTGCAGGCGTACACGGACCCGGAGGGCTTCCTCGCCGACGTCGACACGCCCTACCGCGCGGACGGGCACGCCGCGATGGCGTTCCTCGCCTCTCCGCTGGAGGGCCGCCTCAGGTCGTATCCGCTGCTCGGCGAGGTGGAGCGGCTCGCCAGCTACCGGGGCATGGCGCTGCGGGTCACGCCCGGGCAGCGGCTGCGCCGGACGGTCGACGACGGCACCGAGCCCCTCGCGATCGGTCTGGCGCACGCCGAGGCCGCGACCGTCGAGAAGGACTTCCAGACCGTCTGCTACCTCGACGGCCACGGCTTCTACGAAGTGGAACGGGAACCCCATGGCTGATCCGCGCACGATCGCCCTCGTCGATCCCTACGGCGCCGTCAACAAGGTGGGCCAGGCGTTCCGCGAGGCGGGGCTCGACTGCGTCCGCGTCCAGTCGACCCCGGAGGTGCCGCCCTCCTACGGACCGGCGGACCTGACCGGCTACCTCGACAACCTCGTCCACGACGGGACCTTCCCGCACATGGCCGAGCGGCTGGCGAGGCTCCGCCCGGAGGCCGTCGTGGTGGGCAGCGAACTGGGGGTGGAGTTCACCGACCGGCTCAACGAGACCCTGGGCCTGCCGGGCAACGGAACCGCGCTGAGCGAGGCCCGCCGCGACAAGTACGTCCAGATCGAGGCGCTCAGGGCGGCCGGGGTGCCGGCCACCCGGCAGGAACGCGCCGGCTCCCCGCAGGAGCTGGCGGCGTGGCACCGGTCCATGGGCGGCCGGATCGTCGTCAAGCCGGTGCGCAGCGCCCGCAACGACGGGGTGTCGTTCTGCGACACGCCCGAGCAGTCGGTCGCCGCGTACCACCGGATCATGTCCCGGGACAGCGTCTTCGACGTCCCCAACGAGGGTGTGGTCGCCCAGGAGTACCTGCGGGGCGAGGAGTTCGTGGTGAACACCGTCAGCTGCCGGGGCCGGCACCGGGTCACGGACGTCTGGTGCTACCAGAAGATCACGGTCAACGGCATGCGCGACCGGATCAACGGCATGACGTCGGTGCCGAGCGACGACCCGCGGTGGCATGCCGTCACCGCCTACTCCTACCGCGTCCTCGACGCCCTCGGCATCCGCTGGGGCCCGGTGCACCTGGAGGTCATGCTCACCGGGGCGGGACCGCGCCTGGTCGAGGCCGGCGCGCGGCTGTGCGGGGCGGACGTCGCCCGGTACGCCGTGCTACTGACCGGCGAGTCGCAGATCGACCGCACGGTGCAGGCGTACGCCGACCCGGAGTTGTTCCTCGAGGAGGCCGACGCCCCGTACGCGGTGGAGAACCACGGCGCCATGGCGTTCTTCGCCTCGCCGTACGAGGGCGTCCTGCGGGGCTATCCGCGCATCGGCCTGATCGAGGAGCTGGAGAGCTGCCGGGGCGTCACCCAGCGGTTCAAGCCCGGCGAACGTCTGGTGCGCACGATCGACGACGAGAGCGAACCGGTCACCGTGGGGCTGATCCACCCCGACCGCTCCGTCCTCCTGCAGGATTTCGCCACTGTCTGCTATCTGGACGGCTTCGGCTTTTACGACGTGGAACCGGGGCACTGAGAAGTCTCACCGCCGTTCCCGGGCCTGTCCTCCCGGGGGCGGCGGCGCCGGTGCCGCACGGTACCGGCGACAGGACCGACACCTAGGGGAGCATCGTGGCCGAAGGCTGGCGCAGGGACTTCAACTTCGTCTGGGCGGGCGAGACCGCCTCGCTGGTCGGCACCCAGGTGTACCAGCTGGCCATGCCGCTGACCGCGGTGCTCACCCTCGACGCCGATCCGGCACAACTGGGGCTGCTGGGCGCGCTGACGTTCGCCCCGTACGTCGTCCTCGGTCTGCCCGTCGGCGTCCTGGTCGACCGGTGGCAGCGGCGCGGCGTGCTGATCCTCTCCAGTCTGGGGCAGGCGGTGTCGATCGGCGCCATCCCCCTGCTGGCGGCGCTGGACCAGCTGACGTTCGGCCGGCTGCTGGCGCTGGCCTGCGCGGCCGGGACCGCGCGGGTGTTCTTCACCATCGCCTACCGCTCGTACCTGCCGGCGATCGTGCCAGCGGAGCACCTGACCGGCGCCAACTCCCGCCTCACGGCGAGCGAGTCGGTGGCGGAGATCGGCGGCCCGGGGCTGGGCGGCGCGCTGGTGCAGGTGGTCGGGGCGCCGTTCGCCCTGCTCGTCGACGCGGTCTCGTACCTCGCCTCCGCGCTGGGCGTCTCGGCCGTGCGCAAGCGCGAGAAGCCCGTGCGCGTCGACCCGGCGCCGTTATGGTCCCAGGTGACCGAGGGTTTCCGCTTCACCTTCTCCAGCCCCTACCTGCGGGCCACCCTCGGCGAGGCCGCAAGTTACAACCTGTGCTGGCAGATCGTCCTGACGATCCTCACCCTGTTCGCGGTGAAGGAACTCGACATGAGCCCGGGGACGCTGGGCCTGGTGCTGTCCGTCGGCGCCGTGGGCGCACTGCTGGGCGCGGCGTTCACCGACCGTCTCGCGCACCGGGTGGGCCTGGGCCGCACGCTGGTGATCGCCGCGGTGATCGGCGACCTGGCCCCGCTGCTGCTGCCGGCGGCGCACCGCGGCACCTGGGCGGCTCCCCTCCTGGCCGTCGCCTTCTTCGTGCAGGGCTTCGGCATCACCGCCTGCAACGTGCACACCATGACGATCCGTCAGACGGTGACCCCGGAGCGGCTGCTGGGGCGCACCAACGCCGCGTACCTGTTCGTCGCCCTGGGCATGAAGCCGGTCGGCTCGCTGCTCGGGGGCTGGCTGGGCACCCACCTGGGGCTGCGCGGGGCGCTGGTGGTGGGGACCGTGGGGCTGCTGAGCACCAGTCTCTTCCTGATCCTGTCGCCGCTGCGCACGGTCCGCACCCTGGAGAGCATCCGGCCCGAGCCTCCCGAGGAGGCCCGGGCCACCGCACCGACCAGCACGTCCTGACGGACCGGCGGGCCGGGGGCCGGCTCCGGCCCGCGCGGTCTCAGGCCACGTCCACCCGCAGGGCGTGCCCCGCCTTGTCCAGCGCGGCACGGCAGGTGTCGGCGTCGGCGCCCAGGGCGATCGCGTAGGCGACCCGGCCGTCCATCAGACCGCGGGGCGGGGGCGACTTGACCTCCCCCGCCGCCGCCAGCGGCCCGCAGCGCACCACCTGCTCCGGCAGCCCCGGCTTCTCGAAGCGGACGTCCGCGATGACGCAGTCGTCCTCGGGCGGGTAGTAGAAGCGGATGGCGGCGACCCGGCGCGCTGCGTCGGCCGTCCGCAGCCCGGGCGGTCTGCCGCAGGCGATGTCGGCCGCGGCGAGCGCGAGGTCGGGGCCACCGCCCATGAGGTTCAGCAGGGGGATCATGCCCCCGCCGATCCGGGCGTTGACCTCGATGACCTTCGGCCCGGTCGGCGTCAGCCTGATCTCCGTGTGGGTCACGCCGTCGCCGAAGCCCAGCGCGGCGTGCGTCCGCACGACCACGTCCGCCAGCGTCGGGTCGGACCACAGCGGGTCGTCCGGGTCGACGACGTGCCCGGTCTCCTCGAAGTAGGGCTCGAAACCGACCTGCTTGCGGGCGAGGCAGACCGGGGTCACGGTGCCGCGGTGGATCACGCTGTCGACGCTGATCTCCGGCCCCCGGGCGAACTCCTCGACCAGGATGTTCCGTTCGTGTGTCGGAAGGTCGGGCGCCCACGCGCCGCTGGCGTCCGTGAACGCGACGGCCTCCGCCAGGCCGGCCGGGGTGTCGGCCCGTACCACCCCGAAGCTTCCGGCCAGGGCCCGCGGCTTGACGACGACCGGGTAGCCGATGTCCGCGGCCACCGCGAGGGCCTCCTCGCGCCCGGAGACGAGCACCGAGCGCGGCTGCGGCACCCCGCCGGCGTCGAGGGCCGCACGCGTGCGGTGCTTGTCCCGGCAGCGCTCGACGCACCGCGGGTCGCCTCCCGGCAGTCCTAACGCGGCGGCCACGTGCGCGGTCTGCTCGATCCAGGTCTCGTCCCAGCAGATGACGCCGTCCAGCGCCCGCTCGGCGTCGACCGCCCGGGCGACCCGCACGAGGCCGTCGACGTCGGCCAGGTCGGCGACCACGGTGTGGCCGGCGATGTACGCCCGTTCCCAGGTGGGGGGTTGGGCCAGCACCAGGTGGACGCGGAAGTCGCGGCTGATCGACCGCAGCAGGTACTCGCGGTAGGCGCGGATGCCGGGCGTGATCACGAGCAGGTGTCCGATGGTCATGGGCCCCGGTTACCCGTGCGCCGCCGGGCGAGTCCCCCGGCGGCGTCCTCCGGAGGGCTCCCTAGGTGTCCCGCTCGGCGACGAAGATGCAGAACGGGTGGCCCTCGGGGTCCCGGTAGACGCGGAAACGCTCCTCGTCGTCGGGGTCGGGCCGGTCGCGGTTGCTGAGCAGGCTGCCGCCGAGGGCGAGCACGCGCTCGTGCTGGTCGCGCAGTTCCTCCAGCGAGGCGACGCTCAGGTCGAGATGCATCTGCTGGGGCACCGCGCCGTCGGGCCAGTCCGGTGCGCGCAGTCGCTCCACCTGCTGGAAGGCGAGCTGCGGTCCGCCGCCGGGGTTGCGCAGGACGAGCCAGTCCCTGCCGTGCTCGTCCGGCTGGCCGGCCGGGGGCGGTTCGTCCCCTTCCGCGTACACGAGGCCCAGCAGGGACCGGTAGAACTCGGCGAGGGTGCGGGCGTCGGTGCTGTCGATCACGGTCTGCACCAGCCGCAGGCGGCTTGCGTCGTCGGTCATGGACTCCAGGTGCCCGGCCCGGCCCGCTCCGAACGGCCCACTCGGGGGAACCGCCGACCGGCGCCGACGGCACGACGCCCTGGACAGACATCGGCCGAGTGTGGCAGCTTCGAGGGAAACGGAAATTGTATTCCGAAATGCGGAAATCAGGGTCACGCCGTCCTCACCACTTCCCGGAGGCAGCCCCATGACGGAGATCACCCCCGGCCCGGCCGCCTTCCACCTGCTCAGCGGTGCCGTCGGCCGGCTCCTGGCGGCGGTGGACGGCCTCGACGACCCGGGCGTACGCGCGCCGTCCCGGCTGCCGGGCTGGACCCGGGCCCATGTGCTCAGTCATCTCGCCGCCCAGGCACCCGCCCTCGAACGCCTCCTCGCCTGGGCGCGCACCGGCGTCAGGACCGAGCAGTACGCCGGCCGCGAGGCCCGGGATGCGGAGATCGAGGCGGGGGCCCGTCTGCCCGCCACCGAGCTCGCCGCCCGGGTGCGCACCAGCGCCGCGCACTGGCAGCGCGCGGTCGAGACGCTGCCCGACGCCGCCTGGGACGCCGTCGTCGTACCGTTCACCGGCGAGGTGTGCACAGCCCGCCGCATCCTCGTCATCCGGCTGCGCGAACTCACCCTGCACCTGGTCGATCTGGACGTCGGGCACGAGGTGGCGGACATCCCGCCGGCGGCGCGCGACATCGTCCTGGACGACGTCCTCGGCCACTACGCCCGAGCCGCCGGTGTGCCCTCGTTCATCGTGCGCGATGCCGACGGCGTGGAACTGGCCCGGTTCGGTGACGGCACACGTGTGGTGTCCGGGACACGAGCGGATCTCCTCGCCTGGTGCAGCGGCCGCGGCACCGGCGACGCCCTGGACGCCCCCGACGGCCTGCCCGCCCTGCCCCCGTGGATCTGACCCGCGCCACTGCGGCACGACCGGGGACGACGACCGGCCCGCCGGAGTACGCGGTCGGTCACCCGCCTCAGCGCACGCCCGCCGCGTCGAGCAGCGTGGTCACCGTGGGGGCGACGAGTCCGCGCAGCGTGTCGGCTCCGATGCCGGCCCGGGCGCTGGCCCCGTCGAAGACCAGGCTGAGCTGCCGGGCCAGCAGAGCGGGATCGCCCGCCTCGCCCTGTGCGGCCTCGTCCCGGAAGAAGGCGGTCAGGCGCTCCTTGACCTGATGGGCGACCCGGCTCGCGGGGTGGTTCCGGTCCTTGAGCTCGATCTGCGCGGCCAGGAACGGGCAGCCGTGGAACTCGGGCGCGCCCGACTGCTCCTCCACCCGCTCGAAGACGTGCAGGATCCGCTCCCGGGGAGAGCGGCCGTCGTCCGCAGCGGGCAGGAGTGCGTCCACGTAGACAGACGTACGCCGCTCCAGACTCGCCGCGAGCAGTTCGTCCTTGCTCTCGAACAACTGGTACATGGAGCGCTTCGAGACCCCCGCCGCCTTGCAGAGCGCCTCGACGCCGATGCCGACGCCGTCTCGGTAGGTGAGCGTGGCCGCCGCCTCCAGCAGCCGCTCCCGGGGGCTGGGTCTCACATCGGTCGTCATGGCGCGAGGTTAACGCGATTCCGGACGGAATGAAAACTGATCGGTTTCCACCGGTTTCCCCTGAGGCACCCCGGCCCCACCCCCGCTTGCAGTCCGGAAACCGATCGGTTTACCGTACGAGGAAACCGATCGGTTTCTCACTGCGTGGAGGCAGTCATGACCGCTCTCAAGGGCGTCAACGTCTTCGTCACCGGCGGCAGCCGGGGCATCGGCAAGGCACTGGTGGAGGAGCTGTACGCACGCGGCGCCGCCAAGGTCTACGCCACGGCCCGCGACCCGCGTTCGGTCACACACCCCGACGCGGTCCCCGTGGCCCTGGAGGTCACCGACCCGGCCTCCGTCGCGGCGGCCGCCGCACGGGCGGACGACGTCACCGTGCTGATCAACAACGCCGGCGCCGTGGTCGGCGCCTCCTTCCTCGACTCCCCCGTGGACGACGTGCGCCGGGAGTTCGAGACCAACTTCTACGGCCCGCTGCTCGTGACCCGCGCCTTCGCGCCGATCATCGAACGCAACGGCGGCGGCCACGTCCTCACGGTGCACTCCGTCCTCTCCTGGCTGGCCATCAGCGGCTCCTACAGCGCCTCCAAGGCCGCCCTGTGGTCGCAGACCAACTCCCTGCGCCTGGAACTGCGGCCGCGCGGCATCGCCGTCACCGGACTGCACGTGGGCTACGTGGACACGGACTTGGCGGCACACGTCGACGCACCCAAGTCCGACCCCCGCGACGTCGCCGCCCTCGCCCTCGACGGCGTCGAGAAGGGCGCGTACGAGGTGCTCGCCGACGACGTCTCACGTCAGGTCAAGGCGGGCCTGGCCGGCGACCTGACCGGGCTGTATCCCCAGCTGGCCCGCTAGGACCGGCAGTACCGGGAAACGGAGGAGACGCCCGGCCGGGTTCCGGGCGGCGCGTCGCACCGGACGACCCGGGCGCGACGAGGAGCGCTCCCGGTGGCACCCGGCTGGTCACGACCCTCGCGCACCGGCGGCCGCGAATCGGCACCGGTGCCGACCGGCGGCGGGCCGCCCTCGCGGCGCACGGTCCCGCCGCGGCCATGATTTGATCCGCGCGCGAGCACGACACCGGGAGCGGCCGCTGCAGAGCAGGCCGAGTAGCCGCGGCCACCGGCCCACTCCGGCCGGGCCGCTGCGGGCCTGACGCCCGCACGCGGCCGGTCGGTCACCGCTCGGCGGGGCCTGAGTCGTGGCTGCCGTAGCCGGAGGCGCCGCGTGCACGACGGCCGGAGGGCATGTTCGCGCCGGCGGCTGCCGCGAGGGCCAGCAGACAGGCGATCACTCCGACGATCACGTTGTTGGTGATGGTCCGGGTCGTGTCCACCTCGCCCGCCACCACCCACGGCGCGACGATCGTCCACGCGCCGAGCGCCGCGGCGGCCCACGCCATGCTGTGCGTGCGCTCGAAAGCGTGCCCGAAACCGCCCATCAGCAGCGCGTAGGAGATGCCGACGATCAGGTTGGTCACGGCCAGGGTGGAGAAGCCGTTGAAGCCCGCTATCCAGGGCGACGCCGCCAGATACAGTCCGGTGATCACACCCAGGGCCTCGATCGCCTGCGCGCGCGGCGTGGTCGCCGCCCGCTCGTGCCGGGCCCGCATCTCGAGGATGTCGGGGTGGGACTCCATGGTGGGTTGGTTGTAGCTCACGACCGCCTCCAGCAGCGAGATGTTCCCTGACATGCCGCCGCGTACCCGTAAAAGCGGGATAAAACCGGCTTGAACGGCCTCAATCGCCACCAATCGACCATGCATATGCCGATGCCAGGTGTAGGAGTCGTGGGCGGGGAAGGAGGATTCGTAACCTTGAGGAGGCTGGTGTGGAGCGGGATCGGATGGGGCTCGGCGAGGTGCTGACGGCGGCGGAGGCCGCCCCGCCGGTGCGTTCACTCGATGTGGTGGCGCACAATCTCCGCGAACGGTTCGATGCCCGCTATGTGTCGTTCCTGTTCGTGGACGTGGTCGGCCGGCGCCTGCTGCGGGTCCACGAGGAGCGGGCGAGCCCGCAGGAACGCGACGCGGACCAGGTCCTCCTGGCCGGCAGCGCGTACGACGAGGTCCTGCGCACCCAGAAGACGGTCCAGGTGCCGGAGGGCGCCCAGGGGCAGCGGGTGCTGGCCCCCGTCACCAACCGCGGCGACGCCATCGGGGTGCTGGAGCTGCGCCTCTCCCATGCCTCACAGGACGTGCTGGAGCAGGTCGAGGAGGCCGCGCACGCCCTGGCGTACATCATCGTCACCGACCGCCGCTTCACCGACCTCTACCACTGGGGCAACCGCACCGCCGAGGTCACTCTCGCCGCGGAGATCCAGCGCCAGCTGCTGCCGTCCGCGCCCTCGTGCGATGCCTCCGAGTTCTCCCTGGCCGGAGCACTGGTCCCGGCCTCCGACATCGCCGGTGACACCTACGACTACAGCCTCGACGAGGACACCCTGCACCTGTCCATCACCGACGCCATGGGGCACGACGTCGACGCCTCCCTCATGGCCACCCTCCTGGTCAACGCCTCACGCGGCGCCCGCCGCGCCGGCGCCGACCTCGCCGAGCAGGCGCGCCGGACGCACCAGGCCCTGCTCCGACACGGCCGCCGCACCTTCGCCACCGGGCAGTTGCTGCGCATCGCCCTGGACGGGACCGGTGCCCAGCTCGTGAACGCCGGCCACCCGTGGCCGCTGCGGCTGCGCGACGGCGCGGTCGAGGAGATCAAGCTGCACATCAATCTCCCCTTCGGGCTCGCCATGCAGGGCCCCTACCGGGTGCAGGACCTCGACCTGCGCCCCGGCGACCGCCTCGTGCTGTACACCGACGGCATGCAGGAACGCCAAGCGAAGGCCGTGGATCTGGCCGGCCTCCTCCGTGACACCGCCGACGAGCACCCCCGCGAGGCCGTGCGCGCCATGGTCGCCGCGGTCACCGACGCCTGCCAGGGCCAGGTGCGGGACGACGCCACCGTCCTGTGCCTCGACTGGCACGGCCCCGCCCCGCGGGCCGCAGCGCCGCAGGCCGGCGCCTGACACGACGCGACGGGCCGGTCAGTCGACCGTCATGCGCAGGCGCACCGTGAGACCGGTGGGGAGCGTGCGCATCTCCACCAGGTCGCAGAGCTGGTGCATCATCCACACGCCCCGGCCGCCGGCCGCCGAGAACGGGTCGGGGCGCTGCCTGCCGATCAGCGGATCGGTCATCCGGCCGCGGTCGCGGACCTCGGCGATCACCGACCGCGCGTCGCGCCAGAGCCGCAGCGTGCCCTTGCCGCCACCGTGCCGGACGGAGTTGCTGGTCGCCTCGCTGACGGCCAGCAGCCAGTCGGTGCCGCGGCGCGGGGACAGGCCCTCCCTCTCGGCCCACTCCCGTGCGGTGTCCCGGACGCTCGCCAGCTCCTGCTCCCCGAAGTGGACAACGGTGGCGTCCGCGGGTTCGGGCAGGGGCGTGTCACAGTCCCGGCAGACCTCGTGCGGGTCCGTGTGCGCCGGGCTCGGCCGGTAGCCGCCGGAACCGGCGATGACGGGATGGGTGCGGCCCGCCTGGGCCAGCACCGGCTCGGGCAGCGCGGTCTCGTACGGGCACAGGATCGTGGCGTCGCGGTGGGCGAAAGCCAGGTTGATCAGTGCCTCGTGCCGGGTGGCCTCCCGGGCCTCCTCGGCGGTGCGCCCCACCCAGATCGGCTCGCCCACGAGGGACGGGTGTCCGGTGCGGTTGCGGTCGGCGAAGTCCTGCAGCATCGACAGGATCCGCCCGGGGTTGCGGCCGGCCTGCCGCATGTCGACCCAGGTGATCTGCGGGTGATCGGCGCCGAGCGCCTCCTGCAGCAGGGTCAGGCGCTCGCCGGGCACGGCCACCAGCACGGGGCGGCCTCGGGACGCCTCGGCACGGATGAACTCCCCGACGCCCTCCAGGTACTCCTCCCGCGTGGAGTAGAAGACGGCGGGGTGGTGGAAGGCGGCGTCGTGGTCCCGGCCTGGCGACGGCCGTGTCAGCGTCGTCATCAGCCGGCCAACTCCAGACCGCTGCCGAACTCGGGGAAGAGCTCCAGGATGCGCGTCAGCGCCAGGGGCGCCCCGAGGACCTGAACGGGCGCGTCGGAGGAGCGCCGTAGCGCCGCGTGGGCGAGGTCGGCCAGCGCCGCGGCGTCGAGGTGGTCGAGGTCCGTCAGGTCCAGGGTCACGCGCCGGGCCGGAGTCCGGGCGAGGGCGGCCGCCGCGGAGGCGGTGACCTGCCGGTTCTCGTATCCGGCCGATCCGGCGAGCCGCAGTCCGGGGCGGTCGGCCAGGGGAACGACCGCCAGGCCCGGCTTCCGGTCCGGGCGCGCGTGCGCCCCGCGCCGGGTCACATGGGCTCCCGCCAGCACGTCGAGGAGATCGTGGGGCAGCAGACGCCGGTCGTAGAAGCACCAGGCGGTCAAGGGCAGCCGGGCGAAGACCTCGTCGTGGATCCGCAACTCGTATTCCAGCAGCCGTTCGGCACCGGCCACGTCACGGGCGCCCCAGGACATCTCGCCGATGGCCCGCAGGCCCGCGTGTCCGTGTGCCGTGGCGGCCGCGACGGCCTCGTGCCACAGCCCCACCATCGCGTCCGGATCGAAGGCGGCCCCCGCCAGGTAGGTCTCGGCGGCGGTCGTCACCACCAGGCGGCCCCGGCGCACGGCGGAGTCGGCGTCGATGCCGCGGTCGGTCAGGGTGCGCATGACGAGCCCGGGGTCGGTGGTGTCGGCGAAGTACTGCACCTGCTCGTCGCGCCGCAGCCCCGTCCGGACGAAGCCGACCATGTGGTCGGCCCACTCGGCGTCGGTGGAGAACACCACACTCGAATGCCTGTCCCCCGCCGCTTCCGCGCCCGCGGAGACGGATGTGTCGTTCATCGGAACCACTCCGCCTCTCTGTCCCGACCGGATGCGTCCGCCTGGACGTACCGTGTCGGACAAGCACACTACAGGCCGCGACGCCAGCCGGTGGCGGCCGGCCGGAATGCGCGGAGCCGCTCCCGTGAGGCGCCCGGCGGATGACGCGGCGCCGTCCTCGCCCGGGGCAGCTCCCCCAGCTCGTGGTAGAACCGAGGGAGCCTCGCGCTGACGGGCTCCCGGGAACCGATCTCCGCGTACCGCCGAGGCTACTCCCCCGCCCGCCGCGGAACGGCCGGGTGCGGGCACGGCGGGTACGGCTGTCCGGTGCGGGGGACGCGCGGTTGCGTAACATGCCCTGCATGCGTGCACCCATGACATCCCGGCGCGGCGAGACCGTCGTACGGCGGGCTGTCGCCCGGGACGCCAAGCGGCTCACCCGACTGGTGCGCGGCTCGCGCGCCTACGAGGGCCCGTACGCGTCGATGGTCTCGGACTACCGCGTGGGCGCCGACTACATCGCGACGCATCGCGTCTTCGTGGCCGTCGACGCCGGTGAGTGCGCGGGCCGGGTGCTCGGCTTCTACGCGCTGATCCTCGAGCCGCCGGAACTGGACCTGCTCTTCGTCCAGGACGGGTCGCAGGGGCGCGGGATCGGCCGCCTGCTCGTCGAGCACATGAAGGCCGAGGCGCGCGCGGCGCGGCTGGACCGGGTCCGGGTGGTGTCGCATCCCCCGGCCGAGGGTTTCTACCGCAGTGTGGGCGCGGTGCGCACCGGGACCGTCCTGGCGAACCCGCCCGCCGTGGCGTGGGACCGGCCCGAGTTGGAGATCGTGCTGTCGTAGCCGCCGATCCGCCCTCGGGCACGGCCCCGGGGAACTCCGGGCACGGCGGCCCCGGCGGGCCGCTCCTCGGCTACGATCACGTCGGCCGTCGTCGTCGCGACCGGGAGGAAGCCCATGTGGCGCAGGCTGGTCGGCTCGGTGGCCGGTCTGCTGGTGTTGTTCGTCGGCAGTCTGGCCTTCAACGCCGCCTCGGGGCAGAGTCGTTGGCCGGGCCCGCTGGACTTCGTGCGGCTGCACCCCTGGGTGGTGCTCCTGCTGCTGGTTCCGCTCGCCTGGCTGGGGGTGCGGCCCGACCCGCGCGGTGACCGGCCCCGCCACCGCCCGGCCCCGCCGGCGACGTACCGACTGCCGCCCCGCAACACCCGTTTCACCGGCCGCGACGCCGCGCTGCGGGAGCTGCGGCGGCGGCTCGGTTCGGCGGGTGAGGTCACGACGGTGGCCGTGCGCGGGCTGGGCGGCGTGGGCAAGACGCAGCTCGCCGTCGAGTACGCCTACCGTCATCTGTCGAAGTACCGGTTCGTGGCGTTCGTCGACGCGGAGGAACCCGACCTGCTGGCCGCGCAGTTCGCGGCGCTGGCCCGCGAGTTGGGGGTGGTGGACGCGGGCTCGGAGCAGGTCGTGTCAGGGGTGTACGCCACGCTGCGGGACCGCCGGCCGTGGCTGATCGTCTTCGACAACGCCGAGAAGCCGGGAACGCTGCTGCACGCCCTGCCGTCCGGCGACCTGGCGAGGAACGGCCACGTTCTCGTCACGACCCGGCTGAACACATGGTCGGGCGTGGCCGAGGTGATGGACCTGGAGGTGTTCACGCGGAAGGAGTCCGTCGACCTGCTCATGCGGCGCGTGCCCGGCACGAGCGCCGGCACGGCGGACCGGATCGCGGAGCAACTAGGCGATCTGCCATTGGCGTTGGAGCAGGCCGCGGGGTACATGGACTTCAACGGGACGGCTCCCGACGCGTATGCGGCGCTGCTGGCGACGCGCTTGGAGGACATGATCGCGCGGGGCGAGACGGCCGACCGGCCGACGGTGGTCGTGGCGACCCTGTGGCAGTTGAGTGTGCGCAGGCTCCAGGAGCAACGGCCGGAAGCCGTGGAGCTGTTGGAGCTGTGTGCCCTGCTGGCCCCGGAGCCCGTCCCGCTCACCCTCTTCACCGACGGACCGGAGCCGTTGCTCACGGCGGCGCGGGACCCGCTGACGTGGGACACGACGGTCGGTTCGCTGGCCGGTCTCGGCCTGGCGCGGCGCGAGGACTCCGCCCTGGTGCTGCACCGGCTGGTGCAGGCGGCCGTCCGGGCGACGATGACGCCCGAGGCGATCGCCACGGCCCGGGCCCGGCTCGGCCGTGCCCTGCTGGAGGCCGTGCCGCACGATGTCCACGGGGACGCGGACGCCCGGCCGCGCTGGCACCGGCTGCTCCCCCACGTGCTGGCCGTCACCAAGGAGGACCCGTCCCCCGCGCACGCTCCCGCGACGGCCTCACTGCTGCGGCTGGCGTCCGAGTTCCTCCTCGCGATCGGCGACCGCGCGGGGGCGCTGCCCCTGTGCGAACGCGCCCTCGCGCTCGACGAGTCCCTCGACGGCCGGGACGCCGAGGTCGGCTTCGACCTGATCACCCTGGCACAGATCCACCGGGACCTCGGGGCGCCGGGGACCGCACGTCCCCTGGCCGAGCGGGCGCTGCGGGTGCACGAGTCCTGTCTGCCCGCCGGCAGCCCGGCCATCGCCACGGATCTGGCGACCCTCGCAAGGACGCTGTGCATGCTCGCCGAGCACCGGGCGGCGCTGCCCCTGGCCGAGCGGGCGCTGCGGATCGACGAAGCCGCGCACGGGCCGGACGACCCGTATGTGAGCTTCGATCTGATCGCCCTGGCGACGGTCCACCACGAGCTGGGCGACCCGGAGACGGCCCTGCCGCACATCCGGCGGGCGCTGCGGATCCGCGAGGCCCACTATCCGCCGGACCACCTGTACATCGGCTATGCCCTGCTGTTCGAAGCCAGGGTCCGGCACGCCCTGCACGACCCGTCCGCCGGGGAACCCGCGCGCCGGGGCGCGGACATCCTGCGCGGCCAGCTCGGCGCGAGCCACCCCAAGACGGAAGAGGCCCAGGCCCTGGCGGCCGACCTGAGCCGGTGACCCGCGTGTTCCTCCCGCCGGCCTGCACCCCGCCCCGGGCAAGCCCGATCGGCCGACCCCACCCGTCCGGGACACCGCTGACCCGGTGAAGTCCGTCAGGAGGCGTCCGTCCCCGCTCTTGACCTGGAGCGCGCTCCAGATCCGAGCATGGGCGGCATGAACACCACCGCACCCGAGATCGTCCTCGGGACCATGGACTTCGGCACGCGCGTCGAGCCCGGCCGTGCCTTCGCGATCCTCGACTCCTTCGTCGCCTCCGGCGGTGTCTGGCTGGACACGGCCAACTGCTACTCCTTCTGGAACGACCCCAGGGGCACCGGCGGCGCGAGCGAGCGCCTCATCGGCGCCTGGCTGCGGGCCCGCCCGGGCCTGCGGGACCGGGTGCGGATCGCGACCAAGGTCCGGCACAACCCGCTGGTGCCGCACTCCTGGCCGGACAGCGCCGAAGGCCTGTCCGCCCGCGCCGTCCACGCCGGTGTGGAGGAGAGCTTGGGCCGGCTCGGCGTCGACCACGTGGATCTGCTGTGGGCGCATGCCGAGGACCGTTCCGTGCCGTTGGAGGAGACGGTCGGCGCCTTCGGCGAGCTGGTCACCAAGGGAACGGTCCTGCGCGTCGGGGCCGCCAACCATGCCGCCTGGCGCGTCGAGCGAGCCCGGGCTCTCGCCCGGGAACAGGGCGTGGAGCCGTGGTCGGCCCTGCAGTTGCGCCACTCGCTGGTGCAGCCGCGTCCGCTCACGCCCCTCGCGGAGGCCGGCCACCGGATGCTCACCGCCGAGGACCTCGACCTCGCGCGGTCGGAAGGGCTCTCCGTGTGGTCCTACAGCGCACTGCTGTGGGGTTCGTACGTGCGTGCGGACAAGCCGCTGCCGGACACCTATGATCACCCCGGGACCACGCGGGTGCTCGCGGTGCTGGGCGAGGTCGCCGCCGAGCTCTCGGCCACACCGAACCAGGTCGTCCTCGCCTGGCTGATGCGGCAGGGCATCGCGCCCCTCGTCGGTGCGAGCCGGGTGGAGCAGATCGAGGAGGCGCTGGCCGCGCGCGACGTGCGGCTCGCAGACGAGCACGTCGCGCGCTTCGCGCAGGCGCGGTAGCGGCGATCACGGAGGAGCTGCATGACCACCCTCACCCCGGCGGCCGCCGCCGAGCGCACCGGCGTCTCCCTCGACACGCTGCGCTACTACGAACGCGAAGGGCTCATCGGCCCGATACGGCGCACGGCCGGCGGCCGCAGGCAGTACACGGAGGACGATCTCTTCTGGATCGGTCTGGTGACGTGCTTCCGCGAGGCGGGACTCGGCATCGCGGACCTGCGCGGCTTCGTCGCCGTCCTGCGCGCCGAGCACTCCGCGCAGGACCGGGTGGCGTTCCTGCGCGAGCGGCGCACGGCCCTGGAGGAGAGGGTCGCGGCGCTGCACCGGGCCATGAAGGTCCTCGACGAGAAGATCGCCTACTACGGCGGAGCCTGACGGCACACCGGCTGTGCCGGCCGCGGACGCCGACGCGGCGAGGGGCCCGGCACATGCCGGGCCCCTCCACCTGGAACGGGTGACGCGAACCTGCCGCGTCAGCCGCGCACGATGTTCTCTGCCTGGGGACCCTTCTGGCCCTGGGTCACGTCGAAGGTGACCGCTTCGCCCTCGACCAGTTCCCGGTAGCCGTTCCCGGTGATGTTGGAGTAGTGGGCGAAGACGTCGGGGCCACCGCCGTCCTGGGCGATGAACCCGAAGCCCTTTTCGGCGTTGAACCACTTCACGGTGCCGCTGGCCATACTGCTGTCCTTCTCTATTGCCGAGGGGTCCCGGCTGCTCTGTGGGTGGGGCCCGCCGTCACCGGAGGACGCCCGCTGACCGTTCTACCCCCCTGGCCGCCGATTATCCGACTGCCACTCCCTGATTTTGATCTCTCGCGCGAAAAGGTGATCCGCGCGGGGGTCCGCTCAGCGGCACAGGGCCGCGATGTCGGCGGCGCACGCCGGGAACTCCGCCCGTGCGGCGGCGACGATCTCGCCGGCCGGCCGGCGCGGAGTGGTCGCGTGCCGCTCGGCCAACCGGACCAGCTGCGGGTCCGGACGGCCGGTGGTGGCGCCGTACTCCACGGCCTCCATCGGCCCCACCCCGGCCGCCAGCAGCCACAGGAAGTCCGACAGGCCGCCGGCCACGACGCCCGCCGCGCCCTCCGAGCCCAGGAAGACGACCGGCTGCTCCTCCAGCGGCCGCCCGGGGCGCACGCACCACAGGGCAGCGAGCCCACCCGTGCCGTCCTGCCCGAACACCCGGTACGCCGCCCCGTCGAGCCCTTCGTCCCCGGTCCAGCTCCGCAGCCAGTCGGTCGTCTCCTCGGCCGGTGCGAAGGCGTCGTAGGGCTCGAAGTCGATGCCCGTCCCGTCGGCGTGGTCGATGTCCGTGCCGGCCAGGTCGGCCAGGGCCGGCGGGAAACGGCGGTCGGAATCAGTCGTCTCGTTCACGGACGCACCCTAGCCACCACGGCGCCGGTCCCCGCACCGAGAGTTGGCCGGAACATCAACTCGGCGCTCCTGAAACACAGTTGTCGTCCGCCCCTCCGGTTGGCAGACTCGCCTCGCCGACGGAACACGCGAATTGGCGTGCGACCACGCAGCGGATGCCGCGCGTCGGCCGACGGGGTCTCATCTCATCTCATCAGGGGGAACATCCTTGAACCTCACTCTGCCCGGACGCGTCCTGGCCCGTGCCACCGCCACCCTCGCGCTGGCACTGGCCATGGCCACCGGCACCACCGGCCTGCTCACCGGCACCGAGGCCCACGCCCTGCCCGTCACCGAGGGCTCCTTCGCCTTCAGCGGCGACGAGGGCGACTACATCAGCGGTGGCCGGTCCTACGCCTACTCCACGGCCTCCCAGGACCGCTTGAGCATCTCCGCCGACACCGCCAACAACGCGGTCCGCCTCTGGGTCGACGGGGCGAACGGGGACTGGTGGTCCCTGGACCTCGCGGCGCCCGCCGGCAAGGTCCTCACGCCGGGCACCTACACCGGCGCCACCCGCCACCCGTTCAACGAGCCGACCGAACCCGGGCTGGACCTCAGCGGCAACGGCCGCGGCTGCAACCGGCTCACCGGCACCTTCACCGTCTCCGCCGTGGAGTTCGGGCCCCAGGGCTACGTGAAGAAGCTCGACGCCTCGTTCGAGCAGCACTGCGAGGGAGCCGCTCCCGCGGCGCGCGGCGAGGTCCACATCGAGAATCCGGCCCCGCCGGCCGAACTCGGTCTCGACCTCGGCATCGCCCTGGACGGCACCGCCAGCTCCCTCAACGGCAAGGCCACCGTGCACGGCACGGTGAGCTGCAACAAGCCGGTGCAGGTGACCGTGGCGGGCGACGTCACGCAGGTGAAGAAGCGGGACCTCATCCGCGGTTCCTTCGCCACGTCGGTGGCCTGCACCCCGGGCTCGCCGGTCGCCTGGACGGGTACGGCCGTACCCACCGGCGCGGTCCCCTTCCAGAGGGGCGACGTCGAGGTCGAGGGCCGCGCGACGGCGACGGACCCGGACTACGACCAGCCGGTGACGGCCGGCGAGACGGTGGCCGTCCGCCTCACCCGGGTCTGATCCCCGGCGCACCGCCGGCGGGCGAGCCGCGTCAGCCGGGGGTGCGCCCCGGCTCGCCCGTCGCGGAGTCGGCCGGGCCGGCGTTCAGCGCCTCGTCGACCGTCGTGTGGACCGGGAGCAGCTGGGCGATGCCGGTCATGGTCACCATGCGCTCCAGTCGTTCGGGGACGGCGGCGAGGCGCAGGGAGCCGTCGTTGCGCTGGGCCGCGTGCAGGAGCCGGATGAAGGTGCTGAGGCCGGTCGAGTCGATGTACTCCGTGCGCGACAGGTCCAGCACCAGGTGCCGTACGCCCTCGGCCAGCAGCGCCGAGACGTTCGCGCGCAGCGAGACGGCCGTGTGCAGGTCCACGTCTCCCAGGACGGCGACGACCGCGGTGCGGTCGTCGATGTGCTGGACGGTCAGGTCGAGCGCGTCGGACACGGTGGTCATCACTCCTGGCGAGGGCGGGGACTCGTCGACGGGTGCGTCGGGTGCGTCGGGTGGCGCCGGCCGGGGACTACTGCGCACCGTCGCCGCCCAGGTGGTGCACGGTGGCCAGGTCGGCGATACCGGAGACGGCGAGGACCGGCTCCAGCAGGGGCGGGACGATCAGCTCCAGCCGGTCGGCGTGGGCGAAGAGCACGCTCAGGCCGGCGCTGTCCAGGTACTCCACCGCGGTCAGGTCCACCACGAGGGGGCCGGACCCGTCGTCGAGGGCCTCGGCCAGGGCCGGGGCGTTGCTCATGTCGATCTCGCCGCTGACCGAGAGGCGCGGGGTGCCGTCCGCACGCCTACCGGTGGTGAGGGTGAGCGGAGTGGTCATCGGGCGATCCTCATCTGCATGTCGACAGTGGTGCCGTGGGGGCCGGGGGTGATGGTCACCTGCTCCATCATGGCCCGCATGAGGGCCACGCCCCGGCCGCGGTTGGCATGGGGCTCGGGCTGCGGGGTCTTCCACCGGCCGGAGTCGGCAACCGTCAGGCGCAGACGGTCGGCGAAGGCCTGGACGCTCAGGCGCACGGCCTCGCCCGGTGCGTGCCGGTGCCCGTGCTCGATCGCGTTGGCGCACGCCTCGCCCGCCGCGACGAGCACGTTCTGCACCTCGAACCGGTCCAGGTCGCACCGGGCGAGCCAGGCGCGCAGCGCGTTGCGGACCGGGGCCAGTTGCGCGGCCTCGGCCGGGAAGGTGACGTCGAACGGCGCCGGGTGGCGGTAGAGGAGCAGCGCCACGTCGTCGTCGTAGCCGCCGTCGGGCGCGAGCCGGGTCATCACCTCGGTGGCGAGGTCGTCGACCGGCAGGTCGCGGCCTTTCCGGACGGCCCTGCCCGCTTCCTCGATGCCGGCGCCGAGCGAGCGGCGGCGGCGTTCCACGAGCCCGTCGGTGTACAGCAGCAGCGTGGAGCGTGCGGGCAGGGTGCAGTGCGCTTCGGGACGCCGGTTGCCCGGGCGGACGGCCAGCGGCAGGGAGCGCCCCTCCTCCAAGAGCCGGACCGAGCCGTCGGCGTGCGCGAGGATCCCCGGCGGGTGCCCGGCGGTGGAGTAGGTCAACTCCCCCGTGCCGGGATCGAAGACACCGCAGAAGACGGTCGTGCACAGCGCGCCGGGGACGCTCGCGGCGAACTGGTCGAGTGCCATCAGCGCCCGGGCCGGACTGGGCTCCTGCAGCAGCAACGCCCGGCAGGCGCTGCGCAGTTGGCCCATGACGCTGGCCGCCTCCAGGCCCCGTCCGACGCAGTCGCCGACGACGATGCCGATACGGCCGTCCGGCAGGGCGACGGTGTCGTACCAGTCGCCGCCCACTTCCAGCGGGCGGGTGGCGGGCTCGTACCGCACGGCGAAGCCGTCCGGGAGCCGTGCCGGGCCCAGGATGGCGCGCTGCAGCGCGATGGCGGTCTCGCGTTGCTGGTCGATCTGGTGCGCCCGTACCAGCCCCTGTGCGAGGCGTCCCGCCAGCAGCGACAGCAGGACCTGGTCCTCGGCGGTGAAGGGCCGGTGTTCGCCCAGGTCGATCCAGACGGCCAGCGGTCCGTCGGGGTGTTCCAGCAGCACGCCCGCGCCGGTGCCGTCGGTGACCGGGGTGAGCGGCGGCCGGTCGCGCAGTCCGCTGAGGAAGTCCCGTGACGCGGGGGCGAGCCGGTCCCAGTCGGCTCCGGGTTCCGTGGCGGTGAGGGCCGGCACGTCGCCGGGGCGGAAGACGACGGCCAGCACGCACCGCGCCCGCCACAGGGCTTTCAGTTCCGCCAGAGCGCTGGTGAGCGCCTCGGGGAGACTGGCGGCCTGGGACAGCACGGTGTTCAGCGCCGCCAGTGCCGTCGTGCGCTGGACGGCGTAGTGCTCGGCGGTGACGTCGCGGAACGTCCCGACGGTGACCCGGCGCCCGGTGTCCGGGTCCTGGGCCTTGTTCCAGGTGACGGCGACCCACCGGCGCTGGCCGTCCCGGTGGGTGACGGGGACCGTGGTCGAGCCCTGGTCGCGCTCCAGCAGATCGGTGAAGGCCGCGCCGACCCGGCGGTGGGCCTCGGGATCGGCGGCGGCGTCCGGCCACCAGGGGTGGACCGGCTCGTAGGGCAGATGCTCGGGGCCGTAGCCGAGGATGCGGGTGAAGGCGGTGTTGATCTCCACGACGGCTCCTGCCTCGTCGCAGACGAAGAACGCCTCCTGCAGCGAGTCGATCAGCGCGGTGCGCCACCGCAGGTGATGGCCGCGCAGCCGGGCCAGCTCCACGTTGGCCCGGACCCGGGCGAGCAGTTCGGCGGCGGCGAAGGGCTTGACCAGGTAGTCGTCCGCACCCGCCTGGAGGCCCTCGATGGAGGCCTCCTGCCCGGCCCGCGCCGACAGCAGCACCACGGGCACCGCGGCGGTGCGCGTGTCCGCGCGCAGTCTCGACACCAGCCCCAGCCCGTCCAGCCGGGGCATCATGACGTCGCTGACGACAAGGTCGGGAACGTCGCGGCGGACGGCCTGCAGGGCCTCGACGCCGTCGGCGACGGCGGTCACCTCGTATCCCGCTCCGGCGAGCGTGCGCGAGAGGTACTCGCGCATGTCGGCGTTGTCGTCGGCCACCAGCACGCGGCCGCCGGCGGGGGAACCCGGCACGACGGCCGGGCCCACCGCCTCCGGCACCCGGCCGCCGCCGGACGCGGAGCCACCGGGCCCCGGCAGCCAGCGCAGTGCCTCCTGGACGTAGGGGTCGGCGGTCGCGGAGACGGCGGAGCCGCCGGCCTCGGACGCCACGGAGTCCGGCGGCAGATGGGCGGTCCCGAAGGGAATCCGGATGGTGAAGGCGGTGCCCTCGCCCAGCCGGCTCTCCGCGGTGATCGAACCGCCGTGCAGGCCGACCAGCTCGCGCACCAGGGCCAGGCCGATGCCGCTGCCCTCGTTCGAGCGGGAGCGGGCGTTCTCGATGCGGTGGAAGCGCTCGAACAGCCGGGGCATCTCCGCCTCCGGCACGCCGACACCGGTGTCGGAGACGGTCACGACGGCATGGGTGTCCGTGCGGCGCACGCGCACGGACACCGCGCCGTCGAAGGTGAACTTCAGGGCGTTGCTCAGCAGGTTGAGCACCACCTTCTCCCACATGCCGCGGTCGACGTACACGGGCTCGTCCAGGGGCGGGCAGTCCACGTCGAAGGCGAGCCCGGCCCGTTCCACGGCCGAGCGGAAGACGCTGGCGAGCTCCGCGGTCACCACGGCCAGGTCGACCGGCTCGTGGCGGGCCTGCATGCGGCCGGCCTCGATGCGGGAGAAGTCCAGCAGCGTGTTGACCAGCTTGCCCAGCCGCAGCCCGTTGCGGTGCACGACGTCCAGGTCCTGGCGAACGGCCTCGTCGGCGTCGGAGAACCGGCCGCGCAGCTCCTCGACGGGACCCATGATCAGCGTCAGCGGGGTCCGGAACTCGTGGCTGATGTTGGAGAAGAAGGTCGTCTTGGCCCGGTCCAGCTCCGCGAGTTCCTCGGCCCGCCGCTGCTGGGCCTGGTAGCTGCGGGCGCTGCCGATGCCGGAGGCGATGTATCCGGCGGTCAGCTCGATGAACCCCCGGTACCCCTCGTCGAGCACGCGGTAGCGGTTCAGCGCCGCCACGCAGAAGCCGTAGGGGGCGCTGCCCTGCTGCACGAGCGGGACGACGAGGGCCTGCCGGGGCGGTCTCGGCCAGTCCCCGGCGGGCAGGTCGGCGAAGGCACCGCCCTCCAGCGGCACCAGGACCGTCTCGCCCCGGGCGGGGGCCGCGACCGGCCACACCCCGTCCGGGTCGTCGACCGGGAGGACGGCGGGCGCGGCGGGGTGGCCCGCGGGCAGGCCGGTGGCGGCGGACAGCCGGGCGGTGCCCTCGTCGAAGAGGTAGGTCAGGGTGAAGGGCAGGTCCTTGCGGTTGCGCTCCAGTTGCCGGCCGGTGAAGGACAGCACCTCCTGCTCGGTGCGGATCACGCTCGGGTCGGAGCCCAGGTCGCGCAGCGTGGCCATGCGCCGCTCCCCGATCACCCGGTCGGTGTCCTCGCTGACGACGCACAGCATGCCCACCACGGCTCCGGAGTCGTCGCGCAGCGGGCTGTAGGAGAAGGTGTGGTACGTCTCCTCGCTGTAGCCGGAGCGCTCCAGGAAGAGCAGCAGGCCCTCGTCCCACGTGGCCTCGCCGGTGCGGAGCACGGTCTCGATGCGCGGGCCGATGTCGTCCCAGATCTCGGCCCAGACCTCGTTGGCGGGCCGTCCCAGCGCCCAGGGGTACTTCCGGCCGAGGGTGTCGCGCCGGTAGGCGGCGTTGCAGAAGAACGTGAGCTGCTCGCCCCAGGCCATCCACATGGGGAAACGGGAGGACAGCAGGATGCTGACGGCCGTCTGCAGGCTCTGCGGCCACTGCGCCGGCGGCCCGAGCGGCGTGGCCGCCCAGTCCACCAGGGCGAGATCGCCGCCCACCTCGCGGTCGGCGGCGAACACGTCACCGCCGGCCGTCGCGAGCCGCGGTCCCGGCTCAGTCACGTCTGTTTCCTCCACGCGCTCCCCGCCCCCTCGTACGACCGCCCCCCAGGCCGTTCCCACACGAACACGCACGCGTGTAACCCCTTGTCGCGCACCTAACCCTGTCCGCGGCGGTGATGCGAGCGACACGCCCGGGCCGCGCGCCCCCGGGCCGCCGGGCCGGTCGCCGCCGTCCGGACCGTGCTGGTGGGAGGCGGCTCATGCCGCTGCGGCGTTGTCCTGGCGCAGGGCCGCGCGCAGCCAGTCGTCCGCCGAGCCCGGGGTCGGCTGCGCGGGGCCGCCCGGCTCGCTCAGGACGACGGCGGCGAGTTCCCAGTACCGGTCCAGACGCGCCTCGGCCGCGAGCCGGTCGGCCAGCAGACGGCGGAAGCCGCGGGTGTCGCGGCTGCCGTAGGCGCTCGCGTACGCCGCGACGTAGGCATCCAGGGCCTCGCCCGGACGCGGGCCCTGCGCCCGGCGCACCGGTGCGGCCGCGAGGGCGAAGGCCTCGGCGAGGCCCGCGTAGAGCAGGGCCGCGCCGCGCGCCCCCGCCACGCGGTGCACGTCCGGCTGGGGGCGGCGGCCGTCCGGGCAGGGAGCCGTCGTCATCGCGTGCAGCCGGGCGAAGGCGAGCACCTGGTCCGGGCGCGGTGCGTCGGGCGGCTGGGGGACGGCGACCTCCAGGAAGGCGGCGGTCGCGCGCGCCGGCATCCGGGCCGGCAGCCAGGCGCGCCAGAACCTGGCCAGGGGCGCGGTGCTCGGCGGGGTGCTCAGCGCGCCGAGCAGCCTCAGCCGGCCGGCGCGCCGGTCCGGTGGGCAGTCCCGTACCAGTTCGAGTGCCGCTGCCCGCCAGCGCAGGGTCCTCAGCTCGTCGCCCAGCTCGCGCAGCCGGCTGTCGACCGCGGTCTCCAGGACCGGGCCGGCCGCGTCCTCGTCCTCCAGGACGCGGCGTACGGCGGGCAGGGGCAGGCCGAGGCCGCGCAGGGAGCGGATCAGCCGCAGACGCTCCAGCGCAGGGGGGCCGTAGCGGCGGTGTCCGCCGCTGCTGCGGGCGGCTTCGGGGAGCAGGCCCCGGTCCGAGTAGAAGCGGACGGTCTTCACGGTGGCACCGGCTCGCTCGGCGAGCTCCCCGATGCTCCACAACGGCTCGTGCGGCGCGGACAGTTGAACCTCCCTCAGGGGGAGTTCCTACGGTACCGGCACGTGGTCCGGGCGGTCGGTCCGGGCCGCGGATCGAGGGCGTACGCGACCGGCGCGGCGTCCTGTGACATGTCCGGGGAGGGGTTTGTCGTGCATGTGTTCATCCTGGTGGCGGGTGTGTTCACCGGCGCCCAGGTGTGGGAGGAGACGGCCCGGCGGCTGGTCGCCGCGGGCGGTGAGGCGCACGCGGTGCCGCTGACGGGGGTCGACGCGGCCCGGCCCGCGCCGGCGGAGCGCGTCGGTCTGGAGACGCACATCGAGGACGTGATCGCGGCGATCGACGCGGTGGACCCGGCGTCCGGGCGGGAGATCGTGCTGGTCGGCCACGACTACGGCATCCACCCGGTGCTCGGTGCCGCCGACCGGCGGGCCGGTCGCGTGGCCCGCGTGGTGTACCTGGACTGCGGGATGCCGCGAAACGGTGTCCCGGCGCTGGCCGCCGTGCCGGACCAGGCGCTGCGCGCGCAGCTGGCCGAGCGTGCCGCGGCGGGCGAGCGCGCGGGCGTCCTGGCGCCACCGGCCCGCGGCGAGTGGGAGCGCTGGGGCAGCACGGCCGGCCTCGGCGAGGCGGCGCTGGAGCGCCTGACCGCCCTCGCGGCGCCGCAGCCGCTGGGCACCCTGCTCCAGCCGTTGCGGCTGGCCGGGCCGGTCGCCGCGGTGCCGGTCAGCGGCGTGCTGTGCACCCGGAACGGGGCGGGCATCGACGCGGTGCAGCGGCTCGTCGACTTCGGCGATCCCGCGCTCGCCGCCCTGACCCGGCCCCAGGTCACCTTCTTCGAGCTCCCCACCGGGCACTGGCCGATGCTGTCCTGTCCCGCCGGCCTCGCGGAGGTGCTGCTGCGGGCCGCGTCCGGTGCGGGGCACCGCCTGCGGGCGCCCGGCGACGACGCGCCGCTGCCCGCCCACCTGCGCCCGTTCCCCTGGGACGTGCCCGAGCTGCCGCGCGACCGCCGGGACCATGTCGATCTGTACGTCCCGGACGGGGAGGGCCCGCGACCGGCCGTGGTGTTCGTGCACGGTGGACCGGTGCCCGCCGGGGCCCGGCCGGGTCCGCGGGAGTGGCCGACCCTGGTGGGCTACGCCCGTCTGGCCGCCGCCGAGGGCCTCGTCGGTGCCACCGTCGAGCACCGCCTGCACGACATCACGGACTACGAGCGCGCCGCCGAGGACGTGGCCGCCGGGGTGGAACTCGTCCGGGCCGATCCCCGGGTGGACGCGGACCGGATCGCCCTGTGGTTCTTCTCCGGCGGCGGACTGCTCGCCACCGACTGGCTGGCGCGGCCGCCGGCCTGGCTGCGCTGCCTGGCCGCCGCCTACCCCGTCCTGGCGCCCCTGCCGGTCTGGGGGATGGCCGGGAGCCGCTTCCACCCGGCCCGCGCGGTCGCCGGGGCGGGTGGCCTGCCCGTGGTCCTCCTCCGCGCCGGGCTGGAGTCGCCCGAGATCGCCGCGACCGTCGAGGCGTTCGTGGCCGCGGCCGGCGCGGGCGCGGCCCGGCTGGAGCTGGTCGACGTGCCCCGCGGGCACCACGGGTTCGAGACCCTCGACGCGCCGGAGGAGACGCGCCCCGCCATGCGGCGGGCGATGCGCTCGGTGGTCGCCCACCTGACCGGGTGAGGCGGCCGCCTGCCGTCGCGGGTCACCGCTCGGGCGGTGCGGCCGGCGGAGCCGTGCCCGTCAGCCCCGGTGGGCGGCGATCAGCTCCCGGTACCAGTGGTAGCTGTCCTTCGGGGTGCGCCGCTGCGTGGCGTAGTCGACCCGGACGATGCCGAACCGCTTGCCGTAGCCGAAGGCCCACTCGAAGTTGTCCAGCAGCGACCACACGTAGTAGCCGCGCACGTCCACGCCCGCGTCCATCGCCGCCCGCAGCGCGGTGAGGTGGTCGCGCAGGTAGGCCACCCGGTCGGTGTCGTGCACCGACCCGTCGGCGGCGACCGCGTCCTCCTCCGCCGAGCCGTTCTCGGTGATGTGGAGGGGCGGCAGGGCGTCGCCGTACTGCTCCTTGAGCCGTACCAGCAGGTCCGTGAGGGACTCGGGCACCACCGGCCACCCCATCGCGGTGTGCCGCACGCCGGGCAGCGGCACCTCCTCGTAGCGGTTGTCCGTGGCCACCCGGCGCGCGGGATCGGTCTCGCGGTACGGGGCGTCGGCTACCACGATCGGCCGGTAGTAGTTGACGCCGAGGAAGTCCAGCGGCCGGGAGATCAGTTCCAGGTCGCCGTCCCGCCGGAAGTCCTGGCCGGTGATCAGCTCGCCCCAGGTCTCCTCCTCCGTCGCCGGGTAGCGGCCGGCGAGGATCGGCTCGGTCCACACCAGGTTGTGCCGGGTGTCCGCGCGGACGACGGCCGCGCGGTCCGCGCCGGATGCGGTGGCGGGCAGGTTGCGGTCCAGGTTGAGCGTGATGCCGACCTCGCGCGCCCCGGCCGCGCGCAGGGCCTGGACGGCGAGGCCGTGACCGACCAGCAGGTGGTGGGCGGCGGCCAGCGCGCCCCGCCCCTCGCGGGCGCCGGGTGCGTGCCGGCCGACGGAGTAGCCGAGGAAGGCGCTGCACCACGGTTCGTTCAGGGTGATCCAGCGCGGCACCCGGTCCCCGAGGTGCTCGGCGACGACGGCCGTGTACGCGGCGAACCGTTCGGCCGTCTCCCGCACGCGCCAGCCGCCGCGGTCCTCCAGCGCCTGGGGCAGGTCCCAGTGGTAGAGGGTGACGGCCGGCTCGATGCCCGCCGCGAGCAGCTCGTCGACGAGCCGCGCATAGAAGTCGAGCCCTTTTTGGTTCACCGGGCCGCCGCCGCCCGGCAGGACGCGCGGCCACGCGATCGAGAAGCGGTACGAGTCCACGCCCAGGTCCCGCAGCAGTGCCACGTCCTCCGGGTAGCGGTGGTAGTGGTCGCAGGCCACGTCACCGGTGTCGCCGCCCGCCGTCCGTCCCGGGGTGTGGCTGTAGGTGTCCCAGATCGACGGGCCGCGGCCGTCCTCGTGCACCGCGCCCTCGATCTGGTACGAGGCCGTCGCTGCGCCGAAGACGAACCCGGGCGGGAAGGAGGGGAAGTCGGTCATGCGGGAAAGGCCCATCTTCTGTCCGGTGCGGGTCACTTGACGGAGCCGCCGGTGATGCCGGCGGCGATGTACTTCTGGGCGAGGACGAGCAGGACGGCCGCCGGCACCGCGGACAGCACGGACGCGGCCATCACCGAGCCCCAGTCCCCGACGTGCGCGCCGATGTACTGGTAGATGCCCAGCGTGACGGGTTTGACGTCGTCGGTGGTGTTCAGGGTGAGCGCGAACATGAAGTCGCTCCAGGAGAACAGGAACGCGAACAGCCCGGAGGTGATCAGCGCGTTGCGGCTCATCGGCAGCACCACCGTGAGGAAGGTGCGCAGCGGTCCGGCCCCGTCCATCTGCGCCGCCTCGATCACCTCGCCGGGGATGGACACCATGAAGGAGCGCATCAGCACGATGGAGAACGGAATGCCGAGCGAGGCGTCGGCCAGCATCAGGCCGAAGTAGGAGTTGACCAGGCCCAGGTCGACGTAGGAGTTGTACAGCGCGTTGGCGATGACGATGCCCGGCACCATCTGGGTGATCAGCGTGCCGAACACGATGGTCCGCGAGCCGCGCAGCCCGAAGCGCGCCAGCCCGTACGCCGCCGGCGCCGCGATCGCCAGGCAGATCGCGACCGCCCCGAGCGACACCGTCAGTGAGGTCAGCAGGTTGCCGCCCTGGTCGCCGAGGGCCTTGGAGAAGCCGGACAGATCGAGGCCGCCGGGCACCGGGTCGACCTCCAGCAGGCCCGACTCGGGCTGGAGCGCGGTGTTGAGCATCCAGTACAGCGGGAAGAGCATGACGCACAGGATCAGCGCACCGGCGACGGTGGAGCCCCAGCGGCGCCGTGCGGCGGTGGGCGTGTGGGAGGCCATGGACGTCACTTCCCCTCGGTGCGGTTGGCCCGCAGGTAGAACACCGCGAACACCGCGGAGATCAGGATGAGTACGTTGCCGACGACCGCGCCCGCCCCGAAGTCCAGTTGGACGAAGGAGTTCTGGTAGGTGAGCGTGCCCAGGGTCTGGGTGGCGTCGGCCGGGCCGCCGTCGGTGAGGGCGAGGATCAGGTCGAGGATCTTCACCGTCGACATGAAGCCCAGCACCAGCACGACCGTGATGACCGGCCTGAGCATCGGCAGGGTGACGGAGCGGAACGCCCGCCAGGCGGACGCCCCGTCCAGGGAGGCCGCCTCGTACAGCTCCTTCGGGATCTCCTGGAGGCCGCCGTAGAGGATGACCATGTTGAACGGGATGCCGATCCAGATGTTGACCAGGATCACCGACAGCAGGGCCGTCTGCGGGTCGGTCAGCCAGGGCGTGTGACCGCCCAGGCCCAGCGTGTCCAGGAACGAGTTCAGCACGCCCGTGTCCTGGTCGAGGATGCGGCGCCACACCATGCCCGACACCACCATGGGCACCAGCCAGGGCAGCAGGATCAGCGACCGCAGCACCCCGTTGAGGGGGAAGCGGCGGCTGAAGAACACCGCGAGGGCCAGGCCGATGCAGAACTGGCCGAGCAGCGACCCGGCGGTGAACACCAGCGTGTGCCACAGCGCCTTGCCGAACAGGGCGTCCTGGAAGACGTCGGCCCAGTTGTCGGTGCCGTTGAACGGCGCTTCGCCGGTGAAGAACGTCTTCGGTGTGTACTCCTGGAAGCTCATCACGACGTTGCGGACGAGCGGGTAGCCGAAGAACAGCAGCATGAAGACGACCGCGGGGGCGACGAACCCCCACTGGGCGAGCCGGCGCCTGCGCCGCAGCCGGGCGGGGTCGGGTGCGGTGGCCGGCTTGGGGGTCTCGCCGGCGGCCGGGGCGGTGACGGTGGACGTGGTCATGTGCGCGTACCTCAGTTCCCGCTCGTCGCCCGCTGCTGGGCGCGCGTGAGGGCGGCCCTGCTGGACTGCCCGGTCAGGGCGGACTGGAAGGCGCTCTGCAGGGCGAGCGACACGCTCGACCAGCCGGCGCCGAGCTTCGCGGTCCGTGACCGGGCGGCGGCCACCTGGCCGGCCAGCGCGTCCAGTTCCGGCACCCGCTCGCGCCACACGGCGGCGGCCTCGGAGTCGGCGGGCACCATCCAGCTGTTGAGCGCGTAGGTGAGCTGCTCCTTCTCCCCGGCCAGGCAGGCGACGATCCGGCCGGCCGTCCTCTCCCGCGTCCGGTCGCCCGTGTTGGGGACGGTGAGCACCGCTCCGCCGAGCGGGCCGACCGAGTCCGCGCCCGGCCGGGGCACCGGGATCCGTGCGATACCCCAGTGCAGCGACTTCTTGGTGTTGAGCGTCTCGACCTGCCACGGGCCGTTGATCATCATCGCCGCGTTGCCGGCCATGAACTGGTCGTTGACGTCCGCCTGCGTCCAGTTGACGGTCGACTTCGACAGGGAGCCGTCCGCCAGCAGGTCCTTCCAGTAGTCCAGCGCCTCGACGACCCGGGGGCCGTCGAGCTTGGTCTCGTCGCCGCCGTTGGACCACATGAAGGGCGTGAACTGGAAGACGCCGTCCTCGGCACCGCCCGCGCTGAGGGCGAGGCCGTAGCGCTTGCCCTGGGTGAGCTTCTTCGCCGCCCGGCGCAGCTCCGCCCAGGTGGTGGGCACCTGCACGCCCGCCCGGTCGAGGACGTCCTTGTCGTAGAAGAGCGCGAGGGTGTTCACGGACCGCGCGGCACCGTAGTAGGTGCCCCGGTAGGAGCCGAAGTCGACGATGCCCTCGGGGATGTTCTCGGTGCTCAGGCCGAGGGTCCTGAGGTCGACGAGGCCGCCGGCCTCGGCGAAGGTCGGCATCTCGGACGCGTCGAACTGGACGATGTCCGGGAGCGACTTCGAGGACGCCATGCGCAGCGCCTTGGTCATCACCTGCGCCGCGGGGACGCTCTGCTGCTCGATGGTGACGCCCAGCCGCTTGCCGCAGCGGTCCATCGCCTCCGCGTCCCACCGGTGGTACGACTCGTCGGTCGAGGAGTTCATCACCGTGTACACGCCGGCGTCGCGTTGCTGTCCGCAGCCCGTCAGCGCCGTCCCGGCGACCAGGACGGTGACGGCGGCGAGCGAGGTGACGGCGTGGCGGCGCCGTCCGTGACGTCGTTGTTGAAGCGCTTCAACACCCTGCGGCTCTTGCTGGTGCACTGCCGGCTCCTTCGCCGGTCGGTTTTGTTTGACGGGATGACTAATACGCCACGATCCGGTCCCCGCGCTAGCCCCCGACGTCTCGCGACTCCGCCGCCCACCATCCGAAGACGTCATCCCGGCCCGCCATAACCGCTGTTCAGAGCAGGAAAATCGATGGCACGACCCCTGGCGGACGCAGGTGTTTTGTGTACGATCAAAAAGCATCCGAGACGTCCGCCCTCCCCATCCGACCGCCCTCGCCCCCACCCAAGGAAGATCATGAAGTTCACCGACGGCTTCTGGCTCGTCCGCGACGGTGTGCAGCTCTCCTACGCCACTGAGGTGCGTGACGTGCGCGTTCTATCGAAGCGCTTCACCACTCATGCCTCCGTCAAGCGGGTGGCCCACCGGGGCGACACCCTCAACGCGCCGCTGATCACGACCGAGTGCTTCTCCCCCGCCGAGGGCGTGATCGGCGTCCGGGTCACCCACCACGCCGGCAAGCGGCGACCCGGCCCCGACTTCGCCCTCACGGGCCCCGACGGCGGCACCGGCGAGGTGCGCCAGCAGGGCCCGGTCACGGAGCTGACCAGCGGCCCGCTCACCGTGCGCCTGGACCGGTCCGGCCCCTGGACCCTCACCTTCCACGACGCCGGCGGGCGCGAGCTGACCCGGGCGAACGCCAAGAGCACCGCCTTCGCCACCACCGGCGACGGCGCCCACCACATGCTCTCCCGGCTCTCGCTCGGCGTCGGCGAGCAGATCTACGGCCTGGGCGAGCGCTTCACTCCGTTCGTCAAGAACGGCCAGGTCGTGGACGTCTGGCAGGCCGACGGCGGCACCAGCAGCGAGCAGGCGTACAAGAACATCCCCTTCTACCTGACCTCACGCGGCTACGGCGTCTTCGTCAACCATCCCGGCAAGGTCTCCTTCGAGATCGGCTCCGAGTCGGTGGGGCAGGTGCAGTTCAGCGTCGAGGACCAGACGCTGGAGTACTTCGTCGTCGCCGGGCCCACCCCCAAGGACGTCCTGGCCCGCTACACGGCCCTCACCGGCCGCCCCGCCCTGCCGCCCGCCTGGTCGTTCGGCCTGTGGCTGAGCACCTCGTTCACCACCGACTACGACGAGGCGACCGTGACCTCGTTCGTGGACGGCATGGCCGAGCGCGGCATCCCGCTGTCCGTCTTCCACTTCGACTGCTTCTGGATGCGCGAGTACCAGTGGTGCGACTTCGCGTGGGACCCGGACGTGTTCCCCGACCCGGAGGGCATGCTCGCCCGGCTGAAGGACAAGGGCCTCAGGGTCAGCGTCTGGATCAACCCCTACATCGGCCAGAAGTCCCCGCTGTTCGAGGAGGCCGCGGAACGGGGGCACCTGGTGCGCCGCCCGAACGGCGACATCTGGCAGTGGGACCTGTGGCAGGCCGGCATGGCGCTGGTCGACTTCACCAGCCCCGAGGCCCGCGCCTGGTTCCAGTCGAAGCTCAAGCCACTGCTCGACCAGGGCGTGGACTGCTTCAAGACCGACTTCGGCGAGCGGATCCCCACCGACGTGGTGTGGCACGACGGTTCCGACCCCGAGCGGATGCACAACTACTACAGCCACCTGTACAACCGGACCGTCTTCGAACTCCTGGAGAAGGAGCGCGGCCAGGGCGAGGCCGTGGTGTTCGCCCGGTCGGCGACCGCCGGCGGCCAGCAGTTCCCGGTCCACTGGGGCGGCGACTGCTGGTCCTCCTTCGAGGCCATGGCCGAGTCGCTGCGCGGCGGTCTGTCCCTGTCGCTGAGCGGCTTCGGCTTCTGGAGCCACGACATCGGCGGTTTCGAGGGCACCCCCGAGCCGTCCGTCTTCAAGCGCTGGCTCGCCTTCGGCCTGCTCTCCTCGCACAGCCGCCTGCACGGCTCGTCGTCCTACCGCGTGCCCTGGGAGTTCGGCGAGGAGGCCGTCGACGTCGCCCGCCGGTTCACCCTGCTCAAGCACCGGCTGATGCCCTACCTCTACGGCGTCGCCGCCGAGGCCCACCGCACCGGCGTGCCGATGATGCGGCCGATGGTCCTGGAGTTCCCCGGCGACCCGGCCTGCCGTCCGCTGGACCGCCAGTACATGCTCGGCCCCGACCTGCTGGTCGCACCGGTCCTCACCGAGGACGGCGAGGTGGAGGTCTATCTCCCCGCGGGCACATGGACCCACCTCCTCACCGGGGAGCGCGTCAGCGGCCCGGCCTGGCGCACCGAACGGCACGGCTACGACAGTCTGCCGCTGTACGTCCGGGAGGGCGCCGTCCTGCCGCTGGCCGCGGACGACCAGCGGCCCGACGCGGACTGGCTGGACCGTCCGACCCTGCTCGTCCATCCGCCGGCCTCGGCCGCGTACACCGCGGAGGTCATCGTGCCCGACCTGGCGGGCGACCCGGCCGCGACCTTCCGGGTACACCGTGAGGGCGACACCCTGCGGGTGACGGCCGCGGGGACGGACCGGCCGTTCACCGTCCAGGTGGCCGGCGGGGCGCGCGCGGAGGGCGTCGGCGAGGTGACGGTGCCGGCCGGATGACGGTGCCGGCCGGGTGACGGTGCCGGTCGGGGGCGCACGCGTCTCAGGCCCCGCCACGTGGGGCGTGGACCGGCTTCACGCCCCACCGCCACGGATCGATCACGCCCCGCCGCCGTCGGGTGCCGGCTCGTCGGCCGGCTGCCGTTCCCTCCCGCCCGGGTGGCGGTGCCGCCAGATCCAGAACACCGCGCAGGACACCAGGGCCCAGCCGGCCAGCACCAGGAACGGGAAGGCGTGCTGGTGCCGGGGGAAGTACACCGCCGTGTGCTGGGCGTTGACCGACGCGCCGGGCGGCAGCCACCGTCCGATGACGCCCAGCGCCGACGGCAGCAGCGGCCAGGAGACCGCCCCGCCCGAGGAGGGGTTGCCCAGCAGGACCATCACGCCCCAGGTCGGCAGCATCGCCCAGCGGCCCACCAGGGTGTTGAACATGGTGAAGGTCATGCCGGCGGCGAACATCGTGAGCGCCAGGATCAGCCACGACTCCACGAACGGCAGATCGAGCGCACCTAGCAGCCAGTCCACGGCGGCCGCGATGGCGAAGCCGCCGAGCAGCGCGTAGGCGGCGGTGAAGGCGATGCGCTCCAGTGGGGTGAGCGAGCGCGCGTGCACGCTGAGCTGGATGGCGCCCACGAAGCCGATGATCACCGCGGCGAGGGAGATGTAGAAGAGGGCCAGACCGCGCGGATCGCCCTTCTGCAGCGGATTGACGTCCCGGACGGTCACCGCCACCCCGGCCGACCGCCCCACCGCGGGCGCGGCCTGCGCCAGCAGCTCCGCGACCGAGGCACCGGAGGCCGCCGACACGTCCAGCAGCACGCGCCGCCCGTCGTCGCGCAGTTCGAACACCGCGAAGACCCGCTGCTCCTCGACGGCCTCCAGGGCCGCCGCCCGCGAGTCGTAGGCCCGGGTGCTCATCGAGGAGTTGAGCGCCGCGCCCAGCCCCGCCAGGAACGCCCGTCCCTGCTTCTCGTCGTACGACCCGACGACGGCCGTCGGGAGCTGGTGCGGCGTCGGATCGGCCATGGTGTACGTGTACGACCAGGCGAACAGTCCGGCCGCCGCGGCGAGGATGAACACCAGCACGGTCGCCGGCCACCACGGCGTGCCGCGGAAGCGGCCCCAGCGGCCCCCTGCTGCCGGGGGTGCGTCCTGGCCGTCACCGGCCGTCTCGGGATGGTCGTGCACGTTCGCCCGTCCTTGCTGGTGAGCCGGGCTCCATCTTCACGCGACGGACCCGGCGACCGGGTCACCAACACCCGGCCCGGTCGGGTGAAGACACCCGCGCGGCACCCTCCGGCGCGGACCGGAACGGACGGTTCGCGGCCGAGGCAGGACGGGTGTCCTGCGGGAGTCCCGCGGGAGTCTTGCGTTCCTTGAAGCCGCGTGGCGGACGCGCGCTGCGAGAGACGCTCAGTCCGCCCCGTTCGTCTCCTCCACCGGTGGCATGAACGCCCGCAGCCACCGTTCCGTCTGGGCGACATGGGCCTGCGCCGCACCGGCCGCCGCGACCGGGTCGTGGTCGGCGATGGCGGTGGCCAGGACGCGGTGGTCGTCGTCGCTCTTCCTGCGCAGTTCGGGTCCTTCGGGCAGGGTGAAGACCTGGTACTTGCGGGACCGGGAGCGGAAGACCTCCAAGAGCGTGGCGAGGGTCGGGTTGCCGCCCACGCGGGCGATCTCCGCGTGGAAGCGGTGGTCCAGTTCCGACGCCTTGGTGGGGTCGCTCGTGGCCTCCATGTCGTCGATGAGGGAGAAGAGCGTGTCCACCGTCTCGGGCGTGCAGCGGGCCGCCGCCTGGGCCGCGACGTGCGCCTCCAGTACGCGGCGGATCTCGTAGACCTCCAACAGGCCTGACAGCGGCAGCAGTTCGAGGGTCAGGGAGAGGCTGCCGATCACGTCCTGGGGCCTCAGCTGGGAGACGTACGTGCCCGAGCCGTGCCGCGGTTCGATGACGCCCAGGGCCGCGAGCATCCGTACCGCCTCGCGCAGCGACCCCCGCGAGACGCCCAGTTCCTCGCACAGGTCGCCCTCGGGCGGGATGCGCTCGCCCGGGCCGAGGCGCCCCGTCCCGATCATGTGCCGCAGGCCGTGGAAGGCCTTCTCGACTGCGGACATCCGTCCCCTTCTTCCCGCTCTGCCGGGCCGCGACCGGGGCGCGTCCCTGGGAGCACTGTAGCGAGGCCCGCCGAGTCGTCGATCGTGTCGGGTACGTATCGACGGAAAGTCATCTGATGACTTTCACTGTACGACCCTTGTTTCCGCTCCAGAACGTGGGCAGGATGCCCAGTCATCAGATGTGTCTGGCGGAGTCTGATCCTCCGCAGACCCGCCCTGCCCAGATGTGGAGTCATGTGAGCGAGACCGAGGTGACCACCGCACCGTGCCCCCTGCTGCTGGCGGACGGCAGGCCGGCCGACCGGGCCTGGTCGCTGGACCCTGCCCTCAAGCACCTGAACCACGGCTCCTTCGGGGCCGTTCCGCTGGTGGCCCAGGAGCGACAGGAACTGCTGCGCGCGGAGATGGAGCGCTCGCCCGTCGTGTGGTTCCCAGCGCTGCCCCAGCGCCTGGCCGCCACCCGCGTGGAGCTCGCCGACTTCCTGCGGGTCGACGCCGGCGATCTCGCCCTCGTGCCGAACGCCAGCGCCGGCGCGAGTGTCGTCTACGCCGCCCTCACCCTCCCGCCCGGCGGCGAGATCCTCGTCACCGACCACGGCTACGGCGCCGTGACGATGGGGGCCGAGCGGCTGGCCCGCCGGTGGGGCGGCCGGGTCCGTACCGCCCGGGTGCCCCTGGACGCGGACGAGGACCAGGCCTACGAAGCGGTCGTCGCCGAGCTCGGCGACGCCACCGGGCTCGTCGTCGTCGACCAGATCACCTCGGCGACAGCGCGCCGGCTCCCCGTGGAGCGCATCGGCGCGGAGGCCCGGCGGCGGGGCGTCCCCGTCCTCGTCGACGGCGCACACGCGCCCGGGCTGCTCGAAGCTCCCCTCGCCGGCGCCACGTACGACTTCTGGACCGGGAACCTGCACAAGTGGGGATGCGCCCCGCGCGGCACCGCGGCGCTGGTCGCCCGGGGTCCGCTGCGCGAGCGCCTGTACCCCCTGATCGACTCCTGGGCCGCGGCCGACCCCTTCCCCGACCGCTTCGACCAGCAGGGCACCGTCGACGCCACCGCCCATCTGACCGCGCCGACGTCCCTCGCCTTCGTCGAGCGCACCTGGGGCTGGCCGGCCGCCCGCCGCTACATGGACGACCTGGTCGGCTACGGCGCCCGTGTCATCGGCACCGCGCTCGCCGAGGCGACCGGGGTGAACCCCTCGGTCGACGTCGGGATGCCCGTGCCCGGCATGCGCCTGGTGCGCCTGCCGGACGGACTGGCCGCCGACCGGATCGAGGCCGACGCCCTGCGGGACCGCGTGGCCCGCGAACTGGGCGTGGAGGCGGCCTTCACCAGCTTCGGCGGCACCGGCTACATGCGCTTGTCCGCCCATGTCTACAACACCGCCGCCGACTACGAGTACTTCGCCGAGGACTGCGTCCCGGTCCTCAGCACATGGGCACGCGCGAACTCAGGAAAGAGGTCAGCACAATGAGAAGAAGGACGGCAGTTCTCGCGCTCGGCACCGCCGCCGCGACGCTCCTCACCGGCTGTTCCACCATGAGCCCCGAGGCGAGCGGAACGGTCACCCTCAACATGGTCGAGAGCCTGACGAACCCGACCCGTACCGACCTGCTCAAGGACCTCATAGCCGACTTCGAACAGCAGAACCCCAAGATCAAGGTCAACCTGGTCTCCCCGCCCACCGAGCAGGCCGACCAGAAGCTCCAGCAGATGCTCCAGTCCGGCAGCGGCGTGGACGTCCTGGAGGTGCGGGACATCACCGTCGGGCCCTGGTCCAACAACGGCTGGCTGTACGACATGAGGAAGGACCTGGACGGCTGGAAGGGCTGGCAGGCGATGACGGAGAACGCCGTCGACGCCGCCAAGGACGCGAAGGGCCGCACCTACTTCGTCCCGTACGGCTTCTACGGCCTGAGCCTCTTCTACCGCACCGACCTCATCGAGAAGGCGGGCTTCGACAAGCCGCCGGCGACCTGGCAGGAACTGCTGGAGCAGGCGTCCGCCGTCCACGACCCGGCCGCACGCCGTTACGGCTACGCCTTCCGCGGCGGCGCCAACTCCCACAGCAACGCCACCGCCGCCATCGAGGCCTACCTCGCCGACCAGGTCGACCCGGCCAACGGCTTCAAGCTGAAGAACGGCCGTACGATCTTCTCCGCCCCCGAGGCCGAGGACGCGATCGAGACCTACCTGAAGCTCTTCAGGCAGGCGTCCCCGAAGTCGTCCGTCTCCTGGGGCTACCCGGAGATGGTGGAGGCCTTCTCCAACGGCTCCACGGCGTTCCTGCTCCAGGACCCCGAAGTGATCGCCACCGTCTCGGAGTCGAAGTCGGTGTCGAAGGAGCAGTGGTCCACCGCTCCGCTGGTGGCCGGACCCGGCGGCAAGACCGTGCAGCCGCTGGCCACCGCCGGGTGGGGCGTCGCCCAGGGCAGCGGACACAAGCCCGAGGCCGTGAAGCTGGTCCAGTTCCTCTCCCAGGGCGAGGCGTCGACGTCGTTCACGAAGAAGAACAGCCTGGTGCCCATCCTCAAGTCCGCGGTCAGCGACCCCTTCTACCAGACCGGTCCCTGGTCGAGCTACGTCACCATGACCGAGCAGCCGGACAAGTACCTGGTCGTCACCCAGCCGCGCGGCGTGAGCTGGTGGGCCGAGTGGCAGCAGAGGGCGGACACCGACGTGCAGAAGCTGATCCTCGGCAAGACGACGCCGAAGAAGCTGCTCGCGGGCTGGGACGCGTACTGGTCCGAGAAGTGGCAGCAGGAGCAGTAGGCATGTCCGTCACCTCCACGACCACGTCGAAGACGACGGCGCCCGGCGCGGGGGAGGCCTCCGGCAGGAGGGGCCTCCCCCACCGGGGCAGGCGCAAGCGCGAGTTCACCACGCGGCACGGCCTCACCATCGCCGCCTTCATGGCGCCGGCCGCGGTCTTCGTGGCGATCTTCACGTACTACCCCGTGATCGCGGGCGGCCAGATGGCCTTCCGCAACTGGAAGCTGACCGACCTGACCGACACCTCCTGGGTCGGCCTGAGGAACTTCGGCGACGTCTTCGCCGACCCCGCCTGGGGCACCGTGCTGGGCAACACGGCGGTGTGGGTCGTCGGCTCGATCGTCCCGCAGCTGGTGATCGGCTTCGCTCTCGCGCTGTGGCTGCGCCGGCGCTTCCGCCTCCGCGGCCTCTACCAGGCGCTGATCTTCTTCCCCTGGGCGATCTCCGGATTCCTCATCGGCATCCTCTTCCGCTGGCTGTTCAACAGCGAGTTCGGCGTCGTCAACGACCTGCTGCAGAAGGCCGGTCTGATCGACGAGCCGATCGCCTGGCTGGCCGATCCGAAGACCGCGATGGTGGCCGTGCTCATCGCCAACATCTGGTACGGCGTCACCTTCTTCACGATCATGATCCTGGCCGCGCTCCAGTCGATCCCCGACGAGCTCTACGAGGCGGCGGCGCTGGACGGCGCGGGCAGGACCCGCACGCTCTTCCAGATCACCATCCCCTACATCCGCACCACGCTGGCCCTGACCGTGCTGCTCCGGGTCATCTGGATCTTCAACTTCCCGGATCTGATCTTCGGCATGACCGGAGGCGGACCCAACAACGAGACGCACATCGTGACCACGTGGATGATCAAGATCACTCAGCAGGGCGACTACGGCAGGGCGTCCGCGCTCGGTCTGCTGGTGGTGGCCGCGCTGCTGGTGTTCGCGGTGTTCTTCCTCATGGCCACGCGCGAGAGGAAAGGGGTGAGGTCGTGACCGGCAAGGGGTCCGCGGCCGGCCGGGCCGTGAAGTTCACCTTCCTCGGCGTGTGGCTGCTCTTCACCGTCTTCCCGCTCTACTGGATCACCATCACCTCGCTGAAGGCGCCCGGGGACATCTTCCACTTCCCCCTGGCGTACTGGCCCGAGCGCTTCTCGCTGGAGAACTACCGCGGCCTGTTCGGCACGGCCGACTTCGGGACGTACCTCACCAACAGCCTTGTCGTCTCGGCCGTGGCCGGCGTGACCGCCACGGCGATCTCGATGCTCTCGGCGTACGTGCTGGCCCGCTTCGAGTTCCGCACCAAGTCCGCGCTGCTCATGGCGGCGCTGGTCACTCAGATGATCCCGTCCTTCATCGCGCTGGGGCCGCTCTACCTGCTGATGACCGACCTGAAGCTGGTCGACAACCGCTTCGGTCTGATCCTCGTCTACATCGCGGTGTGCATCCCCTTCTGCACGGTCATGCTCCGCGGGTTCTTCGAGAACATCCCGGACGCGCTGGAGGAGGCCGCCATGATCGACGGCCTGTCGCGCTTCGCGGCGCTGTTCCGGGTGCTGCTGCCGGTGATGCGTCCGGGCATCATCGCCGCGTTCATCTTCAACTTCGTCAACTGCTGGAACGAGCTGTTCCTGTCGGTGACGCTCATGAACAGCGACAGCAACAAGACCGTCCCCACCGCCCTGAACGGCTTCATCTCCAGCTTCAACATCGACTGGGGTTCGATGTCCGCGGCGGCCGTGTTGACGATCGCCCCCACGATGCTCCTGTTCGCCTTCGCCAGCCGTCACATCGTCCAGGGACTCACATCGGGATCGGTGAAGGGGTGAGAACGATCCGGCCACGGGCGGCACATGGCCTGCGCGGCAGGCGGCCGGGCGTCTCGTCGACGTCGTCAACCTCGATGCCGAGCAGGGTCCGTGGCGCGGCACCGGTTCCCGGAAAACCGTCTGCGCGCCGCGGACCGTTCGAGGAGGCCGAACTCATCGGCCGGGCCACCGGGCGGCTCAGATCCTCGGTGCCAGCCGATGACTGTTCGGATGGCAGTGGAGGCGCGGCGAGGTGAGTTCGAGGGCCCGGTTGTCCCAGCCTCGGGCCATGTGGTCGAGCCAGCGTTCGTACCAGGCCAGGAAGTCCCGGGCCGAGGAGACGTTGGGTCCCCAGTAGCCGTCCTTGTTCCCGATGACGACGCGGCCGGCGAGGGAGCCGGTGAGGGCCAGGAGGCAGACGTCTGCGCAGCCCATCTCGACGATGTGCAGATACAGGTCCCCCTCCTCCGTGCCGCTCGCCCGGTCGAACCCGCGCGGCACGCCCGGAGCCCTGCGCTCGCGCAGGGTGAACAGGGCGGCGCTCAGGCCGCGAAGGCCGTAGAAGGGTCCCGCTCCGGACCCGCCGATGTGCAGGAGGAACTGACGGTACGGCTCCGGAAGGGCCACGCGGTGCTCGGACTCGAACGCCGCGATGCGCGCCTCGCTCGACCGCGGGCCGAGGCGGAACCGGTGGTGCTCCTCTCCGAAGGAGTGGCTGCGCAGCGGCTCGAACGGCACGGCGGCCAGCTTGCGTCGCACGCGGGGTATGCGGGGGTCCATCGGGCCTGCTTCTTTCGTCACGCGAAACTGTGATCGCCGGTGGCGTGGCCGTCCGTGGCGAGGTCATGGGGGCGCGGTGCGGGCCGCGGGGCTGCCGTACACGGCGTAGGCCAGCCAGGTGGGGTCGCCGCCGTGGTCGCGCAGTGCCCGGCGTGCGTGCAGGGAGGCCTGTCCCAGGCTCTGTCCCCCGGTGACCAGGTGGTCGTAGAAAGTGTCGGCGAACAGGAGCGCGGAGTCGGACCGCACGGGCCACAGGGTGCCGATGAACGCGCCCGCCCCGGCCTGGAGGAACTGCGGTGCCCAGCCGAGGCTGGTCGAGAACCAGTCGATCTGGCCGGCGCTGCGGCAGGCGTTGAAGAAGACCAGCGGATGGGTGGAGCGCAGGGCTCCGGAGTGGGTGGCGTAGGCGAGGTCGATCGGGTCGAAGGGGCCGTCCGCCATGGTGACGTGGGAGCCGGCGCCGGTGAAGGAGTTGTGGCAGGCGAAGTGCAGCACCCCGTGGAGCCCTGCGTCGATCAGGTCGCTCACGGCGGCGCGGTGGGTGAGGGTGCCGCCGTCGGTCACGGAGGCGCCGAGTCTGGCCCGCAGCGCGAGCACTTCACGTTCCGCCTCGGGAGGCGAACCCGGCGGGACCACGAAGGCGGCGGAGTCCAGGGGCAGTTCGCGCACGCGGTCCTGTCCGAAGACCCGGCGGACCACGGGCAGCCACTCGGCGAGGAAGCCGTCACCCTCCCGCCGCCCGTCGAGGGGGTACAACAGCTCCCAGGGAACGACGTCGTGGTCACCGAGGACGGTCAGGGCGGTGACGTGCCCGACCTCCTCCCAGAACTGCTGCCGCACGGCGTCGGGCACCGCCGTCGCCCACAGCTGCACCCCGAGGTTGACCAGCCGGCGGCGGGCCCTGTGCTGCTCGCCGCCACCCGCCTGCCCGGCGGCGGCCGCCATGCGCCGCAGCTCGTCGTAGATCCGTTCCCGTGCGGCGTGGGAGTCGCCTGCCAGGAGGCGGAAGGACTCGGGAGCGTAGGTGGTCTCGCTGAGGAGCTGGAAGCTGTAGGCGCCGTCCGCGCCCTTGAGGACCTGCAACGTCACCTCCCCCGGGTCGAACGCGAGCGAGGTGAGGGGCGCCGTGCGCGGCGGGCCGTCCCGCGCGGGAGTGCCGGGCTGTACGGAGATCTGCGCGCGCAGTTCGCCGAGGAAGGTGCCTTGGTGGAAGGCCCGCACGGTGACGGTGTGCAGGCCGGGAGTCATGGTGCGCAGGCCGAACTGCAGCCAGTGCGAGTCCCGGCCGGGCGGAACGGTCAGCACTTGCTGCAGGTCCCCCAGGGCCAGCAGCCCGGGAGCGTGCACGGTGATGAGGAGCCGCGCCCCCTGCGCCGGGAGGGGAAAACCGCGCAGGGCGACGCCGGGGCCGGCGGAGTCCCTGGTGACCCGCACATGCAGGGGCACCTCCCGCCCGGGAGGCGCCTGCTCCACCAACTCGGCCTCCAGGAAACGCGGTTCCCGGCTGATCCCGTCCCCGTCTCCGTCTCCACCCCCGTCCCGTCGCCCGGGCGGTTCGTGGCCGGGCGGGCCGTGGCCGGGCGGGCCGTGGCCGGGTGATCCGTGGCTGGGCGGGCCGTGCTGGGCGGGGGTGCCGGCGGGAGCCGGTGTCCCGGAGTGCCGGATCATGGCGACCGACTTGGTCGACCGGGTCTCCAGGGTCATCTCGTCCGCGTCCGTGACCTGCGTCTTCAGCCGGACCGTGCCCGTCGCGGCATCGACCACGTCCACCACCCTGGCCAGGAGCCGGGCCGTGTCCTCGTGGCCCAGCGCCCCGGCGAGCTGCACGGCGCGGCCCAGCTTGGTGACGGCTCCGTCGCTGTCACCGGCCCTGCGGGCGTCGAGGCCCTGCTGGATGGCCGTGGCCAGCTCCTCCTGCCCGGTGTAGTGGGCGACCGTCGGGCTGATGGCGGTGAAGGCCGTGGGCTCGTCGGTCCACACCGCACGGATCAGCCCCTGGCCCGTGGGGTGCGCGCTGCCGTCGCCCGTGCGGACGGCCAGCGAGATGCGGGCGGCCAGCATCTCCTGGCCGATGTCCGCCGCGGGAACGCGGACCCGGATGTGATAGTCGCGGGATTCGTACCCCCAGGATCCCGTGGGATAGTCGCCGGTGCGCGGGCCCACCTCGGTGCGCCGGCCGGTGAGGTCCACGACCGTGGGTGAGACCTGTCTGACGAACACGATCCGGGTGCCGACGGGCGTGCGCAGGCGCAGGGCGACATCGCCGACCGCCTTGCCCATCGCCTGTGCCACCAGCCGGCTGAAGTCGTCGACCAGACCGGCCGGATCGGCCACGATGTCGGCGCTGCCCAGCAGAGCCGCGGCGATGCTCCTGGCCTCGGGCACCGCCCAGTCCGTGCCCACCCCGCGCACATCGCAGGTGAACCGGCCCGAGCAGGCGTCCAGGGCGGCCCGCAGCTCCTCGGGCGACTCGTGCTCGTCCCGCCCGTCCGTGAGCAGGATCCCGTGCCGGATGTCGACGTCGGCGGAGTGCAGCAGCCGGTCGGCGAGCCGCAACCAGGTGCCGATCGCCGTGCCGCCGTCCGCGGCGAGCGTGTGCAGCGCCCCTTTGGCCTCGTCCCGGGTGCGGGCGTCCGCCACCGCGAGCGTGTCACCGCCCGGGTACACCTGCGTGGCCTGGTGCGTACCGCCCACGACGGCGAAGTGGGCGCCGTCGCGCAGGGCGTCGATCGCGGCGGCCGTCGCCGCCCGGGCGGCCTGCAGCTTGGCCGGCGGACGGGCCATGGACCCGGAGCAGTCGACCATGATCACCACCGCCGTGCGCCCGGCGGGCACCGGCGCGTGCGGGTGCGCCGCGGTGGCGCGGCCGCCGGCACCGGTCGCCGTGACCGTGACGATCGCGTCGACCTCCCGGCCGCCTTCCGGGAGGAACTCGTTCTGGTGGACGTCGATGACGAAGCGCGGTGCGGAGGGTCTCACCGAGTCGTCCATGCGTTCCCCCCTCGAACGTCCCGCGTCGGCCGGGTGCCGTCTGGACGATACTGCGGGATGCGGTCCGTCCGCAGACACCTGGTGCGGCACCCCGCCGGGCGACGGGTGTGCCGCACCGGGGTGGTCAGGCGCCGGGGAGTACGCCGGTGCGGGCGACCTCGGAGTACCACCGGGCACTGGCCTTGGGGATGCGGGTGCCGGTCGGGTAGTCGACGTACACCGCGCCGAAGCGCTTGCTGTAGCCGTGGGCCCATTCGAAGTTGTCCAGCAGGGACCACAGGAAGTAGCCGCGCACGTCCGCGCCGTCCAGGATCGCCTGGTGGACGGCGGCCAGGTGGCCGCGCACATAGGCGATCCGGGCCGGGTCGTTGACCTGTCCGGAGGGGTCGGCGTAGTCGTCGAAGGCGGCGCCGTTCTCGGTGATGACCAGCGGCAGGCCGGGGTGGTCGGAGGAGAGCCGGCGCAGCAGGTCGTAGAGGCCGCTGGGGTCGATGGCCCAGCCCATGGCCGTGGTGTCGCCGGGCGGCTGGTGGAAGGCGACCCGGTCGGCACCCGGCCAGGGGCTGTGCGGGCTGTTGCCGTGCCCGTCGGAGGTGTGCGTGCCGGTGCCGTCGGTCTCGGAGACCACCGTGGGGGCGTAGTAGTTGATGCCGAGGAAGTCCAGCGGCTGGTTGATCAGCGGCAGGTCGCCGTCCTGGACGAAGGACCAGTCGGTCAGCTCGGCGGTGTCCTTGAACAGGTCCTCGGGGTAAACGCCGTTCAGCATCGGGCCGGTGAAGACCCGGTTGGCGAGCGCGTCGATGCGGCGGACGGCGTCGGCGTCGCCCTCCGAGCCGGTGAGCGGGCGGACGTGGTGGATGTTGAGGGTGACCGAGACCTGGGCGTCGGCGCGGAGGCGGTCGCGCAGCGCCCGGACGGCGAGACCGTGGCCCAGGTTGAGGTGATGCGCCGCGCGCAGGGCGGCGACCGGGTCGGTGCGGCCGGGGGCGTGCACACCGGAGCCGTAGCCGAGGAAGGCGCTGCACCACGGCTCGTTGAGCGTGGTCCAGGTCTTCACCCGGTCACCGAGGGCGTCCGCAGCGAGGGCCGCGTACTCGGCGAAGCGCTCGGCCGTGGCCCGCTCGGGCCAGCCGCCGGCGTCCTCCAGCTCCTGCGGGAGGTCCCAGTGGTAGAGGGTGGCGACGGGCTGGATGCCCTTCTCCAGCAGCTCGTCGACGAGGCGGCGGTAGAAGTCCAGGCCCTTCTGCACGGCGGGGCCGCGGCCGGTGGGCTGGATGCGGGGCCAGGCGAGGGAGAAGCGGTAGGCGCCCAGGCCGAGTTCGGCCATGAGGGCGACGTCCTCGCTGCGGCGGTGGTAGTGGTCGGTGGCGATGTCACCGGTGTCGCCGTTGCGGACCCGGCCGGGGGTGCGCGCGTAGGTGTCCCAGATGGACGGCGTGCGGCCGTCCTCCGTGGCGGCGCCCTCGATCTGGTAGGCGGCGGTGGCGGAGCCCCAGAGGAAGCCCTTGGGGAAGGTGCGCGGTGCGTCCGGCGTGGATGCGGCGGCCTGCTGTGCTGCGGTGACCACGTAAGTCCTTTCGGGAAGGGGGGTGCGGAGTGCTGCGGCGGGGGTGAGGGAGGTGGTGCTGCCCTCACGGCGGGGTGGCGGTGCGGCCTGCTCTGCGGGGCGGCGGGTCAGCCCTTGACGGCGCCGGCCATGATGCCGCTGACGATCTGCCGGCCGAAGACGATGAACATCGCCAGCAGCGGCAGGGTGCCGAGCAGGGCGCCGGCCATGATCAGCGACTGGTCGCGGACGTACCCCGCGCTGAGCTGGGTGAGGGCGACGGGGACGGTCGGATTGGTCATGTCGAGGACCACGAAGGGCCAGAAGAAGTCGTTCCAGGCGTGCACGAACGTGATCATGAACAGGACGGCCATCGCGGGCCGGGCCACGGGCAGCACGATGCTCCAGAAGATCCGCAGCGAGTGCGCCCCGTCCACGCGTCCGGCCTCGACGAGTTCGTCCGGCAGCGCCTCCGACAGGTACTGCCGCATGAAGAACACGCCCACCGCGCTCACCAGCGTCGGGAAGATGACGGCGGGCAGCTGCTGCGACCAGCCCAGCTCCGCCATCATCATGAACAGCGGTACGACGCCGAGCTGCGGCGGCACCATCATGGTGCCGATCACCAGCATGAGCAGCACGTTGCGTCCCTTGAACCGCAGCTTGGCGAAGGCGAAGCCGGCGAGCGTCGCGAACAGCACCGTGGACAGGGCGATCACTCCGGCCACGATCAGGCTGTTGATCATGGCCTTGCCCATCGCCGCCTCGTCCCAGGCGCGGGCGAGATTGCTGAACAGGTTGGGGCCGGGCAGGAAGGGCGGCGGTGTCTGGCTGACCCGGGTGTTGTCGGTGGAGGCGGCCACCATCGTCCAGTACAGCGGGAAGATCGACAGCAGCGCCATGATGCCGAGCAGGACGTAGGAGAGGGGGCCGGCGTGGTGCTGGCGGCCGGCGCGCTGGCGCAGCAGCCGGCGCCGGCCGGGGGCGGCCGGCTTCTCCGCGGGGGTCCGGGCCGGGGTGTCCGTCCGGACCGGGAGGCTGTTGGTGGTCATGGTGACTCCAGGTCAGGACGTACGCGAGCGTGCGCGCTTGACGAGGCGCTGCACGAGGAAGACAGCGACGAGCAGCAGGAACATCGCCCAGGCCACGGTCGCCGAGCGGCCCATCTGGTAGTTCTTCCAGCCCTCCTCGTACAGCAGCAGGCCCAGCGTCTGGTACTGGTTGTCCGCGCCGCCGCTGACGCCGTTGGGGCCCTGGCCGAAGATCAGCGGCTCGCCGAAGAGCTGGGTGGCGCCGATCGTGGAGAGCACGATGGTGAACACGATGGTGGAGCGGATGCCGGGGACGGTGACGTGGGTGAACTGCTGCCACCGGGAGGCCCCGTCGAGGGAGGCCGCCTCGTAGCGTTCCGCGGGAATGGCCTGCATCGCGGCGAGGTACAGCAGCGCGTTGTAGCCGGTCCAGCGCCAGATGACGATGGTGGAGATGGCGACCTGGGCGGGCCACTTGTCGGCCTCCCAGTCGACGGGGTCGACACCGACCGAGCCGAGCGCCCAGTTGATCATCCCGAAGTCCCGCTCGAAGATCATCGTGAAGACGAGGGCGGCCGCGGCGACGGAGGTCGCGTACGGCACGAGCGAGGCGACGCGGAAGAACAGCGAGGCGCGCATGCGGTAGTTGAGCAGGTGCGCCAGCCCCAGGGCCATCAGCAGCTGCGGCACCGTGGAGATGACACCGATGGTGATGGTGTTCTGCAGCGCGTTCCAGAACCTGGAGTCGCCCCACAGCTCGACGTAGTTGTCGAACGCCACCCACTCCATGACGTCGAGGGTGGCCAGTTCCACGTCGTGCAGGGAGATCCACGACGTGTACACGAGCGGGTAGAAGCTGAACGCGGCGAAGATCACGAAGAACGGCGCGACGAACACGTACGGGGCGCCCTTGATGTCGAGCCGGTGCAGCAGCGCCCCGCGCCGCCGGGCGGTGCGGTCGTCCGGGGAAGGCCCCCGGGGCGCGTCCCCGGTCAGGGCCTTGGTGGTGGAGGTGGCCACCGGAAATCCTTCCTGAGAGCGGATGGTGGAGCCGGGGGGGGGGGGGGGGGGGGGGGGGGGGGGGGGGGGGGGGGGGGCGGGGGGGGGGGGGGGGGGGGGGGGGCCCCCCGCCCCCCCCCGCCGGGGGGGGGGGGGGGGCGGGGGCCGCCCCGCCCCCCGGGGGGGGGGGGGGGGGGGCCCCCCACGGCCGCGGGGAGGACGGTCAGCCGACCGCCTTCTCGATGCGCTCCGCGGTGGTCTCCCACGCCTTGTCACGCGCGGTGCCCTGCTGCTCGATCAGGGTCAGGCCCTGGGAGAAGGTGTCCTTGATCGTGCCGTCCTTGCGGCCGAGGACCTGCTTGTCCGGTATCTCCTGGGCGGCGGCACCGAAGATCTGGCCGATCGGCGCGTCGCTGAAGTACTCCGACTTGGCACCCTTCACATCCGCGCTGTCCAGGGCCTGGCGCGAGGAGGGGATGTTGCCGATCTCCTTGAAGATGTGGGTCTGCTGCGCCGGGGCGGTCAGCCAGGCGACGAGCTTCTTGGCCTCCTCCTTGACCGGGCTCTGCTCCACCACGCCGAGGAAGGAGCCGCCCCAGTTGGCGCCCTTGGGGGCCTTGGCCACGTCCCACTTGCCCTTGTTCGCCGGGCCGGCCTTCTCGCTGATGTGGCTGAGCATCCACGCGGGGCACACGGCCGTGGCGAACGTGCCGTTGGCCAGGCCGGGGTCCCAACCGGGCTGGAACTGGCGGAGCTTGGCCGTCAGGCCGTCCTCCGCCGCGTCGGCGGCGAGACCCCAGGCCTCCTTGACGACGGGGTTGCTGTCGTAGATCAGCTCGCCCTTCTCGTCGTAGAACTGCTCGGGGTGGCCGTAGATCATGGCGTTGAACAGGCCGCTGGCCGCGTCCATGTAGGCGACGCCGTCACCCTTGAAGTCCTTCTTGAAGGTGCGGCCGACCTCGACGTACTTCTTCCAGTCGCCCTCCCAGAGCTTCGCGACCTCCTCACGGTCGGTGGGCAGGCCGGCCTTCTCGAAGTAGTCCTTGCGGTAACAGACCGCCATGGGGCCGATGTCGGTGCCCAGGCCGAGCACCTTGCCGTCCCCGGTACTGATCTGCGACTCCTTCCACGGCAGGAAGTGGTCGGTGCCCGACACATCGCTGAAGTCGGCGAACTTGTCCGCCTGGGTGTCGGTGATCTCCTTGGCCCGGCCGATCTCGATGCCCTGGATGTCCTTCAGGCCCTTGCCGGCGGCGAGCCTGGTCTGCAGCGCGGTGTAGTAGGTCTGCTCGTCGCCGGCGATCTCCGCTTTGATGTCGACCCCGGGGTTCTCCTTCTCGTACTGCTCGAGGAGGCCCGTCTCCTTGATGCCCATCACTCCGTACAGGCCCATGGTGATGGTGACCTTGCCGTCCTTCTTGCCGCCCCCGGTGGCGGAGCTGTCGCTGCCGCCGCAGCCGACGACGAGCGCCAGCGCGCCGACGGTCGCGGCCGCCGCCACCGCCCTCCTGCGCAACGAACCGGAAGTGCCCATTGATCTCCTCCTAGCGACCGCGCTGACACATCGGAGTGACGAGTTCTGCGCACTACTGCGATGGCTACAGCGATGACGTTCCATAACGGCTCCACAGATTGGGAACGTGCCCATTTGTGGGTGGGCACGTTCCCATCGCGCATCGAAGACTCGTAGGAGGGGGCGGATCTGTCAATGACTTGAACGCAACTCGTCGCAGCCGTTCCGGTCGGCGCCCCGCTGCCCCGGAGCCGGGGGGTGCTGCGCCGACCGCCGAGTCTGCAAGAATTGCCGCAGGTCACCTCCGCGGCAGGTCCTGCCTCCGCGGCGCCGAGGGGGGAGCACATGAGCGGCAACCGCCGTCCCACGATCAAAACGGTCGCCGCCCGCGCCGGTGTCGGCCGGACCACGGTGTCCCGTGTCGTCAACGGCTCGGCCCTGGTCAGCGCGGACGCCCGCGCCAGGGTTCTGGCGGCGATCAAGGAACTGAACTACGTTCCCAACTCGGTCGCCCGCGGGCTGGTGACCAGCCGCACCGACTCCGTGGCGCTGGTGATCCCCGAGTCGGAGAGCCGACTCGGTTCCGAGCCGTTCTTCGCGGCCCTCATCCGGGGTGTCAGCAGCGCGTTCGCCGACAGCAGCATCCAGTTGCAGCTGATGCTCGTCCGGGACCAGGCCGAGCGGGACCAGCTGACGGAGTCGGTGGCGACCCGCCGGGTGGACGGTGTGCTGCTCGTCTCGGTGCACTCCGAGGACCGGCTGCCGGGGATGCTGGAGGAGATGGGGCTGCCCACCGTGCTGGCCGGCCGCCGTGACGCCGGCGAGCGCCTGAGCTACGTCAACTCCGACAACGCCGGCGGCGCCGCGGCGGCGGTGCGGCATCTGCTGGAGCGCGGACGGCGGCGGATCGCCACGATCACCGGTCCGCTGGACATGGACGTCGGCCGCAGCCGGCTCGCCGGCTGGCGCACCGCGCACGAGGAGGCCGGTGTTGCCGTCTCCGACCGCATGATCGAAGGAGGCGACTTCACCGAGGAGGGCGGGGCGCGGGCCATGCGTTTGCTTCTTGAACGCGCCCCGGACCTGGACGCCGTCTTCGTCGCGTCCGACCTGATGGCGGTCGGCGCCCTGGCCGAACTGCGGCGGCAGAAGCGGCAGGTGCCCGGCGATGTCGCCGTCGTCGGCTTCGAGGACTCCCTCCTCGCCCGCCACACCAACCCGCCGCTGACGACGGTGCGTCAGCCGGTGGAGGAACTCGGCCGGACCATGGCGCGCATCCTCACCGACATCACGCAGCACGGCGCCGCCCGGCAGCAGGTCACGCTGCCGACGGAGCTGGTGGTACGCGAGTCCTCCTGACCGGCCGGGCCCGCCGAGTCGCGGGTGGGGTTCGTTGTGGCGGGGGTGGGGTTCCGTTGTGGCGGGGGTGGGACAGCGCGCCGGACGGGCGCGCTGCCGGGGCCGCAGGACCGCGCGATGCTTTCGCGGGCGCGGCGAGCTGGAGCGGGTGCGGGTCAAGCGCCTTTAGCTGGTGGCTGGTTGACGGGCATAGTCGGAGGTCGCAGGTCCGGCCGGTGGCCTCGCGGCGCGGCCGGCAGGAGCGGGTGCGGGCCAATTGCTTCTGTCGGCGGCCGGTTGACGGCCATAGCCGACGGTCGTAGGACCGAACGGTGGCCTCGCGGCACGGCTGGCAGGAGCGCGTAAGACCTGTGCACTTGTCGGCAAGGTGAGATCAGCGGCTCCCGGCCAACCACCGTCCTAGAGCGGCCGGTTGACGTCCGCACACGGATCGCGCTCGGGCGGCGCCCGCGGGTCAGTCGGCCCGCCGTGCGGACGGGCCCGGGCTGATGCCGGCTTGACGGGGGGTCAGGGGCCCGTGCCCCTCCCCGCAGACGACGACCGCTCGCACGTCTTCTCCGCACTCCGCGTGGTGGACCGCCAGGGGCGGGCCCTCGGGGTCCGCGGTGTACTGGTCGCCCCACTGCTTGAGCGCGATCATCGCGGGCCACAGGTCCCAGCCCTTGCGGGTGAGGCGGTACTCGTGCCGCGTGCGGCTGCCCGGTTCACGATAGGCGACGGTCTCCAGGATCCCGGCGGCGACGAGCTTGCGCAGCCGGTCCGCCAGGACGGCCTCGGACAGCCCGACATGCCGGCGGAAGTCGTCGAAGCGCCGGACGCCGTTCATGGCGTCGCGCAACAGCAGCAGCGACCATTTCTCACCGACCAGGTCCAGGGTTCGCTGGACCGTGCAGTTCGCCGTGCTCGTCTCCAACCACCTCATGCGCCCATCCTAGGCTGACTTCAGCATTGACAGCCAGATCCGGCACAGCTAGCTTCGCAGAAAGAAGCCAGATGCATCAGGGAGCGGAATGGGCAGGTCACGCACGTTCGAATGGGAAGACCCCCGTGTCTCCGCCGGCGCCGTCGCGCACCACAGCGGCATCGAATTCCTCTGGGAGATCCTGGACGGCCGGCTGCCCGCTCCGCCGATCGCCGCCGCTCTGGGGTTCACCCTCGAAGAGGCCGAGCCCGGCCGGGCGGTCTTCGCCCTGGTACCGGGCGAGGAGCACTACAACCCGATCGGCAGCGTCCACGGCGGTGTCTACGCCACGCTCCTGGACTCGGCGGCCGGCTGCGCGGTGCAGTCCGCGCTGCCCCGTGGCACGGGATACACCTCGCTCGACCTGACGCTGAAGTTCCTCCGTCCGGTCACCGTCGACACCGGCAAGGTCCGCGCGGTCGGCACGATCCTCAACCTCGGTCGCCGCACGGCGCTCGCCCAGGCCGAACTCCTCGACTCCGACGACCGGTTGCTGGCCCACGCCACCAGCAGCTGCATGCTCTTCCCGGTCTCGTCCGGCTGACCACCCCACGCCGGGAGCCGGGCCGACCGGACGCCGCGCGAGGGACGTCACGCGACTCCTTCGAAGCCTGACTTCACCTGGGCCGGCCTCTTCGGATCCCGGCCTCTTCCGGCCCGGCATGCCAGGGCCCGGCCCCCTCAGGACCCGGCCCTCTCAGGGCCCGGCCCCCTCAGAACCTGCCTCCTCAGGGCCGGTGCCGTCGCCGGCCGACGCCGGGGCTGTGCTCAGGCCGGCGTCGGCCGGGAGTCCGCCGGCAGCGCCCCGCCGGTGCCCTCCGTGCTCTCGCGCAGGACCAGCCGATGCGCCACCACCAGGTCCTGCGGTGAGCGCACGTCGGCCGCACCGGCGTCCGCAGCGGCGGTGCCCGCCGCCTCGTCCATCCGGCGTTGGAGCAGCGCGACGGCGACCCGGGCGACCGCGGCCTTGTCGGGGGCCACGGTGCTCAGCGTGGGGACGCTGAAGCGTCCGGCCTCGACATCGTCGAAGCCGATGACGGCGACCTCCTCCGGAACGCGGACGCCGTGTTCGTGCAGGGCGCGCAACGCGCCCAGCGCCAGTTGGTCGTTGAGGCACAGCAGGGCGTCGGGCCGGCCGCCCGCGCGCAGCACGCGGGCCACCGCCTCGGCACCGTCGGGCATGCGGAACGACGCGACCGGCAGGAGGGCGGCCGGGTCGTGGGCGATGCCCGCCGCCGCCAGCGCGGCCCGGTAGCCGCGGGTGCGGGCCTCGGCCGTGCCCAGACCCTCGTCGTCGCGTCCGCCGACGACGAGGAGGGAGCGGCGTCCCATGCGGAGCAGGTGCTCGGTGGCTTCGCGCGCCGCCTTCTCGTTGTCGATGGCGACGTGATCGGCGCCTTCCTCCAGCAGTTCGCCGATGAGCACGGTGGGCGGGGCACCGGCGCGCTCGCGCAGATCGTCGGCGGTCAGGGCGAGCGGACTGAGGATCACCCCGTCGACGAAACTGGAGCCGAACCCGGTCAGCGCCGCCAGTTCGTGATCGCGGTCCGCGGATGTCTGGTGGATCAGCACCGTGAGGGAGCGCCGCTCCGCCTCGCGGATGACGTGCCGGGCGAGTTCGGCGAAGTACGGCACGTCCAGTTCCGGGACGACGAGAGCGATGATGCCGGTGCGGCCCTGGCGCAGATGGCGGCCTGCCAGGTTCACCTTGTAGCCGAGTTCCTCGATGGCGTCGCGGACGACGCGCCTGGTCCGGTCGGAGACATGGGCGTAGTCGTTGATGACGTTGGACACCGTCTTCTCCGACACGCCTGCCAGACGCGCGACGTCCTTGATCCTGGGTCGTGCCACCGGAACCTCCCTGCCCCACCGGGCTGCCGAGTATATGTTCCGGCCGGTCACGGCTCCCCCGGCGAACTCCGCGACCCGGCCTCCTCGATTTCGGCGCGCATCGTGGCTCTTTACAGCCCATGTACATCGATGTAAAAACGAGCCATCGCATCGGCGCGTCCGGTGCGCCCCACGCCTGACCCGTGCGGTGCGGCACCCCTCCGGGCGCCTCCCGCCGGTCCGGCATGCGTGTCCGGCCGTCGGAAGGTCCGCGATGTTCACCCGCTCCTCTGCCTCACCCCCGGCGCCCGCCCCCGGTGCGGGCGCCGCTCTCACCCGCCGCCGGCTCCTGCGTCACGGCACGGCCGCGGCCGGCGCGCTGCTCGCGGCCGGTCCGCTGTCCGGCTGTGCGTCACCGGCCGCGGCGGACGCCTCGGCACTGAGCGTCTGGGACCTGTTCCAAGGCGGCGACGGCATGCTCATGAACGACATGATCGAGGCCGTCTCCACGGGCCCGCGCGGGTTCGAGGTGCAGCGCACGATCCTGGACTGGGGGCCGTCGTACTACACCAAGCTGGCCATGTCGGCCGCCGGCGGCCGGGCCTCGGACGTGGCGATCATGCACCTCTCGCGGCTGGCCGGTTACGCGCCCGGCGGCCTCCTCGACCCCTTCGACCTGGATCTGCTCGCCGAATTCGGCGTCGGGCAGCGGGACTTCGCCCCGGCCGTCTGGTCGCGGACGCAGCACGACGGGACCGTCTACGCCATCCCGCTCGACGTGCACCCCTTCATCGTCTTCTACGACAAGGAGGCCGCGGACAAGGCCGGCCTCCTCGATTCCTCGGGCGAGCTGGCCCCGATGGGCTCCCCGGACGCGCTGCTCGACGCCGGCAGGGCGCTCGCCGGGGCGACCGGGCAGAAAGGCATCCTGTTCGGCCACGTCACCGACACGGCCCAGAGCTGGCGGCAGTTCGCCGCCCTCTACGCCCAGACCGGCGCCGCCTTCACCCTGCCAGACGGCGGCCCGCCGCGGATCGACGTCGACGCCGCCGTCCGCGTGGTCACCTTCATGCAGCAGCTGTTCGACGGCCGCACCAACCCCAACAACCTGGACTACAACGGCGCCCTGGCCGGATTCCTCGGTGGCCGCGGCGGCATGGTGATGCTCGGCGAGTGGGAACTGCCGACGCTGAAGAAGTCCGGCATCCCCCTCGGCGCCGCGCCGTTCCCGCAGGTATTCGGCGAACCGGCCGTCTACACGGACAGCCACGCTTTCGTCCTGCCGCACCAGCAGAACCCCGACCCGGCCCGGCGCCGCCAGGCCCACCGGTACGTCGCGGAGATGGTCAAGCAGAGCCTGACCTGGGCGAGCGCCGGCCACATCCCCGCCTACCAGCCCGTGCTCGCCGAACCCGAGTACGCCGCACTCGACCCGCAGTCCTCGTACGCGAAGGCGGCCGAGGTCTCGGTCCTCGACCCGCCGAACTGGTTCGCCGGGGCCGGTTCGAACTTCCAGAACCGGATGTGCCAGCCGCTCCAGTCGGCGCTGCTCGGCAACACGTCCGCCGAGAAGGCGGTGCGCCAGATGGTCCGCGAGGCGGACGCGCTGCTCCGGCAGCCCAACCCGGTCGCCTGACGAGCAGAGGAAGTGACCCACGTGACCACCACCGCACCCCCCGGGGCCGATGCCGCGACCGGCCCGGCCGCCGACCGCCCCGGCGGCCTCCGCCGCCTGAGCCTCGGCCGCAGCGGCCGCGCAGGCGGCCGGCCGTCCCACGGCCCGGGCCTCGTCTTCGTCCTGCCGTTCCTGCTCGTCTTCGTCGTGTTCCTGGTGTGGCCCGTCGTGCACGGCTTCTGGCTGAGTTTCACCGACAGTTCGCTGGCGCTGCGCGACACGGCCTTCGTCGGCTTCGACAACTACGCCGAGGCGTTCGGCGATCCGGACGTCTGGAGCAGCCTCGGCAACACGATGGTCTTCACCGCCCTGTCCAGTGTCCCGCTGGTGCTGCTCGCCCTGGCGATGGCCCTGCTGGTGCACACCGGGATCGCCGGGCAGTGGGTGTGGCGACTGGCCTTCTTCGCCCCCTATCTGCTGCCCGTGACCGTGGTGACGCTGATCTGGACCTGGCTCTACCAGCCGGAGCTGGGACTGGCGAACCAGTTCCTCGACACCCTCGGCATGGGACCGGTCGGCTGGCTCTCCGACGAGTCCGTCGCCATGTGGTCGATCGCCGCCCTCACCGTCTGGTGGACGGTCGGTTTCAACTTCCTGCTCTACCTCGCCGCGCTCCAGTGCCTGCCCTCCACCTACCACGAGGCCGCCGCGCTGGACGGCGCCGGGGCCTGGCGGCGCCTGTGGTCCATCACCCTGCCGCAGCTGCGCCGCACCACCGCGCTGGTGGCGATGCTCCAGATCCTCGCCTCGCTCAAGGTGTTCGACCAGATCTACATCCTCACCAAGGGCGGCCCCAACGGTTCGACGCGCCCGGTCCTGGAGTACGTCTACGACGTCGGGTTCACCGGCTACCGGCTCGGCTACGCCTCCGCCGTCTCCTACCTCTTCTTCGCCCTCGTGATCGTCGTCTCGCTCGTGCAACTGCGCCTCTTCCGCCAGGAGGACTGACCGTGTCCGCCACCGCAACCCCCCTTCGTCCGCGGCGCCGTGTCCCCCGGGCAGCCGGCGCCCCCTCCCTCCTCCTCGGGGCCGGCCGGCTGCCGCGCGTCCTGGCCGGCGGCGCACTGGCCGTCCTGACCGCCGTGTGGCTGCTGCCGTTCGTCTGGGCGGTCGCGACCTCGCTGCAGAGCGAGCAGGACGCGGCCTCACCCGGACTGTCCCCGGTCAAGGGCGCGTTCACGACGGAGGCGTACCGGCAGATCCTGGAACGCGGGAACGTCACCGTCTGGGCCTTCAACAGCTTCCTGATCGCCGGGCTCGTCACACTGATCACGGTCGTGGTCTCGACGCTGGCGGCCTACGGCTTCTCGCGCGGCACGTTCCGCGGTCGCCGGGTCCTGCTGGCGGCGACCCTCGCCGCGATCCTCGTCCCACCGCAACTGCTCATCGTGCCGCTGTTCGAGCAGATGCTGCTGTTCGGCCTGGTGGACACCTACGCGGCGGTCGTCCTGCCGCAGGTCGTCGCCCCCATGATGGTCTTCATCCTCAAGCGCTTCTTCGACGCCGTCCCCCGGGAGCTTCAGGACGCGGCGCGGATGGACGGCGCCTCCGAGCTGCGGGTCTTCCTGTCGATCGTGCTGCCGCTGTCCCGGCCGATCGTCGCCGCCGTGGCGATCTTCGTCTTCATCGGGGCGTGGAACAACTTCCTGTGGCCGTTCATCGTCACCAACGACCCGGACCTGATGACCCTCCCCGTCGGCCTGGCCACCGTCAAGGACGCCTTCGGCATCCAGTACGCCCAGTCGATGGCCTCCGCGCTGCTGGCGGCGCTGCCGCTGATCGTGGTGTTTCTCTTCTTCCAGCGCCGCATCGTCGACTCGGTCGCCACCACCGGCCTCGGCGGCTCCTGACCTCCCTCCCCCGGCTTTTCGCACCCAGCCGGCGACATCGCGCCGGCCCTCGATGACAGGAGCATGTGTGCCCACTCACTCCGTACCGCGCCCGGAGTATCCGCGACCGCAGTTCGTGCGGCGCGACTGGCTCAACCTCAACGGCGTCTGGCAGTTCGAGACCGACCGCGGGGACAGCGGGCTCGAACGCGGTCTGCTGGAACGCGAGTTGCGTGACGAGATCCTCGTGCCGTTCCCGCCCGAGTCCGAGCTGTCGGGCATCGGCGACACCGACTTCCTGAACGCCGTCTGGTACCGGCGCGCCGTCACCCTGCCCCCCGCATGGGCCGGACGGCGGGTGCTGCTGCACTTCGGCGCCGTCGACCACGACACCACCGTGTGGGCCGACGGCAAGGAGGTCGCCCGGCACCGCGGCGGCTTCACCCCCTTCACCGCCGACCTCGGCGACATCGCGGGCAGCGGCGAGCAGGTCGTCCTCACTGTCCGGGCCCGCGACCCGAAGTCCGGCCCGCAGGCACGCGGCAAGCAGGCGATCCAGTACGCCAACCACGACTGCAATTACACGCGGGTGACCGGCATCTGGCAGACCGTATGGCTGGAGCCCGTCCCCGAGACGCACCTGCGGCGCCCGCGCATCACCCCCGACCTGGCCGGTTCGGCCTTCCACGTCGAACTGCCGCTGTCCGGCAACCGTCCCGGCCACCGGGTGCGCGGGGTTCTCGGCGACGGCGCCGGCGAGGTGAGCCGCGCCGAGGCACGCGCCGACCTGGACCTGGCCCCGCGCCTGTACCTGCCGGTCCCCGACGGGCGGCGCCGGGAGTGGAGCCCGCAGGACCCGTACCTGTACGACCTGCGGCTGGAACTCCTCGACGCGGACGGCCGGGTCGTCGACGCATTGGAGAGCTACGCGGGCCTGCGTGCCGTCGCCGTGAGCGGAAAGGCCGTCCTGCTCAACGGCCGGCCGGTCTTCCAGCGTCTGGTCCTGGACCAGGGCTGGTACCCGGACGGGCTGATGACCGCCCCGACCGACGAGGCCCTGGTCCGGGACATCGAACTGGCCCTGGAAGCCGGATTCAACGGGGCCAGGCTGCACCAGAAGGTGTTCGAGGAGCGCTTCCTCCACCACGCCGACCGTCTCGGCTACCTCGTGTGGGGCGAGTTCGGCGACTGGGGCTGCGAGGTGGGCGGCTCCTCGGGCGACAACCAGCAGCCCGACGCCAGTTACGTGGCCCAGTGGCTGGAAGCCGTCGAGCGCGACTACTCCCACCCCTCGATCATCGGCTGGTGCCCCCTCAACGAGACCTACCAGAAGCTGCACGACCGCCTCACCCAGCTCGACGCCGTGACCCGGGCGATGTTCCTGGCCACGAAGGCGCTGGACACCACCCGCCCGGTGATCGACGCCTCCGGCTACTCCCATCGCGTCGCCGAGACCGACGTCTACGACTCCCACCACTACGAACAGGACCCCGAGGCGTTCCGCGAGCTGATGTCGGGCCTGGCGAAGGACGCCCCGTTCGTCAACGCCCATGAGAGCGGCGCCCCCTGGTCGGTGCCGTACCGCGGACAGCCCTACTTCGTCAGCGAGTTCGGCGGCATCTGGTGGGACCCCGAGGCGGCCGCCGCCCAGTCCGGCGACGACCGCACCGAGTCCTGGGGCTACGGCGAACGCGTCCGTGACGAGGAGGAGTTCCACGCCCGCTTCGCCGGCCTCACCGGTGTGCTCCTCGGCGACCGGGACATGTTCGGCTACTGCTACACCCAGCTGACCGACGTCTTCCAGGAACGCAACGGCGTCTACCGCTTCGACCGCAGTGCCAAGCTGGACATCGGCCGCGTCCGCGCCGCGCAGCTGCGCCCGGCGGCGATCGAGGAGGCGGCACAGGACTGACCGCCGGGGCCCGGCCCGGCGCGGGAGCCCTTGCCCCACCTCGACGGCGACCCGGCCGAGGATCGGGACGGGGGCCCCCGCGCGGCACGGTCACCGGCTAGGGCAGGGAGGCCGTGGCGTAGTACGCACGGCACACCGACCCCTCGAAGTCGGTGGCCAGCTGCAGCAGCCGCCTGCCGTCCGCCGACGGCAGCAGCGGTGAGCTGTAGTTCTGGCAGTAGTTCACTTCGGGGTTCGGCACGGCCACCGGTGAGGTGATCGCCGACCAGGGTCCGCTGCCGTTGCGCGTGTTGGTGAGGATCGTCCGTCCGCTCCCGGCGGCGACCGTGCCGTCCCGGTTGAGCAGGCGCTGCCCGATCAGCAGGAGGCGCCCGTCGCCCCCGCCCGGGGTGGGCGCCCACGCGACGGTCGGCGCGGCGCGGAAGTACCTGCCGTCCGCCGTCTCGGGGCGGATGCCGAGGTCGGCCGGGTCGCCCCAGTTCCAGCCGTCGGCGGAGGTGCGGTAGTGCACGACGCACTGGTACTGGCCGCCGGGGTTGCAGATCTCGTAGCTCATGAAGTAGGTGCCGTTCGGCAGGCGCCGCACCACCGGCATGCCGGGCCGGTCGGGTGCCCAGGTGCCGGCCACGGTGTCGTGGTGGTCCTGCCAGCGCACTCCGTCGTAGCTGCGCGCCGCGACGAGCTTCTGGCTGTGCGCGGGGTCGGTCTCGTCGGAGTAGTGGCAGACCAGGGCGCCGTCGGCGGCCACGGAGAACTCCGGTTCCCACAGCCCGCCCGTGCCGCTCGCGACGGCGCAGGACGACAGGTAGGACCAGGTGCGGCCCACGTCGTCGCTCCGCCAGATCCGCAGCGCCATACGGCGGTCCGGCTCGTCCTGTCCGGCGGAGGAGGCCCACAGCAGGGTGCCGGCCCGCAACCCTCCCACCGGGCGGGGCAGTTCGAACAGGGTGGCGCAGCAGAGGCCCTGGCCCGTCGCGGACTCGGGGTCGGCGATCCTGCCGACCTCGCGGAAGGTCGCCCCGGAGTCCGTGCTCTCGTGGATGGCCCCGATGCCGTTGTCGCCGTCGAAGGTGACGACGCCGGCGAGGATCCGGCCGTTGGCGGTGCCGTTGTGCGCGAGCCGGACGGCCCGCGGATACAGCCCCGTTCCGTCGCGCAGGGGCGTTCCGGTCGCCGTGGGGGTGGGCGCGGAGGGCGTCGTGGCGTTCGTCGTGGGGGAGGTGGCGGCCGGGGCGGCCGCGGAGATGCTCAGGATGCCGGCCAGCGCGAGCGCGAGGAGTCGGTGCCGTCGCAGGGCATGCCGAAGTCGCAGGATCACCATGGTGTTCCTTCCGGGGTGGGGAGACGCGCGTCAGGCTAGAGCCGGATGTACATCGATGTAAACGGGTCGGACGCAAGCCGTTCCCCCCGCCCTCCCGGTCGGATGGAGGCCCTGATTCCCGCCGCCGGGCGGGGACGTGCGCGGAGCCTCAGCCACCGCGCCGGTCCCCGCCCCGGTGCCGCGGTCACACCCGGGTCGCGCGCTCCGCGTCCACCGGGACCGCCGCGGCCGTCCCGGGCGCCGGCTCCGGGCCGCTCTCGCTCAGGCCGTAGCGCGTGTGGAGCCTGCGCAGGAAGCCGGGGGCGTACCAGGCCGAGCGGCCGAGCAGGCGCATCGCAGCGGGGACGAGGACACCGCGCACGGCGAGGGCGTCGAGGAGGACGGCCAGTCCGCTGCCGAGGCCGAACATCTGCATGAAGCTGAGCTGGGCGGTGCCGAAGGCGAAGAAGCTCACCGCGAGGAGGAGGGCGGCGGCGCTGACGATGCGTCCGGTGTGGCCGAGGCCGTCGACCACGGCGGTCTCGTTGTCCGCTCCCCGGTCGTGGAGTTCCTTGATGCGGCTGGTGACGAAGACCTCGTAGTCCATGGACAGGCCGAAGGCGATGCAGAACATCAGCACGGTCATCGACACCTCCATCGGCTGGGCGGTGAAGCCGAGCAGCGAGGAGAGGTTGCCGTCCTGGAAGATCCACGTCATCACGCCGAGGGTGGCCACCAGGCTGATCAGGTTCAGCAGCAGTGCGCGCACCGGCTGCACGACGCTGCCGGTGAACAGGAAGAGCAGCAGGAAGGTGGTGAGGACGACCAGGGCCACGGCCAGGGGCAGCCGGTCGGCGATGGACTGCTTGGCGTCGACGAGTACCGCGTCCGTGCCGCCGACCAGGGGACGCGTCCCCTCGGGCGGGGCGAGCGAGCGCACCTGCCCGACGAGGTCCTGGGCCGCGTCCGACTTGGGCGTCAGGCCGCTCACCAGGGTGATCCGCTGTGCGTCGGGGCGGCCGAGGGCGGCGTCGGCCCGGCCGGTCGTCACGGGCTGCCCGGCGCTGCGGGTCCCCGCGCTGGTCTCGACCCGCTCGACGCCCCGGAGCGCGGACAGCCGGTCGGCGTACGACACGAGGGACGCCCGGTCCACGGGCTGGTCGATGACGATGTGCAGGGCGGAGTCCGCGCTGCCGCCGAACTCCTCGCGCAGCACCTGCGAGACCTGGCGGCTCTGGGCGTCCTTCGGCAGCACGCGCTCGTCGGGTGTGCCGAAGCTGATGTTCAGCAGCGGGCTCGCCGCGAACAGCAGCACGGCGAGGACCGGCAGCGCCGTGAGGGCGGGCCGCCGCATGACGGTGCGCGCCAGCCGTCCCCACAGGGGGGTGCGGGCCTGGGCGTTCGCCGGCTTCGCCGCGCTCCTCGCCTTCGCCCACGGCAGTCGGCCGCTGTTGACCCGGTGTCCGAGGACCTTCAGCAGGGCCGGCATCACGAACAGGGTGCTCAGGGCGGCGATGGCGACGACCCCGACTCCGGCGAAGCCGAAGGAGCGCAGGAAGTACTGCGGGAAGACCAGCAGCGCCGCCAGGGCTGCCGCCACGGTCGCGGCGGAGAAGGCGACGGTGCGGCCGGCGGTGTGCACCGTGCGCCGTACGGCGTCGTCGACGCTCGCCCCGGCGGCGAGCTGCTCGCGGAAGCGGCTGACCATCAACAGGGCGTAGTCGATGCCCAGTCCGAGGCCCAGGGCGGTGGTGAGGTTGGTGGCGGTGTCGGCGACGTCGGTGACGCTGCCGAGCAGGAAGAGCTGGGCGAAGGAGCCCATGATGGCGATGATCGCGATGATCAGCGGCAGGAGGGCCGCGACCACGCTGCCGAAGACGATCAGGAGCAGGACGAGGGTCAGGGGTATGGCGATCGCTTCGGCCAGGATCAGGTCGTCGACCACCTGGTTGGACAGGTCGGCGCCCACGGCGGCCCCTCCCCCGGCCTGCACGGTGAGGTCGCCCCGGTAGGTGCCGGTGTAGGTGTCGAGGATGCCGCGGGCGTTCTCCCGCTGCTGGGTGGTGTCGCCCTTCACATGGGCGAGCACCATGGCCTGACGGCCGTCCTCGGAGCGCAGGTCGGGGCTGTTGGTCTCCCAGTACGACACGACGTTGCCGAGTCGCTCGTCCCGCTTGAGGTCGGTGACCAGGTCTCGGCCGCTGCTCCGGGCGGCCGGGGTGTCGACGCGGCCACCGGGTGAGCGGACCAGCAGGACGAGGTTGGTCTCTCCGCCGAACTTCTCGTCGATGATCCGCGCGGCTCGGGTGGACGGGGAGGCGGGGTCGTCGAAGCCGCCCCCTTTCAGCTTGTCGAAGGCGCCGGCGCCCACCACGGCCATGAGGGCCACGGCGAGACCGGCGACGATCAGGACCAGCCGGGACCGGCGGATCGCCAATTCGGCCATACGTTCGAACACGAGGTGATCTCCTTCGAGGGCTGCGGAAAAGGCAAGGACGTTCCGGCCGGAAGGAGGCCGGTGCCGAGGCGCGGCGGAGCCCCTTCGCCGGGTCAGGCGGGGCGCGGGCCCGGACTCTTCGCCGCCGGGCACGACGCTACGGAGACGGCGGCTGTTTGAGTAGCGGAAGATTTATCTGACACTGTCAGATTTTTCGAACGAGACGCGGTCGACGGGTGCCCGGCCCGGATCGCTCGCCCTAGGATCGGCGCATGTCCGCACACCAGTACGCGACGGTCCCGCCGTCCCTGCGCCAGCGCCGGCGTGCCGTCGCCACCCAGGAGATCGTGGACGCCGCCGAGGGCCACCTCGCCGAGAACGGACTGCACGCCCTGTCGCTGAGAGCGGTCGCCCGCGGCCTCGGCATGACCGTGCAGGCCCTCTACCACTACTTTCCGAACCGGGACGCCCTCGTCACGGTGCTCGTCGCCAAGGCCTACGAGGAGCTGGCCGATGCCGTGACGGCAGCCGTCGGGGACGCGGCGGGCGAACCGGCCGAGCTGCGGTTCCTGGCCGCCACCGACGGCTATCGCCGATGGGCCGTCACCCATCCCGAGCGATTCCAGCTGCTGTACGGAGCGCCCCTGCGGCACTACGCGGCGCCCGCCGAGGGGCCGACCACGCGGGCCATGCGGCGGATGGGCGAGGCCTTCCAGCGCGAGCTGTTCGACGGGTTCACCACCGCACAACTGGCCGCCGCCGACACCCGCACGCTGTCACCGGCGCTCCAGGCGCACCTCGCCACGCAGTTCCCGCACGGCCGGCAGACCCTGCCGGCCCCCGCTGCGGCGCTCCTCATGAGCGCCTGGGGCCATATGCACGGCATGGTCGTCCTGGAGGCCTTCGGCCACACGTCCTTCATCGGCGAGCACCAGGCCGAGATCTACCGCATGGCGATGCGGGACCTCTGGGCGGACGTCCACCGCCGCATCCCCTCGTGCACCGGGGCGGCCCCGGCCGCGCCCTGACCGGGAGGGAAGCCGCCCGTCCCGCGTCGTGACCGCGACCACGGGGGCTCGACCCGGCTTCCTCGCCCCCGGCGGGCCGGTCCTGCCCGGCGAACGCGTCGTCCCTGTCGGCGGCTTGGGCATCCTCCTCGTCACTCCGCGTCCGGTCCCCTCTCCGCCGGACGGCCTCGGCTGCCGTGCCAGTCGAGGATCACGGCCGTGGCGTCGTCGCGCAGGTTGCCGTGGCAGGCGGCGAGCACCGCCGAGGTCAGGCCCCGGACGGCCTCGCGCGGATGCAGCGCCCGGGTGTCGTGCACGACCGAGGCCAGGTCGACCGCCGCGGCACCGCGGTCCTGCATCCCGTCGGTGAGCAGGATCAGGCGGTCGCCCGGGAGCAGGGGCAGTTCCTGCACGCGGTAGGAGGTGGGTGCCGCCACGCCGAACGGCAGGTTGACCGCGAGCCTGACCTCCTCCACGACGCCGTCGCGCAGCCGCAGGGGCCACGGATGGCCCGCGTTGACCAACTCGCACAGCCCCGTGCGCAGATCGACGCACAGCAGCTGCCCGGTGGCCAGGCCCCGGCTGTGGCTGAGCAGGGCCTGGTGGGCGTGGTGGGCCTGCTTCAGGGCGTCGCAGCCGCTGCGGCGCGCCCGGCGCAACGCGCTGACCAGCAACGTCGCCAGCAGAGCGGAGTTCGTGTCGTGGCCCATGGCATCGGTGACGGACAGGTGCAGGGTGTCGTGGTCGAGGGTGTAGTCGTAGGTGTCGCCCCCGATGTCGTCGGCCGGGACCAGACCGGCGGCGAGGGTGAACTGGGGTGCCTCGCAGCAGGAGGCCGAGGGAAGCAACTGGTGCTGGATCTCCGCGGCCAGGCTGGTCTCGGTGGTGCGCCGCCCCAGGTGGTACAGGTCCGTGAAGCGGCGGTCCGTGACGATGATGTACGCCAGCGCGTGTGCCGCGTCGCGGACCTGCCGGAGCACGGTGTCGTCGGCGGACTGCAGGGTCGCCTCCAGAACGCCGATGCAGTCGCCGCGGTTGGTGACCGGCGTGATGACGCGCAGTCCGCCCTGGCCGTCCGGTTCCGCGTGCTGGCGCTGACTCTGCAGCACGCTGTCGTAGACGCTGCCCCGCAGATCGATCGGCCCCGGGTGGTCGGCCGGGTCGCCGCCGGCCGCGGCGAGGCGTACCAGTCGCTGGCCGATGAGATCCGCGAACAGGAAGGACACGCGTGTCGCGCCGAACCGCTTCTGCAGGTCCCGTGCGACGACGTTCACGGACTCGCCGGGCGGCGCCGCCTCCGCGGCGGCGAGCACATGGCCCAGTTCCAGATCTCCACGTTCCACGACAACCTCCCGTCGGCTGCCGCACCTTTTTCCCCGAGTTTCCGGGACATCACCTCATCTGCCCGTGTTGCCTGGTCAGACGGGTACGAGCCGGCTCACCGCGCGGGGAGCGCCCCTCGCGCCGTGCGCTGCCCGGCCGCCGGCCCGGCGCTGAACGGCCTGCCCAGGAAACGCGGTTCGCCCGCACCGGCAGCGGGCGGCTCAGGGGCGCGGGTCCAGCACCTCCAGCGCGCCGGTCCGGGTGTCGTAGCTGCGCAGGGTGGTGAGCCGGACCGACGGCGGTGGCGCCGGCAGCAGGCCGGGGATCCGCCGGTCGGCGAAGGCACCGGCCCGCCGGGTCCGGCCCAGGGTGATGTGCGGGGCCCAACGCCCGGGTTCGTGGAAGGGGTTGAGGGTCTCCGGCGGGCTGTCCGAGGCCACCGCCTCCCACACCCGGCGGTGCAGCCCGGCCAGCGCCGAGTCGGGATCCAGCGCCCAGGCCAGGACGGAGGTGGGGCGCTCGAAACGGACCAGGCCGGTGCACCGCACCGGCAGCGGCAGGGCGGCGGCCACCTCCGCGAGCTCCCAGCGGATCGGGGCGGTCAGCTCCGGGCAGACGGCGAGGGTGAGGTGCGGGGCGTTGGTCGGTGAGCGGTGGCGCGCCTGACTGGGCAGCCCCGCGTCCGCGAGCCGCCGCCAGGCCTCCCGCACAGCCCGCTCCGCCACCTCGTCCACCAACAGCTCGACCGTGCGCACCGCCGCAGCCTACCGACGCGTCACGCCCGCGCGCTGCTCGCGGGGCCGGGCCGCCGGCCCGCGTGGGCCGGGCAGGTGTCCGTCGCGGTTTCCGGTCGGCTCATTCCGGTAAGTGGCGCACCACCCTTGACCCTCCCGCGATCTCCGGCTTAACGTTCCGGCGTTTACAGCAGATTGAAACGATTCAATTCCGCGAACCAGAATCTGGGGCACGACATGCACAAGCCCATACCCCGGCCCGACGGGATGACCCGGCGCGCGGTCCTGGCCGCCTCCCTGGCCGCCGGCACCGCCGCCGCCCTCACCGCGGCGGGCCCGGCGGCCTCCGCCACCGCGCCGACCGGTCCCCGGAACCTGTCCGGCGACTGGTTCGCGACGCCGCCGCGCGCGGTGCGCCCCAAGTTCCGCTGGTGGTGGCCGGACGGCCTGGTCGATCCGGCGGAGATCGCCCGCGAGATCGACCAGATCGCCGACGCCGGTTTCGGCGGCGCCGAGATCGCCGCCGTCCACCACAGCGTCAAGGACAAGTCCGTCCTGGACACCGCGCACCACGGCTGGGGCAGCGCCCCCTGGCGCGACGGCGTCGAGGCGGCCCTGCGCCAGGCCGCCCGCCGCGGTCTGACCGTCGACCTCACGCTCGGCCCCAGCTGGCCCGTCGCCGTCCCGGGCGTCACCCCCGACGACGAGGCCGCCGCCCAGGAACTCGCCTACGGCCGCGTCTCCGTGGCGGCCGGCACCACCTACCGGGGCCCGGTCCCCGAGCCCGTGCACGCGGCCGCCCCCGGCGTCACCCGGCGCACCCTGCTCGCCGTCCAGGCCGCCCGTGTCGAACCGGCCAACGCCACCCGCAAGGAGACCGGCCTCGACCCCGCCGGCGTCCGGGACCTCACCTCCGACGTTCGCGACGGCACCCTGACCTGGACCGCGCCCGAGGACGGCGACTGGGTGCTCCTGTCCTACTGGCAGCGCGGCAGCGCACAGCAGCCGGAGTCCGGCCCGCACTCCTCCCCCGCCGCTTACGTCGTCGACCACTTCAGCCCCGCCGGCACCAAGGCCGTCACGGCATTCTGGGAGCGCACCGTCCTGACGGGCACCGTGCGCCGCCTGCTCAGGGCCGCCGGAGGCGCCTTCTTCGAGGACTCCATCGAGCTGGAGACCGAGGCCCTGGTGTGGACGTCCGCCCTGCCGGCGACCTTCGAGGAGCGCACCGGCCGCCCCCTGCTGCCGTACCTGCCCGTCCTCGTCCTGGACGACAGCAACCAGGTCTTCGCCTTCGACGCCCAGCTCACCCGGCAGATCCGCCACGACTTCTGGGCCACCGTCTCCCACCTGTTCCACACCCACCACGTCACCGCCCTGCGCGACTGGGCGCACGCGCTGGGCATGCGGCTGCGCTCCCAGCCCTACGGGCTGCAGACCGACTCCATCGCCTCCGCCGCGCTCCTCGACATCCCCGAGGGCGAGTCGCTCGGCTTCAAGAACCTCGACGACTACCGCTGCCTGGCCGGCGGCCGCGACATGGCCGGGCACACGGTCCTGTCCTGCGAGTCGGGCGCCTACAACGGCTCCGCCTACAGCACCACCTGGGACCGTTTCCTGCGCACCATGGGCGGCGCCTACGCGGCCGGTGTCAACCAGACGGTGGTGCACGGCTTCTCCTACGCCACAGCCCCCGGTGTGGCCTGGCCCGGCTTCGCCGCGTTCAGCCCGTACAACGGCGCTTCCGGCTACGGGGAGTCCTGGGGGCCGAGGCAGCCCACCTGGCGGCACATGGCGGACATCGCCGGCTACCTCGGCCGCGTCCACCAGGTCCTGCAGACCGGTACCCCGCGTGCCGACGTGGCCGTCTTCCGGCAGACCGGCTACACCGCGACCGGCATCGGCGCCTCCTGGTTCACCGCGACCGGAGTGCCGCTCGGCTGGACCCACCAGTTCCTCAGCGGACCCCTCCTCGACCTGCCCTCCGCCCGCGTCTCCGAGGGACGGCTCGCACCCGACGGGCCCGCGTACAAGGCCCTGTTCGTCGAGGGCGACTTCTTCTACGGCTCCACCCCCACCCTCGCCCTCGACGACGCGCGGAAGCTGCTGCGGCTGGCCCGGGAGGGACTGCCCGTCGTCCTGCTCGGCGCCTTCGACCAGGCGCTCACCCCGGGCGTGCCGGAGCCGGGCGAGACCGAGCGGCTGCGCACGGTCATGGCGAGCCTGCTGGCCCTGCCGAGCGTCCGACGCGTCACCGACAAGGCGGCCGTCGGCGACGCCCTCGCGTCCCTCGGCGTCCGCCCCGACGCCCGCTACGCCACCGCCTCCACGCTGCTGAACTTCCACCGGGTCAGCGGCGACACGGACTTCTACTACCTCTGCAACGGCAAGCACGCCGAGACCGTCAAGCCGCCCGTGACCGCCGTCGACCACGAGGTCACCCTGCGCCGCACCCGGCGCGGTGCCACCGTCCCCTACCGGCTCGACCCGTGGACGGGCGAGGTCACCCGCATCGCCCGGTACACCGAGACCGGCGACGGCATCACCGTGCGCGTCGCCCTCCAGCCCGGCCAGGCCACCGTCGTCGCGCTCGGCCGGCCCGGACTCTTCGGTGACCGCGACGGCAACCGCCCGCACGCCGTGGACAGCGACGCCGACCGGGTGGTGTTCACCGGCCGGGGCACGGCCGTGCGCGTCTCCAGCGCGGGGACGTACACCACGCGGCTCTCCGACGGCAGCACGGCGACGACCACCGTGGCCGCCGTTCCCCCGCCCGTCACCCCGTCCCGCTGGCGGCTCGACGTCGAGGACTTCCGCCCCGGCGCCGACGCGACCAGCACCACCGTCGTCCGGCAGACCGTGACGCTGGACGCCCTGCTGCCGTGGTCGCAGATACCGGAACTGGCCGACTCCGCCGGCGTCGGCCGCTACCGCACCACGGTGTCGCTGCCCGCCGAGTGGACCGCGTCCCACGGCGCCTACCTCGAACTCGGCACAGTCAGCGACACCTTCCGGGTCACCGTCAACGGCACCCGCCTGGCCCCCGCCGACCGGCTGCACCCGGTCGTCGACCTCGGCGGGCACCTGCGCCCCGGTGACAACGTCATCGAGGTGGAGGTGGCGACCCCGCTGATCAACCGCCTGCGCGTCGTCCAGCCGTCCGTCTTCGGCACCGCGGCCCGCCAGGCGCACGGCCTGACCGGGCCGGTGCGCCTGGTGCCGTACGTCCAGCGGAGGGTGGGCTGACGTCACCGGAGCGACGTGTGGGGCGTGCCCGGCGGGGTGAAGGGGCGCTGCGGGGGCGAGTCGTCGTGCGCGACGGGGTGTGGCCGGCGTGACGGCCGCATCCCGTCGCCGGACATGCCCCTCGGGCCGGCGCCCGGCCGGGCGCCGGCTCGCTAGCATGCGGCGCATGGCCATCAGACTCGAGAACGTCGGCATCGCGGTGCGCGACCTCGAAGCGACGATCTCCTTCTTCACCGACCTCGGTCTGACGGTCGTCGGCCGTGACACGGTCAGCGGGGAGTGGACCGACACCGCCGTCGGCCTGGACGGCAACCACGCCAGGATCGCGATGCTCCAGACGCCGGACGGGCAGGGGCGCCTGGAGCTCTTCGAGTACATCCACCCCGAGGCGATCGAGACGGAGCCCACGCTGCCCAACGAGATCGGCATGCACCGCGTCGCCTTCGCGGTCGACGACCTCGACGCGGCCCTCGAAACGGCCGCGAGGCACGGATGCCGTCCGCTGCGCGGAGTGGCGACCTACCAGGACCTCTACAAGCTCACGTATCTGCGCGGCCCCAGCGGCATCCTCGTCATGCTCGCGCAGGAACTGAGGAAGGACTGACGGGTCCGGACGACAGGCCCTAGTCCTGGTACTGCGTCAGGTCGATGCCGTACAGCCGCAGGTCGTGGCCGTCGAGCGGGTCCTGCGCGACGCCCTCCGGGTGCATGCCGAGTTTCCCGAGTACGTTCGCCGAGGCCCGGTCGTCCGCGCGGCAGACCGCGACAACCCGGTCCAGCCCTCGGTCCTGCAGCGCGAACTCCAGGGTGGCGTGCGCGGCTTCGGACGCGTACCCCTGCCCCCAGAACACCCGTCCCAGACGCCACCCGATCGCCACCTGGCCGGCGATCGCGTCGGGGGCGGCGGCCACGGTCAGGCCGACGGCGCCGGCCAGCTCACCGGAGCCCAGCAGTTCGACCGCGAACGTCCCGAAGCCCTCCTCGTCCCACTCCTCCTCCCATGCCTCGATGTCCTGGGCGGTCTGTTCGAGGGAGCGCGGCTTTCCGTCCCCGACGTACCGCATCACCGCCGGGTCGGCGTGGATCTCGGCCAGGGCGACGAGGTCGTCGTCGAACCATCGGCGCAGCAGGAGGCGGGGCGTGCGGATCTCGGTCATGCCCCCATCCTGCCGACACGGCGTCACCGGCGCGAACCGGGGCGCCGCGTCCCGGCGGTCGCCTCCGCCCCGGAACCGCCGGGCACCGCCCGCCCCGGCCCGGGCAGGATCAGAACAGCCGCCCCTGCGAGCCTCGTCGGGCGGGGTGCGGGGACGAGCGGCACGTGCCTGCCGGAGCCGGGTCGTCGCCGAAGAGCGGAGCCGTACCGCACTCGTCCAGCTCGGCCGGGATCCGTCCGTCCACCTCCGGGGGTGGCGGCGCCTCACGGTCGAAGTCGTCGGGAGTCATGCGCACCCAGTCGCGGCCGCCCTGTTCACTCACCTTTCGTCACCGCCTCTCCCCCGGGCCCGTTTCCGGAAGGGCCCACCCATGATCAGTTCCACCATTCGGGCGGTCGTGAACACTCCGGCACGCCCCGAACCCGCGCCACGTGCCACCGACTTTGAACACACTGATGACAAAGTATGGACATGACAAGCGAAAGTCTCTTACCTTTGCGGCGCAACCCCGCGCTCCACCCCCGTGAACGACCGGAACGATCCGGCACGGTCCGGTCCCCAGCACAGGAGGACCAATGCGCCAACGACCCTTCCCCCGAGCCCGAAGACACCTCGTCGCCGTGCTCACGTCCACCGTCCTGGCCGGCGGTGCCCTGGCCACGCCGGCGGCGGCAGCCGATCCCGCCCCGGCGCCCGCGAGCCCCGCCCCGGCGGCAGCCGCCGACATACCGCCGCAGGAACCCGGCGTCACCCTGCGCGTGTACGACGTCCAGACCCCGCTCAGCAAGCTGTGCACCCTCAAGCCGGGGCAGACCCCCAACCACGACAGGCTCATGCCCACCGTGGACTGGTCCTCGGCCGCCGACTTCGGCGGGCTGGAGGACCGCTTCGTCTCCGAGGCGACCGGCTATCTGATCGCCCCCCGCGACGGTTCGTACGTGTTCCGCCTCACCAGCGACGACGGCTCCCGGCTGTCGCTGGACGGTTCCACGGTGATCGACCACGACGGTCTGCACGGCGCCGAGCCGAAGGACGGCACCGTGCATCTCACCGCCGGGTCCCACCCCTTGCGCGTCGACCACTTCGAACGCGACGGCGGGCAGCAGGTGCAGCTGTCCTGGAAGCCGCCGGGCGAGAGCGAGTTCACCGTCGTGCCCCGCGAGGCGCTGAGCACCGACGCCGGCGTGGTCCGGGTGACGGCGCCGGGCCGCAAGGAGTGCGAGGCGAGCGGCGACTCCCCCGGCGACGGGCTGCCCCTCACCTCCGTACGTCCCGACCTCGACCTGACGGACCTGCGCCCCGAGGGTTTCGAGCCGCAGGTCAGCGGCATGGACTGGCTGCCCGACGGACGCCTGGCCATCAGCACCTGGGGCGGCAGTGACAACGTTGCCGGGGAGGTGTACCTGCTCGACAACGTCACCGGCGAAACCAGTCGCGACAAGGTCACCGTCAAGAAGGTCGCCGAAGGGCTGCGCGAGCCCATGGGGATCAAGTACGTCGACGGCTCCCTGTACGTCTCGCAGAAGCACGAGCTGACCCGGCTGGTGGACGACGACGGCGACGACGTCACCGACACCTACCGCACGGTCGCCACCTGGCCCTACGGCGGCAACTTCCACGAGTTCGCCTTCGGTCTGCTCTACCGCGACGGGTACTTCTACGTGAACCTGTCCGTCGCCATCGACTACGGCGGCGCGACCACCACTCCGCAACCCGCTCCGGGCCGCGGCACCACCTACAAGATCAGCAAGAAGACCGGCCGGATCAGCCCGGTCGCGGGCGGGCTGCGGACGCCCAACGGGATCGGCTGGGGCCCGGACGGCGGCCTGTTCACCACCGACAACCAGGGCGGCTGGCTCCCCTCGTCGAAGCTGGTCCAGATCAAGCAGGACCGCTTCTTCAACCACTACACCGAGCCCGCCGGCCCCTTCGAGTCCTCCCCCGTCACCGCGCCGGTGCTCTGGCTGCCGCAGAACGAGATCGCCAACTCCCCCTCGACACCGCTGTACTTGAAGAAGGGGCGGTTCGCGGGCCAGATGCTCATCGGCGACGTGACCTACGGCGGGCTCCAGCGCGCCTACCTGGAGAAGGTGAAGGGCCAGTACCAGGGCGCGGTGTTCCGCTACACCCAGGGCCTGGAGGCCGGGGTCAACCGCATCACCCTCGGCCCCGACGGCGCCGTCTACGCCGGCGGACTGGGCGCCGACGGCAACTGGGGCCAGGAGGGCAAACTCCGGTTCGGTCTGCAGAAGCTGACACCCAACGGCGGCAACACGTTCGACATCAAGACGATGCGTGCCGTCCCGGGCGGCTTCGACCTGACGTACACCCAGCCGGTGTCGGAGCAGACCGCCGCGGAACTCGCCGCGCGCTACCGGATCGAGCAGTGGCGCTACACCCCGACCAGGGACTACGGCGGCCCGAAGATCGGCGAGGAGAGGCTCGCCGTGCGTTCGGCGACACTCTCCGGCGACGGCCGCACCGTCCGGCTGCGGACGGACGGCCTGAAGCCCGGTCACGTGGTGCACGTGCGCTCCCCGCGCCCCTTCACCTCGGCCTCCGGGGAGGCACTGTGGAGCACCGAGGCCTGGTACACGCTCAACGAGCTGCCCGGGAAGCAGCCGCCGGCCGCCACCCTGTACGAGGCGGAGGAGGCACGGCTGACCGGTACGGCCGGGATCAACACCGACCACCCCGGTTACTCCGGCAGCGGTTTCGTCGACCGGTACGCCACCGAGGGCAAGGTCGCCACGACGTTCGACGTGACCGTCCCGAGGAGCGGCACGTACGACGTGAACCTCCGCTACTCCAACGGCCCGAACCCGTTCGCCGGCACCAAGTCCCTGTCCGTGTACGCCAACGGGAAGAAGATCCGGCAGACCCCGCTGCCCTCCACCGGGGACTGGGACACGTGGTCCACCCGGACCGAGCAACTGGCCCTGCGCGCCGGCCGCAACGAGATCTCCTACCGGTTCGACGCCGGCGACACCGGGCACGTCAACCTCGACCTGATCACCGTGCGTCCGCACGGCGCCGAGGTGACGCTCTTCGACGGCACCGCCGCCGCGCAGGCGCAGTGGCAGCACACGGACGGGCGCAAGGTGGCCTGGCCGTTGACGGACGAGAAGTCGATGGAGGTGTGCTGCGGTGACATCCGCACCAAGGACGCCTACCAGGACTTCGCCCTGCACGTCGAGTACCGCGTGCCCCTGCTGCCGCCGGACGTCACCGGCCAGGACCGCGGGAACAGCGGCATCTTCCTCCAGGACCGCTACGAACTGCAGATCCTCGACTCCTACGGTGACACCACCCTGGACACCAACGAGGCCGGGGCGATCTATCTGAAGAAGGCGCCGGACGCCAACATGGCGAAGCGGCCGGAGACCTGGCAGACCTACGACATCGTCTTCCGTGCCGCCCGCTTCGACGACCGGGGCAACAAGACCGCCGACGCCCGGGTGACGGTCGTGTGGAACGGCCGGACGGTCCACGACGACGTCGCTCTCGACGGTCCGACCGCCTCGGGCCGGTCCGAGACGCCGGCGGCGGGAGCGATACGGCTGCAGGATCACGGCAACAAGGTCCGCTTCCGCGCTGTCGAGGTGCGACCCCTGTAGGACTCCGTCACCGGGAGCGGCCTCCGCCCCGGTGGACGCCCGGAGGGCCGGTGGCCGTGGCCACCGGCCCTCCGGGCACGAGTGCGGCAGGATGGAGGGATGCGGAGGCGACCAGTGCTGATCTTCGACGGGGACTGCGGCTTCTGCACCACGTCCGTGGGTGTCGTCCGACGTGTGGTGCGGCCCCGGTGCGAGATCGTGCCGTGGCAGCGCGCGGATCTCGCGTCGCTCCGCGTCACCGAGGAGCGGGCCCGGCACGAGGCCCTGTGGGTGACCCCGACCGGCCGGGTGTACGGCGGTGCGCAGGCCGTGGCGAAGATCCTGCTGAGCGCGGGCGGGGTGTGGGCCGTCCCGGGGGCGATCCTCACCCTGCCGCTCGTACGCCGGGCCGCCCACGGCGTCTACCGTCTCGTGGCCGTCAACCGCGGCCGGCTGCCCGGAGGGACGGCGGCGTGCGCCGTACCCGGGCCCGGCCCCGGGGACATGGTCGCCGCGAGGCCGGGCAGACGGTAGGGCGGCGCCGCGCCGACGGTACGCGCGGTACGCCGGTCGAGCCTGGGGAGGCCGGGGTGTTCGAGGGGTTCGAGACGGCGCAGATCGATGTCGGTCCGGCGTCCGTCTTCGTCCGCTACGGCGGGGAGGGCCCGCCGGTGGTGCTGCTGCACGGCCATCCCCGTACCTCCGCGACGTGGCACCGGGTCGCTCCGCTGCTCGTGGCAGCCGGTCACACGGTCGTGTGCCCGGACCTGAGAGGGTACGGGCGCTCCAGGGGACCGCGCTTCACCGCCGATCACACCGGCTATTCCAAACGCGCCGTCGCCGGGGACGTGGTGGCCGTGATGCGCCACCTGGGCCATCGTCGCTTCGCGCTCCTCGGACACGACCGCGGGGGCTATGTGGCGCTGCGCCTCGCCCTCGACCATCCCGAGAGCGTCTCCCGGGTGGCCTTCGCGGACTGCGTGCCGCTCACCGAGCACCTGTCGCGGATCACGGTGGACTTCGCCACCCAGTGGTGGCACTGGTTCTTCTTCGCCCAGCCGGACATCCCCGAGCGCGTCATCACCGCCGATCCCGACGCCTGGTACAGCGGCGACCCCGAGTCGATGGGCCGGGAGAACCACGAGGAGTGGCGACGAGCCATCCGCGACCCCGACGTCGTACGGGCGATGCTCGAGGACTACCGCGCCGGTCTCACCGTCGACCGGCGGCACGAGGAGGCCGACCGCGCCGCCGGGGCGCGGATCGACTGCCCGACGCTCGTCCTGTGGTCGCTGCGAGACGACCTGGAGGACCTGTACGGGGACCCCCGGGCGATCTGGCGCGACTGGGCCCGTGATGTCCGCGGTCACGGCATCGACTCCGGCCACCATGTCGCCGAGGAGGCGCCCGAAGCACTGGCCTTGGCCCTCGCGGACTTCCTTCGGCCGGACACGGGCCGGGAGTAGGCCGCCCGCCGGCGCTACACCGGATTGCGTCCGGCGATGTCACCACCGGGGTCGTCCAGCAGGGCGATGCGGACGCTGACGCGTTTGCCGACCGGCTCCCGCCGGACCTCGAAGCCCTGCGCGACGGCCATGACGATCTCCAGGCCGTGCTGCCCGACCCGGCCCGCGTCGGCGGCCCGGGCCACCGGCAGGACCGGGTCGCTGTCCCACACGCTCACCTGCACCGCGTCGCCGGAGACGCGCAGGTCCATCAGTACGGGACCGGGAGCGTACTTGCGGGCGTTGGTGACCAGTTCGCTGACCACCAACCGGGTCAGGTCCATGGCGCGCGCGGACACCGGAATGCCGTGTTCGGCCTGGACCCGGGTGAGGAAGCCGGCCGCCCGGTGGCGTGCTTCGGCTATGACGTGTCCGTCGCCGTCGAGGGCGACCGTGTCCTGGATGAGAGGGGCGGTGCCCGGCTGCACGTGGCCCTCGCCCCCGGGGACTGCTTCAGCCGGTTCCACTTCCGTACCCCCGTTCACCGCCTGCGCGTACCCCCGCACTATGCCTCACAAGCTCCTCGCGGTCTCCACCGCGGGGTGAACGCGTGTTCGTCGCGGTGCGGGCTCCGGGTGAGCTGCGGGCGCGCTCCGCCCGGCGGTGGACCGGGTCGCCGTCGGGGGCGTCCGGCCGGTCACCCGGGCTCACCCGTGTCGTCCGGCGGACGCAGGTGCCGCTGCACGGCCGCGTCCAGTTGCCGGCCCACCGGTGGCGGCAGCGGGTCGCCCAGCGCCCAGTCGATCACCGTCTCGGCCACGGCGTGCAGTTTGACGTTCGCGTGCTGGGACACCTCGCGCAGCACTTCGAACCCCGCGGTCGGCGCCAGCCGGTGGACCGCGACCAGGACACCGATGGCCTGATCGACCGTGGCGTGGGAATCGACCGCCTGCCGCAACTGGGCGTTCTCCCGCTCCAGGCGGGTCGGCGCGGCATCCTCCCTGGCCTCGGGCTGGGACCGCTGGGCACGGGAAGTCGTCATCACCGGCTCTCCATCGTGAGGTTACGTCTGCTCCTCGTACGCCTGCCCACTGCGCGCGCCGCGAGACACCGCGGGAGACGGCCACGCGACGACCGGCCGGTCGTGGCGATCACACGGCGGGCGGGTCCGTCGTGACCTGGCGGGCCGTCGCCGCGGGCCGGGCGGAGGCTGCCGGGTGGCGTCAGCCGAGGGACGGTGGTGTCCAGGCCGCGTGGCGCAGGATCGTGCGCAGGGTCACCTGGGAGGGGGCCAGTCGCAGGGCGGTGTTCCGCGCTGCCACGGCCAGGGGATGGGTGAGTCGCTGGCCCAGCCGGCCGGCCCGCCGGGCGTCACGGGCGACGGACCGGACGCGGGGACGGCGCTGCGTGTCGTAGCGGGCCAGGGCCGACTCGACGGTGGGTTCGGTGGTGAGCGCGGCGGCCAGGACGACCGCGTCCTCCAGTGCCTGGCAGGCGCCTTGGCCGAGATGCGGGGTCATGGCGTGGGCCGCGTCGCCGAGCAGGGCGATCCGGCCGCTGGTGAAGGCGGGCAGCACCGTGGCCAGTTCGTGGATGTCGTGGTGCAGGACGGCGCCGGGCCGGGTCGCCTCCAGCAGCGCCGGGATCGGATCGTGCCAGTGGCCGAAGCGGCGGCGCAGCGCGGCGAGGGCGTCGGCGGGCCGGGCGCCGGGCGGTGCGGTGAGGACCGCGTGCCACTCGGCCCGGCCGTCGGCGAACGCGATGTGGCCGAACTCCGCGCCCCTCCCCCAGGTCAGTTCGAAGTCGGTGTCCAACCGCACCGGACGCTCGGTGATGGCCCGCAGTACGGTCGAGCCGCTGTGGACCGGGCCGGGGTGGCACGGGAACAACCGGGCGCGCAGCCGGCTGCCCACTCCGTCGGCGGCCACCACCAGGTCCGCTTCCAGGTCGCCGTCGGCGAGGGATATGCGTGGCCGGGTGGGGTCGGAGCGGTCGACGGAGGTCACCTCGGCCCCGACCCGCAAGGACGCGGCGGGCAGCGCCGCGCGCAGCACCCGGTGCAGTGCGGCCCGGGGGATCCCGAGGATCGGTGTCCCCAACTGCCGTTCGAGGGCAGTCCCGTCCATCCGGGCCAGCCAGCCGCCGCCGGGGACACGGGTGCCGCCGGTGTACTGGGGCCGGGCGGCCGCCCGCACCGCCGCGCCGACGCCGAGGGCGTCCAGGGCGCGCATGCCGTTGGCGTGCAGGGAGATGCCGGCGCCCGCGTCGGCGAGGACGGGGGCGCGTTCGAGGACGGTCACCCGCCAGCCGATCCGGCGCAGGCCGATGGCCGCCGCCGTTCCGCCGATTCCGCCGCCCACCACGACCGCACTGCCACCCATACCGGTCCTCTCCCGTCCGCCCCGCCGTCGCCTGCTTCTACAGGTGTAGAAGAGTAGTCGGTGCCTCTACAGGTGTAGAAAGGGGGGATGTCCACAGACCGACGTACCGTCCTGGCCGACGCGGCCATCGACGTGCTCGCCGAGGCGGGGCTGCGGGGCCTGACCCATCGCGCCGTGGACCGGGCCGCGCAGCTGCCGTCCGGTACCACCTCCGCTTACTTCCGCACCCGTCAGGCGCTGCTCGGTGCCCTGGTCCGCCGTCTGGTCACCCTCGACCAGGCAGAGCTCCAGGAGGCCGGGGAACGGATGCCGGTGCCGCGGAACGCCGGGGAACTCGCGGCGGGCATCGCCGTGCTCGCCGAGCGACGGCTCACCGGGGAGGGACGGCGCCGCTCCCTCGCCCGCTACGCCTGCGCCATCGAGAGCGTGCACCACCCGGAGCTGCGGGAGATCCTCCTGCCGCGCCGGAACGCGGGGCGGGACCTCGTCCGCGCCTTCCTGGCCGCGCAGGGCGTCGCGGACCCGGACGGCCGTACGGTCACCCTGCTGGCCTGTGTGGACGGACTGGTCTTCGACCGCCTGGTGGGGGGCGGGGCCGTGGCGGAGCGGGAGATCCACGGGCTGGTGGCGGCGGCCCTGCGGTAGCTCCGCGCGCCGCCCCCGTCCGGTGCGTGCGGCGGGCGTACCGGCGTCGCCCGGCACGTAATCTCTTCCTGTGTCAGCCTCCCGCCTGCATCGCGTCGCCGTCCTCGTGCTCGAAGGCGCGAAGCCGCTCGACGTCGGGATTCCCGCGCAGGTGTTCACGACCCGCGCGAGCATGCCGTACGAGGTGCGGGTGTGCGGGGCGGCCCCGGGTCTGGTGACCGGCGGTGACGGGCTGGCCTATCACGTCGCCCACGGGCTGGACGCGCTCGCGTGGGCCGACCTCGTCTTCGTCCCGGGCTACCGGCATCCGGACCGCGACGACCCGCCGCGGGCCGTCGTCGACGCGCTGATCGCCGCACACGGCCGGGGCGCGCGGCTCGCCGCCATCTCCACGGGCGCCTTCGCGCTCGCCGCCACGGGCCTGCTCGACGGCCGGCGTGCCACGACGCACTGGCACTACACCCGGGCCCTCGCGGCCCGGCACCCGCTCGTGCGGGTCGACGAGAACGTGCTGTTCGTCGACGAGGGCAGCGTGCTCACCTCGGCCGGTGCCGCCTCCGGCATCGACCTGTGCCTGCACATCCTGCGCGGCGATCTCGGAGTGGCCGCCTCCAACCACGCCGCCCGGCGCCTGGTCGCGGCCCCCTACCGCAGCGGCGGCCAGGCCCAGTACGTGCCGCGCAGCGTCCCCGAGCCGCTCGGCGAGCGGTTCGCCGCCACCCGCGAGTGGGCGCTGCACCGGCTCGGCGAGCCCCTCACCCTCGACGTGCTCGCGCAGCAGGCGGGGGTGTCGGCGCGGACGTTCTCCCGGCGCTTCGTCGAGGAGACCGGCTACACGCCGATGCAGTGGGTGATGCGCGCCCGCATCGACCTGGCCCGCGAACTGCTGGAACGCTCCGAGCGCAGCGTCGAGCAGATCGCCGACGACGTGGGCCTCGGCACCGGCGCCAACCTGCGCCTGCACTTCCAGCGCATCCTCGGCACCACACCGAGCGAGTACCGGCGCACCTTCACCCGCGGCGTGTGACGCCGTCCACCCGGCGTGGCGGGATCCTTGCGAACCGTGGCGATACCGCCACTGTCCGGGGTGCGGGCCGCGGACGAGCATGGGTGGTGCGAAGGGAAGGGACCTCATTCATGACTCGCATCGCCATCAACGGATTCGGCCGCATCGGACGCAATGTGCTGCGCGCCCTGCTGGAGCGTGACAGCTCCCTGGAGATCGTGGCCGTCAACGACCTGACGGAGCCCGCCGCGCTCGCCCGGCTGCTCGCCTTCGACAGCACGGCCGGCCGGCTGGGACGCCCGGTGAGTGTCGACGGGGACACCCTCGTCGTCGACGGCCGCCGGATCAAGGTGCTGGCCGAGCGCGAGCCGGCGCAGCTGCCGTGGGCCGGACTCGGCGTGGACATCGTCCTGGAGGCCACCGGCCGCTTCACCTCGGCGAAGGCCGCCCGGGCCCACCTGGACGCCGGCGCGAAGAAGGTGCTCGTCAGCGCACCGTCGGACGGCGCGGACGTCACGCTCGCGTTCGGCGTGAACACCGACGCCTACGACCCGGAGCTGCACACGATCGTCTCGAACGCCTCCTGCACCACCAACGCGCTCGCGCCGCTGGCCAAGGTGCTGGACGAACTCGCCGGTATCGAGCACGGGTTCATGACGACGGTGCACGCCTACACGCAGGAGCAGAACCTGCAGGACGGTCCGCACCGCGACGCCCGTCGCGCCCGGGCCGCCGGGGTCAACATCGTGCCGACCACGACCGGCGCCGCCAAGGCGATCGGGCTGGTGCTGCCGAACCTGGACGGCAAGCTGTCGGGCGACTCGATCCGCGTTCCGGTGCCGGTGGGCTCGATCGTCGAACTGAACACGACGGTCGCGCGGGACGTGACGCGGGAGGACGTGCTGACGGCGTACCGTGCCGCGGCCGAGGGTCCGCTCGCCGGTGTCCTCGAGTACTCGGAGGATGCGCTGGTGTCGTCCGACATCGTGGGCAACCCCGCTTCGTCGATCTTCGACTCGGCGCTCACCCGCGTCGACGGCCGCCACGTCAAGGTCGTCGCGTGGTACGACAACGAGTGGGGCTTCTCCCACCGCGTGATCGACACGCTCGAGTTCCTCGCCACCCGCTGACGCGCACCCGGCCGGCGCCCTGCCCCGGCCGGAACTTCCCCCGAGCGCCCTGGTCGACCAGCCGGTCCGGCCGGGGCGCTCGGCCGTGCCGCACCGGACGGAGGGCCGCGGACTTTCGTGTGCCGCTCACCGTGATGTGGCGCGCGCACGGAACCGCTCCCGCCCGCACGGGCCGGTGGGCAGCGGCTCCGGATCAGCCGGAGGCCGGTGCGCCGGCCTCTGTGCCCCTCAGGAAAGCGGTGAGGATGCGGCGCAGCCGGGGCTCCACCTCGACGACCGCGTGCGCGAGCCGGGGGTCGCTGGTGTAGAGCTCCCGCAGGCGAGGGCCCGGGCTGGCCATCTGCCACAGGGCGCCGGCCATGCCCGTGGCGGTGGCGATCATGTCGATGGCCTGCTGCTCGCCGAGTCCCAGAAGACGGTCCAGTTCGGCGCTGATCGCGGCGACCTCGTGCAGCGTGACGAGCTTGAACGCGCGGACCCTCTCCAGCGACACATTGCGCTCCAGGTTGAGCGGGGCCTGGGCCAGCAGGTCGCAGAACATGGGACGTGCGGCCAGCGTCCCGGCGAACACCGCGGCGACCTCCGCGGCGGTGGCCTCCCGCCTCGGCCCCAGGTCGGCACGCAGTACCGCGGACCACTCCCGCCAGCCCTCCGCGGTGAGTTCGAGGAAGATCTGCTCCCGCGTCTCGAAGTAGCGCAGCAGCGCCGACTTGTGCATGCCGACTTCGGCGGCGAGGTCGGTGAGCGTCACCTCACGGATGCCGCGCGCCTGGCCGAGCCGCCGGGCCGCTTCCAGGATCGCCGCTTCACGCGCCTGCTTGGCCTCCGCGCTGCGGGCCCGTCGGAAGGAGGCTGGCTGAGTCATGGAGCCATCATAGGAACGCTTACCAAAACGCTGTTGCATTATTTGGAGAACGGTGTTGCACTAAACCTATGACTGATACCGAAGCCGAACGCGGCGCACAGGTCTGGTTCATCACCGGCTCGTCCCGCGGACTGGGACGCGCCCTGGTCACCGCGGTCCTCGACGCCGGCGACTCCGTCGTCGCCACCGCCCGCCGCCCCGACGCGCTCGCCACGGAACTGGAGGGCTACGGCGACCGGGCCCTCGTCCTGCCGCTCGACGTCACCGACGCCGATGCGGCCCGCAGGGCGATCGAGGCCACACTCGACCGCTTCGGCCGCGTCGACGTGCTGGTGAACAACGCGGGGTACGCCAATGTGTCACCGGTGGAGACGGCCGGCGACGACGACTTCCGCGCCCAGTTCGAGACGAACTTCTGGGGCGTCTACAACGTGACCAAGGCGGCGCTGCCCACTCTGCGCCGGCAGGGCTCGGGCACCGTGGTCCAGTTCAGCTCGGTCGGCGGACGCGTCGGCGGGTCCCCGGGCATCGCCTCGTACCAGGCGGCCAAGTTCGCGGTCGATGGATTCACCCGGTCACTGGCGGCGGAGACCGCGCCGTTCGGGGTGCGGTTCATGGTGGTCGAGCCGAGCGGCTTCGCCACCGACTGGGCGGGCTCGTCCATGACCGTCCACCCCGTCCCGGAGGCCTACGACGAGACGGTGGGCGCGATGAACCGGCTGGTGCGCCAGAGCGCGGTCGGCGCTGCCGGTGACCCGGAGCGGGCCGCTGACATCATCGTGCGCACGGTGCGGCGGGGCGAGGTCCCGAGCCATCTGCTGCTCGGCGTGAACGCGGTGACCATGGCGCTCGACTATTCCCGTCGCCAACTGGCCGAGGCGAGTGCCTGGGAAAAGGTCAGCCGCTCGGCCGACTTCGCGGAACCGTACCCCGTGGAACTGCCGCCGCGGGGATAGCGCGGGTCCCGCGCTCGTGCCCGGCATGACCCGCGGGGGCCGTCGACCGTGGCCTCGGCGAAGGAAGGGCCCTAGGTGAGCGCCTGGACCGCGTAGAGGGCGCCGATCGCGGCGGCGAGACCGCCCAGCAGCAGGCGGAGGGCGCCTTCGGGCAGCCGGGGCTGGAGGCGGGCGCCCAGATAGCCGCCGGTCAGCCCGCCCAGTCCGCAGGCCAGTCCGAGGAACCAGTGCGGGGCGACGTCGTCGCCGCCGGCGAGGGCGAGCAGTCCGTAGGTGCCGGCGCCGACCAGGGAGGTCAGGAAGGTGGAGGCGAGCGCGGCCGGGGCGACCTGGGCGACGGGCATGCCCCGGCCGACCAGGAGGGGCCCGAGGAGGGAGCCGCCGCCGATGCCGTAGATGCCGCCGATCGTGCCGACGGCCAGCGCCAGGGTGGTGAGGGTGCGCGGTGCGGGCGCGCGCGGCGTCCGGCCGGCCGGTGCGCGGAGCGTGCGGGCGATCAGCCAGAGGCCGAGGGGAAGCAGCAGGACGGCGACCAGGAGCCGGAACACGGCCGGTCCGGGGAGGGCGAAGACCCGGATGACGGCCCCGAGCACGACGCCGGGCAGCGTGCCCGCGACGAGCCTGCGGGTCAACGGGCCGTAGAGGCTGCCGTCGTGGCGGTAGCGCAGCAGCGCGCCCGGGCCGGAGACCACGTTGTAGAGCAGGTTGGTGGGGGTGACGGCGGGGCTCGGGACGCCCAGGACGCTGAGCTGGACCGGCAGCAGGAACACGGCGCCGGAGACCCCGACCGGCGCGGTGACCAGGGCGATCAGGGCACCGGCGGCGAAGGCGAGCAGTGACCCGGGCCAGTCCGGTCCCATCCTCGTTCCCCGCTCCGTCCGATGCCCGGCATCGATGCCGGTGTCCGGCGCCGGTGCCCGATGTCCGATGTCCGAATGTCCGATGCCAGGTGCCGCCACGGAGGGATCCCCCGGCCGGCGCCCTGGAACATCCGGAACAGTAGCGCTCCGGGACCGGCGCGCCCCGCCGTCACACCCTCGGTCGTGTCCGTAAAGTCCCGTCGTCCGCCCGGAGGGCGGGCCCTGCGGCGTCTGGTGCGTGCTCTCGGCGCGCCGGGCGGAGTCCCGCGTGCTGGATGTACTTGGGGCTTCGCTCGGTGCGGCGAGAGTGCGTGCCAGGCGTCGCGGGGCAGGCGGGACTTTACGGACACGGCCTAGGTCCCGGGGACCGGCGCGGGCAGGGTGAGTGCCGAGTGGGCCGGGTGCTCGGTCGCCGGGGGCAGCGTGCCGAGCTGCCGCAACATGTCGTTGCGCCGTTCCAGGGCCTGTGGGGTGGTGGGGAACAGCTTGGCCTCGCCCTCGCCGACCTGGTCCTGGTTCAGGGTCACGAATCCCCGGGTGTCGCGTTCGTAGGCGGCGAAGCCCGCCGTGTGGTCCCGGTCCGCCAGGGAGGCGGCGAGCATGTACGCGCCGACCAGGGCCAGGCTGGTGCCTTGTCCGGTGAGGAACGAGGGCGCGTACGCGGCGTCGCCCAGCAACGCGGCCCTGCCGCTCGACCAGCGCGGCATGCGGATCTGCCCGACTGCGTCGAAGAACAGGTCGTCCGCGTCGCGCGCGGCGGCGAGGATGCCCGGAACTTCCCATCCGGCGCCGGCGAACACCTCGTCCAGAAGGGCCCGTTGGGCTTCCCGGTCCCGGAGCGCCGCGGACGGTGGTTCGGGGTGGGCGAAGTTCAAAAAGGCGTGCACTTCGTCGTCGTCCCCCACGGCGTAGAGCGCGGCGGCCCTGCCCGGGCTGTTCCACATCACCGTCTCGTGGGAGAGCCCGAAGGTGTTGCGCAGGGTGAACACGGCGAAGCAGTAGCCGAGATGGCGGTGGAACCGCTCCTCGGGGCCGAACAGCAGCGCGCGGGTGCGCGAGTGGGCACCGTCCGCGCCGAACACCAGGTCGAACGTACGCCTGCCGCCGCCGCTGAAGGTGACGTCGACCCCGTGGCCGGTCTGGTCGAGGGTGTCGATGGAGTCGCCGAACAGGAACTCCACGTCGTCGCGGACCGCCGCGTACAGGGCGTCGGTCAGGTCCCCGCGCCGCACCTCCAAGTCCCGGCCCGCGGTCCCGCCGGTGAGGGAGTGCGGGCTGAGCGAGGCCACCTCTCCCCCGTCCTCGTCGAGGAAGGTGAGCCGGCGCAGGTCGACGTGCGCGTCCTGAAGCCTCGGCAGGATCCCCATCCGCCGGACGACTTCCAGCGCGGTGCCGCGCACGTCGACGGGGTAGCCGCCGTGGCGCAGTGAAGGGGCCTTCTCGACGACCGTGACCGCGCAGCCGCGGCGGTTCAGCCAGTAGGCGAGGGCGGGCCCCGCGATGCTGGCCCCGGATATCAGGACCGTGCGCCGGGGCGCGGTGCGGGCGGACCGCGGCGGAGGGGTGCGGGTCATGCGTCGACTCCTTTGCTCATGGTGCGGGTGACGAGCAGGGACAGCGTCGTGACGGCGCCGGCGATGACGAAGCCGGTGACGAACGCCGATTCGGCCGGGATCTCTGATCCGGCGGGGGTCGCGGCGGTCAGCAGCGCCCCGCCGACCTGCGCCCCCACGGCGTAGCCGATCACGCGTGTGACCAGGACCAGGCTGGTGGCGATGCCGGTGTCGCCCCGGTCGGCGGACATGGCGGTGCTGGTCACCAGCGCGGTGACGCACAGGCCGCCGGCGAGCGAGATCAGCACCTTGCCGAGGACGAGGTGCCAGACCTCGCTGTGCGCGGCGGCCAGGCCGATCAGGGCGACGGCCATCAGGGCGATCCCGGTGGTGACCACGGCGCGCGAGCCGAAACGCCGTACGCCGATGCCGCTGATCGGTCCGGCGGCCGCTGCCGCGGCCGCGCCGGGCAGCAGGTACAGGCCGATCTCGGTGGCGCTGGCCCCGAAGCCGTAGGCGCCGGCGGACACCGCGAACAGTTGCGGGACGAGGTAGACGGCCAGTGAGGTGCCGACGCACATGACGAACGTCAGCACGCACGCCTTCCACATCGTGGGCCGGGCCAGCATGCGCAGGTCGACCATCGGCGAGGACGCACGGCGTTCGACGGCCACCCATGCGGTGACGAAGGCGGCGAGCAGCACGACGAGGGCGCCGAGCACGAGCGGCTGTGCGGCGATGTCGGGCGCCAGAGCCAGCACGAGCATGAGGGTGACGAGCGTCCCGCTCAGCAGGAGCAGTCCGGGCCAGTCGACTCCGGCGCCGTCCGGCCGGCCCGGCGGGTCGTGCGGGAACAGCCGGTTCACCACCAGGGTGCCGCCGACGACCGCGATCGTCGGCAGCGCGAACATCCAGTGCCGGGACAGGTTTTCCGCGACGGGCCCGGCCGACAGCGTGCCGGCCATGCCGCCCGCGACGAACAGTCCGCTGACCACCCCGATGGCCATCTTCGACTCGTCGGTGGGGAGATGGGCGCGCGCCAGGATGAACGACAGGGGCAGGGCGCCCACCATCGCCCCCTGCAGCACCTGGCCGAGCAGCAGCACGGGCAGGTTCGGGGCCAGCGCGGAGACCAGGCCACCGGCCGACACCACCGCCATCAGCCGGATCAGGACGCGTTTTCCGCCGTAGCGGTCGCCTAATCTGCCCGCGATCGGTGTGACGAGTGCGCCGGTGATGAGCAGCACGATGCTGAGCAACGCTCCTTCGGCGGGGCTCATGTCCAGTTCGCGCTGGAGGAGCGGGAGGGTCGGTGTCACCACCGACTCCAGGGCGCCGGTGGCGACGGCCAGCGCGCCGAGGGCGGCGACGGCGGCCTTTCCGACGCGCTTGGGGGGAGCCAGAGTTGCGGTCATGGACGTCCTTTCGCGACGGCCCGCGACAGCGGGGCCGTGGGCGTGGGGCCGCCGTCGTGCCGGGCGGCGCGGGGCACGTCGGCCGGCCCGAGCAGGGTCAGGAGTGCGGCCGGCTCCGAAACTACACTACACCGTGCAGTGTAGAACCGTTAGGATGGACCCATGCCGACCACGAAGACACTGCGCGAGGGCTCCACGAGGAAGCGGGCCGCGATCCTCCGGGCGGCCCGGGAACTGTTCCTCACCGACGGCTTCGACCGGTCCAGCGTCGACGCCATCGCCGCCCGCGCCGAGGTGTCCAAGCGGACGGTCTACGACTACTTCGGCGACAAGCGGACACTGCTGCAGGCCGTCGTCGACGCCATCGGCCAGTCGCTGGTCACGACGATCCGGGAGACGCTCGACGACACCCTCACCGAGGGCACCGACGCCGCCGAACTGGAGGACGCGCTGGTCGCGTTCTCGATGCGCATCGCCACCGACATGCTCGGCTCGGCGGAGTACGCCACGCTGCAACGCCTGGTCCGGGCGGAGTCCGGTCACCTGCCGCACCGCGGTTACAACTCCATGGCCGACACGCCCGACGAGGCGATCGCCGAGCGCTTCGCCGCCTTCGCCGCCGCCGGACTGCTCGAGGTGCCCGATCCCCGGCTGGCGGCCGACCAGTTCATCGCGCTGACCTTCGGCGTCGCGCTGGACAGGCTGGGTTCGGCGAACGCCGCGGAGGATCCCCGCGTCCGGCCCCTCGTCGTCGAGGGAGTGCGGACCTTCCTGCGGGCCTACCGGAGCAGGTGACCGGGAGCAGCCCTCCCCCCGGGGGGGGCGGCCCGCGGAGAACGACGACGGTGGTGCTCCGGCGCGGAGCACCACCGCTTCACGGTGGAGGACCGGGCCGTCCGCCGAGGAACGCCCCGGCTCCCGGTGTCACGGGGCCGGCGGACTCAGTGGAACTCGTGGACGAGCTCGATCTCGCCGACGATGTGGGCGTTGAACTCGTCGAGTTCCTCGGCCGGCACCCACAGCTCGAGGATCGTCCGCCCGCCCGCCTGCCGCACCGGATACCTGCTCAGGAAGGCGGACTCGACCTCGAAACGGGTGACGAAGCCGGCTCCGTCGTGCTTGACGTTCCAGTCCCGCGCGATCCTGACGGCGTAGTCCTCGTCGAGGACCGGGTAGAAGATCGGCTGCTCGGGGAGCCGGGGCGGCCAGGCGCGCCAGTCCAGCTCACGCACCAACTCCAGCTCCCTGGGGCCGGTGGGACGCCACAGGGTCGTGGTGGCTCGCTGGTGACTCACGGGAATCTCTCCTGGTCGCGGCACCGCCGGATGCGGCCGCCCGGATGCCCGACGGTAGCGGCGGGTGCGCGTCGACGGCCAGTTCTCCTCGCCGGGCCCGCCGCACCCTTCACGAGGTGACCTGCTTGGGCTCGCCTTGCGAGATGGCGATCTTGCGGGGCTTGGCGTGTGCGGCCAGCGGGATGCGCAGGGTGAGCACGCCGTTGTCGTAGACCGCCTGCGCGGCGTCGGCGTCCAGGGCGTCGGACAGGGTCAGGCGGCGGCTGAACCGGCCCGTGGGCCGCTCGGTGAGGACGGGCCTGGCCCCGGCCGGGACCGGGGAGGGACGCTCGGCGCTGAGCAGGAGCGTGCCGCGCTCCACGGTCACCTCGATGCTGGAACGGTCCATGCCCGGCAGGTCGAACTGGACGAAGAACGCGTCGTCGTCGCGCCAGACGTCCGCCGGGATGACGGTGCCGGCCGTGGCGCTCCGCGCGAGTTGACGCGCCATCCGGTCCAGATCCCCCGGAACGCCGGTGCGCACAAGCATTCCCACTTCTCCCTTCACTCCTGGACGGCGGCCCGCACGGCCGCAGCCGTGATCCACAAGATCCGCCCTTTCCGTATAGCTCAACGGCGGCAGGATTGACAAGTGTGGACTGGATCAAGTTGACACGTCCAGGCTCAACTTGGTGCGGTGTGCCGAACCGGCGGGTGAGGGATGGGTTCCAGCTTGCAGCGGAAGTGGCGCAGGAGCGGGGGCTGTTCGATCAGGCGGTAGCCCGGGATGCGCTCCTTGGCCTTGGCCGTGGCCGCCAGGACGTCGCCGACGTGGTTCAGGTGACCGAGGCCGTAGGTCCGGCGGGGAAGCGCGAGCCGGACCAGCTCGTAGGGGGCCGAGGCGACCGGGGTGCCGTGCTCGTCCTCGCGGCCGAGGTAGAGGGAGCCCAGCTCCACCGAGCGGATGCCGCCTTCGAGGTAGAGCTGGCAGGCGAGGGCGTGGCCGGGGAAGCGGTGGGCGGGGATGTGGGGCAGGAGGCGGCCCGCGTTGAGGTAGAGGGCGTGCAGACCCGGCGGTTCGACGATGGCGACGCCCGCGTCGCGGGCCAGGCCGGCGAGGTGCCGGGTGGCGTCGGCGCGGGCCCGGAGATGGCGCGGGTCGGTGACCTCGGTCAGCCCCTGGGCGATCATGTCCAGGTCCCGGCCGGCCAGACCGCCGTAGGTGGGGAAGCCCTCCGTGGCGATGAGCAGCACCTCGCATCGCTCGGCGAGGGCACGGTCGCGCAGGGCGAGGAAACCGCCGATGTGGACGATGCCGTCCTTCTTCGCGCTCATCAGGCAGCCGTCGGCCAGCCGGAAGGCCTCCTGGGCGACCTGACGTGGACTCAGGTGGTGGTAGGCCTCCTCGTGCCGGGTGACCAGCCAGGCGTTCTCGGCGAAGCGGGCGGCGTCGAGGAAGAGCGGGACCGAGTGCTCCCGGCACAGCGCGGCGGCTCGGGTGAGATTGTCCATGGAGACCGGCTGGCCGGCCTGGCCGTTGTTGGTGAGCGTCATGATGACCAGGGCGACGCGGCCGGCGTCGGGGCCGCGCAGGGCCTCTTCCAGCCGGTGCAGATCGATGTCGCCCTTGAACGGCTGTGCGCTGTCCAGGTCCTCGGCCTGCGGACAGGGCAGGTCCACGGCCCGGCAGCCCGCGAGTTCGACATTGGCCCGGGTGGTGTCGAAGTGGGTGTTGCTCAGTGTGATCCGCCCGGGGGTGAGCAGCGCGGAGAACAGGATGCGTTCGGCCGCCCGCCCCTGGTGGACGGGCAGGACGCAGGGGTAAGAGGTGAGGTCCCGCACCACGTCCCGGAAGTGGAAGAACGACCGCGATCCGGCGTAGGACTCGTCACCGGCCATGCCCGCGGCCCACTGGGCCGCCGACAGGGCGCCCGTACCGGAATCGGTGAGCAGGTCGATCGTGACCTCGTCGGCGCGCAGCCCGAAGAGGTTGTAGTGCACCCGCCGCAGCGCCTGTTCGCGCTGGGCTCGCGTCGTCACCGGGATCGGTTCGACGACCTTGATCCTGTACGGCTCCACTACCTCACTCCTCGCGGGTCGGGGTCGGCGGTGCGGGGAGGGCGGACGGCGTAGGCCTCCGGCGAGAAGTAGACGTTCACGCGCGGCGGCTGCCAGCTGCTCTGCACCAGCGACACATAGGTGATCAGCCCCACCCCGTGGGACGGGTGACGGGGCGTCATCGCGGTCAGGGCGCGGTCGACGACACCGGCGTCCAGGCCGAGGCAGCGCAGGGCCGCCGTGGCGCGGTCCCGGGCGGCGGCGTCGTCCGGGACGTGGTCGCGGACCGGTACGTGGACGGTGCAGCCGCTGGGGCCGCTCGTGTCGCGCTCGGTGAACGCCAGGCAGGTCACCAGGGGCCGGCGGGCGAAGCGCACGGCGGCGCCGCCGACCGCGCGGGTGAACTCGCCCGCCCGCTCGGCCGCTTGCCCGGGCAGCAGGCGCGCCATGTCCTCGGCCTGCGCGGCCGCGGCGTCGTGGTGAGCGACGTACACCTTGACCCGTGGCGTGTGCCAGTCCCCCAGGTCGAGAGCGAAGAAGAGGATCTCGTCCCGGTCCGGGCCGCGCGGGGTGGCGTGTGCACGCAGCGCGGGCCATGCCCGGCCGAATCCGAACCGGGCCAGCGCCTCCTCGGCGACCTCGGCCGACCGCTCCCGCCCGTGGGCCTGCGGATCGACGTAGACCTTGACGCCCACCGACGCGGCGGGCTCCTGCCGTTGCTCCATGGCGCACCACAGCGCGAACGAACCCCGCATGAGCGGCGGGAAGAACAGATCCTCCACCCGGCGCAGCGGTTCGGTGGAGAAGCCCCGGCGGGCGGCGAGTTCGCCGAGGGCCCGCCGCCCGGTGCGGCCGTTCTCCTCCAGCGTGCCCGCCGAGCAGCCGGGCTCCACCAGGAGGCGCACGGCCGTCCGGGTCCCGGGGCCGAAGGCGAGCGAGAGTTCGGCGGGCGAGTGGTCGTCGCAGACGAACGAGGGCGAGGGCGGTCCCGCCCCGAGAGGCCGGACGGCCGCGGGGCCGAGCAGGTCGAGCAGGTCGAGCAGGGGCGGGCCGGATCCGTCGGCCGGGGCCGGGAACCCGGCCGCCTCGCACAGCCGACGCACCTGGCCGCTCAGGTGCTCGCCCAAGGTCGTCCGCGGGCCCGCCTCCGCCGGCGGGGGTGCGCCGAAGGCGGCATACGGGTGCCGGGATTTGCTCAGGGCCATGGTGCGGACTCCAGGACGGTGTGCCGTGAACGCCGGGACCACCGTCACCGGGCCCGGCCTCGCCGCGGTCACCCGCCGGTCACGCGGTGGCTACAATGCGTGTCCGGACGGTCACTTGTCGTCGGTGACCGCCCGGGGGGCGAGTGACCGGGGGAACGGTGAGCAGGCGGTACGAGTTCAGGGTCCTGGGGCCCCTCGAAGTCCTGTGCGACGAGCGGCCCGTACGCATCGACGCGGCGAAGGTCCGGCTGCTGCTGGCCGCCCTGCTCGCCGACGCCAACCACGTGGTCGGCGTGGAGACGCTGGTGCACCGGCTGTGGGGCGAGAACCCGCCCGGCCGTGCCCGCAACACGCTGCAGAACTACGTCCTGCGCCTGCGCCGGGCCCTGGGATGCGAGGCCGGTGGCGCACCGGTGCTCACCCGCCCCCACGGCTATCTGATCGAGACCGCGCCGGACGCCCTGGACCTGCACCGCTTCGACTCCCTGGTGCGGCAGGGCCGTGCGGCGCTCGAGGAGGGCGCGGCGGCCCGGGCCGCGCCCCTGCTGCGCGAGGCCCTGGGGCTGTGGCGGGGCGAGCCGCTGTCCGACCTGCCCGCACACCTGGTCCAGGGCATCGTGGCGACACTGACCGAACAGCGTCTGGACGCACTGGAGTTGCGCATCGACGCGGAGCTGGCGCTCGGCCGCGCCGCGGGTGTGCTGCCGGAACTGCGCGGTCTCATCGACGCGTACCCGCTGCGCGAGCACTTCTGGGCCCAGCGGATGCGGGCCCTCTTCGACTGCGGGCGGCAGGGCGAGGCGCTGGAGAGCTACCGCGAGGTCACGGCGCTGCTCGCCGACGAACTGGGAGTCGCTCCCGGTGCCGAACTGAGGCAGCTCCACCGGCGCCTGCTGGCGGCCGCGCCGAACCTGGAGGAAGTCCGGCGCGTGCGGACGGCTCCGGTATCGCGGGACGGCGAACTCCCGGTGGAGATGACGACGTTCGTCGGCCGCGAGGCCCAGGTGGCGGAGGTGCGGCGGCTGTTGGGAACGGCCCGGCTCGTCACCCTCACCGGAGTGGGCGGTGTCGGCAAGACCCGGCTGGCGCTGCGGGTCGCGGCGGACGTCGCGCCGTCCTTCGCCGACGGCGTCCGGCTCGCCGATCTCGCCCCGCTGAGCGATCCGGACCTTCTCGACCGCACCGTGGCGGAGGCGCTCGGGCTGCGCGACCAGTCCGCGCGGCCCGCCGCCGACGCCATCGCCGGCCATCTGCGCGACCGCCGGCTGCTGCTGGTCCTGGACAACTGCGAGCACCTGGTGGAACACGTCGCCGCGCTCGTCCTGCGACTGGCGCGCGCGGCACCCGGACTGCGCGTCCTCGCCACGAGCCGGCAGCGCCTGGGAGCGCCCGGCGAGCACGTGCTGACCGTGCCGTCGCTCACGCTGCCCGGCCCGGACGCCGACGCGGGCGGCGCGGGCGCGCGGGAGGCGGAGGGCGCCGGGCCCGCCGGCCCGGGCGGGGCCACAGACGCGCCCGGCCTTGCCGACGCGTCCGGGGCGGGCACCGACGACCGGCTGCCGCACCCCCGGACCGACGACGCGCATCCGCACCCCCGGACCGACGACCCGCCTCTGCGTTCCCAGGCCGACGACGCGCTTCCGCGCTCCCGGGCGTGCGGCGCGCTTCCGCACTCCCCCGCCGACGACGCGCTTCCGCGCTCCAGGTCGGACGATCCGCTGCTGCGTTCCGAGGCCGTGCGGCTGCTCGTGGACCGGGCCGCTGCTTCCGCCCCCGCGTTCCGGCTCACCGCCCGCAACCGCCGGGCGGTCGCCCAGCTGTGCCTGCGGCTCGACGGCATTCCGCTCGCGATCGAACTCGCCGCGGTACGGCTCAGCGCCATGACGGCCGAGGAGATCCTGGAACGCCTCGACGACAGGTTCCGCCTGCTGTCCATGCCGCAGCCGCGCACCTCGGCCCGGTACCGCCACACCCTGCGCGGCGTCGTCGACTGGAGCTACGACCTGTGCACCGAGGGCGAACGGCTGCTTTGGAACCGGCTGTCCGTGTTCTCCGGCGGCTTCGACCTGGAGGCGGCGGAGACCGTCTGCGCCGGCGAGGGCGTGGCCCGTGCGGACGTGCTCGATCTGCTCGCCGGACTGGTCGACAAGTCGATCGTGGCGGTCAGCCACTCCGGTGACCGCGCCCGGTACAGCATGCTGGAGACGATCCGCCAGTACGGCGGGGAGCGCCTCCAGGAGGCCGGCGAGACGACGCGCCTGCGGGTCCGGCACTGCGAGTTCTACCGGCTGACGGCGGTACGGGCCGGCCAGGAGTGGTGCGGGCCGCGTGAGGTCGACTGGCTGCTCCGGCTGCGCACCGAACTGCCCAACCTCCGTACCGCCCTCGACTACTGCGCCGGCCGGGCCGGCCTCGCGGCGGCGGGCGTCGAGATCGCCGTCAACCTGGCGCGCACCCGCTGCTGGTTCTTCAGCAGCACGCTGGGAGAGGGACGGCACTGGCTGGAACGGCTGCTCGCCACCGGCCCGGACGCTCCGCGCGTCCCGGTGGAGCCGGCGCCGGCCGTCGGCGCCCTGGCGATGAAGGCGTGGATCGCGCTCTGCCAGGGCGACAACCCCGCCTCCGAGAGGTTCCTGGCCGAATGCCGTGCGGCGGCGCGGGAGGTGCCGGACGGTCCGGCGGCGGCGCCGGTGACGTACATCGAGGGAGCGCACGCCATGCTCGTGCGCGGTGATCCGGCGAGCCGTGCGCTGCTGGCCGCGGCGCGGGACCGGTTCCGCCGGCTCGGGCAGGGCGGCGACGCGCACATGGCGACGATGCTGTGGGCCATGGCGGAGGCGTTCTTCGGCACGAGGGGCTCGGCCTCGGCGGCCCGGGACGTGTACGTCGCGGAGGCCGAGGCGAGCGGAGCGGAGTGGGCCCGTACCTGGGCCCAGTGGTGCACCGGGCTCGTGGAGCTGCGGCACGGGGAAGCGGAGCGGGCTCTGCCCTCGCTGCGGGCCGCCCTGGTGCGCCAGCGCGCCATCGGGGACAGCTGGGGACCCGTCTGGGGCCTGGAGACGCTGGCCTGGGCGGTGGCCGCGACCGGTGACGGCACCCGGGCGGCGTGGCTGCTGGGCGCCGCCCACCGCATGCGCCAGGACACGGGGGTGGCGCTGATCGGCCTGCGCCCTTTCCACGAGGCGCACGTCGCCGCCGTGGGACGGGTGCGCGCCCTGCTCGACTCCGAGGCGTACACGGCGGCCTGGTCCGACGGCGCGGCGGCCGAGGACGCCCTGCGCCACGTGCGGAACGGAACCACGTCCCCCGCGTGACCGCCGCAGACGGACCACCGGCCAACGGGCCGCCGGGCTAACGGACCACCAGGCCGCCGGGCCAACGGACCACCGGACCACCAGGCCGCCGGGCCACTCGACCGCCGGGCCAACGGACCACCGGATCGCCGGATCGCCAGACCACTCGACCGGCGGTCGCCAAACCAACGGATCACCAGGCCACCGGGCCACCCGCGCCGCACTGTCCCGGAGCCCCGTGCCTCATCGGGTGAGCCGTGGCCGGGTCACAGCCAGCCGTTGCGGCGGAAGGCCCGGTACAGCAGCCCCGCTCCGAGGGCCATCACGGCCAGCGCGCACGGATAGCCGTAGCGCCAGTTCAGCTCGGGCATGTCCGCGAAGTTCATGCCGTAGATCCCGGCGACCATGGTGGGGATGGCCAGGATGGCCGCCCAGGCGCTGATGCGGCGCATGTCGTCGTTCTGCCAGGTGCTCACCTTCGCCAGGTGGGCGTCCAGGGCGGAGCCGAGCAGGTCGTCCAGGGCGCGGACCTCGGTGTCGGTGCGGGTGAGGTGGTCGGTGACGTCACGGAAGTACGGCACCAGCTGCGGGGGCCAGGCGTCGGCGGGCCTGGTGAGGTCGTGCAGGACGGGAACCAGGGGCTGGACGGCGTCGCGGAACTCCACCACCTCCCGCTTGAGGGAGTAGATCTGCTCCGTCAGGTCGTCCCGGGCGGGTGAGAACACGCACCGTTCCAGTTCGGTGAGGTCCGCGCGGACCTGGGAGGCGGCCTGGGCGTAGGCGTCGACGATCACGTCGGTGACGGCGTGCAGGACACTCGCCGGTCCGAGCCGTGCCAGCTCCGGGGCGTCCGCGAGGCGCCGGGCCGCCTCCACCGTCGGGTCGAGTGTGCCGTGCCGGACGGTCAGCGCGAAGGACGGCCCGAGGAAGATCATCACCTCGCCGGTCTCCACGTCCGCGGTCCGCTCGACGAACCACAGCGTCTTCAGCGCCACCGCCAGCACGTCACCGTAGCGTTCCTGCTTCGGCCTCTGGTGCGCCGTCACGGCGTCCTCGATCGCCAGGGGGTGCAGCTTCAGGTACTCCCCCAGGCGCTCCAGCTCGCCCTGGCCGGGTTCGTCCAGCCGGATCCAGGCGAACTCGTCCGGCTTCAGCACGGCCAGGCGGTCGAGGGTGACGCGGCACCCGTCGTCCTCCTCCCGGCAGTCGAGCTGTTCGCATTCGCCTGTCTGCTCTCGGTAGATCGCGCACTCCATGCCCTCTCGGATGCCATCGCCGACGCGTTCCATGCACGGCGGGCCCGCACTCGCGCCGCCCGCGCGCCGTCTGCACGCGGTGGTCACCGGACCCTCACATCCGCGCGCTGCCCGTCCGGGCTCCGCTGGGCACCCGTCCCAGGATGCCGACCGGGAGGAAACGGGGCTGTGATCACTGTCGCCGTGCTGCTGCTGCCGGCCCTGGGTGTGCTGCTGTACGCCATGGACCGCATCGAGGACCGGTTGTCGGCCCGCCCGCGTGCGGCCCGGCACGCGCGCAAACGCCATCTGCGTCTGGTGCACGACGCCGGCCCGTCTCCCGCCCGGCATCGCTCGGGCCGCCGTTCGGCACGGCGGGGCGCGGCCGCCTGACGGCCCCTCAGCGTCGTCGTAGAGCGGGGATCCGGGGGTACTCGGGCTGCATGAAGCTGCGTCTTCCCGGGCGGAACGAGCACCACGGCGGCCACGAGTCCGCGGAGCGTGCCATCCCGCCGCCCGAGGAGGTGGGGCCCGGGCCCGCCGTGGACCGGCGGGCACCGCACGCGCCGACGCAGCTGCCGAAGCGGGCGTGGGCGGCGGTGCTGAAGGGCAGCCTGCGCGAGTTCCAGGACGACGAACTGACCGACCGGGCGGCCACGCTGACCTACTACGGGCTGCTGTCGCTGTTCCCGGCCCTGCTGGTGCTGGTGTCGCTGCTCGGCCTGACCGGCAGGGCCGCGACGGACACGGTGCTGGACAACGTCGGTCGGCTGGCTCCCGGTTCCGTGCGCGACATCGTCACCGGGGCGGTCACGCAGTTGCAGGACAACGCCGGCATCGGCTCGGTCATGGCGCTCGTCGGCATCGTCCTGGCGGTGTGGTCCGCCTCGGGGTACGTGGCCGCCTTCATGCGCGCGGCCAACCGGGTCTACGACATGCCGGAGGGCCGTCCCCTGTGGAAGATCCTCCCGGTGCGGATCGGGCTGACGGTTGCCCTGATGGTGCTCGCCGTCGCCGGCGCCCTGATCGTCGTCTTCACCGGTGCCCTGGCCCGGCAGGCCGGAACGGCTCTCGGGATCGGCGACACGGCGCTCACGATGTGGTCGATCGCCAAGTGGCCCCTTCTGGTGGTTTTGGTGACGGCCATGATCGCGCTGCTGTTCTGGGCCAGTCCGAACGCCAGGGTGAAGGGGTTCAGGTGGATCACCCCGGGCAGCTTCCTGGCCCTGGTCATCTGGATGCTCGCGTCCGCCGGCTTCGCGGTCTACGTCGCCGAGTTCGCCACGTACAACAAGACGTACGGGACGATGGCCGGTGTCATCGTCTTCCTGGTGTGGCTGTGGATCAGCAATCTGGCGATCCTCCTCGGGCTGGAATTCGACGCGGAGATCATCCGGCAGCGGTCGATCGCGGGCGGTCTGCCGCCGGAGAAGGAGCCCTACACCGAGCCGCGCGACACCAGGGCGTGGACCGAGAGGGACGTGCGCCGGCTGGAGGAGGCGTGACCGGCGCCGCCGCGCGGGCGGCGAACGGGCGGGCACGATCGGTCTGCTTCACCCGCCGCGATCTGGATAACCGCAGATCATGAGAATGCTGACGGGCTTGTTCGAAGCCGATCTGGAGTTGACGGAGAAGGCGGCGTCACGTACCCCGCGGGGCGTCGCGAAGGTGCTGTCGGCGGTGGAGGAGTCCGCGGAGAGCTCGAAGCTGTGGTGCGCGGCCGCCGTCGCCATGGCCTCGCTGGGCGGATGGCGGGGCCGCAAGGCGGCCGCGGCCGGGCTGGGAGCCCTGGTGGTGGCGCAGGTGGTGTCGAACGGTGTGTGCAAGCAGCTCGCCGACCGCCCGAGGCCACCCGCGGACCGGATCCCGCACGACGAGGTCGACGACCGCCCCGACTCCTCCTCGTTCCCTTCCGGGCACACGGCGGCCGCGGTCGCCTTCAGCGCCGCCGTCGCACCGGTCTGGCCGGTCGCGGGTGCGGTGTGCGCCGTTCCGGCGGCCGCGGTCGCCGTGGAGCGGGTGCAGTCGGGTGCTCACTACCCCAGCGACGTCGCCGCCGGGGCAGTGATCGGACTGGCCGCCGCCTGGCTCGTCCGCCGTACCCCGCGCCTGATCCTGCGGAACTGGCTGTAGGGGTGCCGACCGGCGGGCCGTACGGCGGCGGCGCCGTGGCTGCCGTGGGGCAGCGTCACCAATAGTGCCGGCGGCCCGCCACCGAGCGTCCCATGGAACCCATGATCCACAGGACGGCGCCGACGACGGCGAGGATGAGCCCGATCGTCCACAGGATCGAGATGCCGGTGATCAAGCCGATGACCAAAAGGATGATGCCGAGCAGGAGCATGACCGCCTCCGGTGTGTGAGGAGTGCTGCTACACCGTGTACCCCGGCGCCGACGCGGGGAACTGCCGCGGCCGTTCCATTCACGACCGGCGCCGTGACGCGACCTCGGCGCCGGCCCGGGCGAGCCCACCCGGACCGCCGGGCGGCGCACACATCCGCCCCGTCAGTGCCCGGCGGCCGCCTTCACCAACGCCACCGCCACCCCGATCACCGCGTCGGCGGTACCGGCGGCCACCGCCGTCAGGGTGCCGCCGCCCATGCGCAGCCCGCCCAGACAGCCCCACAGGAAGAGGGACACCACCCCGACCCCGGCCGCGATCGTCAAGGCGGCCTGCAGGGACAGCACGTCCAGCGCGGCCAGGGCGATCAGCACGGCCGGGCCCACGGCGCAGGACAGCAGCGGGCTGCTGACGTACAGCATGCGGCGCAGCTCGTGGCCGGTGGCGAAGCGGCGGTGGACGGTGCGGTGTGCCTGCTGGTCGGCGACGAACGCGGCGAGCCACAGCCCGACGGCGGTCGTCACCACCGTGGCGACCGCGCCGAGGGCGCCCACCTCGCCCAGGGACAGGCCGACCACCACGGCGATCATCGTGATCGTGGCGTAGATGCGCTCCTTCAGGCGGGCCGCCAGGACACCCGCCCGCGCGCCGGGCTCCGGATCCGCTCGCCGGTCGTCCGCCACCTGATGCCCCTCACGTCCTGGGACGCGGGTCGGGCGTCCCGGCTCGGTCGTCGCGGCACGCGCACCGTGCGCCACCCGGTCACGGCCTCCAGCATGCCCCGGCCCGGCGCCCGGCGGCGGCACCGGACTCTCGCGGCGGCCGGTTATCGCGAGGTCGGGGCGGCGGCGTCGCTGCAGGGAGCCTCGGCCAGGGCGATGCGGGCGGTGATGCGTTTGCCGACCGCCTCCTGCTCCATGAAGAGGTTCTCGGTGACCGCCTTGACGATCTCCAGGCCGTGCTGGCCGATCCGGCCGGGGTCGGCCGCCCGGGCCGCGGGGACCGTGGGATCGCTGTCCCACACGACGATCTCCACGGCGCGGGTGGTCAGGCGCAGCTCCATCAGGACCGGGCCGGGGGCGTACTTGCGGGCGTTGGTCACGAGCTCGCTGACCACCAGCTGCGTGAGGTCCTTGGCACGGTCCGACACGGGCACGTGATGGTCGTCGCCGGCCTCGTCGAGGAAGGCGGCCGCGTGATGCCGGGCCTCCGCGATGCAGCGGTCCTCGCCGCCCAGGGCGTATCCGGCCCGCATCACGTGCTCTTCCGGCGCCGTACAGTCGTCACCGTCGCCATCAGATCCCATCGGTCTCGTCCTCACTCCCCGTCATGCGCGCGCCAGTACCCCCCTGCGGCCGTGGCATGCAGCACGGAGGGGGCACGAAATCGACACCCGGGTGCATCCGACCGCGTCCGTGGGGCAGAATCACCCGCGCGTCCTGCCCCGAGGGGGGCAAGCCTAGATTGCAGTCGAGGAGACCGTGGCCCACACCGAGCAAGCCGACCGGCCCAGCCGGCTCTCCGCGGACCATCGCGTGGTCGAGGGGGTCCGTGTCGTCACCCTGCGGGGCGAGATCGACCACGACGTCCAGGACGTGCTCAGGGGCGCGCTGCTGGGTGCGGACGGGGCCGGGCCCGCGCGGATCGTCGCCGATCTCAGCGGTGTGACGTTCATGGACTCCAGCGGCATCAACGTCTTCGTCGCCGCCCACCAGCAGGTGAGCACCGAGGACGGGTGGGTGCGCATCGCCGGGGCGCAGCAGTCCGTGCTGCGCGTCCTGCAGCTGGTCGGCGTGGACACGCTGATCCCGTGCCACCCCACCACCGAGCAGGCCCTGACCGCCTGACCGGCCCTCTCGGCCGTGTGAGATGTCCCTCGTGCCGGGCTGAGGGGTTTCTTTCCCGCCCGGTCGGGGATCGAACGGCCCACGCGGGGAGGCGCACCGCCGGTGCCGCGCCGAGGATGGACGGGACGGCCCGGCCCGGCGTGGAGGACGGCACATGGCGCGAGAACGATCCGCTCACGGCCACCGATCCGCCCGGTACGCGGCCGGCCGCGTACCGGCCGCCGCGACCGTGACGGGATGCGGTGACGACGGCACCGGTTCCTCGCCCACGACGGCGGCGAGCGGTCCCGACGCGGCGTTGATTGCCGGTCCGGCGCCGGCGGCGCGACCGCCGCGGGCGGCCTCGGCCTGCCAGGCGGCCTCCGCGATCGCCCCCGCCCGCTCCTCCGCCTCGGCGGCGGCCTCGCCGGGATCGGCCCGGACCTGCGCGTTCGCGGCGCCCGTCGAAGCCGAGGCCGCCCGCGGCGGTCGAGCCGCGCAGCCGGAGTACTGATCCGGCAGTCGATCCGAGACCTGGAGGCGTGATGGGCCGACTGGTGGTCGTGGGAACGGACAGTTCGCCGTCCAGCGCCGCGGCGGTCGAGCTGGCCGCCGCGGAGGCGCGGCGGCGGGGTGCGGAGCTGCGCGTGGTGTACGCCCTGAACTGGCCGGTCAGACCCGTGTACGCGCCGTTGGACACCACACCGCTCGACCGTGTCCTCGACGAGGCCGCCGACCGCGCGCGGGGCGTGGCGCCCGGACTGACGGTGACCGCGGCCATGGTGCCCGGTGACACGGTCTCGGTGCTGGAGGCCGAGTCGCGGGCGGCGGACCTGCTCGTCCTCGGGGCCCGCGGGGTGGGCGGCTTCCTCGGCATGCTGCTGGGATCGACGGCGGCGTCCATGGCGGCGCACAGCCGCTGCCCGGTGATGGTGGCGCGCGAGGAGCCCGCCGGGCCGGGCCCCGTCCTGCTGTGTGTCGACGGTTCGCCCGCGGGCGCGGCAGCGGTCGGGTTCGCGTTCGCCGAGGCCTCGCTGCGTGGGTCGGAGATCGCCGCCGTGCACGCCTGGCTGCCGGATCACGCACCGCCCGGCACCGGCGTGGAGAGCCCCGAGCGGCTCCTGGCGCAGGCCCTCGCCGGGCACGCGGAGAGGTACCCGGACGTCACCGTGCGGCAGGAGGTCGCCAGTGGCGAGGTGCGGGAGGTGCTGATCGAGCGAAGCCGCACCGCCGGACTGGTGGTCGCGGGGGCCCGCGGCCGTGGGGGGTTCGCCGGTCTGCTGCTCGGCTCGGTGAGCCAGGCGCTGCTGCACCACGCGCACAGCTCCGTGGTCGTCGTCCGCGGCCAGGCGTGACCCGGCCGGCCGGTACCCCGCCGCCGGCCGTACGGCCGGCCCGCGGACCGGGCACCGGGCGGGCCGGCGCCGGGTTCATTCGGGCCAGTCGGAGTTCTGGATGACGTCGACGAAGTCGGTGCGGCGGAAGCCGGGGACGAAGTGCTCCAGCACGTCGGCGTTCACGGTGCCGAACGTGGTCTGCGGGCGGTGCCGGAATCCCTCCGTGAACGCCCGCAGGATCTGCCGCTTGAAGTCCGGACGGGGATGGGCCGCGGTGACCTCGTCGATCCGGGCCCGGCCGAGGCGCCCCAGGTGCAGACCGAGCACGTCGGTCTCCACCCCCGCCGTGGTCGCCGCGATCTCCGGCGCGAGCCGGTACGGCACCTCCGGTGTGGTGTGCAGGGCGACGGCTGTCCAGACCGTCTGCGCGTCGGACGCGGACAGGCCGTGGCCGAGCAGGAACGCCCGGGCCTGGTCGGCGCCGTCCATCTCGAACCGCTGGTCGTCGCCGCGGTACGGGGCGACCAGGCCGGTGTCGTGGAACAGGGCCGCCACGTACAGCAGCTCGGGGTCGGGGCGGAGCCCGAGCGCCGCGGCCTGCAGGCTGCCGAACAGGTACACCCGCCGCGAGTGGTGGTAGATCAGCGGCGGTGTGGTGGTGCGGATCAGTTCCGTGGCCTCACGGGCCAGCTTGCTGTCGGGGATCTCGACACCGGCGATCGTCTCGGTCATGACTGGCTCTCCTCGGCGGGGGTCTTCGGTTCCTCCACCCTCCGCCGGCCGAGGGGCCCGGAGCCGCTACCGGATGGCCGACAACCCCTCGGAAACGGCCATGCCCGTGCCGGTCGTGCCGAAGCGGCGCCGGTACTTCGTCGGGGAGATGCCCAGATGCCGGGCGAAGGCGCGGCGCAGGCTCTCGTAGCTGGGGAAACCGGACCGTGCGGCCGCCTCGGTGGCGTTGAGCCCGGAGTCCAGCAGCGCCTTGGCCCGGTCGAAGCGGATCAGTTCCACGTAGCGCATCGGTGTGGTGTCCAGCTCCGTGCGGAACATCCGGGTCAGATGCCGGGGGCTGACGCGCACGCGGGCGGCGAGCGCCTCCAGGCTGTGGTCCGCCGTGGGGTCGGCCTGGACGGCGTCCTGGACCTGCCGCAGCACCGGCGTGCGCGGGGCCGGGCCCTGGAGCGAGGCGGAGAACTGGGACTGTCCTCCGGCCCGCTGCATGTAGACCACCAGGGAGCGGGCCACGCTGCGGGTCAGGGCGGGCCCGTGCTCCTGCTCCACCAGGGCGAGGGCCAGGTCGATGCCGGCCGTGACGCCGGCCGAGGTGTGCAGCGAGCCGTCCCGGACGAAGAGCGCGTCGGGCTCGACGCGGGCGGTGGGCCAGCGCCGGGCCAGCAGCTCGGTGTGCTGCCAGTGCGTCGTCGCCCGTCTGCCGTCCAGCAGGCCCGCCGCGCCGAGGACGAACGCGCCGGTGCAGATGGACGCGACCCGGCCGGCCCGGGCCGCCAGGGTGCGCGCGGCGGCGGCCAGGGCCGGGTCGACCGGTCCGAGGGGCACGTCGTCGCCGCCCACCACCAGCAGGGTGTCGAAGGCGGGGGCGTCGGTGACGTCGGCGTCGACCGGCACCCGGACGCCGATGGACGAGGAGACCGGGGCGCCGCCGACGGACACGAGGGTCAGCCGGTAGTGGGCGCCGTACCGGTTGGCCTCGCTGAAGACCTCCGCCGGCCCGGACAGGTCCAGCATCTTCATGCCGTCGAAGACGAGTACACCGACGTGGTGCTCCTTCGGCTCCATCGTCCTCACCTTCACCGATCCCGGCTCCCCGGCCGGAGCGCGTACTCTCTCCCCCATTGTCCCTGCCGCCGCCGGCGCGGATCGCGCGGTGCAGCCGGGTGCGGTGGCGCGGGCTCGCGGGGAGCGAGCGCGGGTCCGCCCGGGTGGCCGGCCGCCGGGCCGCCGCACCGCCGGGCCGCCGCACCGCCGGGCCTCGCGACGGGCCGGTGCATGTCGGCCGCCGAGCGTGGAAGTGTATGTATGTTCAACCGGCACATAGCACGGACATATGAGGTCACCGGCCTGCGGGGGAACCAGTGGGAACACACCATGAGTTGGAGCACCGACCATGCACACCACCCCCCGCGTGCGCTTCCATGTTCTCGGTCCGCTGGAGATCTGGGAGGGTGAGAGACGGATCAAGCCCGGTGGTCCGGTCAACGAACGGGTCTTAGCCATGCTGCTGCTGGAGGCGGGACGGATCGTTCCGGTCTCCCGGCTGGTCCAGGCGGTCTGGGAGGAGGAGCCGCCGTCCACGGCGGTGCACCAGGTCCGCAAGGCGGTCGCCGAACTGCGCCGGCGTCTGCCGTCCGGCCACGAGGTCATCGTCACCGAGCCGCCCGGCTACCGCGTCGCGCTCGACGACGGACAGCTGGACCTGCGGATGTTCGACATCAGGGTGCGCCGCGCGCAGGAGGCCCGCGCCGAAGGCCTTCTTGACAACGCTGTCATGCAGTTGAAGGCCGGACTGGACACGTGGCGGGGCCCCATCCTCGGCGGCGCGGGCGGTCCCGTCATCGACGCCGCCGCGGCCGTGTGGGAGGAGCGGCGGCTGACCGCCTCCGAGCAGTGCTTCGAACTGCGGCTCGACCAGGGCGAGTCGAGCGGCCTCATCGGCGAGCTGCGCGAGGCCGTCACCGCCCACCCCTACCGCGAGGTGCTGCGCGGCCACCTGCTGCTGGCGCTCTACCGCGCCGGGCGGCAGGCGGAGGCGCTGGAGGAGTACACCCGGCTGCGGACCTCGCTGGCCGAGGAGCTCGGCATCGACCCCGGGCCCAAACTGGCCGCGCTGTATGAGCAGATCCTGCGCGCCGACCCGGAACTGGACGCCCCGCCGGTGCCCCAGGACACGAAGGAACCGCCGTTCGCGGTCGCCGGGACCTCCCCGTGCACCCTGCCGTACGACCTGGCGGACTTCACCGGGCGCCAGGAGGAGATACGGCGGCTCACCACCGCGCCGCCCGCCGACGGCGACCGCACCAGCCCGCACATCCTGCTGATCGACGGCATGGGCGGCAGCGGCAAGACGGCCCTGGCCGTGCACGCGGCGCACCGGCTGGCCGACACCTACCCCGACGGCCAGCTCTACCTGGATCTGCGGGGGTTCACCCCCGGGGAGGAGCCGCTGTCGACCGGCACGGCGCTCGGCGTGCTGCTGCGCGCCATGGGGGTGCCCGGCAGGTCCGTGCCCGAGGACCTGCTCAGCCGCATCGCCCTGTGGCGGGTCACCAGTGCCCGCCGGCGGCTGCTGCTGGTCCTGGACAACGCGGTGGACGGGGCTCAGGTCCGCCCGCTGCTGCCCGCCTCCCCCGGCGGCCTGGTCCTCATCACCAGCCGGGTCCGGCTGCCCGAACTGGAGGGCGCCGAAGGGCTGTCGCTCGGTCTGCTCACCGAGGAGGACAGCGTCGAGATGGTGCGCCGCATCCTCGGCGCGGACCGCGTGGCCGCCGAACCGGACGCCACCGCGCACCTGGTACGGCTGTGCGGCAGGCTGCCGCTGGCGCTGCGGGTGTCCGCCGCCCGCCTGCGCAAGCGTCCCCACTGGTCGCTGCACCATCTGACCGAGCGGCTCGGCGACGACTCCCGCATCATGGGCGAACTGGAGTCCGGGGACCGCAGCGTCGCGACGGCCCTGCGCATGTCGTACGACGCCATGAGACCCGAACACCGCGCCCACTTCCGCCTGTTGAGCCTGCATCCGGGGGCCGACTTCGCCGTGCCGGCCGCTGCGGCCCTGCTGGACACCGATCCGCACAGTGCCGAGCGGACCCTGGAACACCTGCTGGACGTCCATCTGTTGCAGGAGTTCGAGTGGGGCCGGTACTCCTTCCACGACCTGGTGCACAGCTTCGCCCGTACCCTGCCGGTCGACGACGCCGCGCAGCGCTCCGCCGCGGTGCTCCGGCTGGCGGAGCGCACGGTGGCCGATCTGGAGCGCGCGTGCGACACCCTGTTCCCCGGCCGGGTGCGCTATGGGTGCGCCCCGGCGACCGACGCGCGGTACGCGGGCCCGGCTCTGCGGCCGCAGGAGGCGCAGCAGTGGTTCGCCCAGGAGTGGCGCAATGTCGTCGCCGTCGTCCACCTGGCCGACCAGCACGGTCTGCACCGGCACGCCGCGTGGCTCAGTCGCGGCATCGGTTTCCACCTGCACGCCCAGAACCACTTCTCGGACTTCGAGCGGACGGCCCGGCTGGCCGTGGACAGCGCGCGCAAGGAGGGCGATCCGGAACTGCTGTGCGTCTCGCTGATCAACCAGGCGGTCGCCCAGTGGCAGCGTGACCTGTTCCGGGAGGGCATCGCCTCCGCCGAGGAGGCTCTGGAGATCGCCGCCGGACTGGGCGATCCCCGCACCGAGGCGGCCTGCCTGAGCCGGCTCGGCGTCCTGTGCAGCAGTGTCGGACGGCTGACGGACGCCGTCGGCTATCTGGAACGTGCCGGTGACGCGCACCGGGCGCTGGGCTCCGCGCGGGAGGAGGCGCAGGCGCTGGCCAACCTGTGCTTCGCCAGGGAGCGGCTGGGACGTCTGCCCGATGCCGTGGAGGCCGGGGAACGGGCCGCCGCCCTGGCCCGTCGCACGGGGGACGCGGGGATCGAGGTCACGGCGCTGGCCAACCTGGCGCTGGCGCTGCTGCGTCTGGAGCGGATCGAGGAGGCGGCCGGGTGCCTGGAGCGGGCCCGGGAGCTGTGCGAGCCGTTGCGGTCGCCGGCGCTGACCTCGCTGGTGCTCAGCAATCTGGCGGAGGCGGAACTGGCGGCGGGGCGTGCGGACACGGCGCACGACCACGCGGTGGCGGCGCTCGACCTTGCCCGCGGTCACGGGTCACGGGCCAGACAGGCCACGGTCGAGAACGTGCTCGGGCGGATCGACGGGGCGCGTGGCGAGCACCGGCGGGCCGTGGAGCGCCATCGGGCGGCGCTGGCGCGGGCGACGGCCATCGGGCTGCGCACGGAGATCGCCGGCTCGCACCGGGGGCTGGCCGAGTCCCTGCGCGTCCTGGGCGACGTGGCGGCCGCCGACCGGCACGGCCGCTCGGCACGGGACCACGCGGCCGCGATGGCGTTGAGTGCGCAGGCGGCGGAAGGGTGAGGCCGAACGGGGAGGTGTGAGGCCGCCCGCCCGGAGTACGGACGACCCGGCCCGAAGCCGGGATGGCCGCCCCGCCTACGACGGCGGGGCGGCCGCGGGTCCGGGAGGGCGGTCGCGGGTCCGGGGGCGACGGTCCCCGGGGGTCGTCACGGGCCCCCGAGGGGCGCAACGGATCCCCGGGGGTCGCCACGGGCCCCGGGAGCGGCCGCGGGTCCGGGGGGCGGGACGGCCCGGGCCAAGAAGGTGGAACAACCGCGGCCTGGAAGGTGGAACCACCCCAGCCAGGAAGACGGGACGACCCCGGGCCAGGAAGAGGGCACGGCCCGGGGGCAAAAGGCGGGCCGTCGCGGACCCTTGGGGCGGGACTGCCCTGGGATCGGGGGCGTCGGGACGGCCGCCGCATGACGGTGGGATGCGCGCGCCCGCGGAGCCGCAAGGGGCCGTCGTGGGAGTCGGCGCGAAGCCGGCACGGGAGCCGGCACGGAGCCGCTACGGAGCCGGCACGGGAGCGGTGTCGGCCTGTTCGGGAGCGGTGTCGGGCTGTTCGGGAGCCGCTGCCGGCCCCCTCGGGAGCGGGTCGTTCATCGAGGTGGCGGCAGTTCGTTCCGCGTGGCGGCATGGAGCCGGCCGCCGGGTCCCGGGTGTGGGTGTCGGGAGCCGGCGGCCGGAGGTCGCGGTGAACTCGGGGCAGGGGTCAGGGCGTTGCTCCGGCCAGCCGCTCCCCGCCCTGCCGCTGGGCGGCCGGTGCGGGGGTCGCCCGGGTCCCGGTGGGGAGCAGGCGCGTGGTGATCAGTCCGGCCAGGGCCGCCGCCCGCGGCCCGGGCGGCAGGGTGACGAACTCGGTGCCGGACGTGGAGTGCCGGCTCCACGGCGCGAGGCTCGGCCCGCCGGGCAGCGGGCCCGCGCAGACCACCAGCCGGCTCTCGGTGACCGTGCGGCGTACGGCGTGCGCCGGTCCCGACGTGGGCGGTGCCGGGGTCCAGCCGGGGGCGACCGCGTCGGACACGAACAGGGTCGTGCAGACGGCGTATCCGGCCGCCCTCTCGAACGCCCCGGCCAGCGCGAGCCCGAGGTGGGCGCCGGTCCCCCAGCCGTGCAGCGCGAACCGGCCGGTCACACCGGCGTCGCGGACCCGGCGGACGAGATCGCCCGCCAGGTCGTCGGCGGCGGGGCGCAGGACGACCGGCCGGAGGGCGGTGGGCAGGGCCCGGACCAGACGGGTCACGTCCGCCGCCGGGGTCTCCGGTCCCGGCAGCAGCACCAGCGGCAACCGTGCCGCGCTCGCCGTCATGTCGGTCTCCTCCCGCCTCGGGGTGACACGGTGGTCAGTGCGTGGGGCCGACATCGGTGGCCAGGACCCGGTGGTGTCCGTCCGCGCCGTGCGCACCGGCGGCTCCCGTCGTCGCGCCCGCCCAGGCGAGCACCGCCGTCATGACCACGGCCAGTGCCGCGTGCCCCAACCACCGCATGTCGTGTTCCTTTCGAGCCGTCCGTTTCCGGTGTGCCACGAGAGTGCGACGGGCGGATCCCGACGGCGTCCCGGTGCGATACCGGCCGCATACCCCGGATCCGCGGCCGCGGTCGGGTCAGGAGGGACCGGGTGTCCAGGTACCGCGTGCGTACAGGTACGCACGGGTCACCAGACGGGCGACGACGGCCGTCTCGGCCTCGTCGCGCGGGGCGTAGACCAGCAGCGAGCCGCACGGGGTGGCGGCCGTGCCCCAGCCGGCCGCGATCACCGCCTCGCCCCACGGGTCGGGCAGCATCAGGTGGAGGCTGCCGTCGTAGGGCGGGTGCACGTGCCCGAACTCCGAGCCCGCGAGGAACGCCTCGGCCGGCCCGTGGGCGAGGACCGGTGCGAGGTGGAACGCACGGGTCCCCCGTACGCAGACGTACGAGGGACCCGTGCGGACCCCGTCGAACGCGGTGACCGCGTCGACGAGCCGTTGTGTCAGCCCGGCGGGCGCCGGGTCGGTGAGCTGTTCGACCGGGTCACAGGTGACGACCAGGGGGGCCGGCCCGCGGCGCGGTGGCAGAGGCATGTCCGCTCACCCTCCCGCCGTGCCGGAGGGCAGCAGATGGCGGTTCACCGCCCGGGCCGCCGCCGCCAGTTCGTCCCGGCACACCACCTCGACGCCCGCGGCGCGCAGGGTTTCCACGCCGGTGCAGTCCGCCACGAACAGCGGGGGTTCGCGCCAGGCCACGACGACCCGTCCGATGCCCGCGGCCAGGACGAGTGCGGCGCAGGGGGACGGGGACGAGGCCCGGCGGGTGCACGGTTCGAGGGAGGTGTAGAGGGTGGCGTCGCGCAGGCCGGGCCGGGGGTCGCCCAGGGAGCGCAGGGCGGCCTCCTCGGCGTGGACGCGGCCGCCGTCCTGGCGCGAGTACCCACGGGCCAGTTCCCGGCCGTCCGCGGCGACCAGGATCGCCCCGACGGAGAACGCGGTCGGCGACGGCGGGCAGCGGCGGGAGAGGTCCACCGCGCGCCGTAACCACTCCAGGTCGCTCCCGGGGCCCGGTCTGTCCCGGCGGCCCGTCACGGCGGCTCCCTGCGGATCGCCGCCCCGGCCGGAGCCGGGGCCGGACGGCGGGTCACCGGCCCCACCCCGCTCCGGTGCCGTCGGCGGGGGTCTCGGCGAGCCGGAACCCCATGGCGTACAGGTCCCGCCGGTACCAGCCGTGCCGGCGGCGGCAGCGGGACAGGTCGGCGTAGCGGGTGAAGCTGCCGCCGCGGGCCACCCGGTAGGGGGTGCCGGTGTCGCCGTGCAGGTCGTCGTCGACGAGGTGGCCGCCCGGGTAAGGCCGGTAGTCGTCGGCGACGTACTCCTCGACGTTGCCGCCCATGTCGTACGTGCCGAACGGGCTGCGTCCCGCCGGGTACATGCCGACCGGGGTGGTGGTCAGGGGGCCGTACTCGACGGTGTTGGCGCGGTCCTCGCCGGGTTCCTCGCCCCAGGGGTAGGCGCGTCCGTCGCCGCCGGAGGCCGCGTACTCCCACTCCGCCTCGGTGGGCAGCCGGAAGGCCCGGCCGGTGCGGCGGGCGAGCCAGGCCGCGTAGGCGTCGGCGTCCTCGGGGGACACGCTCCACACCGGGTGGTTGGCCAGGTGGGGCGGGTAGACGCCGAACCGCCAGGAGGTGGGCAGTGCGACGTCCGGGTTCTCCGTCAGGAACAGGCGGTACTCCGCGTTGGTGACGGGGTAGCGGGCGATGCGGAAGGCGGCGATGTCGGCCTCGTACTCGGGCGCCTCCTTCGCGATCCACGCGCGGATGACGCCCACGTGCCGCCAGGCGGCGGCGACCGCGTCGACGCGGTCCGCCGCCAGCCCCAGCCGCACCCGGGCGGCCGGGACGTCCGCCATGGCCGGCGCCAGCGGGTCGATCCGGGGATCGCCCAGCAGGGCCAGCAGGTTGCCCGCGGCCAGCCGCAGCAGCGGTTCGGCCGCCGGGTCCGACACCAGCAGGGCCAGCTCGTGCGGGTCCTGCCCGGCGAGCGTGCCGGTCAGCTGCCGCAGCCGGTCCTGGTCGACGCGGTCGGTGAAGGACGCGGGCAGCCCCATCGCCGTACGGTCGTCCAGCGCGTTGGGGTTGACCACGGGGGCCTCGGCCGTGGTCATGCCGCCCGCTCCCCCGGTGCCTGAGCCGTCTCCGGCGGGTCCAGCGGGTAGACCCGTCCGTCGTAGGAGGAGGCGAGGAAGCGGCCGCGGGTGGCGTCCCAGTGCAGGCTGGAGATGCCCGCGGTGGTGGGCCGCACCACGACGGGCCACTCCCCCGTCGTCACGTCGTGCGCGGCGACCGTGCCGGCGTAGGAGCCGGTCGCGACGAGGCGTCCGTCCGGGGAGGCGGCGACGCACTTGACGGAGTGGTCGTGCGGCGTGGGCACGGTGCGGCTGGTGCGGTCGTCCCAGATGCGCAGGGTCAGGTCGCGGCTGACGCTGGCGAAACGGCCGCCGGGCAGCGGGGCGCAGCCGTTGGCGATCCTCGCGTGGGCCTCGTCGACGCGGCCGGTCTCGGTGAACGTCTCCAGGGAGAACCAGGACACCGAGGCGTCCGCGCACACCGCGAACAGCGTGTCGCCGGAGACGGCGACGCCCTTGACCGCGTTGGTGTGCAGCGGCAGTGTGGCGACGTGCTCGGGCTCCTGGCCCTCGCGGACGGCGAAGACCAGGCCCTCGCCGGTGTAGGCGCCGACCACGACGTGCGGGACGCCGTCCCGGGTGAAGGCCGCGGCGCAGTTCAGCGGGGAGCGGTGCTGGTGCAGGACGCGTCCGTCGCGGGCGTCGAAGACCCGGCCGAGCTGACCGCCGGTCAGGACCCGGTCCCCGACCTCGACCAGGAAGTTGCACAGGCTGCCGGTGTCGGCGCGCTGCGTGCCGTCCACCCACACCAGTCCGGCGTCGCCGGTCGTCCACACGGCGCCGTCGGCGGTGGTGACGACGGAGTTGACGCAGGCGGTGGGCTCCACGCCGGTGAGGTCCCAGGTGCCGTCGGTGACCCGGTAGAGGGCGTAGGACGAGCCGAACGTGCCGAAGACGAGCGTGGAGTCGTCGAGGAAGGCGCAGGAGCGGGCCCACACCTCGGCGGGGAACTCGGCGGTGTGCGTGAGCCGCAGCCCGGCCTCGGCGTCGGAGGCGTCCCACACGCGCAGGGTGCGGTCGTAGCTGAGGCTGACCAGGGACTCGGTGGCCGCGTTGTACACCAGCCGCTTGATGCCGGCCTCGTGGGCGGGGGCCTTGCCGGTGCGGCCGTCGGCGATGGTGATGATCTCGCCGTCGTCGTTGCCCGCGTACACCACGCCGGCCCGGGTGATCGCGATGGTGTCGGTCTCGACGCCGCCGAGGTCGACCTCGCCGACCATGCCGCCGGACGCCAGGGACCAGCGCTTGACGGTGCCGTCGTCGCTGGAGGTGAGCAGTTCGTCGCTCTCCCCCAGCCAGGCCACGGAGATGACGTCGGCGGTGTGCCCCTCGAAGCGGGCCACCAGGGCGCCGGCGAAGTCGTAGACCCGCACCAGGTGGTCGCGTGAGGCGGTGGCGACCAGTTCCCGGGTGGGGTGGAAGACGGACATCTCCACGTCGTCCTTCTGCTCGCTCAGGACGGCGCGGAGCTTCAGGTCGGGCACCGACCACAGCCGGGCGGTGTAGTCGCTCGACGAGGTCAGCAGCAGCTTCCCGTCCGGGCTGAACGTGACCTGGTTGGCCAGGTGGTCGTGGACGGCGCGGGCGAGCGGGGCCCGGCGGGCCGCGTCCCACAGGATGACCTGGTTGTCGTAGCCGGCCGTGGCCACGTACGCGCCGCCGAAGGCCGCGACGCCGCTGATCGGCCCGTGATGGCGTATCACGCTGACTCCTCCAGTCGGATGGTGTGAGAGGTGCGGGCGACCTTCGCGGTCAGGTAGCCGGTGTTGTGCGGGTTGACGAAGACGCCCGTGGCGACGGTGCGCCGCACCCGGATGCCGTAACGGCGCAGTTGCTCGCACTTGTTGGGGTTGTTGGTGAGCAGGTCGATCTCGTCGTGGCCGAGGGCGCGCAGCATCTGGGCGGCCGCCGCGTAGTCGCGTTCGTCCTCGCCCAGGCCCAGGGCGCGGTTGGCCTCGTAGGTGTCCAGGCCCCGGTCCTGCAGCCCGTACGCGTCGAGCTTGTTGTACAGGCCGATGCCGCGGCCTTCCTGGCGCAGGTACAGCAGCAGGCCGCCGGCGGTGTCGATCATCCGCAGCGCCTCGCGCAGCTGGGGGCCGCAGTCGCAGCGCGCGGAGCCGAACACGTCGCCGGTCAGGCACTCGGAGTGCACCCGCACCAGCGGCACGCCGTCCTGGACGGTGCCCAGGCGCAGCGCGAGGTGCTCGCGCCCGTCCACCAGGCCGCGGAAGGTCGTGACGCTGGCGGTGATCGGGTCGCCCGTGGCCGGGTACAGGGGGATGCGGACGCTCTGGCGCACCTCCGCCCGGGGTGGTGCGTCACCGGTGCCGTCGGGGTGGCGCAGCGCGGGCACGGAGGCGGCCGGGAGGTCGGTGGTGCGGGTGTCGCCGGATATGTGGGGCATGTTTCCTCCTCCTAGGCCGGCTCGGTCGTCGCCGGGTTCGTCGGGGTCCAGGCGGTGCGGGCGCGGTGCAGCTGGACGAGCACCACCGACGAGGCGACGCCGAGCGCCAGGAACGTGGCGTGCGGGCCCGCAGCGTGTTCGAGCGGGGGGATCACAACAGGGGACAGCAGCGCGGCGGATCCCGTCAGCAGCCACATCAGTCCCGAGGCCCGGCCCATGATCTCCTGCGGCAGGTACCGCACCCGCAGCATCACCACGGCGGCCAGCAGCGCGCCCTGGGCGACGGCGCCGAGGGCCAGGGCCACCAGGAACAGCGGCCACACGGGCACCGCCAGCAGGGCCAGGGAGACCGCGCGGACGACGACGGCGACGGGCAGCAGCGTCGCGGGGCGCAGGCGTTCGCGCTGGGACACCAGCAGGTTGCCGGTGAGCAGGCTCAGGTTCACGGCCGCCACGACCCAGCCGGCCTGCTGTGCGGACAGCTGCCAGGAGTGGCGCAGTTCGAAGAGGACCAGGGACGTCAGGCCGGTGCCGCAGACGGCCTCCAGCACCATCTGCAGGACGAGCGTGACGGCGATGCGCCGGTCGGCGAGGGTGTCGCGCCAGACGCCGCGCAGTCGTGCCGGTTCGCGCCGGCGGGGGTCCGTCGCGGGGCGGCGCGGCGGCCGGACGCCGGCCGCCCACACCGCCAGCGGCGCGAAGAAGGTGGGCAGGTTCAGCCACAGCACGCCCAGGTAGCCCAGCAGGGGCAGGGTGGCCGCGACCAGGACCGGCCCGGCCAGCGTGGTGGCGAGGAACAGGCTGTTGAGGGTGCCGCGGGCGCGGGCCGGGCAGCGCGGGAACATCACCGGCACGTCGGTCATCCAGCCGACCCGGTAGGCGACGCCGCCGGCGGCCACCACCAGGGCGCAGACGAACAGCACCCACGGCTCGGGATCGCCCTGCCACAGCAGCAGGTTCATCACCGTGGCCGCCGACGCCTGCGCCAGCAGCCCGTACAGGACGAGGCGGGCGGTGCCGCGCCGGTCGGCCACCGAGCCGAACCAGGGGGCGAGCAGCATGCTCATCGGCACGGTGGCCGCCAGCCACGTCATCACGGCGAGCGAGCCGGTCAGGCGGTAGGCCAGCAGGGGCAGCGCGGTCGCGTACAGGGCCTCGCCGAGGTTGTTGACCGTGTTGCCGGCGGCGAAGACCCGGAAGGAGCGCTCGGCGAACGGCGAGGGCTCCACGACCTCGTCGCCCCGGTCGCCGCCGTGTGCGGCCCGCACCCGGTCGGCGGTGGTCACGGCCGGGCCGCGCCGTTCGCGGCGGGGAAGGGACGGGCGCCGGAGGACCGCGGCAGCCACAGGTCGCGCAGCACGGTGAGGACGGGACCGTCACCGCCGCGGTCCAGGCGGTACAGGCGCAGGTAGCCGCCCCGGCCGCCGACCACCACGTAGGCCCGGCCGTCGGCGCCGCGCAGCGCGGTCATGCCCTTGGGGAAGTCGGGCAGGTCCTCGTGCAGGGCCAGCAGTTCGCCGCTGTCGTGGTCGTAGGCGGCGATCTGCATGCCGTAGGTGACCACGCACAGGGTGCCGTCGATCAGGGCGCAGTTCTCGGCGGTGTTGTCGAGGAGTTCGACGAACTGGCGCCGCGGCTTGTCCTCGCCGACGACGATCTCCTTGACGCCTCCGCCGCCGGTGACGCGCAGCCGGTCGCCGTCGACGAGCAGCCGCTTGGGGTAGCTCTCCAGCTCCGTCTCCCAGGTGACGCCGCCCTGTTCGTCGTAGGCGGCGAGCCGGCCGGTGCGGGTGCCGAGCACCCGGCGGCCGTCGGGCAGGTAGGCCGAAGCCCAGGCGCTGGCGGGCAGTCGGTCCACGTGGAGCAGCTGCCGGCCGGTGGCCGCGTCGAACTCGAAGCCGCCGGCGTTGCAGGCGACGAGGACGCGGCTGTGGTCCGGGGAGACCGAGACGGTGTGGACGATGCCGGGCAGGCGGGACTCCCACACGGTGGTGCCGTCGGGGGTGAAGCGGCGCACGGTGTCGGGCCAGAAGATGGCCACCCGGTCGTCGCCGCACGGCTCGGCGCGGCGGGCGAAACCGGGGGCGTCGTGGTACTCGTCGACCAGGTCGAGGCGGGCGTGGTCGCCGCTGGTGCGAAGGCGGACCACGGCGGTGCCGTCGTCGGTGGCGGCCAGGACGGTGGTGCCGTCGCCGGGCAGCGGGCGCAGGTCCCACACGCACTGGCGGGTGTAGGAGAGCCGGTGCAGCAGCTCGCCCTCCGGGGACAGTGCCGTGATCTCGCCGTCCTGGGTGAGGGTGTAGACGCGGCCCTGCTCGTCGATGGTGACGTCGATGATCTGGTGGCTGAAGCCGCCGACCCGCTTGCGGACGCTCAGTTCGGGCGTGGTGTTGTCGAACAGGAGCAGTTCGCCGTCGAAGCCGCCGATGTAGGCGGTGGCGAAGTCCGGGGAGAACACGAGCCCTTCGACGTCGTTGCGGGCGAAGTGCATGCGCTGGTCGACCGTGCCGTCGAGGCCGATGGTCACCACGCCGTTGGAGACGTTGCGGGTGTCGTCGATGCCGGCGTCGCCGATGGCCCAGAAGCGCCGGTGCCGGGCGTCGTAGACGACGCGGTGGACGTTGGAGGTGTCGATGCGCACCGTGGTCGGGAAGGACCACTCCTCCAGCGAGCCGAGGTGGACGCACCCGTGCCGGTCGGAGACGGCGTGCACGCCGGGGGCGTCGGTGCAGAACCATTCGAGCATGTCGTAGCCGTGCGGCCACTGCACGATCCGCTCGACGGCGAACGTCTCCACGTCGAGGACGACGACCTGGAAGTACCCGTTGTCGACATAGGCCTTGCCGTTCCACAGGCCGATGCCGCGCAGCATGGTGGGCGACGGCTGTTCGCCCTCCAGCAGCAGGGAGCGGTCGGCGGTGGCGCGGGCGTCGAGCCGGTCGGCCAGGTGCAGGGTGTCGGCGTGCCAGCGGCAGAGCGTGCCGGTCTTGTCGCGGGTGATGATCCAGTCGCCGGCGAGGGCGACGCCGTACACCGGCTGGCCGGCCGTGTCCTGCGCGAGGGCGGGCACGCCGGAGGAGCGGCGCAGGGTCAGGTCGTGGTCGAGCAGGTGCAGACCACCGCGGACGTCACAGGCCAGGAGCCCGCGACCGGGCAGGCTGACGATCCGCGTGATCCGTTCGGGGATGCCCATGGCGGAACTCCGTTCCTGTCGTGGGATCGAGAGGAAGTCGACAGAAGGACGCGATGCGCCCCCCGGGGCGGGGCGAGCCTGCCCCGGGGGGCGAATCCTCACTGCACTGGAGGGTGAGGGGCGCCTCAGATGGCGGCGCGGGTCACGCGACGGACGAGCTTGGTCATGGGACTGCACCTCCTTCGCATTCCTGCTGTGCTCGTGACGGGGGAACTGACAGGGCGCCTCAGATGGCGGCGCGGGTCACACGGCGGACGAGCTTCGTCATGAGGGGCACCCCCTTTCGTGGGCTCGGGCTCCACGTCGCGCGTGGTGCCGTACCTGTGCACCGTCCCTGGTCGGGCGGGCGTTCCTGCCACCGACGCGTACCTTGTGGGCACCACGCGCGGGGCAAGTCTCGGGAGGGGCGCCGCGGTCGGGCCGCGGCGCCGGCGGAGGGACGTCAGGCGACGGTCGCGGGGAGCGGTGCGACGTCACCGGCCGCGGGCCGGACGGCGTCCGCGTCGGCGACGGTGCGCCGGGCCGCCCACACGGCGGCCGCCACCTCGTCGAGGAGGGCGAGGGTCGCCGGGTCGGTGAAGCCCTGGCCGGTGCGCGGCAGCGCTTCCGCGTCGCCGAGGGCGACCGGCCGGTGGTCGATGAGGACCGCTCCGGAGCGTTCCAGGTTCACCCGCAGTCCCGGCTGGGCGTCCGCCGCCCCTCGGGGTCCGGGGGACGCGCTCAGCACCGCGGTCGGCAGACCGGTCAGCGCGCTGTCCCCCCAGGGGCGGGAGAGCCAGTCCAGGGCGTTCTTCAGGACTCCGGGCGCGCCTCCGTTGTAGGAGGGCGTGCTGATCACCAGGGCGTCCGCGGAGTCGAGCAGCCGGCGCGCCTCGGCCACCGGGGCGGGCCCGTCCGCCACGTCGAGGTCCTGGTCGTAGTACGGCAGAACCCGCGGATCCAGCAGGGGCGTGCGCACCCGCGCGTCCCGCTGGGCCAGCAGCCGGCCGAGCGTCGCGACGGCGGTGGTGTTCACCGAGCCGCGGCGCAGACTGCCGGACATCAGTACGATCCTGGTCACCCCGGTCTCCCTGTCGTCCGGGCGGTTCCCCTGGCGGGGCCGCCTTCCGATGACTTGAGAGTGCCGCAGCGGCTTCCCGGACCGGTCCCGATCCGATACCGGGTCCGCCGGGCCGGACGGGAACGCCCGGCCCGGGGCCCGCAAGCCGGCCCGAGCGCGCCCTGGACGTCAGCCCGGAGCGTCGCGCGGCTTCTCCCACAGCAGGGTGTAGCGCCACAGCAGACGGCGCCGGAACCGGCTGCCGGGCAGCGCCCGGTGGGCGATGTCCCGTGCCTCGCGGAAGGTGGTGTCCGGGTCGGCGACCGGCATCTTCGACGGGGCGTGACTGCCGCCCCTGCCCCGGCCCACGAGCTTGACGGCGGGCACCGCCACGGCCAGGTGCAGCAGATCGAGTACGGACCCGGGGTCGGCCAGACCGATGATCGCCAGCCGGCCGCCCGGCGCCAGCAGCTCCGCCGACCGGTTCAGGGCGCGTTCGGTGCCGAGGTGGTGCGCGACGGCGACCATGGTGATCAGGTCGTACCGGCCCGCGGGGAGCTGTGTTCCGCCGGCTTCGAGGAAGTCCGCCTCCAGGAAGCGGGCGTTGGGCACGTCCTGGCTGCGGTCGCGTGCCGACTCGACCATCTCCGGGGAGAGATCGATCCCGGTGACGTGACCGGACCGGGCGGCGAGGAGCCGGGCGAGCTCCCCGTCGCCGCATCCCACGTCCAGCGCCTCACGGCAGTTTTCCGGGACGAAGTCCAGAATGGTGGGGTAGTAATGGATGTTCGGATTCCAGCGGCTGGTTTTCATGCCGCAAAATTAGGGATCGTTATTTATGCGGTCAACCCTTTCAGGCCGGAGAGAAAAGGGGATCGAAAAGGGACCGGAAAGGGATCGATCCGGGAGCGCAATGAGCTACTCAATTCGTTTTCCACTGCTCGACGGCGGGTTTGAGGTGGTCCAGCAGCCGGGGCTGCTGCGGGACCAGCGTGAGAGCGGCGACGATCCGCAGCATGCCCAGGGCGTTGACGAAGGCCAGGACCTCCTGGTCGAGCGGCCGTATGCCGTTGCGCAGCGCGCCGCGGTCGTAGGCGGCCTCGTGCTCGGGTCCGAGAGCGGCCACATCCCATTCGACGGGCCCGAGTGTGACCAGTTCGAAGTCGGCGTAGCGGTCGCCGTCGACGCCGTGGAAGATGTTCGCGGGCGGGCAGTCGCCGTGCAGGGGCTGCAGGTCGATGCCGGGAAACCGGGCCTCGAAAGCGGCGCGTGAGCGCACGAGCGGTTCGAGGTCCTGCCACGCGCGGCGGGCGCGGCCCAGTTCGGCCGCGCCGATCAGGGTGGGGTGCCGGTCGAGCCGGTCGAGGCTGTCCGCGATGAACTGCGGATCGGCCGCGGAGAGGAACTCCAGGCGGCCCGGATAGGCGCGCAGGGCCGCGTGCAGGCCGGCGACGCTCTCGGCGTGCGCCACGTAGTCGGGTTCCTTGCCGCGGTCCTCTTCGACGAACGACCAGAACGTCATGGAGAACCCGTTGCGCTGGACCGGCTCGCGGGGCACGAGCGGGCTGGGCGCGATCACCGGGACGCCCTGCTCGTCGAGCCAGTGGGTCACCTCCAGTTCGTCCCGCTGGCGGCGCGCGAGGGCGTCCAGGTCCTCGGTGTGCGGCAGCACGGTGGGAATCCGGGCCACCACCGGCGAGGGCGCGAGGTGGACGACGACGGAGAACACGTCGTGGAGCACCGTGGGATCCGTGACGGTCAGGCCGAGCGCGCGTCCCGCCGCGACGGCCGCCTCGACGGCGGCGCGGGTGCGGTCGGCGAGTTGGCGCGGGGTGAGGAAGGTGGTGGTCATGACTCCATCGCTTTCGGCAGGCGGCCCCGGCGGTTCGGTCGCGGGGCCGGTCGGATCATGGGCTCCCGGCCGAGGCGTCGGCCCGGGCCGGAGCGGCTTCCTGTCGGGGTATCACCTACGGCCGGCCGCGCGCGGTTCGGGCCGCTCCCCCGCCAACCTCGCGCGGAAGCCCGGTCGTTCGAGACGGCGACCACCGCTCCCGGCGGCGTCCGGCGCCAGACCGCCCGCGAGGACGCGCAACAGGGTCGGCTCACCCGTGCCGTCCTCGCCGACGGCGGCCTTCTCTCCCGGCGCGCATATGACTTTCCCCGGGCGGGCGAAGGGTCCACGGACAGCGGAGACGGCCGCGTCGGCCGTGCCCGGACTCAGACGAAGAAGAGGAAAGCCATGACCTCACTGTAACAAGACGAACCGTCTCGCCTCCAGTCGTCACGGGGACACGCGACACGCGACACGCGGCACGCGGCACGCGGCACGCGGCACGCGGCACGCGACACGCGGCACCAGCACCGGCACCGGCACCGAGGAGACGCGTCCGGGAAGGCCGGGCGGGCGACCGACCGCCGCCCCTCGGGCACAGGCGTCAACGGGGCCGCGGGCATACTGAGTTCATGTCGGACACCCAGGAAGAGCAGCCGAGGGCGAACGCGGTCCGGGTCGACGAGTCCGGCGTGCTGGAGTACTTCGACGGGGAGCGGTGGGCACCGTACGTGGATCTGCCCGACGACGTCCCCGGCCCGCTCGGCGTCGTCTTCCGCGGAGAGGGACCGGTGAGCCCCGTACCGCCGTCCGGGCCGCCCGACTCGGGGGTGCTGGAGGCGCTGCCCTCACCGCTGGACTCGGTCGCCGACAGCAGGGAGGCCGCGCGGTGGACCCTCGCCTCCAGCGGCGCCGTGGGTGCCCTGCTGCTCGGCGGCGGCCCGCTGCTCGCCGTCGGGAAGATCACCGACTGGGCCCACGCGGCGTGGGCCGGAGGCGGGCTGGTCGCCGCGCTCCTCGGAGTGGCCTGGGCGGTGTGGCAGACCAGTGAGGTCCTGGTCCCGCCGCTGACCACCCCCGACGTGCTCACCTCGCCCGCCCTGCGCGGGCTGCGCGAGCAGTTCGAAGCCTCCCCCGGCCACTACTTCGGCGCGCTGGCCGATGATGTGGAGGACCTCCTGCGCCACCGTCTCCTCGCCGCGGAGATCAGCCGCCGGCTGGCCGCCGCCGGGCCCGCGGAGCGGATGGCGCTGGAGCGCGGCCTGGCCACGGCCCGGCGCAACATCGCCCGCACCGACCCCTATCTGCGGTGGCTGCTGGCGACCGCGCACGCCTGGCTGGTACGGGAGAAGCTCCGCAAGGCCCGCCGGCACACGTTCGCGTCGGCCCTGGTCGTGATCACGGGTGCCGTCGTGTTCCTCGGGGCGACGGCCCGCTGACCCGCGCGGGCCCGGGCCCGCGACGGCCAGGGGTCCGGGCTGCCACCACCCGTCATCTCCCCTGCCCCGCACGGCAGTTCGGGGTGTCCGCGGCCGGGTCGCTGTCCGGCGGGCCCGGACGGGCACCCCCGGATCCGATACGCGCCAATGTCGTTCCCGCGCGCCGTGGCGGCGGTCGCCGGGGCGCGGCCCGCCCGGCCTGGCCCGGACGTCGCGCACCACCAGGATCGACGCCCCCTCCCCCACCTCTCCACGCCTCCCCCACGTCTCCCGCACACCATGGACACTTCCGGCCGGGTCGCGGACGGCGGACGCCGTGGGGGGCAGACGCCGTCGCCGGCCCCTGCCTAGCCTCCCGGGCCATGCGATCACCCCTGATGAGACGTATCGGTCCCGGTGCCGTCCTGGCCCTCCTCCTCGCCGCGTTCGGCCTGGCGCCCGGTGCGAGCGCGGCCGATCCGGCGCCGGCCGAGCTGACCTTCGCCACCGGCAGCGCCACCACCACGCCCGGCGGCACGGTCGACCTGTCGATGACCCTCACGAACCACCACACCCACGACGTCTGGTTCGTCTACCAGACCATCGAGCCGACCTGGCTCACCACGCAGCGCCCCGACCTCAAGTACGGCTTCTCCGGCTGCACTCTGACCACCGCGAGCGGCGCCACGCCCTGTTCCGGGACCGGCCCCGCCAACCTGGGCGCCAACTACGGCACCACCGTCCCGCCCGGACAGAGCCGTACGGTCACCCTGAAGCTGGACATCGCCGCGGACTCCGGCTGCAACGGCAACATCGGCTTCTACTCCTACTTCTACGCCGAGTTCCGCGACTCGACCAACGTCAGCGGCGGCCCGGTCTACACGCCGGTGACGCGTGTGCTCTGCCCCTGACGCCACCCGGGTGGTCCGGCGGCCGTGACCTGAAAGACGCCGTACCCGGATGTCCGGCCCGGTCTGGACCACTGGCAGGCGCACCGGCGGGCCCCCTGGGCCCGCCGGTGCGCCGTACAGGGCCCGGACCAGCGCGCCGAGCCGGGCGCGGGGAGTGGAGCCCGCTCACCCCGGTGACCGGGTACGACCGCTTTCGCCGCGGTGGGCACCCGGTTCGGCACCTGCGCTTTTTCGTCATGTTGCGCAACATGACCGCGAAATCTCCACACAGACCTCACTATGTGACGCGAACGGATGCGTGACGAACCGGCTTCTGAGGGGGACGCCGGCGGCACGCAAGGGGGTGCGTCCGCTCCACGGGAGCCGTGCTCATCCCTGCCCGGGGAGGGGACTTCACCGCATGAAGCGGACCTTACGCACCGCCGTGGTCACCGCGGGCGCGCTCATCGCCGCACTGGGCCTGCCGGCCGGGACGGCGCACGCCGACACCACGCCCCGCATCGACCTGCGGGTGCTGGTGGTGAGCGACGGCGGCCCGTCCACCGACGCGATAGCCGCCGAACTGGCCGCGGCCGGCACGCCGTACACCTTGATCGACCTCACGCGGCCCGGCCGGACCGTGATCGACGCCGGTTTCCTCGCGGACACGGTCGACGGGCGGCCGCGTGCCAGGTTCCAGGCCGTCGTCCTGCCCGACGACAACCCGTTCCCCGCCGGTTCGGCCGAGATGGCGGCACTCGCGGCGTACGAGCGGGCGTACGACATCCCCCAGGTCGACGCCTACACCTACGCGCGTCCCGAGGCCGGGCTGCAGTACCCGCTCCCCGGCGGCTACGCCGGCAGTCTCGACGGCAAGGAGGCCCAGGTGACCGCCGCGGGCAGGGCGGGGCCCTTCGGCTACCTCGACGGGGCGGTGCCCTTCGAGGACAACGACCCGGCCGTCGGCGAGAGTTACGCCTACCTGTCGAAGCCCGCCGCGGGCGCCGACTTCACCCCCTACGTCGAGGCGCCGATCCCCGGGCAGTCCGCGAAGGGCGCGCTGGTGGGCGAATACCGGCACGACGGGCGGCGCGAGCTGGTCGTCACCTTCGTCTACAACCGGTACCAGCAACAGTTCCGGCTGCTGGCCCGCGGGATCGTGGAGTGGATGACCGGCGGAGTGCACCTGGGCGCCGCGCGGAACTACTTCTCCGTCCACGTGGACGACGTCTTCGCCGCCGACGACCGGTGGAACAGCACGCTCGACTGCACACCCGGCGACGTCGACTGCGCGGACCCGAACGCCACACCCGACCCGATCCGGATGACGGCCGCCGACGTCGACCACGCCGTGGCGTGGCAGCACGACAAGGACTTCACCCTCGACTTCGCCTACAACGGCGTCGGCAGCGTCGACCACCGCCAGGACCACGACGGCGCGGACGCGCTCGCCGACCGGCTGATCGCGCGGCGGGGCGAGTTCCGGTGGATCAACCACACGTACTCGCACCCCTTCCTCGGCTGTGTGCAGGACACCACCGTCGTGCCGTGGAAGTGCGCGACCGACGCCGACGGCAGCACGCGCTGGACGAGCCGCGCCGAGATCTCCGACGAGATCGCCACCAACCGGGTCTGGGGCCACGGCGCCGGACTGCCGCTGCACGACGACGAGTTGGTCACCGGCGAGCACTCGGGAACGAAGGTGCTGCCGCAGCAGCCCGAGGACAACCCCAACCTGGCGCTCGCCCTCGACGACAACGACATCGCCTGGCTCGGCTCCGACAACTCCCGGGAGCCCGCCCAGCGCCGCGTCGGCCCGGCCACGACCGTCCCCCGGTACCCGATGAACGTCTTCTACAACGCCGGGCGGGCCGCCGAGCAGGTCGACGAGTACAACTGGATCTACACCAGCCGCGCCCAGGGCGGCAGCGGCATCTGCGAGGACAACCCGCAGACCAGCACCTGTCTGCCTGCGCCCCTGGACCCGGCCACCGGCTACGCCGCCCACATCGTGCCGCTGGAGACCCGCATCGCCCTCGGGCACGTCCTGTCCAACGATCCGAAGCCGCACTTCATCCACCAGTCGAACCTGGCCGAGGACCGCATCGCCTACCCCGTGCTCGACGGCGTCCTGGACGGCTACCGGGCGCTGTTCGCCGAGGACACTCCCCTGCTGAACCCGCGGATGCGGGACATCGGCGCCGAGTTGCGCCGCCGGGCCGCCTGGCAGGCCGCGCTGCGGGCCGGCGAGGTCACCGCCTATCGCATCGGCACCGCGGTGACCGTCGACGCCCCGGACGAGCTGGCGGTGACCGCGACCCTGCCCGCCGGAACCACCCTGGCCGGCGCCGCGTTCGGCGAGGCGTACGCGGGAGCCGTGTCCGGCTGGACGCCCGCCACGGGCACGCCGCTCGCCTTCACGCTGCCTCCGTCCGCCACGGTCCCGGCCGCCGACGACACCGACGGGCCCGCCCCGGCCACCGGCCCCGCACCGCGCACCCGTGTCCCCGCGGGCGTCACCGACCCGGTGGGCCACACCGCAGACGGCTGAACGGCGCACGCGCCCCGCACCGACCGGACGTCCCGGCCGCCCCGCGGCGGCCGGGACCGGCCCGAGCCACCCCACACCTCAGCCGTGGAGCACAACGATGCCCGTTCCCCACGGCGCGCGACGCCTCGCAGCGACGCGCGTCACCCTGCTCACCGAAGGCACCTACCCGCACAGCCACGGCGGCGTCAGCGTCTGGTGCGACCAGCTCGTCCAGGGCATGCCCGACCTCGCCATCGACGTCATCGCCGTCACCGGCACCGGACGGGAGCCGGTCGTCTGGGACCTGCCCGCGCACGTGACGAGCGTGCTGTCGGTGCCCCTGTGGGGCGCCCCGCCCGAGGGCCGTGCGCCCCGGGGCCGGGCCCGCAACCGGCTGGCCGCCGCCTACGAGCGGTTCCTGACCGCCCTGCTCGACCCGCACGCCGAGGACGGTTTCGCACCCGCCCTGTACGCGCTGGCACGCGCCGCCTCCGACGGGACGCTCAGCCCCTTCCTGCGCGGGGACCGGGCCGTCGCGATCCTGACCGCCCTGTGGAACCGCCCCGGCCTCGCCGTCCGCGAGGCACGGCCGACCCTGCACGACGCGCTGACCGCGACCGCTCTGCTGGAGCACGCCCTGCGCCCACTGGCCGCCCCCGTGCCCGCGAGCGGGGTGGCACACGCGGTCAGCGGCGGGGTCGCCGTCCTGCCGGGCCTGGCCGCCCTCCGGGACCACGGCGTTCCCCTGCTGCTGACCGAGCACGGGGTCTACCTGCGCGAGCGCTACCTCGGCTACCGCACCGCGCCCTACCGCTGGCCGGTCAAGGCCGTCATCCTCGGGTTCTTCCGGCTGCTCGCGGGCGAGAGCTACCGCCGGGCCGCCCTGATCACCCCGGGCAACCGCTACAACCGGCTGTGGGAGGAGGAGGGCGGTGCCGCCCCGGAGTCGATCCGCACGGTCTACAACGGCGTCGACCCCGCCGCGTTCCCGGCCGCCGGGCCCGAGCCGGACACGCCGACGCTCAGCTGGGCGGGCCGCGTCGACCCCATCAAGGACCTGGAAACGCTCATCCGCGCCTTCGCCCTCGTCCGCGCCCGGCTCCCGCACGCGCGCCTGCGCCTGTTCGGCGGGACCCCGCGGGGCGGGGAGGCCTACCGGGAACGCTGTCAGGCCCTGGCCGCCGGGCTCGGGCACGCCGACGCCGTCACCTTCGAAGGGCGCGTCGACGACATCAAGGACGCCTACGCCGCCGGCAACGTCGTGATGCTCTCCAGCATCAGCGAGGGCTTCCCCTTCACCCTGATCGAGGCCATGTCCTGCGGCCGGGCGACCGTCTCCACCGACGTGGGCGGCGTCCGCGAGGCCGTCGGCGACACCGGGCTCGTGGTGCCCCCGCGCGATCCGGAGTCGATGGCCGCCGCCGCCCTGGAGCTGCTGGACGATCCCGGGCGGCGCAGGGCCATGGGTGAGGCGGCCCGGCTGCGGGTCATCGAGCAGTTCACGCTGCGGCAGACCATCGACACGTTCCGCTCCGTCTACCTGGAACTGGCCCACCCCGAAAAGGAGCCGACGGTCGTGCCGCCGAGGGTCGCGATGGCCGCCCCGGCCGTCGGCGGCGCCGGAAGTCTGGCGCTGTGAGCGGGCCGATGTCCCTCGAACCGGGGGGCTGCGAGCAGGACACGCTGGCCATCCGGCTGGCCGGCACCCGCCCGCCGCGCCGCCGGCCGCGCTGGGCCCTGGACGACGCCACGCTCGCCGTCCGGCTCCCCGGGCGCGGCCCCGACGAGCAGGCGGTCAGTGAACTCGCCGCCGAACTCGCCGACCGGGTGGGCCCGGCCGTCCACCCCTACGAGGTGGCGGCCCTGCTGGAGGCGGAGGGACTGTCCGCCTCCGTGATCAGCGAACGGTACGGCCACCCGAACCTGTTCTCCCTGGCCTCGGCGCTGTACGCGCGCGTGCCGCGCACCTTCCCCGAACCCGCCCCGCCGGCCGACCCCTGGCGTCCCGACACCGTGCGCTGTCTGCTGCGGGGCGCGCTGTTCGCCCTGCCGGGGCTCGCCTACCTGCTGACCGCGCCGCTGTGGCACGCCGGCGGGTACGCCCCCGCGCTGGTCCTGGCCGGGCTCGTCTCCTGGGCGTGGGGGCAGGCACTCGGCCACCGCGCCCACCTGCGGCTGGCGACCGGACGCCGGGAGGCGGGCCGTACCCTCCTGGCCGGCGCGCCCGCGGGGGCCGCGCTGGCCACGGCGGTGGGCGCGCTGCCCGCGGGCGGCGGGCCGGTGATCCTGGCGGTGGCCGCGCAGTCCGCGTACCTGGCGGCCGCCGGTGTCCTGCTGGTCCTGGGCCGGGAACGGCTGCTGCTGGCCGCGCTCAGCCCGCTGCTCGCGGGCGCCGCCCTGCTGCCGTGGTGGGAGCCCGGCCCCGCGCTGCGGGCCGGGCTGCCCCTGCTGGCGCTGATCGCCACGCTCACCGTCACCGGCTGGGTCCTGCGCGGCACCCGCGCCGTCCCGGCCGTCCCCGGAGCCGGCCGGCCGCGCCTGCGGTGGTCGCTGCCGTACGGCCTGTTCGGACTGGCCGCCGGGGTGCTGGTGCTGCTGGAGGGGCGGGAGGAACCGTACGCGGTGATCGTGCTGACGCTGAGCATGGGACCCGCGGAATGGCTGCTGTACCGCTACCGCGGACTGTCGGTCGCCGCGCTGCGCGCCACCGCCACCCCCGCCGGATTCCTGCTGCGCTCGGCCGGCATCCTCGGCCTCTGCCTCGGCGCCTACCTCACACCGCTGCTGCCCGCGGCGCTGCTCACCGGCGCCGACCCGCTCGCCCTGCTGCTCCTCGCGGCCGTGCTGTGGACCGCGCTGCTGCTCCAGGCGTTCGGGGCGGCCTGGCCGTCGGCCGGGATCTGCCTGGCGGCCGCCGCCGGGGCCGGCGCGGTCACCCTGTTCCGGCTGCCACCGGGCACCGCCTGGGCCCTGCCGCTCGGTTGCGGCGCCGCCGCCCTGTGTCTGGCGGTGTGCGCGCTGTGGCTGCTCGGCCGGCCCGCCCCGCACGCCTGAACCCGACCTCACCGACCCTACGAAGGGACACCCCCGTTGACCTCCGCACCGCTCGCCGCCGTCACCGGAGCCGAGGGTTTCATCGGCTCGCACCTCACCGAGGCGCTGGTCGCCTCCGGGCACCGCGTCCGCGCCATGGCCCAGTACAACTCCTTCTCCTCCTACGGATGGCTGGAGACCCTGCACCCGGACGTCCTGGACCAGGTGGAGATCGTCCTGGGCGACGTCCGGGACCCCGGCTCCGTCCGCGGCCTCCTCGAAGGCGCCGACACCGCCTACCACCTCGCCGCCCTGATCGCGATCCCGTACTCGTACCGGGCCCCGCACAGCTACGTGGACACCAACGTCACCGGCACCCTCAACGTGCTGGAGGCCGTCCGCGCCCTCGGCACGCCCCGGCTGGTGCACACCTCCACCAGCGAGACGTACGGCACCGCGCAGACCGTGCCGATCACCGAGGACCACCCCGTCAACACCCAGTCCCCGTACGCCGCTTCGAAGGCCGGCGGGGACCGGCTGGCCGACAGCTACCACGCCAGCTTCGACACCCCGGTCGTCACGCTGCGGCCCTTCAACACCTTCGGGCCGCGCCAGTCGATGCGGGCGGTCATCCCCACCGTCATCGGACAGGTCGCGGCGGGGGAACGCACCATCACCCTCGGAGACCTGCGCCCCACCCGGGACTTCACCTTCGTCGAGGACACCGCGCAGGCGTTCCTCGCCGTCGGTACCGCGCCGGCCGAGCAGGTCGTCGGCCGTACCTTCAACGCCGGTACCGGCGGGGAGATCTCGGTCGGCGACCTGGTCGCGCTGATCGGCAAGGTGATGGACACGCCGCTCGACGTGCGCGCGGACGAGGCCCGCATCCGCCCGGCCGGCTCCGAGGTCATGCGTCTCGTCGCCGACGCGAGCCGGCTCGCCGCCGCGACCGGCTGGCGGCCCGCCCACACCCTGGAGGAGGGCCTCGCCCGCACCGTGACGTTCTTCCGCGACCCGGCGAACCTCGCCCGCTACAAGACCGGCATCTACAACATCTGACCCCGTCCGGCACGACAGCGCACGTTCACGAAGGAGGAGCCCCATGCACGCAGTGATCCTGGCGGGAGGCAAGGGCGTCCGGCTGCGGCCGTACACCACGGCGCTGCCCAAGCCGCTCGTCCCCATCGGCGACCAGCACGCCATCCTGGAGATCGTGCTGCGCCAGCTCTCCACCGCCGGCTTCACCAGCTGCACCCTGGCGATCGGACACCTCGGCGAGATCATCCGCGCGTATGTCGGCGACGGCTCCCAGTGGGGCCTGGCCGTCGACTACGCCACCGAGGAGAGTCCGCTGGGCACCATGGGCCCGCTGCTCACCCTGCGCGACCGTCTGCCCGAGACCTTCCTGGTGATGAACGGCGACGTCCTGACCGACCTCGACTACGCCGACGTCCTGCTCCGGCACCGCGACCGCGGCGCACCGCTGACCATCGCCACGTACGCCCGCAAGGTGCACATCGACTTCGGGGTGCTGACCACCGACGCCGGCCGGGTCGTCGCGTTCACCGAGAAGCCGAGCATGGACTACCGCGTCTCCATGGGCGTGTACGGCCTGTCCCGTTCCACGCTGGAGGGGTACACGCCCGGACTGCCGCTCGGGTTCGACGAGTTGGTCCTCGACCTGCTGAAGGCCCGGAACGAGCCGCACGCCTACGAGTTCGACGGCTACTGGCTGGACATCGGCCGCCCCGACGACTACGACCAGGCCAACGCCGAGTTCACCACCCGCAAGTCGCTTCTGCTCAAGGGAGTCTGAGCACGCCATGCGCATTCTCGTGCTGGGCTTCACCGGCTATCTGGGCGGCCACGTCACCGAGCGACTGCGCGCCCTGCCGGGGGCGCTGGTCCTCGCCGGGGGCCGGGCGCCCGGCGCCGACCTCGCGGTCGACCTCGCCACCGTCAGCCCGGAGCGACTCGCGAAGGCCCTCGCCTCGGCCGTGCCCGACACCGTGATCAACTGTGCGGGCGCGACCGGCGGCGACGCCGTCACCCTCGCCGAGGTCAACGCCCGCGGCCCGGCCGTGCTCTGCGCCGCGCTGCGCGAGGCGGCCCCCGCGGCCCGCCTGGTGCACCTGGGGTCGGCCGCCGAGTACGGTCCCGGCACGCCCGGCGTCCCGGTGACCGAGGCGGCGGCCACCCACCCGATCGGCCCCTACGGTGCGACCAAACTCGCGGGCACGGTCGCGGTGACCACCTCGGGGCTGGACGCGGTCGTCCTGCGGGTGGGCAATCCGGTGGGTGCCGGAGCACCGCCCACCGGCCTGCCCGGCCGGATGGCCGCGCTGCTGCGCGAGGCCGGCTCCGACCCGGAGGCGGTGCTGCGGCTGGGCGACCTGTCGGCCCACCGCGACTTCGTCGACGCACGGGACGTGGCCCGGGCGGCCGTGCTCGCGGCCACGGCCCCCGGTCCGCTGCCGCCGGTCCTCAACATCGGCGGGGGCCGGGCCGTCCCGGTGCGCGACCTGGTGCGCGGGCTGGCCGGGCTGGCCGGGTTCCGGGGCCGGATCGAGGAGACCACGGCGGGTTCGCTCCGCTCGGCCCCGGTGTCGTGGCAGTGCTCCGACAGCACCGCCGCCGGGGACGCGCTGGGCTGGCGCCCGGCCCACACCCTGGACGAGGCGCTGGCCGCCCTGTGGGAAGGGGGCCGCACGCCGTGACGCTGCTGATCCCGCTGTACGTGCATCCGGCCGAGGACCCGGGCGCCTGGCACCGGCTGATCACCGCCGCGCACCGCACCTACGGCGTCGTCCTCAACCCGGCGAGCGGCCCGGGCGAGGTCCCCGACCCGGCGTTCGTCGCCGCGGCCGGTGCGCTGCGGGCCGCGGGGGCGCGGCTGCTGGGCTACGTCGACACCGACTACGGGGTGCGCGACCTCGCGGGGATCAGCGAGGACGTCCGCCGGCACCGGGAGTGGTACGCGGCGGACGGCTGCTTCCTGGACCGGGTGACGGCGACCGCGGACGGGCTCGCGGCCTGTCGCCGGCTGGTCCGCGCGGCACGCCGGCTGGGCGCCGGGACGGTCGTCCTCAACCCCGGGGTGCATCCGGCGCCGGGGTACGCCCGCCTCGCCGATCTGACCGTCACCTTCGAGGGCCACTGGTCGACGTACGTGTCCGCCTTCAGCCGCCCGGCGTGGACGCAACGCCACCCGCCCGGGCGGCTGTGCCACCTCGTCTACGGCGTGCCCGGCGCGCTCGTTCCGCTGGCCGTGCGCACCGCGCACGAGCGCGGAGCGGCGGTCTGCGGCCCCGTGACGGGCGAACCGCCCAACCCCTGGGCGCGGTTGACACCGGCCCTGACCGGGACGGAGCGATGAGCAGGCGCCCGCGCCGCCGTGCGGCCCTGCTGGCCGCGCTGACGGCGGCGGCACTGACGAGCTGTTCCGACAGCGGCTCCCCCGCGCCGCGGTGGAAGCCCCGCCCGGGTCTCGCCTGGCAGTGGCAGCTCGACGGCAGGGTCGACCCCTCGGCCGACGTACCCGTCTACGACATCGACGGCTTCGAGAACTCCGCGGCGGACGTGGCCCGGCTGCACCGCGCGGGCCGGAAGGTCATCTGCTACGTCAACGTCGGTGCGTGGGAGGACTTCCGGCCGGACCGGGACGCCTTCCCCCGGTCGGTGCTCGGCAGGCCCAACGGCTGGAGGGGCGAGCGGTGGCTGGACATCCGGCGGCTGGACGTGCTGCGCCCGATCATGGAGCGCCGCTTCGACATGTGCCGCGACAAGGGGTTCGACGCGGTGGAACCCGACCTGGTGGAGGGGTACGGCGACGACACGGGTTTTCCGCTCACGGCACGCGACCAGCTCGCGTACAACCGCATGGTCGCGGCCATCGCCCACGAGCGGGGACTGTCGGTCGGCCTGAAGAACGACCTGCCCCAGATCCCGCAGCTGGTGGCCGACTTCGACTTCGCCGTCAACGAGGAGTGCGCCCAGTACGGCGAGTGCGGCGAACTCGCCCCGTTCGTCGAGGCGGGCAAGGCGGTGTTCCACGTGGAGTACACGCAGCGGCGGGGCGACTTCTGTCCCGAGTCGCGCCGGCTGGGCCTGTCGTCGATGGTGAAGAGGCCGGAACTGGGGGTGTGGCGAAGCCCGTGCTGACCCGGGCCGCCCGCCGTCCGGCACAATGGCGCGATGGGCCACCACTTCGTCGGCATACCGGAGTTGACCGTCGTCCCCCGCGTCGCGGTCGTGGTCGACGTCATGCGGGCCTTCACCGTGGCCGCCTGGGCGTTCTCCCGGGGGGCCGAGCGGATCGTCCTGGCCTCGACGGTGGGCGAGGCACTCGCCCTGAAGGAGAGCCGGCCGGGCTGGCTGGCTCTGAAGGACGGAGCGCCGGCGCCGGGCTTCGACGAGGTGAACTCGCCCGGCCGGCTCAGGTCACGTGACGTCACCGGCCGCACCCTGGTGCAGAAGACGACCGCGGGCACCGTCGGCGCGCTGGCCGTCGCCGACGCGCCGCTGGTGCTGTGCGCGAGTTTCGTGGTGGCGGGCCCGACCGCGCGGTTCCTCCAGGCCCACGGCCGCGAGCCGGTGACGTTCGTCGTCACCGGTGAGGAGGGCCGCGCCGAAGAGGACCTGGCCTGCGCCGAGTACATCGGCCAGCGCGCGGCCGGGACCGCTGTCGAGGCGGCCCCGTACCTCCACCGCGCCCGGACGTCCCGGGCCGCGGCGGAACTCGCCGGCGGCCTGCGCGGCGGCAGCCACCCGGACGACGTCGCTCTCTGCCTGGAGCTCGACAGGTTCCCCTTCGCGATGGTGGCCCGCCGGGAGGAGTCGCTGACGGTGCTCCGTCCGGTCACGGTGCCCGGCGCCCGCCCGTCTCCGTCATGACCGGCACCGGGCGGGCTCCCGCAGGCACGGCAGATGGCCCTTGCCCCGGATCACCTGCCGGCTGGTGGACTCGTCGAGGTAGGCCAGGAACCCGGCGGCGAGGGATCCGGCCGGGGCGGGGCCGTAGGTGTAGGCGTACTCGACGTCCTTGTACGGGTAGGGGCCGGCGCCCAGGTCGATCCGGTCCTCGTCGGGCCAGTCGCCGTTCAGGGGGACCGTGTCGACCCTGCCACCGCGCTCCCTGGCCAGGCCCACCTCGCTGTAGCCGATGGCGCCGGGTTGCTCCTCGACCTTGTCCAGCACGGCACGGGTGGAACCGAGTTCGCAGCGCGTGACGGTGTCACCCGCCCGCGCGGGCGGGTGACAGTCCAGGGACGTGCTCGGCGCCCGCTCCCACCCCTTGAGCACCCGGTCCTGGAAGATCTGCCGCGTCCCGGACTCGTCCCCCCGGCTGACCAGGACGATCGGCAGGTCGGCGATCTCCTTCCGGCCGGGCACGACCTCGCCCCAACGCCGGTACTCACCCGCGTAGATGTCCCGCACCTGCCGCGGGGACAGCCCGCGCGGGCCGAGGTCGACGTCCTGGTGGACGACGAGCGTGAAGAAGGACAGCGCGACCTGAGTGCCCGTCAGGTTCCAGCGCTTGCCCATGGGCCCGTCCGAGAAGGCGATCACGGACCGGGCGGCGCTCGGCGACCGCTCGCCCAGCTCCGCGAGCCGGGACACGCCGTCCTCGCTCCCGCGCGCCTCCACGGAGATGTCGGCGCCCCGGCACTTGGCCTCGTACTGCTCGGCGATCGTGCGGATGACCGGTTCGAAGGCGGTCGAGCCCGTCAGGGTCAGCTCGCCCTGCTCGCACTCGATGGGGCTGCCGTCGCGCAGCACGATGATGCCGGCGAGGGCGAGCACCGCGAGGGCCAGCGCACCGCTGAGCAGCCGCGCCGGCAGGCTGAACGTACGCTGCTTCTCGTCCGGCTTGGGAGCGCTGTTGCGGTGGACCCGGCCGTCCCGAAGGCCGCCGATCAGCTTGACGTCCCCCTCGGCCGGGCCTCCGGACAGCAGCACCAGCAGCTTGAAGTGGTCGCCCGGGTTGAGCGGAACGCGCGGGATGGTCACCGTGCTGCCGATGTGCTCGAAGCCGTTGGCGTTGGTGAAGTGACTGTTCAGGTGCTCGATGCCGGACGGCTGGGTGACCGAGACGGCCTGGACCGTGCGGCCCGTGAACTCGGCGGTGAGGCCGTGGACTTCGGACGAGGTGTAGTCGTTGTCGGCGACGCTCTGCGAGCCGTCGTTCTCGATGCGCAGCAGCACCAGCGACGCGTCGGCCATGTTCGGGACGTCGAAGTCGCCGAGGCGGGGGTTGGACGACCCGTCGCCTATGGGGCTGTCCATCTGCACGCGGTAGCCGATCAGCTTGCGGCGCGTCACCCGGCGGTCGTAGAGGAACATCGCGACGGGCACGAGGAGACCGAGGACGGACGTGCCGATGGCGATGACGTTCTCAAGGCTCAGCCACTCCACTGGTGGTCCCCCGCCACTCCCAGAGCTCCGATGGTGGGGTCACCGTATGTCCGCCCGAACAGCCCGTCACGTGGGTGACACCAGTGTTCGCTCTCCGTTCAACTTCACCGGGCCGTTCGGCCGTCGGCCGCGCGATCGCGGCGTCGCCCGGCCTCGGGGGTGGGACCTTCCAGCCGGGGTAGACGGGGCATCATGCCTGAAGTGATCCAAGCCGGCGGCTGGGGAATCGTGGCCGGCTCCGCCCTGCTGCTGGGGGCGGTGCTCGGCTACCGGCTGCGCGTCCCGCAGAAGGTCATCGCCCTGGTGATGGCGTTCGGCGCGGGCGTGCTGCTCTCGGCCGTCTCGTTCGAACTGGTCGGTGAGGCGTACGAGGAGGCCGGGCTGGCCCCGGCGGCCCTCGGCACGTTGGCCGGCGCCCTGGCCTACACGGCCGGCAACCTGTGGCTGGCCCGCCGCGGCGCCCGGCATCGCAAGCGATCCGGTCACCATCCCGGGCAGGCGCAGCCCTCCGAGGAGGAGAACAAGGGCTCGGGGCTGGCGCTCGCGCTGGGCGCGCTGCTCGACGGGGTCCCCGAATCCGCGGTCATCGGGGTCGGTCTGCTTCACGGCGGCGCCGTCAGCGCGGTCACCGTGGCGGCCGTGTTCATCAGCAACATCCCCGAAGGGCTGTCCAGTTCGGCCGGCATGCGGAAGGCCGGACGCGGCAAGGGCTATGTCTTCGGCGTGTGGGGGGCGATCGCCGCCGCGAGCGCGGTGTCCGCCGTCCTCGGTTATGCCGTGGTCGGGGGTTTCTCCACCGCGGTGATCGCGGCGGTGACGGCGGTGGCCGCGGGCGCGATCCTGGCGATGATCGCCGACACCATGATCCCCGAGGCGTTCCAGGAGGCCCACCTGGCGATCGGGCTGGTGACCGTCAGCGGTTTCCTGGTCTCGTTCGCCTTGTCCCACGCTTGACGGGCCCTGCGGGGACGGCATTGCCTTCACCTTCCGTCATTGCAATGAAGGAAGGCCGGCATTGTTGCATTACCCGCCGCCATTGCAAAGATTTAGAGGCCGTGAGCTGCTGCGACACACTTTCCATGCAGTAAATCGATTGCCCGCCCCCTGAACGCAACGTAGCGTTTCCGTCCGACGAAACTACACGGCGGTCAGGGGGGATCATGAGCGCACCGCGGGGGCAGCGGCGGGGAGGGCCCGGCACCCTCACCGCCTTCGCCCGCTTCGTGCTCTGCGGCGGCGGGGTGGGACTCGCCTCCAGCTTCGCCGTGCCGGTCACCGCCTCCTGGATGCCCTGGATCCTGGCCAACGCCCTGATCACCGCGGCGTCCACGCTCCTCGCCACCGAGTTGCACGCCCGGTTCACCTTCGGCGCGGGCCGGCACGCGAGCCGGCGCCAGCACGCGCAGTCGGCCGGGTCGGCGGTGGCCGCCTACGCGGTGACCTGTGCGGCGATGCTCGTCCTCCACCACCTGGTGGCGGCGCCCGGCGCGACGCTCGAACAGGCCGTCTACCTCTCCGCCTCCGCGCTCGCGGGTGTCGCGCGGTTCGCCGTACTGCGCCTGGTCGTCTTCGCGCGGCGGCACGCCCCGGCCGCCTCCGCCGACCGCGCCGCCGCCGACCGTGCCGCCGCCGTCCCGTGCGCGCGTCCCGTGGGCGGCTTCCCGCCGGCCGGCGCGGCGGTGCTCTGCCGCACGGCCTGAGCCGTCCGCCGGGCCCGGCCGGCCCGTCGCCCGGTGCGGGCGGTACGGGCGGCGCTCAGTCCGGCCGGCGCAGCCCCGCGATGAGGAGCGCCACCAGCCGGCGGGCGTCGTAGCGGGAGTCGCCGTCGGCCCCGATGCACAGATTGCCGATGCCGCGCATGAGCTGGTAGGCGTCGAGGTCGGCCCGGATCTCGCCGGAGGCGGCGGCAGCGTCCAGGAGCCGGGCGCACACCGGCAGCAGCCGGTCGAGGAAGTAGGCGTGGAGCGTCTCGAAGCCGGCGCTGTCCCCCTGCATCGCGGCGGCCAGGCCGTGCTTGGTGACCAGGAAGTCGACGAAGAGGCCGACCCACCGCTCCAGGGCGGCGTACGGCGTCGGACCGGCCGCCAGCAGAGCCGGGCCGGCCTCGGCGCAGGCGTCCACCTGGTGCCGGTAGACGGCGATGACGAGGTCCGCCCGGGTGGGGAAATGACGGTAGATCGTGCCCGTACCCACGCCCGCCTCGGTCGCGATGTCGCGCACCGGCGCCTCCACCCCCGAGGCCGCGAAGACCGCGGCGGCCGCGTCCAGCAGGGTCTGCTGATTGCGCCGGGCGTCCTTGCGCCGGGACTTCGCCGAGTTCCCCGCCCGCTCACCGCTCTCGTTCACCACGGCTTCCTCACCACGACCTTCTCACCACGACCTTCTCACCACGACCTTCTCACCACGACCTTCTCGCCATGACTTCCGCGCAGGACTTCCGCACGGCTTCGTTGAGCGTCATTGCAAAACGGAACAGCGTTCCGTATCGTAAGTGGAACGACGTTCCGCTTCATTCATGATGACAGACCCGGAAGCGGCCGACCAGGCACCCGTCCGCGTGTGCGGCGACAAGGCCTGTCCGTGAGAAGCACCCCCGAAGCCGAGAGAAGGCCCTCCCATGTCCGACTCGACCCCCACTCACGCCCGGCACACCCTCGCGGCGGACACGCCCGCCCCGGTGCTGTCCGCCAGACCCGTCGTCCTGCCCGCCCCGGGCCGCGGCCAGGACCTGCACGTCCGGGTGTCCGCCCCCGCGACCGGTGACGGCCTGCCCGTCGTCGTCTTCTCGCACGGCTTCGGCTGGTCGATGGACGGCTACGCCCCGCTCGCGGACCACTGGGCCGCTCACGGCTTCGTGGTCGTCCAGCCCACCCACCTCGACTCCCGCACCCTCGGCCTGCCCGCCGACGATCCCCGCACGCCGCGCATCTGGCGCTACCGCGTCGAGGACCTGGAGCGCGTGCTGGACGGCCTCGACGCGCTGGAAGCCGCCGTGCCGGGCCTCGCCGGACGCGTGGACCACGACCGGATCGCCGTGGCCGGCCACTCCTGGGGAGCCCAGACGGCCGGCACACTGCTGGGGGCGCGGGTCCTGGGCCCCGACGGCGTTCCCGGCGAGGACCTGTCCGACGCCCGCGTCAAGGCCGGTGTGCTGCTCGCGGCGACCGGCCTGGGTGACGACCTGACCCCCTTCGCCGCCGAGCACTTCCCCTTCATGCGGCCGTCGTTCGCCACCATGGTCACCCCGGCCCTGATCGTCGCCGGGGACAGCGACCGGTCCCCCCTGTCGACACGCGGACCCGACTGGTTCGCCGACGCCTTCCACCACAGTCCCGGCAGCAAGAGCCTGCTCACCCTGTTCGGCGCGGAGCACTCGCTCGGCGGGATCCCGGGCTACGAGGTCGCCGAGACCACCGACGAGAGTCCCGCACGCGTCGCCCTGCTCCAGCGCCTCACCACGGCCTACCTGCGCAGCGCCCTCCACCCGGAGGACACCGCCTGGAAGGCGGCGGTGACGGCGCTGGAGGAGGACCCCGACCCCCTGGGCAGGCTGCGGAGCAAGTAGGCACCCCACGGGGCTGCGGTCCTCAGTCCGCCGCCCGGGCTCCCGCGCCGGGGGCGACCAGCCAGGCCACGAGCGTGCGCCACTGATCGGGCCGGTCGGTGTCGCGCGGGCCGATGAGGTACACCTCCTCGACCAGATCCTGCGAGGCCAGGCCCGCGCGCCGGGCGTACGAACCGGCGGCGGCGTACGCGAGGTCCAGGTCGTCGTGCGGGCCGGTGTGGGTGGTGACGGCGGCGGTCCGCTCGGGCAGGCGCAGCTCCCGCACGGCGCCCCGCGCCCCTCCCGGCAGCGGTGTGTCCGCGGGGAGATAGACGGTGGCGCGGCCGTGGCCCTCCGTGAAGAGGGTGTGCGCGTAGCGGCCTCCCGGCGGGAGCACGGGGCGCGGGCCGGCCACCGCCTCCAGGTCCCGCATCGCCGTGTCGTACCAGCTCAGATCGGATCCGGGCGGGACGTCCAGGGAGACGGCGAGGACCCGCTGGGCGGGCAGGACCTCCAGGCTCACGCTCCGCGCGGCCTCCGGGTCGAGCAGTTCGCGCAGCGCCTGCGCCGCCCGCTGGGTGCGGCCGAGCCGGTCCTCCAGCCGGCGCAGGTGAGCGGCGACGATCTCCTGCGCCCTGCGGCCCCCGGCCTCCGCGCCGCCGGATCCGGCCCGCAGGTAGGTGCGCAGATCGGCCAGCGGCAGGTCGAGTTCACGGAACCGCCGGATGGTCAGCGCCGGTCCGACCTGGTCGAGCGAGTAGTAGCGGTAGCCGGTGACCGGGTCCACCTCGGCGGGCACGAGGAGGTCCTGCTCGTGGTAGCGCCGGAGTGCCCGGATGCTGAGGTGGGTGATGCGGGAGAACTCCCCGATGGTCAGTGGCCGGTCCACGCCGTCCTCCTCGTCGCCGGTGCCCGGATCCGGTCGAGCACCGGATCCGGACACGTCGTTCAGCTCGCGGGTGCGATGTCGAGCAGAGTGATCTTCCCCCGGGCATCGCGTTCGAAGGCGAACCGGAGGGTGAGCGGGCTGCCGGGGAAGTCCCCGGAGATGTCGGCCACCGCCCGGCAGGCTCCGGCTGTGCCGGTGACCTCGCGCACGCGGTACGTCACCTCCGGCACCTCCGCGTGCCAGCGGCGCACGGCCGCGATGCCCCGGTGGCTCCGGCCGTCGTCGTGGACGACGGCGTCGTCGGCGAAGAGGGCGGCGTGGCGCTCCTGGTCCGCGTCCGCCGCCGCGGCGAAGTAGGCCGCGGCGAAGTCCTGTGCGTTCGTCATCATCTCTCACTCCTTGTGCTCAGAGGGTGCGGACGGTGCCGCCGTCGACCACGAGTTCGGTGCCGGTGACGGCACCGGCCCGGTCGGAGACCAGGAAGGCGATGGCCTCGGCCACCTCCTCCGGCTCGGCGGGCCGCCCCAGCGGAATACCGCCGAGGACGCGCATGAGGTCCGCGAGTGCCTCGTCCCGGCTGATCCCGGCCTCGCTCATCCGGCGGCTCAGCAGGCGCTCGGCCCCGTCGGTGCGGATGAAGCCGGGGGCGACGGTGTTGACCCGCAGACCGGCGGGCGCCAGCTCGTTGGCCAGCCCTTTGCTGTACGTGGTCAGGGCACTCTTGGCCGCGGCGTACGCCAGGGTCGACTCGTGCAGCGGCATCCGGCGCTGGATGGACGTCACGTGCACCACCGCGCCCGTCCCGCGCCGCGCCATGGCCGGGATCAGCGCGCGGTCCAGCCGGACCGCGGACAGCAGGTTGAGCGCGAGCTCCTCGGCCCAGGTCTCGTCGTCGAGCGCCGCGTAGCCCCCGGCCGGGGCACGGGATCCGCCCACCAGGTGCACCAGCACGTCGGGCGCGCCGACGAGCCGGGTGACCGTCCCGGCGGCCGAGGAGACACCTTCGGCGGTGGTGAGATCGGCCCGGACCGACTGGACGCCCGGCACGTCCACGGGCGTACGGGCCAGGGCCACGACCCGGGCTCCCGCCGCCCGCAGCCGGCGGACCGTCGCCAGCCCGGCTCCCTTGCTGCCGCCCGCCACCACCGCGCTGCGACCGTCGAATTCTGTGCTGTTCATGGCCGCGACCTTGGACTCTCCCCCGGGGAGAGGGTCAAGGACGGCCCGGATACCGCCGCGCGGCGGACGGCCGGCCCGGATACCGCCGCACGGCGTCACGCCGGCCCGATACTGCCGCACGGCGGAACGCCGGCCCGCCCGCGGGTGCGGGAAAAGGGAAGGGCCGCGCCGACCTCCCCAGGTGCCGCGGCCCTTCCGCCCGGCGAGCGGTTACCCCCGTGCTCGGCTTTCATGCCTCACCCGGCGGATCAGGTGTTCGACGGCAGCGGGCGCCGGTGCGGCCCGGCGTGTTCCAGGAAATGGACGCCCTGTTGGTACCGGGCCGCGTCTGCTGTAGAAATATGCCTCATGAACTCCGAGCCCTTGGTGCGACGCCTGGTCATCGACCTGTGCCGACGCCCGGGCTCGTGTTGTCGCTGAACCCGCTTCTTGGACGCCCCTGCCGTGCGGTGACGCCACCCGCACCGGGGCCGCTCCCACGCTCCGCCGCTGAAACACGCGCCTCTTCCCCTCGTTCGGCCTGACCCTGCCCCGGGGCCGCCGCCACCCCTGCCCGCGCGGGGGCGGCCGGCCCGTCCCCGGTGCCCCTGGAGGACCCTCCGTGTCCACGACTCCCGCTCTGCTCAAGCCCGCCGACCCGGCCGACGTGCCGCCCGAGCCCTCCGCGCCGGCGCGGGGCGTGTGGGTGCGGGTGCGCCCTGCCGCGCTGCCGCTGGGCTCGCTCCTGCTGTTCCTCCTCCTGTGGCAGCTGCTCGCGGCGAGCGGGACGTGGAGCGAGACACTCGTTCCGCCGCCGGCCAGGGTGTGGGAGGCGTTCGTCGACGTCTCCACCACGCACGACGGCATCCGGGGCTACAACGGCACCACGCTCGTCGAGCACCTGGGCATCAGCCTGCGGCGCATCGCGCTCGGCGCCGGCATCGGCATCGCCGCCGGTGTGGTCTTCGGGCTGCTGATGGGCACCGTCGGCTGGGTGCGCTCGCTGTTCGAGCCCTGGATCACGTTCCTGCGCACCCTGCCCCCGCTGGCCTACTTCTCGCTGCTGATCATCTGGCTGGGCATCAACGAGGAGCCGAAGGTGACGCTGCTGGCCGTGGCCGCTTTCCCACCCGTCGCGGTCTCCACCACCACGGCCGTCGCCGCCGTGCCGACCCAGCTGATCGAGGCCGCCCGGGCGCTCGGCGCGTCCCGCTGGGACGTGGTCAGGGACGTCGTCGTCCCGTCCGCCCTGCCGGAGACCCTCACCGGGGTCCGGCTCGCCGTGGGCGTGGCCTACTCCTCCCTGGTCGCCGCCGAGTTGGTCAACGGCCTGCCCGGGATCGGCGGCATGGTCAAGGACGCCGCCAACTACAACAACACGCCCGTCGTCCTCGTCGGCATCATCGCCATCGGCGTCTCCGGCCTGATCATCGACGGCCTGCTGCTCCGGCTCGAACGCGTGGCCGTTCCCTGGCGCGGCCGCGCGTAGCCGCCCGCCCGCCTCTCCCGCTCCACCCATCGCACAGAAACGGCTCTCCCATGTCCCCTGCCTCGCACGGCCCGTCCCGCCGCCTCCTCCTCGCCGGGGCCCTGGCCGCGGTGTCCGCGGCCGTCACCGGCTGCTCCTCCGGCAGTGAGGCGTCCGCGTCCGGCGGCTCGAAACGGCTGCGCATCGGCTACTTCGCCTTCCCCAGCGGCGATCTGCTGGTGAAGCACAGAAAGCTGCTGGAGAAGGCGCTGCCGGAGCACGAGATCACCTGGATCAAGTTCGATTCCGGCGCCGGCGTGAACCAGGCCTTCCTCGGCAAGTCCCTCGACATCGCCGCACTCGGCTCCAGCCCGTTCGCCCGCGGAGTGTCCGGCAGTTCACCCATCCCGTACAAGGTCGCCTGGATCCTCGACGTCGCGGGCGAGAACGAGGCGCTGGTCGCGCGCAAGGCCACCGGCATCACCGAGGTCGCCGGCCTCAAGGGCAAGAAGATAGCCACCCCCTTCGCCTCCACCTCCCACTACAGCCTGCTGGCGGCGCTGGAGACGGCCGGCCTCGAGCCGTCGGACGTCGAACTCATCGACCTCCAGCCGCAGCCCATCCTCGCCGCCTGGGAACGCGGCGACATCGACGCCGCCTACGTCTGGCTGCCCACCCTGGACGAGCTGCGCGAGACCGGCACCCAGCTCACCAGCAGCAAGCAGATCGGTGCGGCGGGCAAGCCGACGCTGGACCTGGCCGTCGTGTCGGACGACCTGATCGCCCGGGACCCCGGGGCGATCGACGCCTGGCGCAAGGCGGAGGCCGAGGCGCTGCGCCTGATCAAGTCCGACCCGAAGGGCTCGGTGAAGGCGGTCGCCGCCGAACTCGGCATCCCCGAGAAGGACGCCGAGGCGCAGCTGTCCCAGGGCGTGTTCCTCACCCCGGAACAGGTGGTCTCCGCCGACTGGCTGGGCACGGACGGCAGCCCCGGCAAGCTGCTCACCTACGTCACCGACACCGGCGCGTTCCTGGCCGACCAGAAGCAGATCCCCGCGGCGCCGTCCGAGGACGTCGTGCGCAAGGCCTTCTATCTCAAGGGGCTGCCCGATGTCCTCAAGTGAGGCGATTGGGGCCGCGATCGGGGCGGACACCGCGCGGGCCGGGTCGGTCCGGCTCGACCACGTCACCCACCGGTACGGCCGGGGCGGCGAGACGTTCACCGCCGTGGGTCCGGTCGATCTGACCGTACCGGCCGGGGAGTTCCTCGTACTGGTGGGCGCCTCCGGCTGCGGCAAGAGCACGCTGCTGCGGCTGATCGCCGGATTCGAGCGGCCCACGCACGGCTCGGTGCGGGTCTCCGGCGCCGCACCGCGACCCGGCGAAGCGGCCGGCGTGGTGTTCCAGACCCCGCGGCTTTTCCCCTGGCGGACCGTACGCGGCAACATCGACCTGGCGCTGCGGTACGCGGGCGTGGACCGGGCCCGATGGCCGGAGCGGCGCGCGGAGTTGCTGGCCCGGGTCGGTCTGGAGGGCACCGAGAGGCGGCGCGTCTGGGAGATCTCCGGCGGTCAGCAGCAACGCGTCGCCATCGCCCGGGCGCTCGCCGCGGAGAACCCGCTGCTCCTGCTGGACGAGCCGTTCGCGGCGCTGGACGCGCTGACCCGGGAGCGGCTCCAGGAGGACGTCCGCCGGGTGACCGAACGGACCGGGCGGACCGCGGTGTTCGTGACGCACTCGGCGGAGGAGGCGGTGTTCCTCGGCTCCCGCATCGTGGTGCTGACCAGGAGTCCCGGGACGGTCGCCCTGGACCTGCCCATCACCCTGCCGCGCGGCGACGTCGACGCCGAGGAGCTGCGCGGCTCACCGGAGTTCGCCGAGTTGCGCGCGCAGGTGTCCCACGCCGTCAAGACCGCCGCGGCGGCCTGAACTCCGTACCGCACCTACAGAAAGGATCCACAAGTGAGCGTTCTCAGCGAGCGACCCGCCGTGACCCGACTGCCCCTGACCCGGCTCGGACCCGGTTTCGGTGCCGAGATCGACGGCATCGACCTGGGGCGGCTGGACGACGCCGAGGTGCTGGCCCTGCGAGAGGCGCTGGTCGAGCACAAGGTGCTCTTCGTGCGCGGCCAGCACGGCCTCGACGACGCCGCGCAGATCGAGTTCGGCAGGCGCCTGGGCGAGGTCACCGTCGGGCATCCGGTCCACGACTCCGGCGACGTGCCGCCCGAGGTGTACTCCCTGGACAGCCAGGACAACGGGTTCGCCGACGTGTGGCACACGGACGTGACGTTCGTACGGCGGCCGCCGGCGATCTCGGTCCTGCGCGCGGTGGTGCTGCCGCCCGTGGGCGGCGACACCAACTGGGCCGACAGCCAGCTCGCCTACGAGTCGCTGTCACCGGGCCTGCGGGACTACGTCGACACGCTCACCGCCGTGCACGACGGCAGTCGCGAGTTCGGCTACTACCTCGCCCAGCGCCGGCAGGGCCGGGGCAATCTGTGGGAGGGCGAGGTGTTCACCGCTCTGGAGCCGGTGGAGCACCCGGTGGTGCGGGTGCACCCGGAGAGCGGCCGCAAGGGCCTGTTCGTCAACCCCGGGTTCACGTCGCACATCGTCGGCGTCTCGGAACACGAGAGCCGGGGCATCCTCGACATCCTGTACGCGCATCTCACCAAGCCCGAGCACGTGGTGCGGCACCGCTGGCAGCCGGGGGACGTCGCCCTGTGGGACAACCGCAGCACGGCCCACTACGCCAACCGCGACTACGGCGACCAGCATCGCGTCATGCACCGCATCACACTGCGCGGGGACACCCCCGTCGGGCCCTCGGCACCCGGCCGCTGACCGGTCGCGGGTCCACGGACCCGGCCGCGGGCAGTCAGCCCCGGGGTGCGGGCGGGGCGCCCCGCCCGCACCGCGGTGGCGTGACGCCGGCGGCGGGCCACGGCGGCCCGCGGCTGCCGTTCAGCGGCTGCCACCCCGCGCCCCGCGCACCGCGGCGCGTTCGCGTGCCGGCCGAGCAGGACGCGGTTGGAGGTCCTGGCGGACGGGGACCGCACCGCGGCGCGGTTGCCGCCTACGCGCTGCCCGCCTGGCCGCGTGCCTCCTCGGCCGTGGTCTGTGCGGACCGACGCGCCTGGTCGGTGACCTGGCCGGCTTGCTCGGCGGCCTGGTCCTTGGTGGTGCGAGCGGCCTCGGAGGCGGTGTCCTTGACCTCCTGGACGGCCTGCCGGCCGGCCTGGGTGGCGTCCTCCTTCAGCTGCTGCGCCGACTCCAGCGCGGCCTGCTTCACGGGCTCGGCGGCCTGGCCGGCCCGGCTCGCCAGCTGCTCCTCGGCCTGCGAGGTGGGCAGCAGCGAGGCCGTCAGCAGTCCCGCGCCGAAGGCGATCAGGCCCGCCGCGAGCGGGTTGCCCTGGGTCTGCCGCATCGCCTGCTCGGGGGCCTGCCGTACGGCCTCGCCGGCCTGTCCGGCGGCCTCGCGCGCGGTGTCGGTGACCTTGCCGGCGGCCTGACCGGTGGTGTCCTGCACCGACCGGGCGGCCTGCTGGGTGCGGTCGGCGGTCTGTCCGGTGAATTCCGAGGCGCTGCCCATGACCCGCTCCCTCACGCCGTGCAGCGCGCCCCGCGCGCGCCGGGTGCGGCGCCGTACGATCTGCCGCGGACGCGCGCGGTCCGCCAGCCGGGAGACGTCCTCGGACAGCCTCTCCCGTGTGGACTCGATGTCGGCCCTTATCCGGTCGGGTGCCGTGCCCATCGCATGTCCTCCTTCAGCGTTTCCATGGTCTGTTCCGGCTTGGGCGACACGGTGCGCATCTGCGCACGGCCCCGGCGGTAGAGGACCAGGCCGATCACCGCCCACAGCGCGGTGACGATCAGCGCGGCCCAGGCCAGGTCCATCACGTTGGCCAGGCCGAACATCGCCGCCAGCGTCAGCAGCAGGGCCACCATGTAGCCGGCGAAACCGGCGCCGCCGAACATCCCGGCGGCCTTGCCCGCCTTGGCGGCCTCCTCGCGGATCTCGGCCTTGGCCAGTTCCGCCTCCTGGTGGAGCAGCTGCTGCACGTCCGACGTCACCGTCGACAGCAGTTCCCCCATCGAGGTGTCCTCCTGGCCGCGGTGCTTGGCGGCCTGCGTTCCCGTGGCGTGGGGCGTGAGCGACGACATCTCATGCCTCCCGGTATCCGGGTGCCTCCGGCAGCGCCGCGTCCCCGGGAGTCCCGGGGAGGATCCCGGGTTCGGCCGCCGGCGGACTTTCGGGTCCGGGTGGATCCGGCCGCGCCGACGGGCCCGCGCCGGACCCGCTCGCCCCGTTCGCCTTGCCGCCGGCCTTGGCGAGCCGCCCGACGGCGAACCCGGCCAGCACCGCGCCGCCGAGGAAGGCGCCGGGGCGGCGGCGGGCGAAGTCCTCCAGGTCGCCGACCAGACCGCCGACTCCGTGTGAGTCCAGGTAGTCGGCGGCGCGGTGCCCGCGGTCCGCCGCCTGGGCCACGAGGCTCCGGGCGGGCGAGTCCGCTGCGGCGCCGTCCGCGAGGCCGGACAGGTCGTCCGCCCACTGCCGCATCACCTGTGCTCCCCGCCGCGCCTGCTGGTCCGCCTCCTCGCCGACGCGCGCCCGCAGGTCACCGGCCATCGCACCGGCCTGAGCCCTGGCCTTGCCGGTGACGTTCCTGACCTGCTCGGCGGCCGTTCCGGCGACCTCGCTCGCGCCCTGCCGGGCCTGACCGGCCGTGGCCGCCGCCTCCTGTTTCGCCGTCTGCCCCGCCTGCTGAGCCCGATCGGTGCTCACCTTCGCCATCTCGCTCATGGGTCCTCTCCCTCAGGCACCGCCCGTGGATCTGGTCCGGCGTCCGTTCGGCACGCACCCTCCTCGGTTAACCACACCCATCACGGCAAAACGGTACGGAGCGGGATTTTTCGTGCCTTTGTCAGCGGCGGTGAGCGATCGCGTCCCCCGACGGCGCCAGGAGGGGTCCCGCGTGGCGCAGGACGTACCGGGCGACGTTCTTCCCGAGCGTGATGCCGGCCTCGTCGGCGGAGCGGGTGTGGATGCCCGACAGGACCCGGGCGTCCACGTTCTCGTCCGACAACTGCCGCCATGCCGTGTACGTCCTGGTCACCCCGGGAGCGGTGGGGCTCGTCAGGGTGAACGGGGCGGTCCGCGGGCCCACGAGCGCGGACAGCACGGTCTCCGCCGCGCCCGAGTAGGTGTTGTGGCCGCTCGGGTGATCCGGATGCGCCGGGGTGGTGTGCAGCGGGGTCCAGTCCGGGTCGGGATCGACGGCGCCGGTGCGGATGGCCGTCACGGGACGCCAGCGCTCGTACGCGTACTTGCTGTCGGCGGTGGCGATCTGCGTGTCCACCAGGGCCACATGGAAGAGCGCCACCAGCCGTGCCTGCCCCGACGGCCCCTGGCCGCTGCGGGACAGGGCCACGCGCAGTGGCTCCGTGTAGAGGGTGAGGGAGGAGCCGAGCCAGAAGGTGGCGGTCTCGGTCTGGTGGGCGCTGCGTGCCGTGCTGTCCACGCTGCCGTACGCCCGTACCTCCGCGAGGTCGGCGGCGTAGCGGGCGGAGTCCAGCGCGGGGGGCGGGCCGAGCCGGAAGCGGTCCGGGGACGTGAGGACGAACGGGTCGGCGAGGCGGTTGCCGTACTGCGCCGCCGGAGCGTAGGCGGGCGGGGTCGGCTGCCACACGCCGGGCGCCGCCGGCCGTACCGGACAGGGGGCGTTGACCGAGGCGGGGTCCAGACCGTCGTCCTGCCTCGCCGCGAGGAGGAGGCTCGCCTGTCTCTCCCCCGCCACGACGCCGCGCCGCTTCGCCGGACCGTCGGGCAGGGCGCCGAGCGTCTCCTCGTACGTGGCGTCGAGGTGTTCGGCCCGGCTCGGGACGAGCGTCACCAGCGCGCGGTGGACGGCCGCGGCCAGTGCCGCCGCCTGGTAGGGGGCGCGTTCCACACCGGCCGGAACGCTCGCCGCGGCCCGGGCCGCGGCGAGCCAGCCGATGGCCCACGTCCGGCTGTTGGTGATCTGGGTGGGCGCCCCGGCGGCGGCGATGGTCTCGGCCGTGGCGTCGTACCAGGTGAGCGCCGTGGTGCGGTGGCCGGCCGCGGCGGCCCGTGACACGCCCGCGGACGCGCCCAGCAGGACGGCCGCGCCCAGGGCGACGGCCGCTCGGCGGGTGGGGTGAGGACGCACGTGTTCTCCTTCGGTTGCGCCGGGTCTCGGTGACGACGCCGGGCTCGCGGTGGGGGTGGCGTTCACGGACGGCCCGCGCCGGCGAAGGGCACCTGCGCGGCGGGGGCCGTCGGCCGGCCGGCGGGGTGCTGCCACAGCCCCCGGGCCTGCAGCCTGGGCAGGACGCCCTCGCCGAACCAGTACGCCTCCTCCAGGTGCGGATAGCCGGAGAGGACGAACTCGTCGATGCCCAGGGCGGCGTACTCCTGGATCCGCTCGGCGACCTCCTCGTGGCTGCCGACCAGGGCCGTGCCCGCTCCGCCGCGCACCAGGCCGATGCCGGCCCACAGGTTGGGGTGGATCTCCAGGCCCTCGCGGTTGCCGCCGCCGTGCAGGGCGAGCATGCGCCGCTGTCCCTCCGACTCGCTGCGGGCGAGCCCCGCCTGGACCGCCGCCACGGTCTCCGGGTCGAAGCCGGCCAGGAGCCGGTCCGCCTCCGCCCAGGCCTGCTCCGAGGTGTCGCGGGTGATGACGTGCAGCCGGATGCCGAAGCGCAGGGTGCGGCCCTCACGGGCGGCCAGCGTCCGTATCCAGGCGATCTTCTCGGCGACCTGCGCGGGCGGCTCGCCCCAGGTGAGGTAGACGTCGGCGTGCCGCGCGGCCACCTCTCCGGCGATGGGTGAGGAGCCGCCGAAGTACACCTGGGGCACGGGGTCGGGCACCCGCGCCAGGCGCGCGTCCTCGACCTGGAGGTGCTCGCCGTGCAGGTCCACGCTCTTGCCGGCCCACAGCTCGCGGACGACCTGGAGGAACTCGCCGGTGCGCCGGTAGCGGGCGTCCTTGTCGAGGAAGTCGCCGTAGGCGCGCTGCTCGTGGCTCTCGCCGCCGGTGACGACGTTGAGCAGCAGCCGTCCGCCCGTCTGGCGCTGGAAGGTGGAGGCCATCTGCGCGGCCAGCGTCGGCGAGACGAAACCGGGCCGGAAGGCGACGAGGAACTTCAGCCGCTCGGTCCGCTGGCTGACCATGGCCGTGGTCAGCCAGGCGTCCTCGCACCAGGCGCCGGTCGGGGTGAGCGCGCCGACGAAGCCGAGGTCCTCGGCGGCGCGGGCGATCTGGCTCAGGTAGCCGACCGTCGGCGGCCGGTCGCGGCCGGTCTCCGTCGCCGGGGTGCCGTGGCCGCCGCCGACGACATGGCGGCTGTCGCCGTTGGTGGGCAGGAACCAGTGGAAGGTGAGGGACACGCGGGGGCTCCGATCGGGTGCGCCGGTAGGGGTGTTCGTCACAGGAGTCCGTGCCGGGGCGGCCTGGTGCCGTTCAGCACGTAGCGGCCGATGTGCTGGACCTTCCAGCGGGCCGGGTCGTGCAGGGAGTGGGTACGGGCGTCCCGCCAGTGGCGGTGCAGGCCCAGGGAGTCGAGCGCCGAGCGGGTCCCGGCGACCTCGAAGAGCGCGCTGCCGAGTTCCACGGCCGCCTCCGCGGCGGCGACCTTGGCGGTGGCCACGGCGACGGAGGCCGCGGCGGCCGAGTCGTCGGTCAGGCCGGCCCGGGCGTCGTCGACCGCGCGGGCGGCCTCGCGGAGCAGTGCCTCGGCCGCCCGGACCCGGATGGCCAGTTCGCCGAACCGCTGGATCAGCAGCGGGTCCTCGGGTGCGGTGGCGTGCCCCTCGTCGACGCTCTCGAACCAGGGGCGGCTCTTGGTACGGACGAACTCCACGGCCTCCGCCAGTGCGCCGGCGGCGATCCCGGTGTCGATGGCGGCGTGCAGCAACTGAGCGACGGCGCCGTGCAGTTGCGGCCCGCGGAAGGTGAGGTGGTGCGGGACGACCCGGTCGGCGGGGACGGGTACCGACTCCAGGCGGACGGTGCCGCTGGCGGTGGTGCGCTGCCCCATGCCGTCCCAGTCGTCGGTCACGGTGAGCCCGGGGGCGTCCCGCGGCACGTACGCCACGTGCAGGGTGTCGTCCCCGGCGCGGGCGAGGACGGGGATCCAGTCGGCGAACAGGGCGCCGGTGGAGTAGTGCTTGACGCCGTCGAGGACGTACGAGCCGTCCGGTCGTGGCACGAGCCGGGTGCGCAGGTCCTGCACGTGCCGGGTGCCCGCCTCGGACTGGGCGTTGCCGAACCGCCTGCCCGCCAGCACCTCGCCGAAGAAGAAGCGCTGCTGCGCGGGCGTGCCCTGCCGGCGCAGCACGTTGACGTAGACGAAGTGGCTCTGCGGGATCTGGGCGAGGCTGGCGTCGGCGGTGGCCAGCAGCCGGAAGATCTCGGCGAGCGTGCCCGCGCCGACGTCCGCGCCGCCGAACCCGGCCGGGACCGACACGGCGAGCAGCCCGGACGCCGACAGGCGCTCCACCTCCGCGTGCGGCAGCCGGCGGTGGGCGTCCCGCTCCGCGGCGCCCTTGCGGAACTCGGCGGCGAGCGCGGCGGCGACCGCGAGGGCCTCCGCGTCGTCGGCGATCACGTGCGCGGTGCTCATCCGGTGGCCGCCAGGAGTGTGGTGCGCCCGCCCAGGGCGGCGGAGAACTGGTCCGTGACCTGGGCCAGGGCCTCCGCCGAGCCGGGCGCGACGGTCAGGGTGCCGTCGTCGCCCGCGGTGATGTCCTTGTCGAGGGTGAACCAGCCCGGGACGATGTGCGTGGCGCCCATGGAGCTGAGGACGGGGCGCAGCGCGTAGTCGATGGCCAGGACATGGGCGACGGAGCCGCCGGTGGCCAGCGGCAGGATCGTCTTGCCGGCCAGCGCGTACTGCGGGAGCAGGTCGAGCAGGGACTTCAGCAGGCCGGAGTAGGCGGCCTTGTAGACGGGGGTGCCGACCACGAGCCCGTCCGCCCGCTCGACCAGTGCCGTGGCCTGGACGATGGCCGGGTGCCGGAAGTCCGCCCCGAGCAGGGCCTCGGCGGGCAGGTCGCGGACGTCGAAGGGGATCACCTCGTGTCCCTGCGCGGTGAGCCGCTGGTCCAGGTGGCGCAGGAGGCGCGCGGTGCGGGAGGTGGCGGAAGGGCTGCCGGAGACGGACAGGATCGTGGCCATGGGAGGGACCTTTCAGGAGTACCAGGTGGGCTGCGGCAGTTCGCCGGTCAGGACGTGACGGCCGACCTCGCGGCGCTTGTAGGCGACGGGGTCGTGGAGGGTGTGCGTGCGCACGTTGCGCCAGAAGCGGTCGAGGCCTTCGGCGGAGGCGGTGGCGCGGGCGCCGGTGACCTCGAAGATGCGGCTGGTGATCTCCAGGGCGACGTCGGTGGCGCGGGCCTTCACCGCGGCCACCCGCACCTCGAACTCGCCGCGGGCCTGCTCGGTGACCGCGTCGGGGTCGTCGTGCAGCTTCTGGCCCTCGGCGGCCACGGCGTCGGCCAGCGCCTCGACGGCCCACAGCTTGGCGGTCAGGTCGCCGTAGGTGTCGATGACGTACGGCTCGTCGACGGCGCGCTCGTGGCCGCCGTGCAGCCAGGGGCGGGACTTGGCGCGGGTGTAGGTGGCGGCGGTCTCCAGGGCGCCGGCCGCGATGCCGAGGTAGAAGCTGACGAAGACCAGCTGGATGGTCGGCACGTTGAGCGTGTTGTACACGCGGGGCGTGAACCGCTTGTCCACGTAGCCGGCCGCGGCCGACCAGGGAACGCGGACGGCGTCGAGGGTGACGCCGCCGCTCTCGGTGAGGCGCTGGCCGATGTTGTCCCAATCGTCGTGGAAGGTGAGCCCTTCGCTGTCGGAGGGCACGATGGCGAAGACGTGATCGTCGGTGCCCTCCAGGACGCCTTCGAGCACGGTGACGTCGGAGACCTTGCTGCCGGTGGAGAAGGTCTTGCGGCCGGTGAAGGTGAGGGTGTCGCCCTCGTCACGGACGACCACGTCGGCGTCGCGCGGGTTGACGGCGCCGCCGAAGAACCAGCGGTTGCGCGCCGCTTCGGCCTCCACGTGCTCCCACTGCTCGCGGGTGCCGACCAGGCGGGCGGCCCAGTTCCACAGGTAGTGGTAGCCGAGCAGCTGGCCGATGGAGCCGTCGGCCTTGGCGACCTCGCGGACGACGCGGTAGGCGGTGGGCCAGTCCTGGCCGCCTCCCCCGTGCTCGACCGGGCCGAGCAGGGTGACCAGGCCGGAGTCCTTCAGGAGGCGGACCTCCTCGTGGGGGGTGGCGGCGGCCTTGTCGCGGGCCGCCGCGTCGGTGGCCAGGACGGCGGCGACCTCCGCGGCACGGGCGATCCAGCCCTCGGCGTCCTCGGGGAGGGGGGCGCTGCGCCAGTCGGTGCGGGCGACGGTGCTCATGAGGCGGTGTCCTCTCGTGGGGGGGGTCAGGCGTGTGCGGCGGCGGACGGTTCGAACACGGGCTGCTGCGCCTCCAGTTCGCGCACCAGGGGCAGCACCCGCTTGCCGAAGTACTCGACCTCCTCCAGGTAGTGCAGGAAGCCGAGGAGGAAGAGGTCGACGCCGAGCCGCTTGTAGGCGACGATGCGCTCGGCGATCTGCTCGGGCGTGCCGATCAGGCCGGTGCGGAAGCCGTCGTTGTACTGGACGAGGTCCTCGAAGGTGGAGTCCTGCCACATGCCCTTGCCGTCGGCGGTGGACTGCCCGGCCTGGCGGACGGCGTCGCGGAAGCCGTGGACGGCGGGCGTGTCCGCCTTGGCGACGATCTCGCGGAGCGTCTCGCGGGCCTCGGCCTCGGTGTCACGGGCGATGAGGAAGCCGTTGAGGCCGAACTTCGGTGGCGTGCGGCCGGCTTGCGCGGCGGAGGCGCGGACGTCGGTGATCTGCTCGGTGACGCCGTCGAAGTCCTTGCCGTTGCTGAAGTACCAGTCGGAGACGCGGCCGGCCATGGCGCGGGCGGCGGTGGAGTTGCCGCCCTGGAAGATCTCCGGGTGCGGGCGCTCGGGCGTGTTGAGCGGCTTGGGCTTGAGGGTGAAGTCACGCAACCGGTAGAAGTCCCCGGCGAGTTCGGCATGGTCCTCGGTCCAGATGCGGCGCAGCGCGGTGATGAACTCCTCGGCGCGGCGGTAGCGCTCGTCGTGCTCCAGCCAGGGCTCGCCGAGGGCGGTGAACTCGCCCTTGAACCAGCCGCTGACGACGTTGACGGCGAAGCGTCCGCCGGAGAGGTGGTCGGCGGTGGCGCCGAGCTTGGCGAGAACACCCGGGTGCCACAGGCCGGGGTGCACGGCGGCGATGACCTTGAGCCGCTGGGTGGCGAGGAGCAGGGCGAGGCTGAAGCTGGTCGACTCGTGCTGGTACTCGGCGCCGTAGCTGGCCATGTAGCGGACCTGGCTGAGGGCGTAGTCGAAGCCGTTGTTCTCGGCGAGCACGGCCAGTTCGCGGTTGTAGTCGTAGCCCCAGTCGGTGCGCTGCTCGATGGTGCTGGTGACCAGGCCACCGCTGACGTTCGGCACCCAGTAGGCGAAGCGGACGGGGTCGGTTGCGGGGAATTCGGGCATGGGAAAACTCCTGGCCGGCGAATGCTGCGCGAAAGCGTGAGGGAGGGAGTTCCGGAATTCGGGCGCGCTGGGGCGGCGGTCCCGGGAAAACCGCCGTCACAGGGTGATGCGGCCGGGACGGGAATTCACGGAAGGGAGAGTCGGGGGGCGCTGATGCGAGGGTTTCCCTCGGTGCGCTCAGGCCCGACAGCGACAGCGGGAGCTGCAGACACGCGCGAGGTCGACATGGCGTCGCCGCGTGAGATCCTGTCGCTTCATGCCCTCGATCAAAGCAGCGCGACGGGCGGCCGGTCAAGAATGCCCGGTCTGATTTCACATGCTGGGCGCAGGTATTCACGAGGTTGTGACAGGGATTCCCTTGAACCCGGCGCGCTGTGGTCGGCAGTCTCCTGTCGTGCGCATAGAACAGCTCGAATACATCGCCGCCGTCACCCGGTTGGGGTCGCCGCGGCGCGCTGCCGAGGAACTGCATCTGTCCCAGCCGGCGCTCAGCGAGACCGTGCGCAATCTGGAGCGTGAGCTCGGTGTGGACCTGCTGGAGCGCAAACGGTCCGGGGCGAAGATCAGCGACGAGGGGCGGGAGTTGCTGCCCCACATCATGAGTGTGCTGGACGCGGTCGACCGGCTGCGGGGCGCGGCCGGCGACCAGCACCGCATCAGCCGTATGGTCCGGCTCGGCACGGTCAACACCGCCACCGTGCCGCTGGTCATCCCGACCGTGCGGGAGTTCCGCTCCTCGCACCCGCGCACTCAGGTGGAGCTGGTGGGCGCGCAGCAGTCCGGGATCCACCGCGGGCTGCTGGAGGGCTCGTTCGACCTGGGCCTGGTGAACTATCTGGAGGGCGACGACATGCCGCCCGGTTTCGAGACCACCGAACTCCTGCGGGGCCGGCCCGTGGTGTGCGTACGGCCCGACAGTCCGCTCGCGGCCCTGGACCGGGTGGACACGGACAGTCTCCTGGCCGAGCCGCTGGTGGTGATGCGGTCCGGTTACGTGATGCACCGTTTCCTGCACCGGCTGCTGCGGGGACGGACCCCGGCCTTCTCGTACTCCACCGACGGCGCGGAGATGGGCAAGCTGATGGTCGCGGAAGGGCTGGGAGCCACGGTGCTGCCGGACTTCAGCGTCGTCGGGGATCCGCTGGAGCGGCGGGGCACGATCACCGTGCGGCCGCTCGCGGCGGAGGCCACCGAGGTGCTGCTGGTGCTGCAGCGCCGGCACGCCGGCTCCGTCCCGCGGGCCGTGCGCGACCTGCACGAGCTGTTCGTGCGCAACGCCGCCGCGTACCGGGCGGCGGCGGGCGGGTGAGGGGACGCCGCGGGCCGGAGCCCGCGGCGGTCACCGGGCGTGCGCCTGCGCGGCGCCGGAGGTGGCGGGTTCGTGGCCGGACACCCCGGACAGGTGACCCCGGCGGCGCCATTCCTGGGCGAGCAGTTCGTAGGAGCGGACCCGGTCCGCGTGGCCGTGGGTGATGGTCGTGATCAGCAACTCGTCGGCCCCGGTGGCCTCCTGGAGCTGCTCCAGCTGATCGGCGACCCGGCCCGGTGAGCCCACGAACCGGGTGTCGACGCGGTCCTGCACGAGTGCGCGGTCCTCCTCGCTCCACGCGTGGGCGCGCGCCTGGTCGGGCGTCGGGTAGGGGATGGCGCCCTCCGCGGTGCGGATGCTGCGCACCCACAGGCCGTAGCCGGTGGCCAGCTCCCGGGCGGTCGCGTCGTCCTCGGCGACGACGACGTCCGCGGAGACGCTGACGTACGGCCGGTCGAGGAAGACGGAGGGCTTGAAGAAGGAGCGGTAACCGTCCACCGCTTCCAGGACCGTGGCGGGGCTGACGTGGTAGTTCGCGGCGAACCGCAGCCCGCGGGCGCCCGCGACCTCGGCGCTGGTACCGCCGCTGCTGCCCAGGATCCACACGTCGATGTCGGCGCCCTCCCCCGGCACGACGTGCGCCTCGACGCCCTCCGGGGAGCGGTAGGTGCCGGCCAGCAGGGCGAGGATGTCGTCGATCTGCTCGGCGTAGTCCTGCGGCTCGGCGTTCGGCAGCAGGAGCAGCTTGCGCTGCAGGGCGACGCGGGGCGAGCCGAGCAGGTGCGTGTAGGAGAAGGGGGGCGGGATGAGCAGGCCGTTCGGGGCGCGGCCGGGTGCCGGGGGTTCCGCCGGGGCGGTGGCGCTCTCCCCCGGCGGGCGGCCGCCGGAGCGGCCCAGGCCCAGGTCGAGGCGGCCGGGGTGGAGGGCGTCGATCAGGCCGAACTCCTCGACGGTGGACAGGGCGGTGCGGTGGCCGAGCTGCACGGCGCCGGAGCCGAGCCGGATGGTGGAGGTGGCCGCGGCGGTCAGGGCCAGGACGACCGCCGGGGAGGTGCCCGCGACACCCGGGTTGAGGTGGTGCTCGGCGAACCAGTAGCGGGCGTAGCCGAGCCGCTCGGCGTGCCGGGCGAGGTCGATGGAGTGGTGCAGGGCCTCCGTCGCCGTGGATCCGGAGGAGACGGGGACCAGGTCGAGGACGCCGAGGGGGATGTCAGGCATGGGCCAGCCCTTCTTCTGTTCGAGCGGTCGGTGATGCCGGCAGGACCGGGGCCCACGCGAACGGCGGGTCCGGGATGGTCCGGCGCAGCTCCGGCGCCACCGCGGACTGGAACAGCTCCAGCGAGCGGCGGTGCTGCGCGTCGGTGAGCCCGCCGGCGTCCGCGTGGACGTGGAGCACCGTGTGCCCGAACCGCTCGTGGTAGCGGTGCACCTTGTCGAGGACCTGCTCGGGGCTGCCGATCAGCGCGGAGCTGCGCTCGGCGAAGTCCTCCAGGGTCTCGAACACGACGGGCAGTCCGGTCCGCCGGGCGAAGGCCAGGTTGGCCTCGAAGACCGGCCGGTAGGCGGCGAGCGCCTGCTGGGAGGTCGGAGCCACGAGGATGCCGGCGGTGCCGGCGCCGATGGCGATGCGGGCCGGGTCGTGGCCGTAGTGCGCCCAGCGTTCACGGTAGTGGCGGATCAGCTCGGCGTACGGCTCGACGGGGTGGGTGACGTTCGCGGAGAACAGCGGGTCGCCGTAGCGGGCGGCGAGGTCGACGGACTCCTTGCTGGTGGCGCTGCCGTGCCAGACGCGCACGGGCTGCTGGTACGGGCGGGGATGGACCTCGGCGTCGGTCAGCGGCGGGCGGAAGCGGGTCGCCGCGGTCACCCTGTCCTCGCGCCACAGGCGCCGGAAGACCTCGTAGCTCTCGGCGTTGCGGTCCCACTGGTCCTGCGGTGTGACGTGGAACAGCTCCCGCTGGGCGGTGCCGTTGCCCTTGCCGATGATCAGGTCCAGTCGGCCCTCGGAGAGGTGGTCGAGGGTGGCGTAGTCCTCGTAGGCGCGCACCGGGTCGAGCAGGCTCAGGGTGGTCACGGCGGTGAAGAGGCGGATGCGCCGGGTCAGTGCCGCGACGTGGCTGAGGACGACGGTCGGGGAGGAGGAGAGGAACGGCCGCTCGTGCCGCTCCCCGACGCCGAAGCCGTCGAAGCCCAGTTCCTCGGCGAGGACGGCGTTGCGCAGGACCTCCCGGAAGCGGTCGTGGGTGGGTGTGAGGACGCCGGTGACCGGGTCCGGGCGGTGCACGATCAGCGTGATGGCGATGAACTTCACGACGCGACCCGCTCGGCGCGGCTGCGGTCCGGGTGGGTCAGGCCGAGGTGGTCGCGCAGGGTCGTGCCCTCGTACTCCGTGCGGAACACGCCCTTCTCCTGCAGCAGCGGGACGACCTTGTCGGCGAACTCGTCCAGGCCCGTCGGCGTGAGGTGCGGGACGAGGATGAAGCCGTCGCTGGCGTCGGTCTGGACGAAGTGGTCGATGGTCCGGGCGAGGGTGGCCGGGGAGCCGACGAAGTTCTGCCGGTTGCCGGTGTGGATGACCAGGTCGCGGATGGACCACTTGTTGGCCGCGGCCAGTTCGCGCCATTCCCGGGCGGTGGCCAGGGGGTCCCGGTACATCCGGACCTGGGCGCGGCCCTGGGAGATGTGCTCCTGGCCGACGTCCGGGTCGATCTCGGGCAGCGGGCCGTCCGGGTCGTACGCCGACAGGTCCCGGTTCCAGACGAACTCCAGGTGCCTGAGGGCGGTGGCGCCGCTGACCTGCTGGCGGCGCACCTCGCGGGCGAGTTCCTCGGCCTCGGCGTCGGTGTCGGCGAGGGCGAAGGTCGCGGCGGGCAGGATGAGCAGCTCGTCGCGGCTGCGGCCGTACTTGGCCAGGCGGTTCTTGACGTCGGTGTAGAAGGCGCGGCCCGCTTCGAGGGTGCCGTGCCGGCTGAAGATGGCGTCGGCTTCGGCGGCGGCGAACTCGCGGCCCTCCTCCGAGTCTCCGGCCTGGAAGACGACGGGGCGGCCCTGGGGTGAGCGGGGGACGTTGAACCGGCCGTGGATGTCGAAGTGCCGGCCGGTGTGCGCGAAGGCGCCGGCCTCGGCGTCCGACAGGAACTGCCCGCTCTCCTGGTCGGCGACGATCTCGTCGCCGCGCCAGGAGTCGAAGAGTTCCTTGGCCGTCTCCAGGAACTCCTTGGCGCGGGAGTACCGCTCCTGCTGCGGCAGGAATCCGCCGCGGCGGAAGTTCTCGCCGGTGAAGGCGTCCCAGGAGGTGACGACGTTCCAGGCCGCGCGGCCGCCGGAGAGGTGGTCGAGGCTGGCGAACTGGCGGGCGACCTCGTAGGGCTCGTTGAAGGTGGAGTTGATGGTGCCGGTCAGGCCGAGGTGCTCGGTGACGGCGGCGAGCGCGGCGAGGACGGTGAAGGTGTCGGGGCGGCCGACGACGTCCAGGTCGTAGATCTTTCCGCCCTGTTCGCGCAGCCGGAGCCCTTCGGCGAGGAAGAGGAAGTCGAACCTGGCGCGTTCGGCGGTGCGGGCGAAGTGGGTGAAGGAGCTGAACTCGATGTGGCTGCCGGCCCGCGGGTCGCTCCAGACGGTGGTGTTGTTGACGCCGGGGAAGTGCGCGGCCAGGTGGATCTGCTTCAGGGGTTTGGTCATCGGTCCGGGTCCTTCCGGCTCAGACGGCGGCGTAGCGGTTGGCGGGGCGGGCCAGGCCCAGCAGGCCGCGCAGGGTGCCGGCCTCGTAGGCGCGGCGGAAGACGCCGCGGCGCTGCAGTTCGGGGACGAGGCCGCGGGTGATCGCCGGCAGGTCGTGGGCGGCGACGGCGGGCCACAGCCGGAACCCGGACAGCCCGCCGTCGCTCAGTTCCTGCAGCAGGTCCGCGAGTTGGGCGGGGGTGCCGGTGAAGACGAGCGCGTCGCTGGTGAAGGGTTCTCCCGCGAGCGCGTCGAGCCGGTCCCGGCGCGCCCGCGCGGCGGCCGGGTCGTCGTCGAGGAAGACGACGAGTTCGCCGAAGACGTGCAGCGGCTCGGACGCCCGCCCGGCGGCGTCCTGTTCGGCGCGGATCCGGTCGACGATGCCGCGGGCCTCGCCGGCGTCACGCGGGGTGACGTAGCCGACGTCGGCGGCGCGGCCCACGAGCCGGTAGGGGACGGTGTCGTGGGCGAGGGCGGTGACGATCGGCTGGCCCTGGGGCGGCCGGGGGGTGATGGAGGGTCCCCGGACGCTGAAGTGGCGGCCCTCGAAGTCGATGTAGTGCAGCTTGTCGCGGTCGATGAAGCGGCCCGTGGCGACGTCCCGGATCTCGGCGTCGTCCTCCCAGCTGTCCCAGAGGCGGCGGACGACCTCGATGTAGTCGGCGGCCTCGTCGAACAGCTCGGTCACCGTCGCCCGGGCGGCCGGGCTGTCGTAGGCCTCGATGCGCGCGACGGTGCGGCGGCCGAAGTGGGCGGCCTCGTTCGGGCGGGCGGTGATCTGCACCCGCAGGCCCGCCCGGCCGGTGCTGACGTAGTCGAGGGTGGCGATCGCCTTGGAGATGTGGAAGGGCTCGGTGTGGGTGGCGACGACGGTCGGCACGAGGCCGATGTGCCGGGTCAGCGGCGCGACGCGGGAGGCGATGAGGACGGCGTCGAGACGGCCGCGCACCTGGTCGGTGCGCTCGTCGGGGTCGAAGGGGTGGGAGGACTGGGGGCCGAGGCCGTCCTCGATGGTGACGAAGTCGAGCAGTCCGTGTTCCGCCTCGGTCACGAGGTCGGCCCAGTAGGCGGCGGTGAACAGCTCCCGGGGGCGGGCGCCCGGCTCGCGCCAGGAGGCGGGGTGCCGGCCGGTGCCGTCCAGGGCGACGGCGAGGTGCAGCGGGGAGGGAGGGGTCGAGGACATGAGGAGCCTTCCTGCGGGGGTCGCCTACTTGTTGGTTTTGGGCAGGCCCGGCGGGTTGATCTGCGACTCGGTGACGGCCTCGTCGGACAGGCCCCAGCGCTGGAGCACCTTCGCGTACGTGCCGTTGTCGATGATGTGGTTGAGGGCGTCCGCGAGCGGCTCGACCAGGCCGCTGTCCTTCTTCGTGGTGGCGGCGATGAGCCCCTGGAGGGTGGCGCCCGCGCCGGAGTAGGTGCCGACGACCTCGGTCTTGCCGGTGGTGGCCGCGTGGTAGGCGGCGGTCGGGTTGGGGCCGAGGTAGAGGTCGATGCGGCCGGACTGGAGGGCGAGGTAGGTGTCGCTGTCGTTCTGGTAGTACTTGATGTCCACCGGTTCGCGGCCGGCCTTCTCGTTCTCCTTGCTCCACTCGACCAGCAGCTTCTCCTGGTTGGTGCCGCTGCTGACGGCGACGGTCCGGCCCGCCAGGTCCTCGGGGCCGGTGACCTTCAGGCCGCTGCCCTTCTTCGCCTCGAAGCCCAGGTTGTCCTCGCGGTAGGTGGCGAAGTCGTACTTCTCCTTGCGCTCCTCGGTGACGGTGATGTTGCTCAGGCCGGCGTCGTACTTGCCGCTGTCGAGGCCGACGAAGATGTTCTCCCAGGAGACGGTGTTGATGTGCGGCTTCAGGCCGAGGACGTCGGCGACGAGGTGGGCGAGGTCGGGTTCGACGCCGATGACGGTCTTGTTGTCGGTGGCGTGGAAGGTGAGCGGGGCGGCGGAGCCGGCGGAGGCGACGAGCTCCAGCGTGCCTCTCTTGCGGATCCGCTCCGGGACCTGGGCGGCGATGGAGTCGACCTTGCCGGTCCTGACGCGCTTCTGGTCCGGGCTGGTGTTGATCCTGACCGTGCTCTTGCCGCCGGGCGTGGCCGCGACCTCGGTCGTGCCGCCCTCCGAGGGGTTGGCGCAGCCGGCGAGGACGAGGGCGGTGGCGAGTCCGGCGGCTGCGGCGGCGGTGCGGCGGGCGGTGAGGGTGAGGGCCACGGTGGTGCTCCTTGCGTGCGGGACGGGAGGGAAGATCAGAGGACCTTGGAGAGGAAGGCGCGGGTGCGTTCGTGCCGCGGGGTGTCGAGGACGGCCGAGGGCGGGCCCTGTTCGACGACGACGCCGTCGTCCATGAAGACCACGGTGTCGGCGACCTCGCGGGCGAAGCCGATCTCGTGGGTGACGACGAGCATGGTGGTGCCGGTGCGGGCCAGGTCCTTGATGACGTCGAGGACTTCGCCGACCAGCTCCGGGTCGAGGGCGGAGGTGGGCTCGTCGAAGAGCAGCACCTTGGGTTCGAGGGCGAGCGCGCGGGCGATGGCCACGCGCTGCTGCTGGCCGCCGGAGAGCTGCCGGGGGTAGGCGCCGGCCTTGTCCGCGAGGCCGACCCGGTCCAGCAGCCGGCGGGCCGTCTCCTCGGCCTCCTTGCGGGGGCGGCGCAGGGCGGAGACGGGGGCTTCGACGAGGTTGTCGAGCACGGTCAGGTGCGGGAAGAGGTTGAAGTTCTGGAAGACGAACCCGATGTGGGTGCGCTGCCTGAGGACGTCCTTCTCCTTCAGCTCGTGCAGCTTGTTCCCCGAGCGGCGGTAGCCGATGAGTTCGCCGTCGATGCTGATCCAGCCGCGGCTGACCTTCTCCAGGTGGTTGATGGTGCGCAGCAGCGTGGACTTGCCGGAGCCGGACGGGCCGAGGATCACGGTGACCTCGCCGGCCCGGACCTGCAGGTCGACGCCGCGCAGCACCTCCAGCGGGCCGAAGCTCTTGTGGACGCCGTGGACGTCCACCATGACCTGGCTCATCGGCTGCCTCCCAGGGGTCCGAGGGTCTTCAGCGGGACGACGGGACTCTCGCGCCGGGCGGCGGCCGCGCGCAGGGTGCGCGTGAAGCGCCGGGCGCGCTGGAGCGGTGTCGGCGGCGGGGTGCGGTCGGCGCCCCTGGCGTAGTGGCGTTCCACGTAGTACTGGGCGACCGACAGCAGGGAGGTCAGCACCACGTACCAGGCGGTGGCGACCAGCAGCAGCGGGATCACCCGGCCGTTGCGGCCGTAGATGACCTGCACCTGGTAGAACAGCTCGCCGATGGACATCACGTAGACCACCGAGGTGCCCTTGAGCAGGCCGATGATCTCGTTGCCCGCCGTGGGCAGGATGGCGCGCATCGCCTGGGGCAGCACGATGCGCCGGATCTGCCGCAGCCGGGGGATGCCCAGTGCGGCGGCGGCCTCCAGCTGACCGTGGTCGACGGAGATGACGCCGCCGCGGACGATCTCGGCGGCGTAGGCGGCCTGATGCAGCGTCAGCCCGATGACGGCGGCGCCGATGGTGCCGATGAGGCTGTTGCTGTCGACGGACCAGAACACCGGCCCGAAGGGGATCCCGACGCCCAACTCCTTGTACAGGGCGCTGAGGTTGAACCAGAAGACCAGCTGCACGATCATCGGGATCGAGCGGAAGACCCAGATGTACGTCCAGGCGACGGTCTGCAGCACCGGGCTGCGGGACAGCCGCATGAAGGCCAGCACGGTGCCCAGGAGGAAGCCGAGGACGGTGGCGTAGGCGGTGAGCTGGAGGGTGACCCAGACCGCCTGCACGATGGTCTCGGACAGGACGTAGTCGCGGAAGACGCCCCATTCCCACACGGGGTTGGTGGCCAGGCCGTGCACGAACTGGGCGACCAGGACGGCAACGGCGGCCGCCGCGGCCCAGCGGGCGTAGTGGCGGGCGGGGACGACGTGCAGCGAGGCCGGATCGTCAGGGGCGGGCGGGGCGTCGGGGCGGACGCCGGCGGTGGCCGCGCCGGGGGGCGCGGTGCCGGTGGTGGATGCCATCGTGGTGTTCCTGCTCGACTCTCAGGCGTGCTCGGGCGGGTTGATGCGCGACGTCTCGATCGCGGAGGCGGAGGTGCCCCACTTCTTCAGGATCCGGGCGTAGGTGCCGTTCTCGATCAGCTCGTTGACGGCGGCCTGGAAGGCCTTGGTGAGCGGGGAGCCCTTCTTGAAGGCGAAACCGACGTCGAGGCGGTGGTACTCACCGAGGAACGTGGTCTGCGCTGCGGGCTGGGAGGCCTGGTAGCGCAGGCCGTTGATGGTCGACATGACGACGTCGATGCGGCCCTGCTGGAGGGCGGTGAGGGTCGCGGCGTTCTCCGAGTACACCTTCACTTCGTAGGGCTTCTTCCCGGCCTTGGCGCACACCCCCTTCTGTGCGGTGAGGGTCGTCTCGAAGGTGGTGCCGGCGCCGGTGCCGACGGTCAGCCCGCACAGCTGGGTGAGGTCGGTGACCTTCTTCAGCGCGGTGTTGCCCTTCTTCACGGCGAAGCCCTGGCCGTCGTTGATGTAGGTGACGAAGTCGATGGTCTTCAGCCGCTCGGTGGTCACACCGAAGTTGCCCGTGCCGACGTCGTACTTGCCGCTGCCGAGGGCGGGCAGGATCGTCTCGAAGGAGGCGTCCTGGCGGTCCAGCTTCACTCCGAGGACCTTGGCGACGGCGTCGGCGAGGTCGATGTCCTGGCCCGCGGGCGCCTTGTCCGGCCCGTTCGGGTAGTAGGCCCCGGGCGGGAAGCCGATGGAGCTGCCGACCCGCAGCGTGCCCGACCGGCGCACGTCGGCGGGCAGCAGGGCGGCGACGGCGTCCACCGTGCGCACGGAGGCGACCGGGTCGCTCGTGGGCGCCGGGGAGGCCTGGGCGCCGACGGCCGCGGTGCCGCCGCCGTCACCGGAGCCGCACGCGGTGAGCGCGAGCAGCGGCAGCAGCGCGAGGGCGGTGATGCCGCGCAGGCGGTCTCGGAGAGCGGGGGCGTTCACAGGTCCGTGGCCTTTCCGGTGGTGTCGGGCAGGTGTTTCTCGAACGGCAGCGGGCCGATGGTCTCGGGGTCGGCGGCGGTGTCGAACAGCGGTGTGTAGCCGGTGGCGAGGTACAGGCCGCGCGCCTCGGGCTGGCGGGGCCCGGTGGTCAGGTAGACGCGCCGGTAGCCGCGGGCGGCGGCCTCGCGTTCCAGCTCGTCGAGCACGCGCCGGGCGAGCCCGCGCCGGCGGTGCGCGGAGTGGGTCCAGATCCGTTTCAGTTCGGCCGTGGTGGCGTCGTAGCGGCGGAAGGCGCCGCCCGCGACGGGGTTGCCGTGTTCCAGCAGCAGCAGGAGGAGACCGCCGTGCGGCGGGGTGAACTCCTCGTCGGGGTAGCGGGAGATCTCGGTGTGGGCGTCCTTGCCGTAGCGCGTCGCGTACTCGTGGCCGAGTTCGCGCAGCAGGGGTCTCACCCGGCGGTCGGAGACGGGGACATGCACGACGGTCAGGTCCGCCGCCCGGGACGGGATGGGGGCCACGGAGGTCACGCGCCCACCACCGCCCGGGTCCGCTCCGCGCCCGCTGCCCGTTCGGCGTCGCGCCTGGCGACCTCCTCGCGGACCAGGGGGATGACGTACCGGCCGAAGTCGATGGCGTCGCCCAGCAGGTCGTAGCCGCGCGCGGAGAGGATGTCGACGCCGAGGTCGTAGTAGTCGAGGAGGGCCCGGGCGACCGTCTCCGGGGTGCCGACGAGGGCGTTGGAGTTGCCCGCGCCGCCGGTCGCGGCGGCCGTCGGGGTCCACAGGGCGCGGTCGTAGCGCTCGCCCGCCTCGGCGATGGCGAGCAGCCGCTGGGAGCCGGTGTTCTGCGGGGCGCCGGTGCGGTGGCGCCGTTTGAGCCCGGCCGCGCCCCGCTCCCGGATGGCGCCGACCGTGCGGTGGGCCTTCTCCCAGGCCAGCTCCTCGGTGGGGGCGATGATCGGGCGGAACGCCACCTGGATGCGCGGCACGTCGGTGCGGCCCGCGGCCCAGGCCGCGGCCTTGACGGCCTCGATCTGCTCGGCGGTCTTCTCCAGCGGCTCGCCCCACAGGCAGTAGATGTCGGCCTCGGCTCCGCCGGCGGCGTACGCGGCGGGCGACGAACCGCCGAACGACACGTTCGGGCGCGGCTGCTGGACGGGGAAGACGTCGCTGACGAAGTCGTGGAAGCGGTAGTGCTCGCCCTCGTGGTCGAAGGGCTCGTGGGTGGTCCAGATCTTCTTGACGATCCGGATGTACTCGCGGGTGCGGGCGTACCGCTCGTCCTTGGTGAGGGTGTCGCCCTCGCGGCCCTGTTCGTGGTCGTTGCCGCCGGTGATGAAGTGGACGGTCAGCCGGCCCTCACTGATCTGGTCGAGGGTGGCGAAGGTCTTCGCGGCGAAGGTCGGGTACGAGACGTTGGGCCGGTGGGCGAGGAGGAGTTGCAGCCGGTCCAGCCTGCTCGCGATGTACGCGGCGGCGGGCGCCGGGTCGGGTGAGCCGGAGCCGTAGGCGAACAGCACCCGGTCCCAGCCGTGGTCCTCATGGGCCCGGGCGAGACGGAGCGTGTACTCCTTGTCGAAGGCTGCGCCGGAGCGCGGGGTGGTCTCGGAGCCGTCGTTGGTGGCGGCGATGCCGAGGAATTCCACGGGCATGACAGTGGCCCTTTCGGGAGCGACCGCACGCAGGCATGGCGGAACCGCCGTGCGTGAGGGCAGGTATGACTGATCGTCAGAAAGAGGGGTGGTGCGAGTGTGACGACGCCGTGCGTCGGAGAAGGCTGGGGTGCGGCAGCGCGCGCAAGGAACGGAACTCGGCCCGCGACGGGGTCACCGAGGGAGGGAAGGGCCGGTCAGACGGCCCGCTGCCGAGTCAGGCGCAACACGCCGCGGACCACACCCGACCGAAGTCGATGTGGTCGCGCGAGACCAAGCGCTGCTGGGCATTCATGCGATTAATTCAGCAGTACATCGCGCTTCCCGTCAAGCAGTGCCCGGATGCCGGACCGCGTGATCCGGTCCGGGTACACGCTGTTGACACAGCGGTGCCGCCGAACCGTACGATCGTCGGCGGACGGCTCCGCCCCGCGCGGTGGCCGCTCCGGCCGCGTTGAGGGACGCGGCGTTCGTGACGACGCGGTTTCCCGGCCGCGCCGTGCCCGCGCTGCGGTGGTGCCGCCGCGCCGCACCGCGCGCCGCCGGGTGGTCACCCCCGCCTGCGACTCCCTCTCCCGGAAAGCCTCCTCATGGTCACACCGTCCGACGTCACGCCCGCCCCCGCCGCGACGCCCCCGCGGCCCGCCGGCGCCTCCTCCCCCTCCGAGTCGCCGCGGATCGTGCCGCGCCGCCGCCTCGGCCGCTGGGCCACCGCCGCGGCCGCGCTGCTCGTGTTCGCCATGGTGCTGAACTCCGTCGTCCGCAACCAGGCGTTCCAATGGGACGTGGTGGGGCGGTACTTCACGACCCCGGCCGTGCTGGACGGACTGCTGCTGACCCTGTGGCTGACCGGCGCGGTCATGGTGCTGGGCTTCCTGCTGGGCACCCTGCTGGCGGTGCTGCGCCTGTCGGGCAACCCGGTGCTGCGCACGCTGAGTTGGGGCTACGTCTGGATCTTCCGCTCCACTCCCCTGCTGGTGCAGCTGCTGTTCTGGTTCAACATCGGTGCCCTCTACCCGACGCTGGGGCTCGGCATCCCGTTCGGCCCGGAGTTCGTCACCGTCAAGACGGTCAACCTGCTGGGCCCGACCCTGACCGCCGTCATCGGCCTGACCCTGCACGAGAGCGCCTACGCCGCCGAAGTGGTGCGGGGCGGCATCCTGTCCGTCGACTCCGGCCAGACCGAGGCCGCCCAGGCGCTCGGGCTGAGCAGGCGCCGCACGCTGCGCCGCGTCGTCATCCCGCAGGCGATGCGCTCCATCGTGCCCACCGCGGGGAACATGCTGATCGGCACCCTGAAGGGCACCAGCATCGTCAGCGTGCTGGCCGTGCACGACCTGCTGTACTCCACGCAACTGATCTACAACCAGACGTACCAGGTCATCCCGCTGCTCATGGTCGCGACGCTCTGGTACATCGCGGTCACCAGCGTGCTCAGCGTGGGTCAGTACTACGTCGAGCGGTACTACGCGCGGGGCGACTCCCGTGCCCTGCCGCCCACTCCGCTGCAGCGGTCGCGGCACCGGCTCTCCGCCTGGCGGGCCCGTCTGAGCGCGGCGACGGCCGCCGACGCCCGCCCCGCGACACTCAAGTGACCGGACGTGACCGGTGGTTACCTTGGGTGACCGACGCCGGCCGGTGAGCGGTGTACCTCCGGCATCCGCGGGTCGGGCCGGGCCGGGACTCGTCGAACGCGCGCGGCGGGGCACCCGGGACGGCGAAGGGAAGGAGCCGAGATGAGCAGCCCTGACCGTGATCTGTCGCATCCGCTGGAACAGGTCACCGGAGAGAAGGACGTCCACCCCGAGGAAGAAGGGACAACGCCCGGCGACCGCGCCACCGAGAGTGACGACGGCCGCACGGAAGACGCACCGCCGGAGGCCTCCGAGGACACGGAAGCTCCCTGAGCCGACCGGCCCGCACCGGGGCGGGACGCCGTGAGGCGTCCCGCCCCTGGTCGTGCGCGCTCCGGGGCTGCGTATCCTCGTCCGGGGCGCCACCCCGTCCGGCGCGCCGGACGGGAGCGGGGCGCGCCCGGGCCCCCGCCGTGACCCCATTCACGGCGACCGGCTCCGCTTCCGTGCCAGGATGGCCCGGTGCATGCGGCCCCGGCGGCGACGGGGCGTGACGACGGTCGCCACCTTGAGGGCGGCCACCGTGGGTAAGCGAAAAGTACGACACAGAAACGATCAGCAACCGGAAGTTCTCTCACCTGCCCTAGGAACCATCATGATCATCCCGCTTAGGAATCAGGCGGCAGATGAACACCGTCTCCGTGCCGCCGGGCCCGTCCCTGCCCACCCCACGCGTTAGGAGACACACCGTGCTCCAGCTCATCGAACGCGACGGGGATCTGGCGGTGGCCGCTCTCGTGGACGACGTCGACTTCTTCACCAGCTCCGACCTGCGCAGCGCCGGCCACCGGCTGCTGGACGACGGCTGCCGCTACCTCGTCCTGGACACCTCACCGCTCGGCTTCATCGACTCCAGCGGCATCACCGTCCTGCTGGCCTTCTGGCAGCGGCTGCACACCGCGGACGGCGCCCTGGTCCTGGCCGTGCCCGACGAAGGCCTGCGCCGGCGCATGGACGTGCTGGGCCTGGACACCGTCCTGACCATCACGCCGGGGCTCGGGGAAGCCGTCACCCGTGCCCGGCGACTGCGGGCACGGGCCGACTCCCCCGGCCGGCGGCTCGCGACCGAGTCCGAAAGCGCCTGACGCGGCCGTCAGGACGGCTTCCCGGCCCGGTCGGACTCGCTGCGAAGGACGCAGAACTCGTTGCCCTCGGGGTCGGCCAGGACGGCCCAGCCGGTGCCGTCGGCATTCCGGTGATCGGCGACGAAGGTGGCCCCGAGGCCCAGCAGCCGTTCCACCTCCTCGTCCCGTGAGGTCTCGGGGCGCAGACACAGATGGAGCCGGTTCTTCACCGTCTTCGGCTCCGGGACCTGGTTGAAGTACAGCGCCGGGCCCTCACCCGGCATCAGCTGCGTCTCCCGGGCACCCGGCCGGTCGTCGGGATGGAGGGGCCGGCCCGTCACCCTGCTCCAGAAGCGGGCCAGTTCATAGGGGTCCGCACAGTCGATCGCCACGTTCTGCACTACCGAAACCATGACGGTGAGCCTTCCCGATCGCCCGGCCGAACGCCAGCGGGTCGCGCGCGCCGCAGCGCTCCTCTCACGCGACGGCGGTGCCCTCCAGCTCGATCATCAGCTCGGGCAGCGCCAGCCGCGTCACCCCGAGCAACGTGCTGGTCGGTGCCACCCCGGCGGCACCCAACCGCGCCGCCAGCACCCCGTAGTGCTGGAACAGCAGGTCGACGTCGGTGGTGTACACGTTGAGCCGCACGAGGTCGGCCAGGGTCATGCCCGCCTCGCCGAGCACGGCCTCCAGGTTGTCGAGGGCGAGCACGAGCTGCGCCGCCATGTCACCGGCGTGCTCGGGCTTGCCGTCGCCGCTCATCGCGGCCTGCCCGGAGCAGTACAGGGTCCGGGTCCGCCCGGTGACGACCTCGCCCTGGCTGTAGCCCATCTCCCCCGACCACGCCCACGGGTTGACCGTCGTCCGCTCCATCGCCACATCAGCTCCATTCGCTTCACCGGCAGTACCGTCCGCGGGCGCGGTGACGGCGGCGAGCCTCCGCCCCGGCCTCACGCACCCCAGCCTCCCCGCGAATGACGACACCCTTCGTCACGTATTTCCGTTAGCGTTCCGGCATGCGTGCCGACCGGTTGATCTCGTTGGTGCTGCTGCTGCGTCAGCGCGGCCGGATGACCGCCGCCGCGCTGGCCCGCGAGCTGGAGGTGTCCACCCGGACCGTGCTGCGCGACATCGAGGCGCTGTCCGCGGCCGGCGTCCCGGTCTACGCCGAGCGCGGCCGGCGCGGCGGTTTCGCGTTGCTGCCGGACTTCCGCACCGACCTCACCGGGCTCAACCACGACGAGGCGCTCGCCCTGCTGGTCGCCGGGTTCGGGCGCGGCGACCAGGTGTTCGGCCTGGGCTCCGCGCTCGCCTCGGCCATGCGCAAGGTGGTGGACGCCCTCCCCGAGAGTCATCGGGCCGCCGCGAGCGACGCCGCCCGGCGCATGCTCGTCGACCCGGAGACCGACCTGCTCTCGCGCCTGCCGGGCACCGAGGCGGTGCCCGGCACCACGATGGTCGTGGTGCGGCGCGCGGTGCTCGCCGGTCACCGGCTGCGCATCCACTACGCGGCCACCGACCAGGCGCCGCGGTGGCGCACCGTGGACCCGATCGGCCTGGTCACCGTGCGGGACCGGGGCTATCTGCTGGCCACGCGGGCGGGCGCGGACCGCACGTACCGGCTGTCGCGGATACTGACCGCCGAGGAGCTCCCCGAACCGGCGCGGCGGCCGGACAAGGTCGACCTGGACCGGATCTGGCGAGAACGCTGTGCGCAGTTCCTGTCCGACGGCGGTCACCTCGCCGTGTCGGTACGGGTGGTCCCCGCGCGGCGGGAGGACCTCGTGCGCACCGCGCTGGCCGTGCGCGCCGAGGAACCGGAGGCGGACGGCCGGCTGCGCCTGGAGGTGACGTTCCAGGACGCACGGCACGCCGAGTGGGCACTGTGGCAGCTCGCCGCGGACGTGGACGTCCTGGCCCCGCGGTCGTTGCGGGCCGCGCTGCGCGACCGCGCCGCCGCGATCGTCTCCCGCTACTCCCGGTCCACCTGAGCATCGCGCGCGGGCGCGAGACCGCGACGGGGCACCGACGGTCCGCCTCGCGCGCCGGGGGCCCCGTCGCGGTCGCGGGAGCGGAACGTGCGGCGGTAGGTGTCGGGGGGTACGCCGACCGTGCGATTGAAGTGCCGGCGCAGCGTGGTGGCGGTGCCCATGCCGGTGGCCGTCGCGATGGCGTCGACGGTGTCGTCCGTCGTCTCCAGCAGCACCTGCGCGTGCCGGATGCGCTGGGTCAGCAGCCACTTGAGCGGACTGGTGCCCGTCACCGCCCTGAAGTGGCGGCCCAGGTGGCGCGCGCTCATGCCGGCCCGGCGGGCCAGGTCCTCCACGGTGAGCGGGCGGTCCAGCCGCTGCATCGCCCAGGGGAGCAGCTCGGCGAGCGGGTGGTTGTCCGGGGCCGGGACCGGGGTGGTGACGAACTGGGCCTGGCCGCCGTCCCGGTGCGGTGGTACGACCAGACGCCGGGCCAGCGTGTTGGCGACCGACGAGCCGTGGTCGAGGCGGACCAGGTGCAGGCACAGGTCCATGGCGGCGGCCTTGCCGGCCGAGGTGAGCACGCTGCCCTCGTCCACGTACAGGACGTCCGGGTCCACCTTCACCCGCGGGTGGCGCCGGGCCAGTTCCCCGGTGTGGGCCCAGTGCGTGGTCGCGCGCCTGCCGTCGAGCAGTCCCGCGGCGGCCAGCACGAAGGCGCCCGTGCACAGGGAGGCCACACGGGCGCCCGCCGCGTGGGCGGCGCGCACCGCCTCGACCAGCTCGGCCGGCGGGTCGCGGTCGATGTCGGCCCAGCCCGGGACGATGACGGTGTCGGCGTGGGCGAGACGGTCGAGTCCGTGCTCGGGCTCCAGGCGGAAGCGCCCGGCCCGCACGGCGCCCGGCCCGCAGAGCGACAGGCGGTACCAGGAACCGTCCGCGCCGGTCGCCCCGGCTCCGAAGACCTCGCAGGCGAGGGCGAGTTCGAAGTGCAGCATGCCGTCGGTGACGGCCAGCGCGACGGTGGTCATGTCCGGAAGTGTATGGGGTATGGCGTTCCGGACACTCCTGGCGGTCCGCCGGGCCCCGCCAGGATGGGGGTGCCGAAGACCGGCGGATCAGTCGAGTGCAGGGGGATGTCATGGGATCGGGCCAGCGGGTGGCGGTGTTCGGCGCGTACGGGCACACCGGGCGTTTCGTGGTGGCGGAGTTGCGCGAGCGCGGGTTCGTCCCGGTTCTGTCCGGTCGCGACGCCGGGCGGCTCGGGGCGCTGGCGCGCGAGACCGGGCTGGAGGCCCGCACGGCCTCCGCCGAGGACGCGGCCTCGCTGGACCGCGCGCTGGCCGGCACCACCGCCGTGATCAACTGCGCGGGGCCCTTCGCCGTGACGGCCGCCCCGGTGATCGAGGCGGCCCTGCGCGCCGGGATCCCCTACCTGGACGTGGCCGCCGAGATCGAGGCCAACCTCGACACGTTCGCGCGGTTCGCCGAGCGCGCCCGGGACGCGAAGACGGTCGTCGTCCCGGCGATGGCCTTCTTCGGCGGTCTCGGTGACCTGCTGGCCACCGCCGCGATTGGCGACTGGGCCGAGGCGGACGAGGCGCACATCGCCTACGGGCTGAACAGCTGGCACCCCACCGAGGGAACGCGCACGGCGGGGGCGGTCTCCCGCCGGCGCCGCGAGGGCCGGCGGATCCGCTACAGCGGCGGACGCCTGGAGTACCGCGACGACGCCCCGCCGACGCTGGAGTGGACCTTCCCCCGGCCGGTGGGCCGGCGTGCCGTCATCGGGGAGTTCACGATGGCGGACGTCGTCACCCTCCCCAGTCATCTGCCGATCCCCGCCGTGACCACCTACATGACGGTCGAGGCGGTCCGGGACATCGCGGCCCCCGACACTCCGGCACCGGCCCCGGCCGACGCACACGGGCGGTCCGCCCAGACGTTCCTGGTCGACGTCGTCGTCCGCGCGGGCGGTGCCGAACGGCGTGCCGTGGCCCGCGGCCGGGACATCTACGCCGTCACCGCGCCCCTCGTCGTGGAGGCCCTGGACCGTGTCCTCACGGGGCGGACCCGGGCCGTCGGTGTGGTCTCCGCCGGCGAGGCCTTCGACGCGCCCGGCTTCCTGCGCGCGCTGGCCCCGCACATCGACGTGGACCTGCCCCGGTGACGCGCGGGCACCGCAGGGTGAACGCCCGGCCGGTTCGTGCCGGCCGGGCGCTTCTCGCGTGCCGTGCCGCTCCCCGGACGAGGGCGGCGGCTCTGTGGGTCAGCGGGTCAGCGGGGCGACTGGTCGGAGTAGCTGAAGTCACCCACCGTCCAGGCGCTGACGTCCTCGATCGCGACGCGGTACATGCCGCCGGTTTCCGGGATGCCCACGGTGCCCTGGATGATCCGGGCGACGTGGAAGTGCAGATGCGTGGGCGGTCCGTCCTTCTTCTCGGGGACGGCGAACACAGCGGAGAACTCGCCCAGATGGGCGGAGTCCGTCAGCACCTCCGACACCCGCTGCCTCCACACGGCTTCGGGGGCCAGGCGACCGGTGATGACGGCACCACCGGTGACCACCGTCAGGGACATCTGATTGCTCTGCCCGGACTCCACCAGGGAGGCGATGGCAACGATCAGCTCGTCAGGCTTCGACATGGGATCGAATCTTATGCACTCGCCCGCACGGGCCGCTCGGGCCCCCGCGCGGCGGGGCGGGACACGTCGCGCGTGTGACCGGGGTCACCGCCGGCCGGGCAGCGGCCGGCGGTGACCCCGGGTGACCGCCGGCCGGGCTGCCGCCGGTGTTCCTGTTCGGCCGGATGCCGTCTGTTCACGGCCGGGGCGGCGCCCCTAGCGTGTGCGGCCTTCGCGTTGTGGGGGTCCGGTGAACGCTCTCCGTGCGGTTGTCGTCTGCCTGGTGATCGCGTGTGCCGCGGTGGTGCCGCCCGCCGCGGCGGTGACGCCGGGCTGGTCCGCGCTGCCGGTCCCGCCGGCGGCGGCCTCGCCCGTGACCGTGTCCGGCCTCGCCGCGCGGGGGCCGGACGAGGCGTGGGCGAGCGGGTACGAACACGCCGTCGACGGGCTGCGGCCGATGCTGTACCGCTGGGACGGGGTGGCGTGGAGCCGGGAGACGTCCTTTCCCGGTGCCGGTGACGTGGGCTGGTTCGGTGAGGCGCAGTTCGTCGGCGAGGAGGTGTGGTTCCTGCGCGACCGTGCCGGAGTGAAGGAACTCCTGCGCCGGTCCACGGGCGGGTGGCACACCGTGGCGCTGCCGCGGACGCTGTGGACGTACCAGGACTTCGCCGCGGTGCCGGGCGCCGCATGGGTGGCGGGCGAGGACGACACCGGCCCGCAGGTGCTGCACCACGACGGCTCGCGCTGGATTCGGCAGTCCGTCCCGGACGGCGTGCTGTACGTCATGGGCATCACCGCGCGGTCCGCCACCGACGCCTGGGCCTGGGCGGACACCGCCACCGGGTCGGCCGTCCTGCACTGGGACGGCACGGCGTGGCGGGACGCGCGGGTGCCGCTGCCGCCGGACGGCAACGTGCACACGATCCTGCCGGAGGCGTCGGGCCGGGTCACGATCGGCGGCAGCCGGTACGACGACGGCGTGGCCCGCACCTACCTGACGACCGGGAACGGACGCGTCTGGCACACCGTCCACCCGCCGCTGGGCGACACGTCCACGCAGGCCCTGGTGCGCGGCCCGGACGGCGCCCTGTGGCTGCCGGTGCGCAGCGACCGCGCCTTCCGGTCGAGGTACGCGCGCGTGGACGGGCCGCGCACCACGTTCTCCTACGGCCCGGAACGGCAGGACGCGATCGACGTCAGGCCGCGTGCGCTGGCCCGGGCCGGGTCCCTGCTGCTGTCCTTCGGGACCGTCGAGATCTACGGCTCGAAACCGAACCTGATGAGCGAGCGGCTGGGAGGCCGGTCATGACACGCCGTTCCCTCGTCTCGGTGCTCGCCGCCGCCCTGACCCTCCTGGCCCCCTGGGGCCCGGCCACGGCCGCCGGCACCCGGTCCTGGCAGCACGTCCCGGTTCCGGGGCCGGTGCGTCCCCAGGCCGGGCTGAACGACGCCGTGGCGTTCGGGCCGGACCTGGCCTGGGCGGTGGGCACCGACGCGGTGGGCCGTGAGGCGCCGGGCTTCCCGCTGCTGCTGCGCTGGGACGGAACCTCGTGGCAGCGGCAGAGCCTGCCCGGGGCCGGCCGGCAGGGAGAGCTGCTGTCCGTCGCCGGGGTCTCGCCGTCCTCCGTCTGGGCGGTCGGCCGCGACGCGGCGGGCGCCCCACGCCTGCTCCGGTTCGACGGCCGCGGCTGGTCGGAGAGCCGCCCGCCGCGCGGTGTCGTGCCGGCCCGGGCCGTCGCCGGCGGCGGGGAGACCTGGCTGATCGGTGCACGAGACGGCGCCCAGGCGCTGCTGCGCCGGGACGGGCGCGGCTGGCAGGACCTGCCGGTGCCGCCGGGTTCGGTGTACGGCCTGCACATCCTGGCGGGCGACGACGTGTGGGCCGCGGGCGCCACCGACGCGGGAGCGGCCGTGTCGCACTGGGACGGGCGGGAGTGGCGGCAGACGATCGTGGACGGGTTCCCGCGGGCGGCCGTGGGCAGTGTGCTGGCGGTCTCGCCGACCGAGGTGTGGGCGGGCGGCACGGCCGGGTTCGTGGGCGGTCCGGCCGGGCGTCCGGTCCCGCCGCTGCTGGTGCGCTTCGACGGGCAGACGTGGAGCCGGGTGAGCGTGCCCGTCGACTTCGGCTCGATCAGCTCACTGGTCCCCGCCGCGTCCGGTGCGCCGGTCTGGGTCGCGGTGTCCCGCTCGCAGAAGTGGGGCCCGCCGGGCAGCACCCCGCCGCTCGTCCCCGGACCGGACTTCCTCGCCTGGGACGGGCAGGCGTTCCACGCGTACGACGAACCGGCCGTGCCCGGGGAGGGCGACTCCCCTACGCTGCGGCTCGCACCGGTGCCGGGTACGGAGACGGTGTGGTCGGTCGGCCGCGCCGCAGGGCCGGAGAACACGTTCGCGCCACGCGTCCTCCGGTTCGGCTGAACCCGGATCCGCAGGCCCTCCTCACGAGGCACCCGCCCCGCGAGAGCGTCACAGGTCACAGGTCACCGCTCACCGCTCACCGGTCGATCGCACGGCACACCTCCGCCACCAGGGCGTCGGCGTCGTCGAGCAGGGCGGCGAGCGTGTCCGGTGTGGTGCCGGGCGACGCGAACAGGGCGTGGGCGCGCGGGGCGAAGCCGGCAGGGGTGGCGGCGAGTTCGCCGGCGGCGCCGACCGCTCCCTTCTCGTTGAGCACCCAGCGCCCGGCGTGGGCGTGGAGGGCGTGCACGAGCAGCCCGACCGCGCGGAAGAGGCAGCCGGCGACGTAGAAGGCGTCACCGCGGGCCGCTCCCTTGCGGGCGGCGGCCAGGATGAACGGCGCCTCCCAGCGCGCGTTGCCGATCAGCGCCTCGCGCAGCGGCTCGGGATAGGTCCGGGTCTGCTCCTGCAGGGCCCGCAGCTCACCGTGGGGGTCGGCGAGGATCCGCCCGAGGGCCACCTCGCCGGCGTAGGCATGGGAGTACACGCCCAAGGGGTGGCCGGGCTGGGCGCCGATCTCGACGTGCCCGGCGCGGCACTCGCGCCAGACGCGGTGGACCCGGTCGAGATCCCGGTAGATCCAGTCGACGCGACGGCCGTCGACGGTCAGCCAGCCGCCGCCGTCCACCCAGGGCCCCCAGCCGCCCGGTTCGGTCACCTCCGTCGGCTCGCCGGTCAGCTCGGTCGCGAGGGCGCGCAGGGCGGCCGTGTCCAGGGGTGGCCGGTAGTACAGGCCCAGGTCGTAGTCGGAATCGGGCCGGTGCGTTCCGCTCGCCCGGCTGCCGCCCAGGCTCACCGCGACGACACCGGCGACCCCGGTCAGACGTCGCGCGATCTCCGTCAAGCGCTCCACGCCCCACAGGTAGCAGAGGCCGAGCGGTGCCCGCGACCGAAATACCGCGCCCGGCGTCCGGCGTCCGGCGTCCGGCGTCCGGCCGGAGAACGGGGCGGACGCCGGTGGGGTTCACACGGTTGCGGGATGCGGCCGTCAGGGGCGGGGGCGCAGGCCCGGGCCGCCCGGGGGGCGGCCGGTGAGGTTGGTGATCAGTTCCGTGCACAGGTCGCGGAGCTTGATGTTCCGGTGCTGTGAGGCGGCGCGCAGGATGGCGAAGGCCTCGTCCGCGGTGCAGCCGCGCTGCCCCATGACCACCCCCATGGCCTGGTCGATGACGCCACGGGACCGCATGGCCGTCTGCATCTGCTCGGCGAACGCCTCCGCGTCGGCGATGCGCTGCGCCAGCGCGATCGCCCCGGTGGCCTGCGCGGCCAGCGAACGCAGCGCGCTCAGATCCACGTCGTCGAACGCGTGGGCCGGGCCGCCGTAGAGGTTGAGCGCCCCGACGGTGTGCGTCCGGGCGGCGATCGGCAGGGAGACCGAGGAGCGGATCCCGCAGGCCGCGGCGTAGGCCGGGTAGTCGCCCCAGCGCTTCTCCGTGAGCATGTCCCGGACGAAGACCTCCCGGCCGGTACGGGCGGCCTGCAGACACGGGCCGTCGTCCTGGCCGTACTGCCGCTCGTCCAGTTTCGGGGCCGGCGGTCCCGCGCTGGCCACGGTGACCGGCCGGTGATCGCGCTCGACCGTCACACCGGTCCCCTCGGCCGGGGAGAGGTCCAGCGCCGCCTCGGCCAGGGACTGCAGGAAGTCCTCCAGCGAAGCCGTCTCCAGGAGCCACTCCATGACGGAGGCGCCGACGGAGTCGTTGTCGTGGGCGTGGTCAGAGGTCACCGCGTGCTCCTCCGGGTGGCCGGCGGCCCCCTCGTAGGCGTCGTGTCGTGGGCCAGGCCTTTGTGACCACCCTACGCCCCGCTCACGCGGCCGCCCGGATCCAGCCCTCGGGTGCAGCGGATCGAGCGGCAGCTCCAACGTCCTGGAGGGTCACGCGCCCGGCACGCTGCTCGCCGGCCTCGCGCTGACCGGACCGTCGCCCGGACAGGGTCTTCCGGCCCCGAGCGGGTCCGCTCGACGGGTGTCCGGGGTGAGCCGTGCGCCGGCCCGGGACGCTGCCTCCTCGCCGCCGGAGCCCGTCCCGGGCGCGCACTCCGGCGTCGGCGGCCGCGGGGATTCCCGCGGCCGCCGTGCGGTGCCGGTCCGGTGGTCAGGTGTCCGGAGGTGCGGCGGTCCGGAGGTCAGGAGGTGCGGGAGGCCAGGTACTCCTCGACGCCCGGCGCGGTGTGCGCGTCCTCCACGTTCACCGCCGCGCCGACCGCCTTGGCGTCCGGCTTGTGCACGTACGTCGCGGTGCTCGCGGGCTGCGCCTTGTCGGAGAAGTTCTGCGCGGTGCCGAGGCCGACGTCGACCGCGGACTGGGAGCGGTGGGCCTTGATCACGTCCTCGCGGGCGAGGCTGCCGCTCTCGCAGGCCTTCTTCAGGTCGTTGCCCAGCAGCTGCGCGGCGTTGTAGCCGGACAGCACGCCCGAGTCCACCAGGGAGCCGGGGTACTTCTTCTGGTAGGAGGCCACCATCTTGCGCACCCCGGGCAGGTCGGAGCTGACCGCCGGCGCGGCACTGACCACGTTGAGCAGGGCGGTGAGGGCGGGGGCGGCCGGCGTCTTCATCAGCTGCGGGGCGTAGCCGGGGGCGCTGCTGACGACGGGCACCTTCAGGCCGCGTGAGGCCGCGACTCCGACGAGGGACGCGGTCTGGGCCGGCCCGGCGCTGATCAGGATCGCCCGCACGCCCTCCTTGCGCAGCGCGGAGACCTGCGCGGACAGATCGGTGTCCGTCGCCTTGATCTTCTGCCCCACGACCTTCAGGCCGGCCTTCTTCCCGGCCCACCGCGCGCCTTCGAGCGCGTTGGCGCCGTAGTCGCCCTCGAAGTAGACGTGTCCGATCGTGTCGCCCTTCTTCAGGCCCTTGGCGCGGGTGAGGAAGTCGACCGCGGCGATCATGTCGATGTCGTAGGTGGTGCCCAGGACCTGGACGGCGTCCCGGTCGAGCAGGGAGGCGGCCCAGGCCTGCGGGAAGGTGAGGACCTTGTCCCGCTCGATGTCGTCGAGCAGCGCCGCCATCACGGGCGAGCCGATGACCTGGGGCAGCGCCACGACGTCCGTGGACAGGTCGGCGTAGGCGGTGACGGCCTTCTGGACGTCGTAGCCGTGGTCCTTGACGACGATCTCGACGCGGCGGTCGCAGATGCCGCCGCGGGCGTTGACCTCGTCCGCCCACATCTGCTGGGCCTGCACGATGCTCTTGCCGAGGGTGGCGTAGGGGCCGGTGAGGTCGGTGAGGGCGCCGAGCCTGATGGTCTTGTCGGTCACGCCGGGACCGGCCTTGACGCCGTCGGCGCCGTCGCCGGCGCTCTTGGAGTCCGCCTTGGAGCTGCATCCGGTGGCGGTGAGCAGCAGGGCCGCCAGGGCCGCGGTCAGGAGCGTCCTGGGGCGTACGCGGTGCGTGCGGTGGTGCGTGGAGGTCACGGGGTGGGCTCCTTGGCTCGTGCGGACGGCGCGGGTGAGGGTGTCGGGGAGGTGGTGGCCGTGGGGCGTGGGGCGGGGCGGCGGCGCAGGCGGGCGCGCAGGCGGCGGACCAGGCCGTGCAGCCCGTCGGGGGCGAACAGCAGGATCAGGACGATGGCCGCTCCGTAGAGGTAGCGGGCGGCCTCGGTGGGGCCGACCGTGCCGCCGGTGGTACCGGGGGCGGCCACCAGGGGCAGTTGGTCGGCGTAGCGGGTCATCAGCAGGGGCAGCGCGGTGACGAAGACGGCACCGGCGGTGGCTCCGGCGACCGAACCCAGACCGCCGATGACGATCATGGCGAGGTAGTCGACCGACAGGACGAGTCCGAAGTAGTCGGGCACGACGCGGCGGAACGAGAGGGCGATCATCACCCCGGCGAGGCCCGCGTACATCGACGAGACGACGAAGGCGGCCGAGCGGTAGCGGGAGACGTCCACGCCCATGACGGCGGCGGCGGTCTCGCTGTCGCGCAGGGCCACCAGAGCGCGCCCGGGACGCCCGCGGAGCAGCCCGCGGGCGGTGAACCAGGTGAGGGCGAACAGGGCGAGCCCCAGGTACCACAGCCGTTCCTCGGCCCCGAACGGCACGCCGAGCAGGGTCAGTTCGGAGTCGGCGGAGAAGGAGAAGCCGCCCAGTTCCAGCGGCGGCACCGAGCGGCCGTTGAAGCCGCCGGTGACGGAGTCCGCCGTGAGCAGGACGTGGTGGCCGAGGAAGACCAGGGCCAGAGTGGCGACCCCGAGGTAGACGCCGCGCACCCGCCCGGCGACGGGGCTGAACAGTCCGCCGGCCGCTCCGGCCAGCAGGACCGCGAGCACGGCGGCCACCGCGGTCGGCAGCCCGGGGCCGGGCTCACCGGCCAGCCAGACGTAGCCGTAGGCGCCGACGGCGAGGAAGAAGGCGTGGCCGAGGGAGAGCTGACCCGCCGTGCCGGACAGCAGGCCGAGGCCGACCGCGCCGACGGCGGCCGCCATCGAGAACAGGCCGATGCGCAGCCAGAACGCGTCCAGGTAGAAGGGCAGCGCGCACAGGACGACGACGGCCGCGACGGTCCGGCCGAGGCGCGCGGCACCGGTACGGGTCCCGGGGAGCCGGTCAGACACGGACCGCCGCCTTTCCGCCGAACAGGCCGGTGGGCCGCACCAGCAGGACCAGCACCATCACCGCGTAGGGGGCGACGTCGCCGAACCCCTCCCCGAGGACGTGCAGTTCGGACTGGTAGCCGGCGACGAGCGCCTCGGTCATGCCGATCAGCAGGCTGCCCGCGAGGGCGCCGGGCGGCGAGGCCATCCCGCCGAGGATCGCCGCCGGGAACGCCTTGAGGGCGATCTGGCCGGTGGTGCGCTCCAGGCCGGGCGCGGGGAACGCGGCGAGGAAGACCGCCGCCAGGGCCGCGAGCGCTCCGGCCAGGCACCAGGCGAGGGTGCGGATGCGCACCAGCCGCACGCCCATCAGGGCGGCCGCCTCGACGTCCTCGGCCGAGGCGCGCAGGGACAGGCCCCACGACGTGTACCGGAAGAGGGCGAAGACACCGGCGATGACGAGGGCGGAGACGACGATCGCCGCGATACGGCTGTCCGCGACGGTCACCGGTCCCAGGCCGCTGACCGAGTCGCCCCACGGGTCGCCGAGGGAGAGCAGGTCCCCGCCGATGCGCCGGGACAGGTCGGTGAGGATGAGGATGTCGACGCCGATGGTGACGATGGTCTGCACGTGGGCGGCGTGCGGGTCCGCCCGGCCGCCGGCCTGGAGCAGGAAGCGGTCCATGGCACCGGCCACGGCCGCGGTCACCAGTACGGACAGGGCGAGGGCGCCGGCGAAGCCGAGGTCGTCGTGGAGGACGGCGGTGAGGTAGCCGCCGAGCAGGAGCAGGGAGCCGTGGGCGAAGTTCATGACGCCGGAGGCCTTGAAGATGATGACGAAGCCCAGGGCGACCAGGGCGTAGACCGCACCGAGGGCCAGGCCGTTGAAGACGTTGTCCAGGAGGGTCGTCATGCCGCGTCCTCCGCTCCGGCGCCGCCGGTGCCGAGGTAGGCGCGCAGCACCTCCGGGTCGCGGCGGACGTGGTCCGGGGTGCCGTGGGCGATGGCGCGGCCGAAGTCGAGGACGGTGACCTCGTCGGCGAGCCGCATCACCAGTCCCATGTCGTGCTCCACCAGCACGACGGACAGGCCGAGTTCGGCGCGCACGGCGTGCACGACCTCCACCGTGCGGGCGCGTTCGGCCGCGTTCATCCCGGCGACCGGCTCGTCGAGCAGCAGCACGCTGGGCTCCAGGCAGAGGGCGCGGGCGAACTCCACGCGCTTGCGGTCGCCGTAGGAGAGCAGGGCCACGGGGTGGTCGAAATGGGCGGCCAGGCCGGTGAGTTCGGCGATCTCGCGGGCGCGGTCGAGGTGTGCGCGCTGTTCGCGGCGCGCCTGCGGCAGGCGCAGGGCGCTGGCGGTGAAGCCGGCCCGGGACAGGGCGTGGCGGCCGAGCATCAGGTTGTCGGCGACCGTGCCCTGGGTGGTGACGATGTTCTGGAAGGTGCGGGCGACGCCGAGGGCGGCGATGCGGTGCGGGGCGAGGCGGGTGAGGTCGGCGTCGCCGAGCCGTACGGTGCCGGTGGCCGGTCGGCACAGTCCCGACAGGACGTTGAAGCAGGTGGACTTGCCCGCCCCGTTGGGTCCGATGAGTGCGTGGACGGAGCCCGGGGCGACGGTGAAGGACACCGTGTCCAGGGCGGTGAGCCCGGCGAACCGGACGGTCACGTCCGTCACGGTGAGTTCGGGTGGTGCGGTGGTGCGGACGGTCACGCGGCTCCCTGCCCCTCGGTTCTCGTGGCGGTCCGCGCGGTGTCGGTGCCTTCGGTGGTCACGGGTGTCCCGGTGGTGGTTGCGGCGCCTTCGGTGGTCTCGCCCAGGTACAGCCGCTTCACGGCGTCCGTGCGGGCGAGTTCGCCGGCCGGACCGGAGAGCCGGACCTCGCCGACCTCCAGGACGTGCGCGGTGTCGGCGAGGGACAGCGCCATGCCGGCGTTCTGTTCGACGAGCAGGACCGCGGTGCCCTGGGCGTTGATCTCGCGGACGACCTCGGCGATCCGGTGGACCATCTGCGGGGCGAGGCCGAGGGAGGGTTCGTCGAGCAGCAGCAGGCGCGGCGCGGCCATGAGGGCCCGGCCGATGGCGAGCATCTGCTGCTCGCCGCCGGAGAGCAGCCCGGCGGCCTGCCGGGTGCGTTCGGCCAGGCGCGGGAAGAGCGTGAAGACCCGGTCGCGGGCCTGCGCGACCTGGTCCGGGCGGCGCCGTCCGAGGCCGAGGCCGCCGGTGCGCAGGTTCTCGTCGACGGTGAGGCCGGCGAAGACCCGGCGTCCTTCGGGGACCTGGACGACTCCGGCGCGTACCGCTGCGACCTGGTCGCGTCCGTCGAGTTCGGTGCTGCCGTAGCGGATGCGCCCGGCCGTGATCGCGCCGCGGTGCAGGCGCAGGGTGCCCGACACCGCCCGCAGCAGGGTCGTCTTGCCCGCGCCGTTGGCGCCGAGGAGGGCGACGACCGTTCCGTGCGGGACGGTCAGGGTCACGGAGCGAAGGGCGGACACGGCGCGGCCGTAGGTCACGTCGAGGCCCTCGACGCGCAGGGCGGGCTCTTCGTCCGGTGGTGCTTCGGGCATCACGGCTCCTCGGGTCCGTGCCGTCGGGCACGGCTGCTTCGGGGGAAGGGCAGCCCACGACAGCACGGGCGCGGACGCGCGGTACAGGCGTTCGGACCGGGTGGCTGCGCGCTCCCAACCCGGATCGCCGGGGACTGTGCACCTGCCCAGCCCCGCACCCGGCGCCGCGCCCGGCCCCGCACCCGGCCCAGGGGTGCCCAGCGTCCGGCCGACGGCCGGGTGCGTCCCACCGGCGGACGGGCCGGGGCCGGGCGGGGGTCAGGTGTGCAGGAGACGGTGTGCCGTCAGGGCGAGGCTGATGTCCACCACGTCGAGCGGGCGGGCCAGGGAGCGGCCGATGAGCTGCTCGCAGCGGCGCAGCCGGTTCAGGACGGTGTTGCGGTGGCAGTACAGCCGTTCACCGGCGCGCTGCGCGGACCCCTCGGAGTCGAACCAGGCGACCAGGGTGTCGAGCAGCACGTCCCGGTCGGCCGGTTCCAGCCGCAGCAGGGGCCCGAGCACCCGCTCGGTGAGGGTCGCGCCGAGTTCCGGGCAGGAGATCACCAGCGCCTGGGGCAGGTGCTCGGCGAGCCTCACCGTGCCGCCCTCGGGCGGGCAGATGCCCAGGGCCAGATCCGCCAGGCGCCGGGCGTCGCCGACCGAGGCCAGCCCCGTCACGGCGCTGCCGACGCCGATGCGGCAGCCGGCCGTGACACCGTCGCCGGGCAGGCCGAGTACGACCGCGGGGTCCCGGTCGTCCTGCCCGTCCCCGGTGTCGCCTGCCTCCCCGACCAGGACGATGCCGTAGTCCACCTCCGCGCCCGCGTGCCAGTACGCGCCCGCACCGGTGGCGCCCACCCGGGTCCGCAGGCCGGTGGGCCCCTGCGCACGGACGCCGGCGACCGCGACGACGACGTACCGGCCGTGTTCCGGCAGCCCCAGCCCGTCGGCGGTCTCGGGCAGGTCGGCGATCCGGCTGGTGCCGTCCAGGAGGGCCGCCGCCAGCAGACGCACCCGGTTCTCGCGCCGCCAGGCGAGCTGCCGCTCGGTCTGCCGGTAGGCGTCGGCCACGAGGGTGCAGTGCTCGTCGACGAAGTTCCAGACGTCGGTGGCCACGTGCACCAGCAGGCGGATGTCCTCCGGTTCCGCGCGGGCGGTCTCCTCGACCAGCCGCTGCCACACCAGGGATCCGCCCAGCCGGAACGCGTGCAGCAGCGCGTCCAGCGGCAGCCCCTGCTCGGCCCGGGTGGCACCGATCCGCCAGGTGCAGCGGTGCGCGGCCTCGCGGGTGCCGCGCGGGTCGAGCAGCGAGGTCACGCTGTGCCGCAAGGAACGGTGGGTCTCCTGCCAGGTGGCGGCGTGGTCGTTCTCCAGCACGGTCCGGTACGCCGGTTCCTGCTCGCGCAGGACCACCAGCAGCCGGTCCGTCAGCTCCGGCAGCTCGTCGAGCAGCACCCGGGCCGCCCGGTGCAGGACGCGCAGCGCGTCGGCGTCGATCAGCGACCGGATCCGCCGTGTCCGCGGCTGCGGAACGGGCGCCGGCCCGGTGCGGAACGTCGTGCGTGTACGTGCGGCAGGATGCATCGCGGTCCTCCCCCAACTTCGGCCTCCCGGCGGCGCCCGGCGCCGCCCGGGCACGGGGGCGTCCGGCGGGTGCGCTGCGCGGACGGCCCTCGTCACCCCTACGGTCCTGCTCCGAAGAATGGCATACCGTCCGGTCGGTCCCCAGAGGCGTGCGGCACTCTTCTCGACCGAGTCCGCATGATCAGCGAGGGCTCAGCGGCTCTCCTGGTCGACCAGGCGGGCCAGCTCCACGCGGGAGCGCACGCCGAGCGCGGCGAAGACGTTGCGCAGGTGGTAGTCGACCGTGCGGGTGCTGACGGCGAGCCGCTGGGCCACCTCCCTGTTGGTGGCACCCTCGGCCACGTGCCGGGCGATGCGCAGTTGCTGGGGTGTCAGCCGCGCCAGGCCGCCGGACCGGTCCGTCGCGGACGCGGCCCCGTTGGCGCGCAGCTCGCCGCGCGTCTGGTCGGCCCAGGCGCCGGCACCGCAGCGTTCGAAGCCGACCAGGGCGGCGCCGAGCCGGGCACGGGCCTCCCGCAGCCGGCGCCGCCGCCGCAGCCACTTGCCGTACAGCAGCTCCGTGCGGGCGCGCTCGAAGTCGCCGCCCGCGTCGTCGTGCAGGGCGACGGCGCGCAGGTAGAGGTCGTCGGCCTCGGCGTCGTCCGCGGCCAGCAGGGCGCGGCAGCGGGCGAGCTGGGCGGGCGCGTGCGGGTCGGCGCCGAAGGCCGCCCACTGGGCGAGGTCCGCGACGACCTCCCGGGCGTCCTCCGGCTGCCCGGCCAGCACCGCGGCCTCCACGAAGCAGGGCACGGCGAGCATCCAGACGGCGAAGTGCCCGCGCCGCGGGCCCGGTCCGACGAGCGGGCCGAGCCGGTCGGCGGCGTCCAGGGGGCGGCCGCGGGCCAGGTCCGCGCGGGCGATGGCCCACTCGGCCAGGGTCGCCGCCTGGGCCAGGCCGTGGCGGCGGGCGGTGCGCAGGGCGGCGGCGGCGTATCCGGAGACGGCGGCGGTGTCGCCCTCGATCGAGGCGGCCAGGGCGAGCATCGCGTGGTGGTTCGCGGCGGTGTTGCGCTGGCCGGCCGCGAGCGCCGCCCGCACACCCTCCTCGGCGTGTCCGCGTGCCTGCGCGTGGCGGCCGGCCCGCAGTTCGCCGTAGGCCAGGTACTCGAGGGCACGCGCCTCGGACGCGGCGCACTCCGCGTTGCGGGCGGCCGCGAGGGCCCGGGCCCCGGCGGCACGGGCGGCGTGGACGTCGCCGAGCAGCAGGGCGGCCGCGGCGGCCCGCAGCAGCCGCTCCGGCCGGCCGTCGGCCCAGGCCCGCTCCAGCACCCGCCGCAACGGCGCGACGGCCTCCCCGGGCCGCCGGGCGAGCAGGGCACGCATCCCGTCCCGGTAGTCCCGGACGACCGGGTCCCGCGGCCACCCGGGACCGGGCCCACCCCCGTCGGACCCGATCCCCGCACCGGCGGACCCGAGCTGAGCGCGGGCAGACCCGAGCCCGACGCCGGCGGACCCGTGCCCTTCACCGACAGGCCCGGATCCCGCACCGACAGGCCCGGATCCCGCACCGGCAGACCCGGATCCCGTACCGGCGGGCCCGAGCCCTTCACCAGCAGACCCGGAACCCGTCCCGGCGGGCCCGAGCCCTTCACCGGCACACCCGGATCCCGTGCCGGCGGGCCCGAGCCCCGTACCGGCGGGTCCGTGCCCGCCGTGGATCGCGGTGCCGGGTCCCGGGGTCCGGGCCGTGGTGGCTCGTGTCAGTGGTGACACGCCGTCCTGGCCTGCGGAGGTCTCCGCGGGGGCGGTGTCCGGGGCGGCAGCGCCGGGGACCGCGTCCGCCGTGTCCGTGCCGTCGAGGGTGGCCAGGCAGGCCAGGACGTCACCCGAGGCCCACGCGGCGTCCGCGGCCGAGAGGCGCGCGGCCTCCGCCGCGTCCGGGGCGTCGGCGGCCAGCAGGGACGCGGCCAGCAGCAGGGACTCACGCGCGTCCCCCACCGGCCCGTCGTACAACTGCCGTCGGCCGCGGGCGAGTTCGGCATGGCCACGAGTCTCGGCGGCCGGGCGGGCGGCATCCCGTCCGACCGTGCCCCCCGCGCGGGGAGCCGTGCGCACCCAGCTTCTGTCTCCCGTCACCCCAAGGAGGTTACTTGCGCGTAAGGAAGACCGGAAGCCTTACGTCCGCGCAACGGGACACGCGCCGCCCCGCCGGCACCTGCGGGTTTGCCGCGGACGGCCCGGTGAACGCCGCAGGACGCCCGGTGCACGGACTGTGCCGCGGCCCAACCACCGGCCGCCGAGGCCGTGCCCCGGCACGCCCGGCACGCCCGCCACGCCGGCCCGGCACCGCCTGCCCCGCACCGCCCGCGAGCGGCACGGCAAGGCACGGCACGGCACGGCACCGGCGGCGGACGCGTCGATCGCGTCCGCCGCCGGTTCCCGTCACGGCCGCGGCTTTGCCGCCCGGGCGAGGGACGGTCAGGAACCGTGCGGGCAGTTGCCCCGGTACTCCTCGATGGTCAGGCTCGGCCGGGGCAGCGGGCACAGGAACTGCTCGTAGCGGGTGTCGTTGTCGATGAACCGCTTGAGCCAGGAAATGCTGTACTTCGCGATCGTCGTGTTCGACGAGTTGGGCGTGAAGTGCGTCGCCGAGTTCAGCTCCAGGTAGGCCCGGTCCAGCGAGGAGGACAGGCTGGAGTAGAAGGGCTCGGCGTGGGAGGAGACCGGTGCGATGGTGTCGCCGTCGGCTCCGAAGATCAGGGTCGGCGTGGTCAGCTCGGGCCAGCTCTTGTCGAGGTTCCACGGCGTCAGCGGGATCGCCGCCTGCAGGGCCGGACGCGACTTGGCCGCCTCCAGGCTGCCGCCGCCGCCCATCGAGTGGCCCATGACGCCGAGGCGGGAGGCGTCGACGCGCCCGCGCACCGAGCTGCGCTGGGTGAGGTAGTCCAGGGCGGCCAGCAGCTGCCGGCCCCGCGAGTCGGGCTGGTCGAGCGTGGTGAGCGTGTCGATGGTGAAGACCACGAAGCCCTGGGAGGCCAGGCGCGGTCCGAGCCAGGCGATGGACGACTCGTAGGCCGTGTAGCCGGGCGAGATGGCCACCGCGCCGAAGGTGCCGTCACTGGTGCTGGTCGGGTAGTAGATGGTGCCGCCGCCGAATCCGGTGACGGACAGCGAGGAGACGGACGTCTGCGACACGGCGTAGGGGCCGCGGCTCGCCTCGATGCTGGACGTGGTGGGAGCCGGGCCGCGCTCGTAGGGGTTGTCGGCGGCGTGGGCGCCCGGGCTGGTCAGGGAGCCCAGGCCGACGACGACGGCGAGCGTCGCGGCGGCAGCGGCCAGTCGCCCGGTCCGGCGCCCGGCGCGGCGTCCGAGGATGCCGCGGGACCCGGTGCGGGGATCGGTGTGGGGGTGGAGGTGCACGACGAGTCGTCCTCTCTGTCGTGGCGGCCGGCCCGTGTCGCGGGCACGCGTGACCTGGGGCGTCTGTCGCGTGCCCGCGGACCGGGCACCGCCGTTGGGCTGGCTGTGCCACTCTCGGGGACCGGGCACCGCGCGCGGACCGGCAATGTCACCGGTCTTGTGCGACCGGCACCCCGCGGGCCCGGGCCGCGACACCTTCGTCCCGATGCCGGTGGGCGAGGTGGCCGGGCCGCGCGCCGGGAGCCGCGCGCGGAGGGCCGGCCAGGCACCGCGTCCAGAACAGGGGCCGTGCCCACGCAGGACAAGCACGCGCCCGACCGGAATAGGACCGTGCAGGCGCACAGCAGAGGTCTTGCGCGGGCGTAACGGAGCCCGCGCACGAGCACGACACAGGCCGCACGCGCCCAACAGAGCCCGCGCACGCGCACGACACAGGCCGCACGCGCACAACGGAGCCCGCGCACGCGCACAGCACAGCCCGTGCACGCGCACAGCACAGCCCGTGCACGCGCAGAGCAGAGTCCGTGCACGGGCGGGCAAGGCCCCCCGCCCCTTCGGACCTAGCGTGGCCGCAGGCGGCCCGGCGGATCCTCGCATCGCGGTGCGGGCCGCCCCGCCGGAGACACCGGCGGGCGGAGAGTCTCAGGAGTTCGTATGTCCCACACCTTCGAGCCGGTCGAGCCGGTTCTGGAGCCGGCCGCGGCGGAGTTCGCCGCGGCGACCGCCAACCCGCCCTACCTGTTCGACCTGGCCCCGGCCGAGGGCCGCAAGGCCGTCGACGAGGTGCAGTCGGGCGACATCGCCAAGCCCGCCGTCGACGAGGAGTGGATCACCGTCTCCGGCGGTCCCACCGGCAGTGTCCGCGCCCGGATCGTCAAGCCCGCCGGGGCCGAGGGCACCCTGCCCGTCGTCCTCTACATCCACGGCGCCGGCTGGGTGTTCGGCAACGCCCACACCCACGACCGGCTGGTCCGCGAACTCGCCGTCGGCGCGCACGCGGCCGTGGTCTTCCCCGAGTACGACCTCTCCCCCGAGGCCCGTTACCCCGTCGCCATCGAGCAGAACTACGCCGTCGCCCAGTGGGTCGTGGCCCAGGGCGCGTCCAAGGAGCTGGACGGTGCGCGGCTGGCCGTGGCCGGCGACTCCGTCGGCGGCAACATGGCCGCGGCCCTGACCCTGATGGCCAAGGAGCGCGGTGACGTCGCGCCGGTGCAGCAGGTGCTGTTCTACCCGGTGACCGACGCGAGCTTCGACACCGGCTCCTACCACCAGTTCGCGACCGGCTACTTCCTGCGCCGCGACGGCATGCAGTGGTTCTGGGACCAGTACACGACCGACGAGGCCGAGCGGGCGCGGATCACCGCGTCGCCCCTGCGGGCCACCACCGAGCAGCTCACCGGCCTGCCCCCGGCCCTGGTCATCACGGCCGAGGCCGATGTGCTGCGCGACGAGGGCGAGGCCTACGCCGCCAAGCTCCGTGAGGCGGGCGTGCCCGTGACGGCCGTGCGCTACCAGGGCGTCATTCACGACTTCGTGATGCTGAACGCCCTGCGCGGCACCCACGCCGCCGACGCGGCGATCCGCCAGGCCTCCGCCGTGCTGCACGCGGCCCTGCACACCCGCTGAACCGGTCCCCGGACCCGATCGTTCCAAGGAGCACCGACATGGTCACCACCCCGACCGCCCTGCTCGTCCACGGCGCCTTCGCGGACGCCGGCAGCTGGTCCGGCGTCATCGCCGAACTGCAGCACCACGGCATCCCCGTGGTGGCACCGCCCAACCCGCTGCGCGGCCTGGCCTCCGACGCCGCCTACATCGCCGCGCAGGCCGCCCAGATCGACGGCCCGGTCGTCCTGGTCGGCCACTCCTACGGCGGTGCCGTCATCTCCGTCGCCGGTACCGCGGAGAACGTCGTGGGCCTGGTCTACGTCGCCGCCTACATACCCGAGCAGGGCGAGAGCCTGGGTGAGCTGCAGGGCCGTTTCCCGCTGTCGCGCCTGGTCGGCAGCCTGCAGGAGAGGACGTACCCCGTCGAGGGCGGCGAGGACGCGGTCGAGGTCACGATCCAGGCCGAGGCCTTCCCGGCGATCTTCGCGGCCGATGTGCCGCCCGCCGTCACCAAGGTCCTGGCGGTGGCCCAGCGCCCGCTGGCGGCCTCGACGTTCACGGAGACGGCGTCGGCCGCGGCGTGGAAGGACAAGCCGTCCTGGGCGCTCGTGGCCGGGGCGGACGAGGCGATCAACCCGGACGTGGAGCGCTTCGGCGCGAAGCGGGCCGGTGCGACGGTGGTCGAGATCGAAGGTGCCTCGCACGCCGTCGCCGTCTCCCGGCCGAAGGACGTGGCCGGCCTGATCCGCGACGCGGTGCGCGCCACCGGCTGAGCCGGCCGCGCCCGAGCGGCGCGAGAATCCCGTCGGCCGCAGCCGCAGCCGCGGTCGGTGCCCCAGCCGGTGCCGTACGCGCCGGGGAACGAGGAAGGCGTGGCTCAGGGGCCCGCGGGGCGTGGCGCGACGCCGTCGAGGACGTTGGCGACCAGGGCGACGACGAAGTCCTCCGTGACCGGCTCGTCGGGGATCAGCAGCCGGTGGTAGACGGCGCCCCAGAGCTGGTCGACGAGGACCTGGACGTCGACGTCGTCGCGGAGCTGTCCCTGCTCACGGGCGCGCAGCAGCCGCTCCCCGGCGAGCCGTCGCCGTCCCGAGGAGTACAGGGAGCGGAAGGCGGTGGCCAGGTCCTCGTCGGTCTGGGACTGGCCGATGAGCTCGGTCAGCACCCGCCCGGCCGGAGTCTCGGTCATGAGGTGGGCGAACGACCGGAGTTGACGCGTGAGGTCGGCGCGGATGTCACCGGTGTCCTCGAAGGCGAGGGTCTCCTCGACGGCGTGGAAGTAGCCGTCCAGGGCGAGGGCTCCCTTGGAGGGCCACCACTTGTACAGGGTCGTCTTGCTGACCCCGGACAGGCGGGCCACCCGCTCGAAGGTCAGGTCGGCGATCCCCTCCTCGAGGAGCACCTCGCCGACCACGCGGAAGACGTCCGCGCGGACCTCGTCGGCCGGGCGGCGCCCGCGCCCGCGGGCCGGGCGCTCGGCGGCGCCCTCGGCCTGCTTCGTCACGTCGTCTCTCCCTCGCTCGTGCCGGGATCGGTCGCCCGTTCCGGGATCGATCGCTCGTTCCGGGGCGATCAGTCTAGGAAGCCGTGCGGTGGCCGCGCGGTCCGGGCTCCGGTTCACGTCGCCGGCCGGGGCTCCGGCCCCGCGACGTGGAGCAGCTCGCCGAAGCCGAGGCGGGTCACGAACCGCTCCTGGGCCCGGCGCAGCACCTCGTTGACCTCCTCCACACCGGCCTGGCTGAAGTCGACGACGGTGCGGAGGGGGCGGGTGCCGGCCGGCAGGGCCAGGACGCGGGCTATCTCGTCGGCGACGGCACGCGGGTGGGCGTCCACGCCGGGCGGGAACAACGCCTCGGTGGCCTCCTCGTTGCGGGCCACCATCGGGTCCAGCGCGGCGTAGGCGCGGGAGCGCTCGGCGTCACCGGCGCGCCCGGCGTTGGGGAAGTGCTCGGTCCCCTGGGTGAACGGGCCGGGCATGACGATGGTCGTCTCGATGCCGAACCGGCCCACCTCGTACGCCGTGACCTGGGCGAGGGCGTCGGCGGCGAACTTCGACGCCACGTAGGGCCCGAGGAAGGGCGGTACGACGACGGAGGTGGTGCTGCCGACGTAGAGCAGGGTGCCGGAGCGGCGTGCGCGCAGGTGGGGCAGGGCCGCGCGGTTGACCCGCTGGATGCCGAGGGTGTTGATGTCCAGCAGGTGCTGGATGTCCTCGGGGGTGAACGCCTCGACGTAGCCGACGTAGAGGTGTCCGGCGTTGTGCACGACCGTGTCGAGGCGGCCTGCCTCCCGCAGGACGGTCGCGACGGCCGCTTCCGCCGAGGCGTCGGACTGGACGTCGAGTTCGACGACCCGGATGTCCTGCTGCTCGCGGCGGCCGAGGTCCATCAGTTCGCGGGCGTGCCCGGCGTTGCGGCCGTGGACGTCGCGCATGCTGGCGTAGACGGTGTGCCCGGCGGCGGCGAGTGCGCGGGCGGTGAGGTTGCCGATGCCGGTTGCGGCGCCGGTGATGAGGACGACGGATGACATGGCTCTTCTCCTTCGGGGTCGGGGTGGGGCTGCCGGGTGGCGCCGGGGTCAGGCCAGGCCGCCGTTGACGTAGAGGATCTGGCCGTTCACCCAGCGGGCGGGTCCGGCGAGGAAGGCGACCGACTCGGCGATGTCGCGCGGCTCGCCCAGCCGCTCCAGCGGCGTGGCCTTGGCGAAGGCGGCGACGGCGGCCTCGTCCTTGCCCTCGAGGAAGAGGGGGGTGGCCACGGGCCCGGGTGCGACGGTGTTGACGGTGATGTCCTTGCCGCGCAGCTCGCGGGCGAGGATCAGCGTGATGCTCTGGGTGGCGGCCTTGCTGGCGACGTACGCCCCGTAGGCGGGCAGCTGCGTGCGGGTGACCGACGTGGACACGTTGATGATCGCGCCGCCGCGGCGTACCCGGCGGGCGGCCTGCTGGGCGACGACGAAGGTGCCGCGGATGTTGGTGCGGTGCATCCGGTCGAGGTCGTCCAGGTTCAGCTCGGCGATGGGCGCGAGCACCATGATCCCGGCGGTGTTGATCACCACGTCGATCCCGCCGAAGGCCGTCTCGGCGGCGTCGAACGCGGCTTCCATCGCGTGCTCGTCGGCCACGTCGCCGCTGACGGCGACGGCCCGGCCGCCGGAGGCGGTGATCTCCTGGACGAGGGCCTCGGCCTTGGCCCTGTTGCCGGCGTAGTGCACGGCGACGGCGAAGCCGTCGGCGGCGAGCCGCTCGACGACGGCCCTGCCGATGCCGCCGGAGCCGCCGGTGACGAGCGCGACTCGGGGCGAGGCGCCGGAGGTGGTGGGCGTGCTGGTCATGGCTTTCTCCTCCGCGTTAAGTGGACGCTACGTCCATATAAGCATTATATGAACGCGGCGTCCACTTCTGGCGGAGTGATTTTTACGGGCCCCCGGCGAGGCGTGATCGTCAGCTGCCGTGGACACCGACCTCGTGGAGCGAGTAGCCCCACTCGGTGCCGCGCGCGAGCGCCTGCACCCGGACGTAGCGGGCCGGCGCGGGGGTGAAGCGCGCGGTGTCCAGTCCGCCGTCACCCGCCGTCGTGGACCAGGCGGTGCGCCAGGTCGTCCCGTCGGTGGACAGCTCGATCCGGTACGCCTTCGCGTACGCGCGCTCCCAGTCGAGGGTGACGCGCCCGACGGTCCGCGGGGAACCGAGGTCGAGCCGGAACCACTGGTCGTCGCTCCGGTCGCTCGCCCAGCGGGTGCGGCGGTCGCCGTCCACGGCCCGGTGCGGCTGGTAGCTCGTGAACAGGCTCCACTCGGAGGAACTGGCCGACGCGGTGGCGCCGGTGGCGAGATCGGCCGCGGGCTCGTGGCTCTCGGAGGCGCCCCAGGTGTCGAGGTAGGACTCCGCGCCGCGCATCAGGTCGTCCACCACGTCCTGGCCGCCGACCCGGCGGATGTCCTCGATCCAGTCCGGGACCAGGCCGTAGTGGGCGGCCCCGTCGGTGTTCAGGTCCCAGGTGCGCTCGCCCGTGGTCTGCCGGTCGATGACGGAGCCGCCGTCGGCGCTCGTGAAGGGGTAGACGACCTTGTTCGGAGCGTCGGCCCCGCGCGGTGCGGGCCAGCCGCCGACGCCGTTCATGTCGGTGCCGTAGCCGTAGCCCACCCGGTACTTGTCGCGCAGGGCCTTGGTGCGCCTGGCCTCCGCGACGAAGCTCTCGGAGCCGTGCATGTACTGGGCGATGAAACCGCCCAGCCCGTAGACGCGTTCGGTCCACTCCGCGTCCATCCAGCTGTGCGAGGAGAGCACTCCGGGGTAGGAGGCGGCCTCGAAGAGGTCGAGCACCCGGCCGGTGGCCTTGACGCTCATGTGGTCGATCTCCAGCATCATCCCGCGCCGCATCATGCCGCGTACGGCGTACTCGCCGAGGTCGGTCAGCCCCCGGACGTTGCACCGGGCGTCCGCGGCGTAGCCGGGGACCTCGACGCCCGCCGGGAGTTTCGCCTCCGCCCCGGCCGCCGTGGCGTCGCCGATGGGGTTGTCGGCCTGCGGGCCGGTGCACTTCTCCGTCTTCCAGAAGGTGCCGGTCGACAGGAACTGGCCGACGTTGATGGCCGTTCCGAGACTGCCGGAGTCGAAGCGGACCCCGCACAGCGCGTTGTCGAACTTGTGGCACAGGAACATGCTCCGCACGCCCAGCGCGTACAGCTCGTCCAGGCCCTTGTCGATGTCGGCGCGGCTGCACTGCGGCACGTCGAGGATCTGCTTGCAGCCGAACGGCTCGGAGGTCTCGACGCCCAGGACCACGGCCAGCTTGCCCTGCTCGACGACCTCGCGGGCCTGGGAGCTGTCGGTGACGATCCGGAAGAAGCCCTTGCCGGGCCCGCCGTAGAGCCGGTCGATGTAGTCCTGCATGTCGTAGGTCAGCCTGGCCTGGAGCCGGATGGACGTCATCTCGTCGCAGCCGCGGTCCTTGAAGAAGTACACGGAGCAGATCACGCCGTTGGTGACGAGGTCGTTGACCAGCACGCGCTGCCCGCCGCGCCAGGCCCGCTCGACCCAGGCGTAGTAGTTCTGCTGGTGGGTCAGCGAGTCGTGGGCCGGCCAGTCCTTGAAGGTGGGCCAGCCGACCGGATCGTGCTTGCCGTCGCCGCCGCGCGTGATGAAGTCGAAGACCGCGAGCGAGCCGTCCGGGTAGTGCTCGGGACAGTCCTTGAGCGCGTCCGCAACGCCCTGCTCGGAGAACGGCTTTCCGCAGATCAGGCGCCCGCCGAAAGCCTCGTTGGAGAAGATGTGGTCATGTGCGTCGACGAAGCCGCGCACCTCGCCGCGGGCGTCGGTGCCGGTGAACGGCTCCCCCGTGACGCCGATCTGCGAGTCCGGCGCGGGCCGCGCGGTGGGATTCCACCAGTCGGTCCCGGCCGCCGAACTCGGCGTCGGGCCCAGTGCGACGGCCAGCACGAGCAGCAGGAGCGACACGACGGTCACGTTCTTGCGGGTGCGGTACGGGCGTTCGGCTCTGGTCACAGCCCTGTCCCTCGGTCAGCGGGAGGCGCGGCCACGGCGGCGCACAGCACCCTGTGTTTGTCATGACCTCGCCCAAGATGCGACGAGAATCGCCCCTGCCACCGCACGAGTCAATACACCGGAACGCACCGGCTACTGACAGGTAATCACTTCTCACCGCGCGGTTTCCCGCCCGCCCCCGCGTACCGGCCTTCGGGGGAATTGCGGGAGCGTCGCGCGGGCGGACAGGCGTGCGGGGGTACGGGCATGACGTGTCCTCGCCTCCCGAACCGCCCGTTCCGCCGCTCGGACGTCTCGTCGGTGAGGACGCGCGGGTGCCCGCCCTGCTGCGTACCGCGGCCGCCTACGCGTGGCGGCTCATCGCGGTCGGTGTCGTCGTCCGGGTGGCGTTCTCCGTGCTCGGGCAGTTCCACCGGATCGCCGTCGCCGTGTTCCTGGGCCTCGTCATCGCCGCCGTCCTGCGGCCCGTGGCCGGTCTGCTCACCCGGTTCCTGCCCCGCCCGCTCGCCGTCGCCGTCGCGCTCGTCGGCGGCATCGCCCTGGTCCTCGGGGCGCTGGCCCTGGTGGGTGAGACCGTGGCGGACCAGCGCAGCGGCCTGGAGCGTGAGTTCGTCGCCGGGATCGACCGGATCGAACGGCGGCTGGAGGAGCCCCCGTTCCGGCTCCCCGCCGACGCGTTCGCCGACCTGCAGTCCCGGATCGGCAGGGTGCTGTCCGACCACCGCTCCACCCTGATCAGCACGGCACTGAGCGGCGCGAGCCGGCTGCTGGAGGTGCTGACCGTCCTCGCCCTCGCCGTGTTCTGCGCCGTCTTCTTCACGCACTCGGGCGAGCGGCAGTGGCAGTGGCTGTGCGACCAGTTGCCCACCGGCGCACGGCAGCGTGTCACGGTGGCCGGCCGGGCCGCCTGGCGCACCTTCACCGGCTACACCCACGGCATCCTGCTGGTGGCCGGGACCAACGCCGTCCTGGTGGGCATCGCCCTGTTCGTCCTCGGCGTACCGCTCGCGGTGCCGCTGGCCCTGCTGGAGTTCCTGGCCGCCTTCATCCCGCTGATCGGCTCCCCGATCGCCCTGGCGGTGGCGGCCGTGGTGGCCCTGGCCTCGAAGGGACCCCTCATCGCCCTGGTGGTCGTGGCACTGATCGTGGTGATCGGGCAGATCGAGGGGCACGTGCTGCATCCCCTCGTGATGAGCTGGGCCGTCCGGCTGCACCCGGTGGTGGTCGCCCTCGCGGTCGTCGGCGGGGCGGTCGCGGCCGGTGTGATCGGTGCCGTCGTGGCCGTGCCGCTGGTCGCCGTGGTCTGGTCGGTGTGCCAGGCACTGCGCGAGCCGGGCACCTCACACACCGGCCCGCCCGCCGCCGACTCCCCTCCCCCGGCCGGGGGTTGAGCGTCCCCAGGGTGGCGTGCGACCTCCGTGCCCCGCCCACCGACATGACGCACACCCGGCTGCTCTAGGCTCGTGGCCGACATGCTCCTCAGGAGGACCGTTGTACGACGATGAGCGGGCCGACCGCCCCGGAAGCCACGGAGAACACCGGATCCAGCGGGAGCTGGGCACCACCGACCGTGCCGACCGGTTCTACGACCAACAGGTGCTGGACCGGCTCAACCCGCGGATGCAGCAGTTCGTGGCCCGCCAGGAGATGTTCTTCCTCGCCACCGCGGACGGCAACGGAGAGTGCGACAACACCTTCCGGGCCGGCCCGGCCGGTTTTCTCCACGTCCTCGACGACACCACCCTGGCCTACCCCGAGTACCGGGGGAACGGCGTCATGGCCTCCCTCGGCAACATCCGGGAGAACCCGCACGTGGGCCTGCTGATGATCGACTTCGCCACGGACCGGATCGGTCTGCACGTCAACGGCCGGGCCGAACTCGTCCCCGACGAGGTCATGCGCCGCAGGCACCCCGGCCGTCTCGCCGTCGACCCCGTGCCCGGGCGCCGCCCCCAGGTCTGGGTCCGGGTGGAGGTCGAGGAGGCGTACCTCCACTGCTCGAAACACATACCCCGGCTCGTCCCGGCCCAGCGGCGGCGCAGCACCGGCGAGGAGCGGGCCTGGGGCACGGACGACGTCCGGCGCAAGGGCGGCGACTACTTCGGGGCGGCGGAGCAGGCCGCGGAGCGAGCCGCACAGCGGCTCACCGGTCGGACTCCGGGTGCTCCACGTCCGTGAACTCCACCGGCAGCCCCCGGGCGCGGCGGGCCGCGGTCCCGGAAACGGAGCACCGCCCGTAGGACACATCGCCGGACGACGGTCGCCGACGCCTGACAGGCCCTAGCGGCGAACCACCCGCACCGGCCGGGCCGCGCGGCTGGCGTCCCGGATGCAGGACAGGACGACCACGAAGGGCCAGACCGACTGCACGGTCGTCACCGCGCGCTCCGCCACCCCGGCCGCCCCGCGCTGGTGCAGCTCGATGAGGAACCACGCCGCGCCGAGCGCCATCACGCCGGTCGCCCCGAGGGAGGGCCCAGGGCGGAGGCCCCAGGGGACGCCGTCGCCGGGGCGGGCGGCCAGGACGGGCCAGGCCGCGAGGACGGTGAAGCCCACGGCGGCCACCGAGCCGTGGCTGAGGGAGCCCCCGCTGCTGGGAGCGGGGACCACGGCCACCGCCAGCGCCGACACTCCCCCGGCCGCGAGCGCCGCACGGCCGGGGGTCGCCGCCGGGCGCAGTCCCCAGGCGGTGAGCAGATGGCAGACGCCGAGGACGACGAACGCGGCCGTCATCACCCAGGAGCCCGAGGCTCCGGGCGCCGCCAGCACGCTGATGGTCTGGGCGGCCGGATCGTACGGGGAACCCTGGAGCGACGCCGCCACCAGCCAGCCCAGGATCAGGGCGACCGGGGCGCACCCCGACGACAGAAGGACCCATTTCGGAACAGACCACTCAGATGGCACCAGGACACCGTAAAGCGGCGTCGACGTGTTCTCGTGGGACGGCCACGCCCCGCGTGGCGTAGTCGCGGGGTCCGCGACGCCGCTGGGGGCGCAGGATGGAAGCGTGCGGCCGCTGCCGGCCGCCCCGGCACCGTCGCGTGAGAGGTGATCGGTCATGGAGCTCACGCTGGTGGTGCTGATCATCGTCGTGGGACTGACGTTCGACTTCACCAACGGCTTCCACGACGCCGCGAACGCGATCGCCACCTCGATCTCTACCCGGGCCCTGACGCCGCGGGTGGCGCTGGCGATGGCCGCGGTGATGAACTTCCTCGGCGCCTTCCTGGGCACGGAGGTCGCCCAGACCGTGGGCAAGGGCATCATCGGGGCGCCCGAGGACGTCTCGGGTCTGCTGCTCGTCCTGTGTGCGCTGCTCGGCGCCATCGGCTGGAACGTCTTCACCTGGTGGCGGGGGCTGCCCACGTCGTCCTCGCACGCCCTGATCGGCGGGCTGGTCGGCGCCGCGCTGGCCGCCTCGGCGACGGTGCACTGGTCGGGCATCCTGGACAAGGTCGTCCTGCCGATGCTGCTGTCCCCGCTGGTCGGGGTGGCGCTCGGGTATCTGCTCCACACCGCCGTCCTGTGGGTCTTCCGCCGGGCGGCGCCCCGGCGCACCGTGCGGCGCTTCCGGATGGCGCAGACCGTCTCGGCCGCCGCGATGGGGCTGGGGCACGGGCTGCAGGACGCGCAGAAGACCATGGGCGTCATCGTGCTGGCCCTGGTCACGGCGGGCCGGCAGGACGACTTCTCCGTGCCGGTGTGGGTGATCGTCGCTGTGGCGCTCGCCATGGCGGCCGGTACGTACAGCGGCGGCCGGCGCATCATCACCACCCTGGGGCGGCGGATCGTGCACCTCGACCCGCCACGCGGTTTCGCCGCGGAGACCGCCGCGGCGGCCGTTCTCTACACCACGGCGTTCCTGGTGAAGGCGCCGATCTCCACGACGCAGACGATCACCGCGGCCATCCTCGGTGCCGGTGCCACCCGGCGGGCCTCGGCCGTACGCTGGCAGGTGGCCCGTTCCATCGGCACCGCCTGGGTGCTCACCTTCCCCGGCGCCGGGATTCCCGCCGCCGCGCTCTATCTCTTCCTGCACGCCGTCACCGGTGTGTGATGCCGGCCGGAGGCCGTCATGAGCCCTTCCCCCGTTCCCCCTTCGGCCGCGCCGTCGGGTGGCGCAGTGCCCGGCGGCCTCCCGCGGCCCGGCCGCTTCGCCCATCTGCATCCGGACGACGGGGCCTGTCTGATGGAGGCCGCCGCGCTGCTGGCCGGTGACCGCTTCGGCGACAGCCCGGCCGGTACGCATCCGGCGCTGGCGGAGCTGGCCCGCGCGGTCAACGACAGCGTGGGTGACTCCGCCCGGCTCGACCTGTGGCCGCTGGCCGCCGAGCTCGCCTCCGCCCGGCCCGCCGAGCGGGCGTACGCGCCGTTGCTGGTCGGCATGGCGCTGGAGGCGGCCCGGCGGGTCCGCCCCGGCTCCCGGCTCCTGTCACGGCACGGTCGCGCGTGCCGCCGCAGAGCGCGGCGGCTGGGCTCCTCCCGCGCGGCCGGTCCGGTGGCCCGCCTCGCCGATCTGCTGTGGTGGCGCGGCCCGGGGAGCCGGCGTCTCGACCGCGCCGTGCGGGTGCTGAGTGCCGCGTCCGACGCCGACCGGCGACTGTCCGCGCTGTTGCGGCAGGCGGTGGCCGGGGCTCGCGAGTCGTCCACGGACCTCCGTGCTGAGTATCATCCTATGAACGTAAATTGAGTGATTTGCCTTCGAGGGGCGTCACCGACCGTGGCCCTCCTCGCCGGAGTACACCATGTCCCGCACCGGCACGACGGACGACGGCGACGAGCTGCTGGCCCGGCTCGGCGCCCTGACCGCCCAGGCCCGTGCGCAGGCCGAGATGCAGCGGTCCCGCGTGGAACTGGCCCTCGCCCTGCAGCGCGGCATGCTCCCCCGCGACCTGCCCTCCGCGCGGCGGCTGCACCTGGCCGTGCGGTACACCCCCGCGTGCCAGGGACTGAACGTGGGCGGCGACTGGTACGACGCCTTCACCCTCGGCGACGGCCGGATCGGCCTGTCCATCGGCGATGTGCAGGGGCACAACATCGAGGCCGCCGCGTTCATGGGGCAGGTGCGGGCAGGGCTGCGGGCGCTGGCCTCGGTCAGCAGCGAGCCGGGCGAGGTCCTGGCCCGCACCAACGACCTGCTGCTCGCGCTCAACTCCGACCTCTTCGCGACCTGCACCTTCATGCGGCTCGACCCCCGTGCGGGCGTGCTGGAGAGCGCGCGGGCGGGGCACCTGCCGTGCGTCTGGGCCACGGCCGACGGCAAGTCCGGTGTCACCGACGACGAGGGCGGCCCCCCGCTCGGGGTCCTGCCGGGCATGCCCTACCCGGTGACCCGGTACGAGCTCACCACGGGCGGGGTGTTCGTGCTGCTGACGGACGGTGTCGTGGAGGGGCCGTCGATGCGGGTGGACGAAGGGCTGGACCAGGTGACGCGGCTCGCGGGCATCGCGGCGGTCGCGGGCATGGACGTGGACGCGCTGGCCGCCGCCGTGATCAAGGGCGCGGAGCGGGTGGGGCACGACGACGATGCCGCCGTGCTGGTCGTCGGGCTGGACGGGCCGGAGGCGGTGCGCCGCTCCCCCGGGGCGAGCGAGCGGGCGGGGGCTGCTCAGCCATAGGGCCGCACCGCCCGGCTCCCGCCTCGCCGTCCCGGCGGCCCCGGTGTCTCATGGCTGCTGTGGTGGCTAGCCAGGATCTGCGCAAGCCGGTCGTCCTCGCTCTGCAGACGTCGGCCGTCGCCGTCTGCTACTACGCGTCGGGGCAGCTGGGCCTGTTGCGGGAGCTGGTCGTCGAGGGCGCGGTCGTCACTCCGGTCTGGCCTCCCACCGGGGTCTCGGTCGCCTGTCTGCTCCTGTTCGGGCTGCGCTGCTGGCCGGGCATCGCCCTGGGCGCCCTGTTCGTCATCATGTCCCTGACCTCCCTGTCGCCGTCGGCGCTGGGCGTCCTGGCCGGCAACACGGCCGCGCCCGTCGCCGGGTACCTGCTGCTGCGCCGGGCGGGCTTCCGCACCGATCTCGCCCGGCTGCGGGACGGTCTGGCCCTGGTGTTCCTGGGCGCGTTCACGGCCATGCTGATCAGCTCGACCGTGGGCGCCGGTCTACTGGTCCTCACGGGCCGGCTGGAGGGGTCGGGCTTCTGGGTCGTGTGGCTCGCGTGGTGGGTGGGCGACGCCATGGGCGTGCTGATCGTCACGCCGGTGGTGCTGCTGCTGGTGCGGATCCGGCCGCCGCTGCGCCTGACGCGATGGCGGGAGGCCGCGGGCCTCGCGGTGATCGTCTGCTGCGTCGTGCCGCTGGCCACGCACAGCCGGCTGAGCCTGCTGTACCTCGTCTATCCCCTGGTGATCTGGGCGGCTCTCCGCTTCCAGCTGGCGGGCGGCATGGTGTGCGCCCTGTTCGCCTCGGTCATGGCCACGGTGTCGGCGACCGACCGGGTGGGGCCGTTCGAGCGGCTCACCCGCGTGGAGGTGCTGATGAAGCTGCAGGCCTTCAACGGGGCGATGGCCCTGACGGCCCTGATCCTGTCGGCCGTGATCACCGAGCAGATCAACACCCGGCGCTCGGTGGAGCGCGCGTGCCAGGAACTCGTGGAGGTCCTGGAGCACCTCACCGCGGGCGAGGCGGCGGACGGCCGGGCCCCGCCGGAGCAGGAGGGTTCCGGGCGGCGGTGGGACGACTGAGGCGCCCGGACCGCGCGGGAGCCGCCGGACCGCCCGGCCGTAGGGTGGGCGCATGACCGAGGTGGAGGTGGTGGAGCTGCTGGTGTCGCCCGCGCACCGGCTGGCCGGGCGGCCCGCGGACGGGCCCGCTCCCGGGCCGGACGACGAGCGCGTCCCCCGGGTAGAGGTGCGCGACGGTCTCGGCCTGGTCGGCGACCGCTACTACGCGCGGCCCGCGCACCGGAACGCCGCGGTGACCATCATGGCCGCGGAGAACCTCCCGGCGGGTGCCGACCTCCGGCACACCCGCCGCAACGTCCTGCTCCGGGGCGTCGACATCGACGCGTACCTCGGCGCGACGGTCTCCCTCGACTGCGGCACCGGGCCGGTGCTGTTCGCGGTGCGGCGCCCGGCCCGGCCCTGCGCCTGGATGGACGTCACCATCGGCCCCGGCGCGCAGCGCGCCCTGCGCGGCCGGGGCGGGGTGCGGTGCACTCCCCTGAGCGACGGCCTGCTCGCGGTCGGCCCGGCCGCGTTCCGGGTCGTGGCCGCGCCCGGCGCAGCGCCCTGAGGACCGGGCCGGTCAGCCGGCCCCGGGAGCCGTGCGGATGGCGGCGATGTCGAACTGCAGGCGCACCTTCTCGCTCACCATCGCACCGCCCTCGGCGAGCCTGCTGTTGTACGTCAGGCCCCAGTCCGAGCGGTTGATGGTCGTGGTGCCGTCGAACCCGACCCGCTCGTAGCCGAACGGGTCGGTGACATGCCCGATGTAGGTCATCTCGAGCACGACGGGCCGGGTGATTCCCTTGATGGTGAGGTCGCCCGCCATGCGATAGAGATCCGGTCCCGCCTGTCGCACACCGGTGCTCGTGAAACGCATCCGCGGATAGGTCGCGACGTCGAGGAAGTCACGCCCCACCAGATGCGCGTCGCGCTGTTCCACGCCGGTGTCGACGCTGGCGGTGAACAGCGTGATGTCGGCCCGCGAGCGGGCCGGGTCGTGGGCGTCGAAGTAGAGCCGGCTCTCGTACTCCAGGAAACAACCGCGCACGGTGGTGACCATCGCGTGCCGGACGGAGAAGCCGATCCTGCTGTGCGCGGGGTCGACGACCCATTCACCGGTCAGATTCGCCAGGCCCGGATCGGGCAGGCCGGGGGTGGGGGAAGCCGGTGCGCCGGCAGGGCGCTGTGGGGGGACGGCGGGCGCCTGCCGCCGGGACGGCACGACGCGGGTGAACAGGTTCATGATTCATCTAGGTACTTGAGTTTGGTTATCGCCGCAAGCCCCCTTCCGCTCTGCCGGTGGTGAAGACGAACCTCCGGCCCATTTCGCCGCCGCTGCACACAGAATCCACACACGAAATTCGCGGCGCACCACCTGAATACCCATGCGAAACACCGGGCTTTTCATTTCGGTCATGTCGGGGAATGTGCGGGCGTCTCCTCGATCGCGAGGTCGTTGTCGACGGTGTAGTAGGGGCGAAGGACGAAATCCCCGGCGCCGAGCGCGGGAAAGACGTGGACGTGCTTGCGGTCGGCCACGTCGTCGAGAAGACGGCCGATCCTGACCGGTGGCGCATCAGCGGCCGGCCGGACGAAAACGTCCCAGACACGGCCGGTGTGCGGTGCCGTCCCCGCCAGGTCGGCGGCGCCGACCGTGAAGGAGAAACCGCGTCCGTCGCCGTCGATCCGGGGGCGCACCTCGTGCACGGTGCCGGTGCCCCGCAGGCGCAGCCGTACCGTGGCGGTCTCGTGGAGGCCGGCGCCGTGCAGCCGGGCGGCGACGGTGATCGCCCGGTCCGCGAGATCGAGGGCGCGGACCTCGGCGTGGGCGGTGCGCAGCCAGGTCCGCAGGGCGAGGAAGCCGTCCTTGGTCACGTACGGGACCCGGACGGCGACCGGCGAGGTGCGGTCGCGCAGGTGCCCGTCGACGAGGGCGCGCAGGTCCCGCAGGCCGGGGCGCAGCCGCTGCCGGGCGGCGTCCGGTTCCGGCAGCAGGTACAGGTCCCAGCGGCCCTCCTCCAGCGCCGGGTGCGGTTCCAGCACGGCGTGCGGACGGCCGTCGGCCGCGCCGGGTTCCAGGTCGAGGTGGTGCAGGGTCTGCTCGGGGGCGCCCTTCCCGGGACGAAGGCGCAGCAGCAGCCGGGGGCGGGGGGCGGCCGGGAGCGCGGGGAGCCGGAAGGTGATCCGGCCGTCCGGGTCGATCGCGCAGTCGGTGCGCGGGGTGGTGTCCTGGCGGGTGCTCATCGTCGGCCCTTCCGTAGCGCGCGCAGGGCGCCGGCGGCAGCGGTGTGGGCCGTGTCGCGGGCGGCGTGGACCCGTCCGGCCAGCGGGCCGGCGGTGGTGTCGGGAGCGGGCCGGCCCGTGGTGCGCGCCGCGATCGCCTCGTCGAGGATGCGCTCGGCCTGGGCAACGACCGGGCCCGGAGCGAAACGGTGTGCGTTCCGCAGGGCGGCGGCGCCCATGCCGCGGCGCAGTGCGTCGTCGCCGACGAGGTGCAGCAGGGCGGCGGCGAGGGCGTCCCGGTCCCCGACCGGGACCAGCCGGCCGTCGGTGCCGTCCTGGATGATCTCGCCGGGGCCGTAGGGGCAGTCGGTGCTCACGACGGGCAGGCCGCAGCGCATCGCCTCGACGATCGTCATGCCGAACGGCTCGAAGTTCGACGCGGCGGCGCCGATGGAGGCCTTGACCCACTCGGCCTCCATGGGCGTGGCGGCGCCCATCAGGAACACGTGGTTCCACAGGCCGAGCCGCTCGATGAGCGCGCGCAGCGCGGGCTGCTCCTCGCCCTTGCCGTAGATGCGCAGCTGCCAGTCGGGGTGCACGGCCGCGACCTGGGCGAAGGCCTCGATCAGCAGGTCGTAGCGCTTGACGCGGACCAGGCGTCCGGCGGCGACGACGACCTTCGCGGTGCCGTCGGCGGGCGGCAGCACCGGGTCGGGGACGCTGTTCGGCAGGGCCTCGACGTGGACGCCGGGCAGCCGCATCGTGCGCCGGTAGGCGGTGGCGTCCGCTTCCGTGACGGTGGTGATCACGTCGAGGTGGCGGTAGGCGCGGCGCAGGGCGGTGCGCAGCCGTGGCGAGTGGTTGCCGAGGGTGAGGTGCTCCTGGCCGACGCGTACGACGTGGCGCGGGGCCTGGCGGGCGATGTGCACGTTGAGGCCGGGGCGGGTGCCGATGACGACGTCGGCGTCCAGGGCCGCCAGGTGCTCGCCGATGCGCTGGTCGGTCAGCTCGCTGTACTGGTGGTGGCGGTACTCGGCGGCCGGGAAGATCTTCGCCGGTCTGCCGTGCAGGGGGTGGTCCGCCTCCTTGCGCAGGTCCACCAGCGCCCGCAGCCGCACCCGCGGGTCCGGGGTGAGATTGGGGTGCTCCCGGTGGCGTAAGACCGAGACGATCTCGACGTCGTGCCGTTCGGCGAGCGCTCCGGCCAGGTTGAACGTGGTGGTGATCGTGCCTCCGATTCCGTAGGCGTTGTGAATCAGGAAAGAGATCTTCATGGTGGCGTAGACGGCGGCAACAGCCGGACAGTTGTTCCCCGTTACCACTCTGTGGCCCCGTGCGGCGGCCGACCCGGACCGGACGATTCCGTAATGATCTCGGACATAAGTGGTCTGGGCCATAGTGCTCGGCTGCCGGAGTGTGCGTAGCTTGATCTGTTTGCCCGCAGCAATGTCGCGTCCCGGGTGCACCGTCCTCGTCGATTCACCAGGAGAGCCATGCGCCCCCGAATAACCTCACGCCGCAAGTCCCTGCCGCCCCTCGTCCTGGCCGGCGGCGCGCTGGCCGTGGGCGTGGGCGGCCTGTACCTCGCCGGTTGGCTGCTGACGGGCGGGGAGATCGACGCCGGGACGACCGTGCGCGGCGTGGACATCGGGGGGCTGAGCCGTGCGGAGGCCGTGCGGACGCTGGAGCGGCGGCTGGACGCGTCCGCGACACGGGCGCTCCCGGTGAAGGTCGGCGACCGGACGGGCACGGTCGACCCGCGGCGCGCCGGACTCTCGTACGACATCGGGGCGACCGTGGACCGCGCCACCCGCACGGGCTCCGATCCGCTCAGCGTGTTCGGCGGACTGTTCCGCTCCGGTGGCGCCGTCGAGCCGGTGGTGCGCGTCGACGAGGACCGGGCCCGGTCCGCCCTCGGGCGGCTGGGGCTGGACCGTGAGGTCCGTGACGGTGCCGTCGGCTTCGACGGCGGACGCGTGGAGCAGGTCGCGCCGCGCACCGGCTACAGCCTGGACGTGCCGGCCGCGGTCGATCCGCTGCGCGCCGCGTTCCTGCGCGCAGACGCCGCCGCGGTGACGTCCCTGCCGGTGCGCGAGACCCGGCCGAAGGTTTCGGCCGAGGAGGTGCGGCGCGCGGTGCGGACGTTCGCACAGCCGGCCGTCTCGGCACCCGTCACCCTCACCGCGGCCGGCCGGCGGATCACGGTCGATCCCGAGGTCCTCGGCGCGCACCTGTCCCTGCGGCCGGACGAGGACGGCACGCTGGAACCGCGGCTGGACGCCGAGGGCCTGCGCCGGGACCGGGCGGTGGCCGGACCGCTGGACGAGGTCACCACCACCGCGCGGAACGCCGTGCTGCGGCCGGACGGCGAGAAGGTGGCCGTCGCCGAGGACGCCGTGCCCGGCCGGGAGATCACCGGCAAGGCGCTCGGCAAGGCGGTGCTGCCCCTGCTCACCCGGGCGGGCACGGCCCGCACCGGCCCGGTCGACGTACGCACGACCCAGCCGGCGATCACCCGCGAGAACGCCGCGCGACTGGGGCTGACCGAGACGATGTCCTCCTTCACGGTGCACTTCGAACCGGCCGCGTACCGCACGAAGAACATCGGCCGGGCGGTGGAGCTCATCAACGGCTCCCTCGTGCGCCCGGACGAGACGTGGAGCTTCAACCGGACCGTCGGCGAGCGCACCGAGGCGAACGGTTTCGTCGAGGGCGTCATCATCCTCGACGACCAGTTCACGAAGGCGTCCGGCGGCGGGGTCTCCGCCGTGGCGACGACCGTGTACAACGCGCTGTTCTTCGCCGGGGTCGAGCCCGTCGAGCACGGCGCGCACTCCTTCTACATCGAGCGCTATCCGGAGGGCCGTGAGGCCACGGTCGCCTGGGGCAGCCTGGACCTGCGCTTCCGCAACGACTCCGGCAAGGCGATCTACATCCGGGCGGAGTCCACGGACACCTCCGTGACCGTCTCCTTCCTCGGCACCCGGAAGTACGACGAGATCAAGTCGGTCAAGGGCCCGCGCACCGGGGTGAAGGAGCCGGCCAAGAAGGTGAGCGACGCCGAGGAGTGCGTCCCCCAGACCCCGCTGGAGGGGTTCGACGTCACGGTGGAGCGCGTGTTCTACGACGACGGCCGGGAAGTGCGCCGTGAGCCCTACCGCACCCACTACACACCGCGGGACGAGATCGTCTGCGAGTGATCGCCCCGCCGGTCACCCCGCCCTGCAATTCTCCTTTCTGCCCGAGCCGTTGACCCGCCCCGGGGGCGCCAGCACAATGAGCGCGCTGATTGAGAGCGCTCTCAGAGGGAGATCCTTGACTGGCAGACAAGGCCCGGCGCTCAGCCGGCGTTCGCTCATCGGTGCCGGACTCGGAGCCGCCGCCCTCGCCGCGGCCGGTTCCGGGCAGGCCCACGCGGCCGGTTCCGGGCGGACGCCCGCGGCCGGTTCCGCCGGCACCCGACCGGCCCCGGCCCGCGCGCAGGCCTTCCTCGCCGCCGCCATGGACGCCTACCCCGACCACGGGGAGCTCCGCCTGGCCCAGAGCTACACCGACCAGGCCGGCCTGTTCAGCACCGCCTTCACCTATGACAACGCCCTGGCCGTCCTGGCCCTCCTCGCGACCCGGACCGCGGACGGCCTGACCAGGGCCACCGCGCTGGGCGACGCCCTGCTCCACGCCCAGGGGCACGACCCGGCCCACGACGACGGCAGGCTCCGCCAGGCCTACAACGTCGGGCCGTACACCTTCTACGACGGTTCCCCGCAGCCCGACGGCTTCGTGCGGCCGGACGGAACCGTCAACGTCGGCACGCAGTTCGGCTTCACCGGGACGGCCGTGGGTGACATGGCCTGGGCCGGCATCGCGCTCGGCGCCCTGGCCCGCCGCACCGGGGCGCGCCGCTTCCTCACGGGTGCCGTGCGGATCGGCGAGTGGATCGAGCGGACCGGCCGGACCGACGAACCGCTCGGCGGCTACAAGTTCGGCGTGGACGGGGCGAACCAGCGGCTGCCGTTCACCTCCACCGAGCACAACACGGACCTGGTCTGCCTCTTCGGCCGGCTGGCCCGGCTCACCGGGGACCCGGTGTGGCGCGAACGGCGCGCGCGGGCCGAGGCGTTCGTACGGCGGATATGGGAGCCGGACGGCGGCTTCTTCTACACCGGCACGAACGACGGGGTGACGGTGAACAAGGCGCCGATCCCCGAGGACACCCAGACCTGGACGCATCTCGCCCTCGGCGCCCGCACGCGCGGCTACGCCCGTTCCCTGGACTGGGCCGCCGCCGAACTGGCCGTCGTCGACCACTCGGAACGCCCGAACAGCACCGTCCCGGCGGGGCAGACGTACGAGGGGGTCACCTTCAGTTCGGCGAGTCTGGTGGCGGACGAGGACGCGCCGATCGCCGCGGGGCAGCCCAAGCCGGACCGCAACGGGGTGTGGTTCGAGGGGACGGCCCATCTCGCCCTCGCCCTGAGGGACCGCGGCGCCCGCGGCGACGAGGCCCGGGCCCGGCGGCTGCTCTCCTCGCTGGAGCGCGCCCAGAGTCTGCTCGGGGGCGGCCAGACGATCGGCGGCCGGGTGCTGCCCGAGGGCGCCGGGGTGGTGTCCGCGAGCAGTCCGCTGGACACGGGATTCGGCTTCGGCTACTACCCGTACCGGCACACGGGGGCGACGGCCTGGTACCTGATGGCGGCGGCGCGCCACAACCCGCTGCGGGCCTGACGCCACCACCCGCCGCGGGCCTGACGCGGCGGCCCGCTGCGGGCCTGACGCGGCGGCCCGGTCCGCCGTCGCGTGCGGCGGACCGGGCACGGTGTCAGGCGAGCCGGTGCACCCTCTGGTCGGTCAGTTCGTAGCGGGCGCCGACGATCGCGAGCCGGCCGGTGCCGATCTTCTCGGCCAGGTCGGGCTCCGCCACCAGCTTGGAGCGGACCAGCCGGACGTTGGCGTCGACGGTCGCGTCGATGCGCGCGTCGCCCTCCTTGCCGTGGTCTATGGCGGGGCTGATCTGGTCGGCCAGGTACTGGATGTGCGCGGGCAGCCGGCCCCCCGACTCCTCGGCCTCGACGGCCGCCCGCACGGCGCCGCACGACTGGTGCCCCAGCACGACGACCAGGGGTATGCCGAGCTCCAGCACGCCGTAGGCGACGCTGCCGAGGACGGCTTCGTCGAGGACCTCGCCGGCGGTGCGGACCGTCATCAGATCGCCCAGGCCCTGGTCGAAGACCAGCTCCGGGGGCACGCGCGAGTCGATGCAGCCGAGGACGACCGCGAAGGGGTGCTGACCGGCCGTCAGGCTCTGCCGCACGGCCGGGTTCTCGTGCGGGTGGCGTTCCCGGTAGGTGCGCCAGCGGCGGTTGCCCTCGGCCAGTTCCCGCCAGGCCTCGCCCGGGGTGCCGGGCCGCGGGGACGTGCCCCCGGGTGCGGCGGTGGCCGGGCGGGCGCCGGCGAGGCCCGCACCGAGGGCGGCGGCACCGGTCAGTGCGGTGCGCAGGAGGGTGCGGCGGACGGGGCCGCCGGTGGTCGGCCGTGCACCGGCGAAGGGCTGCGGCGCACGGCCGGCGCCTCTGTGGGCAGTGGAATCAGTGTTCACGGCCAGAACGTATGCCCGAATCCGCGCGTGATCGCGTTCCTTGCCGTTTCATGGTGAGAGTTGGGTAAGTGATGTTCTTACCTTGAACGGTTTTTGACGATCCCTCAGGCAACGGGGAACGCCCCGGGCCGGGTGGCTCGGGGCGTCCTGTCGTGCGGGGCGGGCGGGGATCAGACCAGGTCGAACCGGTCCAGGTTCATGACCTTGACCCACGCCGCGACGAAGTCCTTGACGAACTTCTCCTTCGCGTCGTCGCTCGCGTAGACCTCGGCCAGGGCGCGCAGTTCGGAGTTCGAGCCGAAGACCAGGTCGGCGCGGGAGCCGGCCCACTTGACCTCGCCGGTGGCCGCGTCACGGCCCTCGAAGGTGGTCTGGTCCTCGGACGTCGACTTCCACGTGATGCCCAGGTCGAGCAGGTTGACGAAGAAGTCGTTGGTCAGCGAGCCGGGCGTCCTGGTGAACACGCCGAGCTGGGACTTCTGGTAGGTGGCGCCCAGCACTCGCAGGCCGCCGACCAGGACGGTCATCTCGGGGGCGCTCAGCGTGAGCAGGTTCGCGCGGTCGAGCAGCAGGTACTCGGCCGGCAGGCGGTTGCCCTTGCCGAGGTAGTTGCGGAAGCCGTCGGCGGTGGGCTCCAGCGCCTCGAAGGACTCGGCGTCGGTGTGCTCCTCCGTCGCGTCCACCCGGCCCGCGGCGAAGGGGACCTCGACCTGGAAGCCGGCTTCCTTGGCGGCCTTCTCGACGGCGGCGGAGCCACCGAGCACGATCAGGTCGGCCAGGGAGACCTTCTTGGCACCGGCGCCGGAGTTGAACTCCTGCTGGATGCCCTCCAGGACGCGCAGGACCTGGGCCAGGTCGTCGGGCTCGTTGACCTCCCAGCCGCGCTGCGGCTCCAGGCGGATGCGGGCGCCGTTGGCACCGCCGCGCTTGTCGCTGCCGCGGAAGGTGGAGGCCGACGCCCACGCGGTGGACACCAGCTGGGAGACGCTCAGACCCGACTCCAGGAGCTTGGTCTTGAGGACCTTGATGTCCTCGGCGTCGATGAGCTCGCCCTCGGGCTCCGGCAGCGGGTCCTGCCAGATCAGGGTCTCCTCCGGGACCTCCGGGCCGAGGTACAGCGACTTCGGGCCCATGTCACGGTGGGTCAGCTTGAACCAGGCGCGGGCGAAGGCGTCCGCGAACTGGTCGGGGTTCTCGTAGAAGCGGCGGGAGATCGGCTCGTAGATCGGGTCGAAGCGCAGCGCCAGGTCGGTGGTGAGCATCTTCGGGCGGTGCTTCTTCGACGGGTCGTGCGCGTCCGGCACGATCTCCGGGGCGTCCTTGGCGACCCACTGGTGGGCGCCGGCCGGGCTCTGCTCCAGCTCGTACTCGAACTCGAAGAGGTTCTTGAAGAAGCCGTTGCTCCACTGGGTGGGCGTGGCCGTCCAGGTGACCTCCAGGCCGGAGGTGATGGCGTCGCCGCCCTTGCCGGTGCCGTAGGTGCTCTTCCAGCCCAGGCCCTGCTCCTCCATGGAGGCGGCCTCGGGGTCGGCACCGACGTGGTCGGCCGGGCCGGCGCCGTGGGTCTTGCCGAAGGTGTGGCCGCCGGCGATCAGCGCGACGGTCTCCTCGTCGTTCATCGCCATGCGGCGGAACGTCTCACGGATGTCGCGGGCCGCGGCCAGCGGGTCCGGGTTGCCGTTCGGGCCCTCGGGGTTGACGTAGATGAGGCCCATCTGGACCGCGCCGAGCGGGTTCTCCAGCTCGCGGTCGCCCGAGTAGCGCTTGTCGTCGAGCCAGGTGGTCTCGGGACCCCAGTACACGTCCTCCTCGGGCTCCCAGACGTCCTCGCGGCCGCCGGCGAAGCCGAAGGTCTCGAAGCCCATCTGCTCCAGGGCGACGTTGCCGGTGAGGATCATGAGGTCGGCCCAGGAGATGCTCTGGCCGTACTTCTTCTTGACCGGCCACAGCAGACGGCGGGCCTTGTCCAGGTTGCCGTTGTCCGGCCAGCTGTTCAGCGGCGCGAAGCGCTGCTGGCCGGCGCCGGCGCCGCCGCGGCCGTCGCTGATGCGGTAGGTGCCAGCGCTGTGCCAGGCCATGCGGATCATCAGCGGGCCGTAGTTGCCGAAGTCGGCCGGCCACCAGTCCTGCGAGGTGGTGAGCACCTCGGCGATGTCGCGTTTGACGGCGTCGAGGTCCAGGGCCTGGAAGGCCGCGGCGTAGTCGAAGTCCTCACCGAGGGGGTTGGCCACCTCGGGGTTCTTGGCGAGGATCTTCAGGTTCAGCCGCTCGGGCCACCACTGGCGGTTGCCGCCGCCCTGGGTCGGGTGCAGCGCCCGGTCGTGGGCCACCGGGCAACCGCCTCCCGCCTCCTCCGACTTCGGGTCGGTGACGATCGCGTCGTGGTTCTCGGTCATGGAAATCCTTCCGGACGGGGTGGATCACGGTGCTCGGGTGGATCACGTGCTCAGGAACTGCTGGCGGTGGAACAGCCGGGGCACAGGCCCCAGTAGATGACCTCGGCCTCGTCGACGGCGAAGCCGCGGTCGTCGGAGGCGGTCAGGCACGGGGCGTGGCCGACCGCGCAGTCGACGTCGGCGACGACACCGCACGACCGGCACACGAGGTGGTGGTGGTTGTCGCCGACCCGTCCCTCGTAGAGGGCCGGGCTGCCGGGTGGTTCGAGGCGGCGTATGAGTCCCGCCGCGGTGAGCGCGTGGAGCCCCTCGTAGACGGCCTGGACGGAGATGTGGCCGACGCGGCCGCGCACCTCGGAGGCGATCGCGTCGGCGCCCAGGTGGTCACCGTCCCGCACGGTCTCGAGCAGCGCGACGCGGGCTGCCGTCACCCGCAGGCCGGCACCGCGCAGCTCCTCGGCGGTGGTGGGGGTCCGGGGTGCGGTCATGCCCACAACCTAGCCACACAAACACGAATGGTTCAAGAAAACGAACGGTTCAATTTTGGTGTCGCGCGTGTGAGCCCGCGCAGTACCGCCCTGCCTCCGGGATGTGATATTGGTCATGGCCCATGATGGGCCCCGGACACCCGGGGACACCGCAGCGGCGGCGGGCCGCCCGTCAGGAATCCGTGGAGGCCAGGCGTTCGAGCCGGGCCGCGGCGGCCGCGGCCCGGCGGCTCGCCTCGCGGACCCGGCGGTCGGCCGTGCGCGACTGTTCCCGGGCCGTGCGTTCGGCGAAGCGGGCCTGCTGGTGCTCGCCTCTGGCGCGTTCCAGCTCCTCGGCGAGGTCGTCGACGCGCCGCTGGAGGCGTTCCACGTCCTCCTTCGCCGCCTGCGCCGCCCGGTCGGCGTCCGCCGCCGCCTCCCGCAGCGTGCGCAGTTCGCGGTCGGCGGCCTCGGCCTCCCGCCGGGCCTCGGCCAGACGGCGCCGGCGCCGCTCCTCCGCCTTCCTGTCCTTGACCTGCTGAGCCTTGACCTGCCGGTCCTTGGCCTGCTGATCCTTGGCCTGCTGATCCTTGGCCTGCTGGTCGTTGGCCTGCCGGTCCTTGGCCTGCCGGCCCTTCACCGGCTCGCCCCGGGCGGAGTCGCCCTCGTCCGGCGCGCTCCCGCCCGCCCGGGCGCGGGCACCCGCGGCGACGGCCGGGAAGCCGACCGCCGCGCTGAGCGGCTTGGCGAGCCGGCCGGTCGCCCAGGCCTCGGCGGCCGCGGGGTCGGCGAGCACGGCGTGCAGGGTGTTCTCGACCTCGCGCTGCACGGACTCGCTGATCGGATGCCCGGCCTGGGCGGCGAGCTGCCTGGCCTGCAGGGACAGAGCGCGGATCAACGCGTGCTGCCGCCGGCTCAGCTCCCGCAGCTGGGCGCCGTCCAGGTCCTGGTGGGCCCGGCGCAGGCCTTCCCCCAGCCGGAGCAGGGGCTCCACCTCGCCGGGGCGGCTGCGGACCAGGAGGTTGCTGACCCAGGCCGCGAGGCTGGGCTTGCGCAACGCGCCGATCCGCGTGGCGAGTTCACGGTCACCGGCGGTGCGGGCGGCGGCCACGGCCGTGGCCCGGGCGGAGGTGAACTCCTCCGGTCGCAGGGCGTACAGCTCGTCGGCCACGGCATCCAGGTCCATGCCCGTCCCTTTCGCGCGGCAGCGTCCGAGTCGATCGTCTCAGGCCGCGCCGTGCGGGGCGCGCGGAAAACCGGGTCCGCCGGCCCCGGAGACACCCCCTTCATGATCGGGAAACCGACGGTTTAACATATGAGCGCCGCCTAGCTCGAAAGATGGACTCGTGACTGTCAACGACGACTCGTTCACCAACTGGAAGAACCGCGAGGAGATCGCGGAGTCGATGATCCCGATCATCGGGAAGCTGCACCGGGAGCGGGACGTGACGGTCCTGCTGCACAGCCGCTCCCTGGTGAACAAGTCGGTGGTCAGCATCCTCAAGACCCACCGCTTCGCCCGGCAGATCGCCGGCGCGGAGCTCTCGGTCACCGAGACGCTGCCCTTCCTGCAGACCCTCGCCGAGCTCGACCTCGGTCCCTCGCAGATCGACATCGGCATGCTCGCCGCGACGTACCGCGAGGACGACCGCGGACTGTCGGTCGCGGAGTTCACCGCCGAGGCCGTCGCCGGCGCGACCGGCGCCAACAAGATCGAGCGCCGCGAGGGCCGGGACGTCGTCCTGTACGGCTTCGGCCGCATCGGCCGGCTCGTGGCCCGGCTGCTGATCGAGAAGGCCGGCTCGGGCAACGGCCTGCGGCTGCGGGCCATCGTCGTGCGCGGGGGTGGCGAACAGGACATCGTCAAGCGCGCCTCCCTGCTGCGCCGGGACTCCATCCACGGCCAGTTCCAGGGCACCATCACCGTCGACGAGGCGACCAGCACGATCGTCGCCAACGGCAACGCGATCAAGGTGATCTACGCCGGCGACCCGTCCGAGGTCGACTACACGGCGTACGGCATCAAGGACGCCATCCTCATCGACAACACCGGCAAGTGGCGTGACCGCGAGGGCCTGTCGCAGCACCTGCGCCCCGGCATCGACAAGGTCGTGCTGACCGCGCCGGGCAAGGGCGACGTCCCGAACATCGTGCACGGCGTCAACCACGACACCATCAAGCCGGACGAGCAGATCCTGTCGTGCGCCTCCTGCACCACGAACGCGATCGTGCCGCCGCTGAAGGCGATGGACGACGAGTTCGGCGTCCAGCGCGGCCACGTGGAGACCGTCCACTCGTTCACCAACGACCAGAACCTGCTGGACAACTACCACAAGTCCGAGCGCCGGGGCCGGTCCGCGCCGCTCAACATGGTGATCACCGAGACCGGTGCCGCCTCCGCCGTCGCCAAGGCGCTGCCCGACCTCAAGGCGAAGATCACCGGCAGCTCCATCCGGGTGCCGGTGCCGGACGTGTCCATCGCGATCCTCAACCTGCAGCTCGCCCGGGAGACCACCCGTCAGGAGGTCCTCGACTACCTGCGCGAGGTCTCGCTGACCTCGCCGCTGAAGCGCCAGATCGACTTCATCAGCGCCCCCGACGCGGTCTCCAGCGACTTCATCGGCTCGCGCCACGCCTCGATCGTCGACGCCGGCGCCACCAAGGTCGAGGGCGACAACGCGATCCTCTACCTGTGGTACGACAACGAGTTCGGCTACTCGTGCCAGGTGATCCGGGTCGTGCAGCACGTGTCGGGCGTGGAGTACCCGACGTTCCCGGCTCCCGCGGTCTGATCCCGGCGAGCCCATGAAGGCGCGGGGCGTGCGGGCCCCGCGCCTTCATGCCTGTCCGCACCCGTCCGGCCCCGCGACCCGGACGGGTGCGGACACGGCGGCGGTGCCGCGCCCTCGTGGGACGCGGCACCGCGGACTTCTCATCAACCTCAGCACGCGCTGAGCACGGGCTCAGTGCTTGAAGACGTCCTTCGCCTTCTCCTTGGCCTGACGGGCGTCGCCCTTCGACTGCTCCGCGCGGCCCTCGGCCTCCATGCGCTCGTTGCCGACGGCACGGCCGATCGTCTCCTTGGCCTTGCCCTTGGCCTGCTCGGTCTTCGCCTTGGCCTTCTGCTCTTCAGCCACTCTCGTTCACTCCCAGTCGTGTCCGACGTCGGGGTCACGGTGCGGGTGACCTTGAAAGGGGAGGTCCAAACCTGCCGGGCCGATTACACTCCCGCCCATGACGTACTTCTTCCACCTCCGCTAGGCACCGTCGGCGAAGCGAGGACCCCCCGTCGCCGACGACGCGGGGCAGCGGAGCGCTGCCCCGAGTGCCGACGTGGAAGAAGAACACCACCATGCACACGCCCCTCGTGGCGCGCTGTCTGCGCGGCCTGGAGCCCCTGGTCGCCGCCGAGGTCGTCCGGTCCGGTCTCGGCGCCGTCACCGATCTGCGGCACCGCGAAGTCCATTTCCGCGCGACCCGTTCCGCGCCACCCCTGCGCACCGCCGACGACGTGTTCCTGCTCGCCGCCCGGAGCCCCGACGTCGGAGCCGCCCGGCAGGCCCCGCGGGACCTCACCGCACTCGCCGACCGCACCGACCTCGACCACCTGCTCCCCCTGCGCCGCCCGGGCGCGGCGCCCGTGTGCGTCGACGTCTCGGCCTCCTTCCTGGGCCGGCGCGCGTTCACCCGCTACGACGCCGAGGACGCCGTGGGCGAGGCCCTGGCGCAGCGGCTCGGCGTCCCGTACCACTCGCGCCGCACCGGCGCCGCTCCCCCGCCGGGCTCCTGCGGCTGGCGACTGACCCTGGACGGCACGCAGGCCACCCTGATGCTGCGTGTCGACGACCGGCCGCTGCACCGCCGCGCCTACAAGCGGCACACCGTCCCGGGCACCCTCCACCCGCCGCTCGCCGCCGCCATGGCGGAGCTGGCCGGCATCGGCCCCGGGCAGACCGTCGTCGACCCGTGCTGCGGCGCCGGCACCCTGCTGATCGAGGGGGCGCTCACCCGGCCCGACGCCCGCTTCCACGGCTTCGACCTGTCCGCGCAGGCGGTCGCGGCGGCCCGCGCCAACGCCGGTGACCTGCCGGTGACCGTCCGCCGCTGCGACGCGGGCCGGCTGCCGCTGCCCTACGGGGCCGCCGACCGCGTCCTGTGCAACCCGCCATGGGGCGCGCAGGTGCCCGCCGGCGGCCTGCTCGCCGACGCCCCCGAGCGCTGGTGGACGGAGCTGCGGCGGATCCTCTCCCCCGACGGCGCGGCCGTGGTGCTGCTGCCCGGCCGTGACGACCTGGCCGCCGCCCTCCGGCACGGCTTCACGCCCGTGCACGCCCAGCGGCTCCGCCTGTCCGGGGCGCAGCCGTTCCTGGTGCGCATGACGGTCAAGGACGCCCGCCGGGGGCGCCGTTGAGGACTGCGCCCCGGCCGGCGGCCCGCTCGTGAGAGCCTTGCCCCGATCATGATCGGCGGAACGAGCGAGGACAGGACATGAGCATCAACCGGCCGGGGCGGCCCGGGGACCTGCCGTCGGCACAGGTGCTGTGGGCGCGCTGGGCGCTCGTCGCCGTGCTGGAGGCCACCACGGAGAAGGAACGGAGGGCTCACCACCGCACCGGCACCTGGGTGGACGGGACCGGGTTGCACCTGGACGACTCCGGCTGCACCTGGTGGAGCCTCACGCCCCGGGGCGAGGGGCGGTGGGTGCTCTTCGGCGAGGACGAGTCCAGCGGCTGCAAGTGGCACGAGCCGCCGGTCGACCTGCTCGCCGGAGCCCCGGACTGGCTTCCCCACCAGGAGCTGGCGGACCTGCTGGAGGGGTCCGAACTGGGCTGTGTGTACTGGTTCGAGGACGGGGCCTGGGCCCGGGCCCCCTACCCGGACACCCTGGACGACGACGGCCTCGACTGCGGGATGAGCCGTTTCGCCGACCGCGCCGACGTACTGCGCACGATCGCCGACGACGAGCACGGCGCCACGTCGGCCGCCGACGCGGAGACCCTGCTGGCCCACGCGGAGAACCACCGCCTGACGCCGGAGCTGCTGATGTCCCTCACCCGGGACCCGCAGTGGCGCCGGCGGGACCGGCCGGCCATGACGAGGGCACTGGAGCAGGCGGGTCTGGACCGGCGGTGACCCGCCGGGTCAGGGGCAGCACGCGTCCGTGGCCGGCGGGACGTCCAGGCGGCAGAAGCAGGACGAGCGGATGGGCACGTCGGCCAGCGCGGTCGCCGTCTTGAGCTGGTGCCCCACCAGGGCCGCCTCGCCCGTCTTGCCGTTGCGCAGCAGGCACTCGTGCAGACCGTGCAGCGCCCACACGTTGCCGGGGTGCTGCAGGGGGCGGGGCAGGGTGTCGTCGAGGCCGAGGTCGGCGCGGTAGACCGCCTCGGCCTCCGCCACCCGGCCCTGTTCCAGCAGCAGGGCCCCGTAGGCGTGGCGGGTGGGCTGCATCCAGCCCCAGGGCTCGTCGTAGGGGAGGGTGTCGTCGAGTTCGATGGAGCGTTCCAGGGCGGCGAAGGCCAGGTCGTGGTTGCCCTTGCGGTATTCGAGTTCGCCGTCCAGCATGGCCGCGGCGATGGCGAGGATGTCGTGGCAGGTGTTGTTGAACAGCATCCGCGTCCCGGGCACGCGCCCCACCGCCTCGTGGAACAGGGCGCGTTCGGCCTCGGCCCGGTCGACCTCGCCGGTGGCGGAGAGGGCGACGCCCCGGGCGTAGTGGCGCATCGCGGTGGTCACCGCGTACAGCTCCGGGTCGGCCGGGGCGGGGAGTTCGAGGATGTCGGCCCAGCGGCCGAAGCGGATCAGCACGTGGACGCGCATGGCCAGGAACGCTTCGAGCCAGTCGGCCATCGGAGGGCTCTGCACGCGCAGCAGGTCCTCCGGGACGGCGGCCTCCAGCTGGGCGGCGGTGTCGAGGGCGACCTTCGCCTGGCCGAGGAACAGGGCGCCGTAGATCTTGAAGTGGAGGTTGTGCGCCCGGTAGAGGGTGTAGAAGTTCATCGCGCCGGCCCGGCGGTGGTACTTCTCGTCGGCCGCGATCGCGGCGCTGTTGGCCGCGACGACCTGCCGGTAGTCGCCGCACAGGACGTCCAGGTGCGAAGGCATGTGGAGCAGGTGGCCCGCATCGGGGACGAGGCCGCGCAACCGGTCGGCGACGGTGAGGGCCCGCTCCGGTGCCGGGGACATCTCCATGAGGTGGATGTAGAGATGCAGGACGCCCGGGTGTCGTGCCCCGGCCTCGGTGGCGAGGGCGCCCTCCAGCACGTCCCGGATCTCGGGGGTGCGGGCGCCCTCGGCCGGCTGTCCGGTCCCGAGGTCCCACAGCTGCCACGGGGTGAGGTTCATCGCGGCGTCGGCGTGCAGCGTGGCGATGTCCGGGTCGTCGGGCGCCAGCGCGTACACCGCGCGCATGGCGTCCGCGTAGGGCTCGTTCCACACCGAGCAGTCCGCCACGGCCTCCGCCTGCGGGTAGCGGGCCCGCAGGGCGCCGATCAGGGCCTGCTCCACCGGTGTCGCTCCGGCGGCCTTCGCATGGGCCCGCTCCACGGCGGCGTGCGTGCGCTGCACCGTCCGCGTCAATTCCGCGCCCTCGAAGAACTCCCACGGCTTGTTGTAGTTCGGCCCGAGCGCGTAGGCGATGCCCCAGTACGCCATGGCGCAGTCGGGATCGGCCTCGGCCGCCCTCTCGAAACAGGCGACGGCTTCCTCGTGGTGGAAGGCGTAGGTCCACACCAGGCCCCGGTCGAACCAGAGTTGGGCCTGGTCGGACGTGGTGGTGACGGGACGGCTGTGGGTGCCGAGGTCGTAGTAGTCGCCCATGGGTAGCTCCTGGGAAAGCGGCCGGGGCCGTGAGGATAGCGGCTGCGGACCGGGGACACAGAACACGCGAATCCTCAGATAAAGGGCTCGTCGGCAGCTCGTACTGAACATCTCGTCGTTCGAATCGCGGGGAGCTTCGCCGACAGGCTGGCACGGGCCAACTCCCGCTCCCTAGGATGTACTTCCTGTCCAGCCAGTCCGTTGGCGCGGCACCTTGCAGGGGGAACGATGCACTCCGAGAAGCAGTTGTCCACCGAGATCGACGCGAACGTGCCGACGGCAGCACGCATGTACGACTACTACCTGGGCGGCAAGGACAACTACGCGGCCGACCGCGCCGCGTGCGAGGAACTCGACAAGGTCGTTCCGAGCACGCGCCGCCTGGCCCTGAACAACCGCCGTTTCCTCCAGCGCGTGGTGCGCACCCTCTCCGAGGAGTACGGCATCCGGCAGTACCTGGACCACGGTTCCGGCCTGCCGACGCAGGACAACGTGCACCAGGTCGCCCAGCGCATCGACCCCACCACCCACGTGGTGTACGTCGACAACGACCCGATGGTCCTCGTGCACGGCCGTGCCCTGCTGGAGCAGGACGAGCGCACCGCCGTCATCCACGCGGACATGCGCGAGACCGACCTGATCTTCGACCACCCCGACACCAAGCGGCTGATCGACTTCTCCGAGCCGGTGTGCGTGCTGTTCAACTCGGTCTTCCACTGCATCCCGGACAGCGACACCGACGGCCCCCTGGCGGTGGCGCGCCGCGTCCGGGAGCGGCTCGCGCCCGGGAGCTTCATGGTGATGTGCCAGCTGGTCAGCGAGGAGGCCGAGGTCCGCGAGTTCGTCACGAACTTCATGGACCAGGCGACGCAGGGCCACTGGGGCCGCGTCCGGGAGCCGAAGGACGTCGAGACGTACTTCGAGGGTCTGGAGATCCTGGAGCCGGGGCTCGTTGAGGTGTCCACCTGGCGCCCGGACACGGAGGTGGCGCCGCGTCAGCTGAGCCACGAGTGGATCGAGTTCGGCGGCGTGGGCCGTCTTCCCCTGGAGAAGTGACACGGCGGGTGCCGCCCGCGGGACGGTGGGTGTCCCGCGGGCGGCACCGGTGTCTCACCGGTAGCGCTGCTCCATCGTCTGCCGCAGCAGCTCCATGGACTCGCGGGGCTTGAGGGCCTCGTCCGCCAGCCGGTCCAGCGCGATCCGGTACTCCTCCGTCTCGTCGCGGTCCTCGAGGAAGTTGGCGCTCTTGATGTGCTCCAGGTAGACCACGTCGGGCAGATCGAGGCCGCCGAAGCGCAGATACGTCACCGGGATGGCGGGAGCCGAGGCGTTCGTGACGCTCAACGGCACGACCTGCACCGTCACATTGGGGCGCTCGGCCATCTCGACGAGGTGCTCCAGCTGCTCGCGCATGATCTCCGGGTTGCCCAGGACCCGCAGCAGCACGGACTCGTCGATGATCGCCCACAGTTGCGGGGCCTCGTCCCGCGTGAGCAACCGGGCCCGGCGCCTGCGCAGTTCGACGCGCCGCTCCACCTCGGCCGCCGGGGCGTTCGGCAGGCCCCTCTCCACCACGGCCTTGGTGTAGGCGGGCGTCTGCAACAGGCCCGGCACGTACTGGATCTCGAAGGTACGGATCGTGGCGGCGGCCTCCTGCAGTCCGACCAGCCGGTCGAACCACTCGGGCATGAGCCGCTTGTCGTAGCGCTGCCACCAGCCCGGCTCACCGGCGCGCTGCAGCAACTTGAGCAGCACCGAGGCCTCGTAGTCGTCGGTGCCGTACAACTGCAGCAGCGCGCGGACGTCGTTCTCGGTCGGCGGGCGACGGCCCTTGCCGGACTCGATACGGGACAGCTTCGCGGCGCTGAACCCCACAGCGCGCGCCGCCTGGTCCTGGGCCAGCCCGGCGTCCTCGCGGAAGCCTGCCAGCTGCACACCGACCAGCATCTTCAGCAGGGTCGGCGCCGGCTCGGGCCTGTCCAGGTAGGGTTCCAGACGGGAGATACGATGCGACGCGGCGGACATCCTGACTCCCAGCAGACCGGCACAAGGGCGATTTACACTATCGCACCCCGCCGGGGCTGTGCGCATCCGCCCGACACGGCAGCAGGAAGTGGGTAGTTGGGCTCCGCTTGGACTCCACTCGGACTTCGTTGTGACTCCGCTCGGCCGCCGCGGATGCGGGCCCGCGCGGGTCTTCCCGCCGTGCGGGTCTCAGACCAGGTGGTCGAACTCCCCGTCCTTCGCCCCGGCCAGGAACGCCGCCACCTCCGCGGCCGTGTAGACGAGCGCCGGCCCGTCGGGGTCACGGGAGTTGCGCATCGCGATGCCTCCGTCCACGAGAGGGGCGACTTCGACGCAGTTGCCCTCGGCGTTGCTGTGCCGGCTCTTGATCCAGCAGGCGTCCAGTGAACTCGCCTGCACTCCGTTCCGCACTGGTGGCACCGCACTCTCCTTGCTCTCCGGCCGAACTCGTCCCGGCTTGCGTACCCGCGACGGCTTGAAACTCACGCAATTTCTCGTGCAATTGCATGCGGGCGCCGTCAGCGTGGATAATAGCCGCGGCGTCAACCCCCGGGCTGACGCCCCGTCCTGACGTCGCATCGGGGAGATGCCGTGTCATCACCTGCGCAGCACGTGCTCCGGCCGCCGAGTGAGGCCCCGGCGCACGCGGGCGCACCCGGGGCGCTCGACTGCTTCCCGGCCGGTCCCGGTCCGCGCGAAGCACCGCTCCACGGAGGACCGCCGCACGGAGCGCCGTCCCCGGGGCAGGCCGCGGCCGGTGTGCCGGCGCGCGGGACGGCGCCGGCCCCCGGCCCCCTCTCCCCCTCGGTCGCGCTGCGCGTCGAGTGCAGCCGGGAGGGGTTCGCCCGGGTCCGGGCCTTCACCCGCCACACCCTGCGCGTCTGGTCGCTCGACCACCGCTGCGACGACGCCACGCTCATCATCACGGAGCTCGCCGCCAACGCCGCGACGCACGCGGCGCAGGGGGCCCCGGGTGCGCCGGAGATCCGGCTCGGATTCCGTCTGGATCCGGCCCATCTGCTGGTCACCGTCTCCGACCCCGACGACCGCCCGCCCGTGTACGCGCCCGGCACCGGCTCCGCCCTGGAGGAGCACGGACGCGGCCTGTGCCTCGTCGACGCCCTGTCCGAGGAGTGGGGCTGGACCCCCACCCCGCCGGCGGGCAAGACGGTCTGGGCGAGGTTGTCGACCTGTCCACCCATCTGACACGACTGCCGCGGAAAGGCCCCTCGCCATGCGCAGCGCTTCGACGGAACACCCGGGCAGCGAGCGCCCTCAGCGCCCGGACGCCCCGGCCGGTCTGGCCCGGAAGACACCGCTCACGGCACTGGACCGCGTGCCGTGGGGTGACATCCAGGACTCCACCGGTTCGGCGGCGGCCATTCCCGTACTGCTCAGCGGCATCGCCTGCGGCGACGCCGACACCGCCCGCTCCGCCCTCGACGACCTGCGCAAACGGATCTGCCAGTTCGGTTTCGTCGTGGAGCAGGCGACCGCCGCCACGGTGCCGTTCCTGTGGGAGCTGGCGAAGCTGCCGCAGGTGACCGTCCGCGCCCAGATCATCCAGCTGCTCAAGAACATCGCCGACGCCCGGCAGTGGGAGAGCACGGCGGCCGTCTATCCCAAGCTGCTGAACCACCGGGAGAACCCGGTGGTGTGGGAGCGGGCGGCGCGCCAGGCGGTGCGGGCCCGCAGCGGCGAACTCGGCCGCCTCATGGCGGACGAGGACACGGAGATCGCACGGGCCACGACCGAGCTGGCCCGCTCGCTGGGGGCCTGACAGCGGCGTACGGCGCCGGCGGCCCGGACCCCGCGGTGTTCCGGAGACGTGACGATACGGTGAGGGCCCCCTGCCACCCCGGGTGACGCCCCTCGCCTCCCGGGGCCGGGCAGTGTAGACATGGGCACATGGTCCGACTCTTGGGTCGATCCGGGACTCGATCGCCCCTGCGGCCCGGCTCCACGCCGTCCGCGCGGCAGCGGAGGGAGACGGGTCCGTCACGGTGGCATCCGATGGCGGGGCTGCGGTCGGTGCTGGGCGGGCGCAGCGTCGCCGGGCAGGTGTTCCTGCTGGTCGTGGTGATCGTGCTGCTGCTGGTCGTGGCGGCCGTGGTGGCCCTGGTGCTCCAGGTGCGGCACGACACGACGCAGGAGGCGCGCAACCGCTCGCTCGCCGTCGCGGAGACCTTCGCCAACGCGCCGGGCACGGTCGAGGCCCTGGACGGCCCCGATCCCACCGCCGTGCTGCAGCCGCGCGCCGAGGCCGCGCGGGAGCGGTCGAAGGTCGACTTCGTCGTCGTCATGAACACCGACGGGATCCGTTACACCCACCCCAAGCCGGACCGCATCGGCAAGCAGTTCGTCGGCACGATCGCGCCGGCGCTGGCCGGGGAGGCGGTGACCGAGGAGATCGAGGGCACCATCGGGCCCCTCGTCCAGGCCGTCGTGCCGGTGAAGGACCCGGACGGCCGGGTCGTGGGGCTGGTCTCGGCGGGCATCACGACGAAGAACGTGGGCGGGACCGCCGACCGGCAGCTGCCGCTCGTGCTGTCGGCCGCGGCGGCGGCGCTCGCGCTGGCGACCGCCGGCGCCGCGCTGGTGAGCAGGCGCCTGCTGCGCCAGACCCACGGGCTCGGGCCGCACGAGATGACCCGGATGTACGAACACCACGACGCCGTGCTGCACGCGGTCCGGGAGGGCGTGCTCATCGTGGACGACCAGGGCACCCTGGTCCTGGCCAACGACGAGGCGCACCGGCTGCTCGGGCTGCCCGACGACGCCGAGGGCCGCCCCGTCCTCGGCCTGGGTCTCGACCCGGGCACCGCCGACCTGCTGGCGTCGGGCCGTGTCGCCACGGACGAGGTGCACCTGGTCGGCGACCGGCTCCTCGCCGTCAACCAGCGGACCACGGACCGCGTCGGCGTCCCGCCCGGCAGCGTCGCCACGCTGCGCGACTCCACGGAGCTGCGGGCCCTGTCCGGCCGGGCCGAGACCGCGCGGGAACGGCTCAACATGCTGTACGACGCCGGGGTGGGCATCGGCACCAGCCTGGACGTGACCCGGACGGCCGAGGAGCTGACCGAGCTGGCCGTGCCCCGGTTCGCCGACTTCGCCACCGTGGACCTGTTCGACGCGGTGCTGGGCGGCGGGCAGCCGGACGCCGCGGCCACGCTCAGCCGCACGGCGCTCAGCGGCATCCGCAAGGACGCTCCCCTCTACCCCGTCGGCGAGCGCATCCGGTTCGTGGAGACCTCCCCGCAGGGCCGCAGCCTCGGCAGCGGCCGGCCCGTGCTGGAACCCCGGCTGGGCGAGGCGCCCGGCTGGCAGGCGCAGGACCTGGAACGCTCGGCGCAGATCGTGGAGTACGGCATCCACTCGCTGATCACCGTGCCGCTGCGGGCCGGGACGCTGATGCTGGGCGTGGTCAGCTTCTGGCGCTACGAGAAGCAGGAGCCCTTCGACGAGGACGAGCTGGCCCTGGCCGAGGAACTGGTCGCCCGGGCCGCCGTCTCCATCGACAACGCGCGCCGCTACACGCGCGAGCACAGCATGGCGGTGACCCTGCAGCGCAGCCTGCTCCCCCGCAACCTGCCCGAGCAGGGCGCGCTGGAGATCGCCTACCGCTATCTGCCCGCCCAGGCCGGGGTGGGGGGCGACTGGTTCGACGTGCTGCCGCTGTCCGGGGCCCGGGTCGCACTCGTGGTCGGGGACGTGGTCGGGCACGGGCTGCACGCCGCGGCCACCATGGGGCGGCTGCGCACCGCCGTGCACAACTTCTCTTCCCTGGATCTGCCGCCGGACGAACTGATCGCCCTGCTGGACGAGTTGGTCGGCAGGATCGACCAGGACGAGACGGAGGAGGAGGGCAGCGCCCCGGTCACCGGAGCGACCTGTCTGTACGCCGTGTACGACCCGGTCTCCCGGCGGTGCACCCTCGCGCGGGCGGGGCACCCGCCGCCGGCCCTGATCCACCCGGACGGCAGCGTCGAGTTCCCGGACGTGCCGGCCGGCCCCCCGCTCGGGCTCGGCGGGTTGCCGTTCGAGACGGCGGAGCTGGAGCTGGCGGAGGGAAGCCGGCTCGTGCTGTACACGGACGGGCTGGTGGAGGACCGGGAGCGGGACATCGACGTCGGTCTGGAGATGCTGCGCGAGGCCCTGGGCCGGGCCGGGGAGTCGCCGGAGGACACCTGCCGGGTCGTGCTCGACTCGCGGCTCACGGCCCGCTCCAGCGACGACATCGCCCTGATCGTGGCCCGGACGCGGGCGCTCGCCGCGGACCATGTCGCCGAGTGGCCGGTGCCGTCCGACCCTGCGGCCGTGGGCGAGGTGCGGGCCGCGGTGAGCCGGCAGCTGGCCGCGTGGGGCCTGGAGGAGCTGACGTTCACCACCGAGCTGATCCTGAGCGAGCTGGTCACCAACGCGCTGCGCTACGGCGGCGACCCGATCCGGGTCCGGGTGCTGCGCGACCGCAACCTGATCTGCGAGGTGTTCGACAGCAGCAGCACCTCGCCGCATCTGCGGTACGCGACCATGACGGACGAGGGCGGCCGGGGCCTGTTCCTCGTCGCCCAGCTCGCCGAGCGCTGGGGGACGCGCTATCTGCCCGCGGGTAAGGTCATCTGGGCCGAGCAACCCCTGCCATAAGTCGGACCGGGGAGTGCTCATAAAGTAGCCTTATGGGCTCATAGACCGGACCCGCGTACCAAGTAAGGCTTGCCTTAGTTTAGGCTTCCCGTCGAGACCGCTTGTCGCCGCTCGAAGGGAACCTGACCATGCCCCGCCCCCTGCGGGTAGCCATCGTCGGATCCGGCCCTGCCGGGATCTACGCCGCCGACGCCCTGCTCAAGTCCGAGGTGGCCGCCGAACCCGGCGTGTCCATCGACATCTTCGAGCGCATGCCGGCGCCGTTCGGGCTGATCCGGTACGGCGTCGCCCCCGACCACCCGCGGATCAAGGGCATCATCACGGCCCTGCACCAGGTGCTCGACAAGCCCCAGATCCGGCTGTTCGGCAACGTGGACTACGGCTCCGACATCAGCCTGGACGACCTGCGGGCCTTCTACGACGGCGTGATCTTCGCCACCGGCGCGATGGCGGACCGGTCGATGTCGATCCCCGGCATCGACCTCGACGGCTCGTACGGCGCCGCCGACTTCGTCTCCTGGTACGACGGCCACCCGGACGTGCCGCGCACCTGGCCGCTGGAGGCCGAGAAGGTCGCCGTGCTCGGCGTCGGCAACGTGGCGCTCGACATCGCCCGCGTCCTGGCCAAGACGGCGGACGAGCTGCTGCCGACCGAGATCCCGCCGAACGTCTACGAGGGCCTGAAGGCCAACCGGGCCAAGGAGATCCACGTGTTCGGCCGCCGGGGCCCGGCGCAGGCGAAATTCAGCCCGATGGAGCTGCGGGAGCTGGACCACTCCCCCAACATCGAGGTCATCGTCGACCCCGAGGACATCGACTACGACGAGGGCTCGATCGCCACCCGGCGCGGCAACAAGCAGGCCGACATGGTCGCCAAGACGCTGGAGAACTGGGCGATCCGCGACGTCGGCGACCGTCCCCACAAGCTGTTCCTGCACTTCTTCGAGTCGCCGGCGGAGATCCTCGGCGAGGACGGCAGGGTCGTCGGCCTGCGCACCGAGCGCACGCAGCTCGACGGCACGGGCAACGTCAAGGGCACCGGCACCTTCAAGACCTGGGACGTCACCGCCGTCTACCGGGCCGTCGGCTACCTGTCCGACAAACTCCCCAAGCTGCCCTGGGACATCGACTCCGGCACCGTCCCGGACCGGGGCGGCCGGGTCGTGCAGGAGTCCGGCGAGCACCTGCAGTCCACGTACGTCACGGGCTGGATCCGGCGCGGCCCCGTGGGCCTGATCGGGCACACCAAGGGCGACGCGAACGAGACCGTGGCCAATCTGCTGGACGACTACGCCAACGGGCGGCTGCAGACGCCGGCCAGCCCCGCGCCCGAGGCGGTGGACGCGTTCCTCGCCGAGCGGAACGTCCGCTTCACCACCTGGGACGGCTGGTACAAGCTGGACGCCGCCGAGAAGGCGCTGGGCGAGCCCGAGGGCCGTGAGCGCGTGAAGATCGTCGAGCGTGAGGACATGCTCCGCGCCAGCGGCGCCTGACTCCCCATACACCCGCGGGGCGGGTCCGGTGGCAATGTCATCGGACCCGCCCTTCTGCGTGCTTGAACCCTGTACGATCCGGATGCTTCACCAGATCATCACATCGCCTTCATCAGAAGGCCATGCAGGGGGGACGAACGTCCATGCGCATACGCCTTGTCACCACCACCGCCGCGGCCGTCGCGGCCGGAGTCCTGACCGCCCTGGCCGCCACTCCGGCCCAGGCCGCCGAGTACACCTCCGCGCTGAAGATCCGCGGCATCCAGTACGACGCCCCGGGGAGCGACTCCAACCGGTGCTCGGGAGGGAACACCAAGGAGGAGTACCTGACCGTCAAGAACTACTCCAAGTCCACGACGGTGAACCTCAAGGGGTACGTCGTGAAGGACGCGGCGGGGAACAGGTTCACCTTCACCGCGAACCACACGCTCCAGCCGGGCGACTACGTGAAGCTGCGCGGCGGCAACGGGACCGACTCCGACGCCGGCAACGTCGTCTACCGCGACAACTGCAACTTCATGTGGAACAACGACAAGGACACGATCTACGTGTACAAGCCGTCCGGCGCCTACGCCGACGTGCACTCGTACACCAGGAGCGGCTCGGACAAGGACGGCAACGGGTACATCACGTACCACGGCTGAGTCCGCCCGGCCCGTGCCCCCTCAGGGGTTCGGCGCCGTGAGATAACGCTGCAGCGTCGGGGCCAGCCAGGCCACGATCTCCTCGCGGGCCAGCCCCACGGCGGGCGGGAACCTCAGGACGTAGCGCGTGAGCGCCAGTCCGAGGAGCTGCGCGGCGCACAGTCCGGCCCGCGCGGCGGCCTGTTCGGGGTCGGGGCAGATCGCGCGGGCCACCGGGACCAGCTGGTCCCGGAAGACCGTCTGCATCCGTTCGGCCCCGGCGCTGTTGGTCACTCCGACCCGCAGCAGCGCCGTCAGCACCTCGTTCTCCTCCCACATGCCGAGGAAGTGCCTCACGAGCGCCTGCCCCGCGTCCTCGCGGGGCAGTGCGGCGAGGTCCGGCATGGACAGGTCGATGGAGACCGCGGCGGCGAACAGGCCCTCTTTGTTGCCGTAGTAGCGCATGACCATGGAGGGGTCGATCCGCGCGTCCTTGGCGATCGCCCGGATGGTGGCCCGGTCGTAGCCGTCGGTGGCGAAGCGTTCGCGGGCGGCCATGAGGATGGCGCCGCGGGTGTCCTCCGAGCGGCGGCGCCCGCCGCGGGATTCCGCCTCCGCGGTTCCTCTGTCGCTGACGTTCATGCCGGCCAGCGTAAGCCAACGCACGTTTGCCAACAACTGTTGACCCACGGCTCCGGTCCGCCCTACCTTGGTCAACAGATGTTGGTCAACGAGTGTTGGCAAACAGATGTTGGCAACAGGAGGTCATCCATGCCGCTCCAGCCCTCCGTGATCGTCGTCGGTGCCGGGCCCGCCGGACTGCTGCTCGCCGGGGATCTCGCCGCCACCGGGGTCCCCGTCACCCTGCTCGAAAAGCGCCCGCGCGGGATCAGCAACCTCTCCCGCGCCTTCGTCCTGCACGCCCGCACCCTGGAACAGTTCGACGCCCGCGGCCTCGCCGACGAGGTGGAGTCCACCGGGCGCCCACTGGACAGCCTCCGCCTCTTCGGCCGTCTCAGCGTCGACCTGAGCACCCTCCCCTCCCGTTACAACCACCTGCTCGTCACCCCGCAGTACGAGGTGGAGAAGGTCCTGTGGCGGCGCGCCGTGGAGGCCGGGGTGGACATCCGGCACGAGACGGAGCTGACCGGGCTGGTCCAGGACCCGGACGGCGTGACGGTGGAGGTCCGCACGGCGGCCGGGCCGACGCGGCACCTGCGGGCCGCCTACGTGGTCGGCACCGACGGCGTGCGCAGCGCCGTACGGGAGGCGATCGGGCTGCCCTTCCCCGGGCGCTCCGTCATCCGCTCCGTCGTCCTCGCGGACGTCCGGCTGGCGGAGGAGCCCGAGAACCTGCTGACGGCCGACGCCGTCGGCGACGCCTTCGCCTTCCTCGCGCCGTTCGGGGACGGCTACCACCGGGTGATCGCGTGGAACCGGGCCCGCGACGTCCCCGACAGCGAGCCGGTCGGACTCGACGAGGTCAAGGAGGTCACCCGGCTCGCCCTCGGCCGCGACTTCGGCATGCACGACCCGCGGTGGATGTCCCGCTTCCACAGCGACGAACGTCAGGTGCCCGCGTATCGCGTGGGCCGCGTCTTCCTCGCCGGGGACGCGGCGCATGTGCACACCCCGGCCGGCGGCCAGGGCATGAACACCGGCCTGCAGGACGCGGCCAACCTCGGCTGGAAGCTGGCGGCGGTGGTCCGGGGCCACGCGGACGCGGCCCTCCTCGACAGTTACCAGACCGAACGCCACCCGGTGGGCCGGGCCGTGCTGCGCAGCAGCGGTGGGATCGTGCGCCTCGCCATGGCCAAGGCCCCCTGGACACTGGCGCTGCGGGCCGCGCTCACGGCTTTCCTCGACACGGTCGGCCCGGCCCGGCGCAAGGCGATCGGCACCATCACCGGCATCGGCTTCCGGTACCCGGCGCCCCGTGGGGCGCACCGCCTCACCGGCAGGCGCGCCCCGGACGTCGCCCTGGCGGGCGGTCGCCTGTACGAGGCGCTGCGCGGGGGGCGGTTCGTGCTGATCGCTCCGCCGGAGTACCGGGGCGGCGGCGGCCGCGCGGACCGTCTCGCCGTGGCGCACTGGCGCAGCGGCCGGGGCACGGCCGTCCTCGTCCGCCCCGACGGGTACGTGGCGTGGGCGGCGGATGCGGCGGAGCCGGCCGCGATCGAGGAGGTGCTGGCCGCGCACGTGGGGGCGGCCTGAGGTCACGTCTTGCGCCGGGCGCCGGGCGCGGCGATCAGCGCTTCGCGCAGGGCCCCGGATCTCGCTGCCGCCGGGCGCCCCCGCCGTCCGGACGCCCTCGCCTGCCGGACCCTCCGGGTCTCGGTAGGCGGGAGGTTCAGCCGGCGGCCGGCCGGGCGGCCGGCGCCGCGCCGGTCAGCAACCGTCCCATCGCCGCCAGCACGGACGGCTCGACCCGGTAGTACACCCAGGTGCCGCGCCGCTCGGAGGTCAGCAGTCCGGCCTCCTTGAGCTTCTTCAGGTGGTGGGAGACGGTCGGCTGGGAGACACCGACGTCGGAGATGTCGCACACGCACGCCTCGCCGCCCTCGTGCGCCGCCACGGCCGAGAAGAGCCGCAGCCGGACCGGATCGCCCAGCGCCTTGAACATGCGCGCGGCCGTCTCGGCCTCCTCGGCGGTGATCGGGCGCTCGTTCAACGGCGGGCAGCAGGGCACCACGCCCTCGCCGACGGGGTCGAGCAGCGGCAGCGGCTTGGCATTCGACATACATCTATGTTGACACACGTCGAAACAGCGGATCCCATGACCTCGGCGCCGCTGCTTCGACGAACGTCTATGTTGACGCTCATCGAAGCAGGTGCCATCCTGGCGGCACAGGACATCGACGAACATCGAAACACACAGGGAGTCGCCGTGAACGCGTCCACCACCGAGCTGCCCGTCGTCGTGATCGGAGCCGGTCCCATCGGTCTGGCCGCCGCCGCGCACCTCACCGACCGCGGTCTCCCCACGATCGTCCTGGAAGCCGGGCCGACCGCCGGCGCGGCGGTGCGCGAGTGGGCACACGTCCGGCTGTTCTCCACCTGGGCCGAACTCACCGACCCGGCCGCCGAGAAGCTCCTCGCCCCGACCGGCTGGACCAGGCCCGACCCCGGGGCGTACCCCACCGGCGGCGACTGGGCGCAGCACTACCTGCAGCCCCTCGCCGACGCCCTCGGCGACACGGTGCGCACCGGCGCCCGCGTCACCGGCGTCTCCCGGGCCGGGCGGGACCGCGTGGTCGACTCCGGGCGCGAGACGCAGCCGTTCGTCGTGCACGTGGCCCACGCCGACGGCGGCCGGGAGCGGCTGTTCGCCCGGGCCGTCATCGACGCCTCCGGCACCTGGACCACCCCCGGCCCCGCCGGGGCCGGCGGCCTGCCCGCCCTCGGCGAGGACGCCGCGGCCGACCGCGTCACCTACCGCGTCCCGGACCTCGCCGACCCGTCCGTTCGCGCCCGGTACGCGGGCAGGCGCACCGCCGTCATCGGCTCCGGGGCCTCCGCCTTCACCGCCCTGGCCGGTCTCGCCGACCTGGCGAAGGCGGACGGCGGGGCGGGCACGAAGGCGCTGTGGGTCCTGCGCCGTTCCCTGTCCGGCTCGACCTTCGGCGGCGGGGAGGCCGACCAGCTCCCGGCCCGCGGCGCGCTCGGGCTCGCCGCGCGGGCCGCCGTGGACGAGGGGCACGCGGACGCAGTCACCGGCTTCCGCACCGAGGCGATCGAACGGGACGGGGACGGCCGCCTGGTCCTGGTCGCCGAGGACGGCCGGCGGCTGGGCGCGGTCGACGAGGTCGTCGTGCTCACCGGGTTCCGCCCGGACCTGTCGTTCCTGTCCGAGATCCGTCTCGGCCTGGACGAGCGCCTCCAGGCGCCGGTCGCGCTCGCCCCGCTGATCGACCCCAACCAGCACTCGTGCGGCACGGTCCACCCCCACGGGCACCGTGAACTCGCCCATCCCGAGCAGGGCGTGTACCTGGTCGGCATGAAGGCCTACGGCCGCGCCCCGACGTTCCTGGCCATGACGGGTCACGAGCAGGTGCGCTCCGTCGTCGCCGCGATCGCCGGCGATCTGGAGTCCGCCGACCGCGTCGAACTCACCCTCCCCGAGACCGGGGTGTGCGGCGGAGCCGGCCTCTTCGACACCCCGGAGGCCGACGCCACGGGGGACGGCTGCTGCGGGCCCGCGCCCGTGGCCGCCGGTGAGCCGGCGACGGCCGGGGGGTGCTGCGGCGCCTGATCCCGCAGTGCTGCCCGGGCGGGCGGCAGGTGTACGGCCGTTTGCCGAACCGGCAACGGCGTTCGGATGCGCCGGGGTGTGCGCCGGATGATCGGGGTCGAGCGTCCCTTTCCGAGCGCGGGAGGATCCATGTCCCAGACGTCCGCCGCCGGCCCCACGCACCGCCTGGTGCCGTCACCGGCCGGCCGTGTCCACCTCGTCGAGCAGGGCGAGGGGCCCCTCGTGCTCTTGCTGCACGGATTCCCCGAGTCCTGGTACGCCTGGCGCCACCAGCTGCCGGTGCTGGCCGCGGCCGGATACCGGGCGGTCGCGGTCGACGTGCGCGGCTACGGGCGCTCCTCCCGGCCCGCGGCCGTGGCGGACTACCGGATGCTCGCGCTGGTGGAGGACGGTGTCGCCGTGGTGGAGGCGCTGGGCGAGGAGTCGGCCGTGGTCGTCGGGCACGACTGGGGCGCGAGCATCGCCGCCGTCTCCGCGCTGGTACGGCCCGACGTGTTCCGCGCGGTGGGCCTGCTGAGCGTGCCCTACACCCCGCCCGGCGGCCCGCGGCCCACCGACGTCTTCGCGGCCATGGGCGGCGACGAGGAGTTCTACGTCTCCTACTTCCAGGAGCCAGGTCGCGCCGAGGCGGAGATCGAACCCGATGTGCGCGGCTGGCTCGCGGGGTTCTACGCGGCCCTGTCCGCCGGCGGGCGGGCCGATTCCTCTTTCGTGGCCCGGGGCGGGTCGATGCGCGACCGGTTCCCGGTGGGGCGCCTGCCGCAGTGGCTGAGCGAGGCCGATCTGGACGTCCTCGCCGGGGAGTTCGAGCGTACGGGGATGACCGGTGCGCTCAACCGGTACCGCGCCATGGACCGGGACTGGGCGGACCTGGCGGATTTCGCCGGTGCCGCCCTCACCCAGCCGTCGCTGTTCCTCGCCGGCGGCCTGGACGCGTCGCTGACCTGGCTGGCCGACGCCGTGGAGGCGTTCCCGGTCACGCTGCCCGGCCTGACGTCCCATCACATCCTGGAGGGGTGTGGCCACTTCGTGCAGCAGGAACGCCCCGCCGAGACCGGCCGGCTGCTGATCGAGTGGCTCGCGGGTCTGCCCGCCTGGGCGTTCGGCAGCCGGCGCGAGCGGTAGGCGCGCGGGCGGGGTGCGGGGCTGGACGGCCGGGGTGCGCGACTTACGCACGTGGTCGCAGGTGCGGTCGTCGCTCCGGAACGAGGTGTCGCAGGCGCGCAGTCGGGGCGCGAAGGCGAGTCCGGTCGGGCCCGCGCCCACGCCCAGCACGTCCAGGGTGCCGTCGGCGGCACTCACCGTGGACGCGGCGGCCCGGCGTGCCGGGGCCCTCCGCGGCGTGTCCGTGGCGGAGGGCTCCCGTCCGGTGGTGCCGGTTCAGACCTCCAGGTCGGCCTCGATCCTGCGGAGCTGGTGGCGGGCCATCGCGAGGTTGGCCCGGCTGCCGTCGAGCACGAGGTAGAGGAACAGCCCGCTGCCCCCGCGCCCCTTGAGGAGGCGGATGAGGTGGTACTGGGTGTTCAGGGTGATGAGGATGTCCTCGATCTCCTCCTTCAGGCCCAGCAGCTCCATGGTGCGCAGCTTGGCCCGTACGACGTCGGTGTTGCCGGCTGCGGCGACCTCCAGGTTGAAGTCCTTCGTGCCCCCGAGGGTGCCCAGGGCCATGCCGCTCGTGTAGTCCACGAGGGCGACGGCCGTCGCTCCGTCGATGGAGCTCAGGCATTCCTTGAGGGCGGTCTCCGTGTTGGCCATGCGGTCGGTTCCTTTCCTTGGGTGGTGCTTCGGTCGGTCGGTCGGGAGGTGCGGAGCGGCTCCGGCGGTTCAGGCGCGAGCCGTTCGGGTGCCGGGCGGTTCAGGTCCCGGGCGGTTCAGGTGCCGGGCGGTTCAGGTGCCGGCCTGGGGGTGTGGCTGGTGGGCGGGGCGCTGCGGGGTGCGCACCGGCAGGGTCCCGATGGGGCGGGTGGCGGTGACGGGGGGTGCCGCGCTGAGGTGTTCCGCGGCGTCGAGCGCGGACCCGGGCGCGGACTCCGGCGTTCGCGCGAGCCCGGGCGCGGGCGCCGGCCGGTCGGCGTGGCGGCCGGTGCCCGGGCCGACGCGGGTGGCGACCAGGTCGGCGATCCGGGCTCCGCTGCGCCGGCCCTCCAGGTGGAGGCGGCCGACGTTGACCCGGTCCTCGGCCAGCAGCGTGAGGACGGCGGTGGTGCCGGCCGCGTAGGTCGCGACATAGCCCTGCGAGCCCCGTACGAGCAGTTCGCGGAAGTCGCCGCGGGTGGCGGCGTCGGTCATCCGGTGGGCGACGCCCAGGGCGGCGGCGGTGAGTGCCGCGAGTCCCTCCGGTTCGGTTCCGGGCACGTCGTGGGCGAGGACGAGTCCGTCGACGGTGGCCGCGAGCGCGCCGGTCAGCCGGGGTACGCGGGTGCGCAGCCCACGCAGTTCGTCCAGGACGTCGGTCTCGACGGCCATGAGCAGTCTCCTTTCGGCACGCTGTCGTCGCGCGCGGATCACAGTGCCTCCAAGGCGTGCAGGAGCCGCCGAAGCAGAGCGGTGTCGGGCTCGTCCGGGAACGGTGGACGAGAGGCGGGCCCGGGCACGGTCGACACGGCGGCGGGGACCCCGGAGGCCGCCGGCGTCTCGGGGGCGCGGGAGGCCACCGGCGTCTGTGGACCAGCGGCCGCCGCGGGTACAGCAGGGGCCGCGGGCGCAGCGGGGGCCGCGTGAGCCACCGCGGCCACGGGGGCCACGGGCGCCACGGGGGCTGCGGGGGCGACCAGACCGGCGGCGGCCAGGCGGCGGAGTTCGACCAGGGTGTGGAAGGTGCGGCAGGCGAGGGCGGTGGCGATCTGGGCGGCGGTGCGGACGCCGTCGATCTGGGCGAGGATCCGGCTGCGGCGGGCGGGCAGGTCCACGTCCTCGGCGCCGGGCACCCGGGCGAGCGGTACCAGGTCGACGGCGGGTTCGGGCCATATGCGGTGCAGCAGTTCGCGGCGGCGTCCGGACTCGCGCAGCACGGTGGCCACCGGTACGGAACGGACGGCGCCGAGCCAGTGCGCGACTCCGGGCCGGAAGCGCAGGGCCGGCCCGTCGTGGGCGAGGACGAAGTACGCCGCGTCGAAGAGGGCGCCGAGGTGGCACAACTCCAGTGCCCCGGCGGCGAGATGGCCGCTGTCGACGAGCTGGCGTCCCACGCGGCAGCGGCGGCCGGCCCGGTCGATCGCCTCCCACCAGCCGTCGGGGGTGAGCGCTCCGCTGTGGGTGAGCAGGTCGCCGAGGGCGGGGGTGACGGCGGACTCGACGTGCACGACGTGCCCGGCGGCCAGGTAGACGATCCCCGCCTCGGTGGACAGGGCGCCGCTCGCGCTCCGCTCCGCCAGGGCGGCGAGCCGGGCCGAGGCCGGCTCGTCGGTGCGCGAGGTGAGGAGCTGCGTGATCATCCGAGCACCAGTCTGTCCGCCATCTCGGCCAGCCGTATGCGGGCCAGCGCCAGGTTCCCGTCCGTGCGGTCCAGCCATAAGTGCAGGAACACGGTGCTGTCGAAGGTCGTGGTGACGAACCTCAGCAGGTGGTAGGAGTCCACGGTGGTGAGGATCAGGTCCTGCACGGGTGGCTCCTTGCCCAAGGCGCCGCCCGCGTCGCCCGCCGGGGCGAGCACGCCGCTCTCCGTGGCGAGCCGGGCGAGTTCGGCGGTCTCCGCCGCCGTCGCCTCCGGGTCGCCGCCCGGAGCGTCACCCACCGCGCCCAGGGCAAGGCCGCTGATCCAGTCGACCACCGACGCCCCCCGGGCACCGGGCAGCCGCATGGCTTCCAGCAGACTCTCGTCGATTCCGGGCACGCCGAATCCCCTCCCCCTGCACGGCCGTTCCCGCGAACGTGAGCACGACACTACGGTGGGTGCTCGGCCCAGGTGAACGCTTTGGCATTTTCCAAAGGAATGTGCAGGGAAGCGGGCGACGGGTGAACGTGCTCGAACGGAAGCGGGCAGGATGCGTCGCTCCGGGGACGGACCGCAGGGTCGGCCCTGCGGTCGATGCGGGCACCGCACCCGCGCGCACCCGGCGGCCGGTCCGGGTCAGCGACAGCGGGGCGGGAGAAAACGCTGGGCCGTGGCGGCGGGGCCGGCGGTACGCTGAGGACGATCTCGACCGCCGTGCAGTGAGGAGTGACAGACGTGGTGGGTGAAGACGACATCTCCGGGTGAGATCCGGATCTGACGGCCACCGGACGCGCCGAGGAGCGCAGCCGACGTGGCCGCTTCGTCGTACCCCCTTGTCCCACGTCTGCCCAGGGCAGAGCTTTTACTGCCCGCGCCCTTCCCGAGGTCGCTCCCCATGTCCGACGCCGCCGTCGTCTGCTCCCGCGTCTCCTTCGCCTGGCCGGACGACACCCCGGTCTTCCACGACCTGTCCTTCACCGTCACGACCGGCCGTACCGGCCTGGTCGCCCCCAACGGCTCCGGCAAGAGCACGCTGCTCAAGCTGATCGCCGGGGAACTCAGGCCCGCGACCGGCTCGTTGTCGGTGGGCGGCACCCTGGGTTATCTCCCGCAGACCCTCCCCCTGACCGGCGACCTCACCGTCGCCGAGGTGCTCGGCGTCGCCGCGGTGATCCGCGCCCTGGACGCCGTCGAGTCCGGCGATGTGAGCGAGGAGCACTTCGCCACCATCGGCGACGACTGGGACATCGAGGAGCGCACCCGTGCCCAGCTCGACCGTCTCGGTCTGGCCGGCCTCGCCCTGGACCGCAGGCTCGGCACGCTCAGCGGCGGCCAGGTCGTCTCCCTCGGGCTCGCCGCCCAGCTGCTCAAGCGCCCCGACGTCCTCCTCCTCGACGAGCCGACCAACAACCTCGACGCGCGGGCCCGGCAGCAGCTCCACGACGTGCTGTCGGACTTCAACGGCTGTCTGCTGCTGGTCAGTCACGACCGCGCGCTTCTCGACCGCATGGACCGCATCGCCGAACTCGGCCATGGTGAACTGCGGTTCCACGGAGGCAACTTCACGGCGTACGAGGAGGCCGTGCGCGCCGAGCAGGAGGTCGCCGAGAAGAACGTCCGCAACGCCGAGCAGGAGCTGAAGCGCGAGAAGCGGGAGATGCAGCAGGCCCGGGAACGCGCCGAGCGCCGCCAGAGCAACGCCGCGAGGAACCTCAAGAACGCGGGCCTGCCGCGCATCTTCGCGGGCACCATGAAGCGGGGCGCGCAGGAGTCGGCGGGCCGGGCCGGACAGACGCACGCCGCCCGGGTGGGCGAGGCCAGGGCCCGGCTCGACGAGGCCGGGCGCGCGCTGCGCGACGAGCAGCGCCTCGCCCTGGACCTGCCCGACACGCAGGTGCCCGCCGGGCGCACCCTCTTCCTCGGCCGGGGGATGCAGGTCCGCCTCGGCGGCGGTGCGGTGTTCGCGCCGGGCGGCGTCGACCTGACCGTCCGGGGTCCCGAGCGCATCGCGCTGACCGGGCCCAACGGCGCAGGGAAGACCACCCTGTTGCGCCTGGTCACCGGCGAACTGACCCCGGACAGCGGGGAGATCAGGCGCAGCGACGGCCGTATCGCCCACCTCTCACAGCGCCTGGACCTGCTGGACGTGGACCGCACCGTGGCGGAGAACTTCGCCGCGTTCGCCCCCGAGCGGCCCGAGGCGGAACGCATGAACCTGCTCGCCCGGTTCCTGTTCCGGGGCGCCGGGGCCCACCTCCCGGTCGGGGTGCTCTCCGGTGGGGAGCGGCTGCGCGCCACGCTCGCCTGCGTGCTGTACGCCGAACCGGCCCCGCACCTGCTGCTGCTCGACGAGCCGACCAACAACCTCGACCTGGTCGGCGTCGGCCAGCTGGAGAGCGCGCTCGACGCGTATCGGGGTGCCTTCGTGGTGATCAGTCACGACGAGCGGTTCCTCGCCGAGATCGGCGTCGGCCGCCGGTTGCGGCTGGAGGACGGCAGGCTCACGGAGGGGGGAGCGCCCGCGGTGTGATCCGCCGGCCGGCAGTGGCCCGCGTCCGCGGCCGTGTGCCCGGCGGGCCGACCCCACCGATCACTCCGGGACGGTCACCTGTGCCCCCGCCACCGAGGTCCTTCCCGGCCGCGCTCGTGAGGGTTCGCGGTTCAGGACTCCGCGCGCTTGGGCAGCCGCCAGTTCGGGCGCGGAAAGTGGCAGGTGTAGCCGTCCGGGTAGCGCTGGAGGTAGTCCTGGTGCTCCGGTTCGGCCTCCCAGAACGCGCCGGCCGGTACGACCTCGGTCACCACGGGACCCGGCCACAGCCCGGACGCCTCGACGTCGGCGATGGTGTCCAGCGCGACCCGCCGCTGCTCGTCGTCCAGGTAGAAGATGGCGGAGCGGTAGCTGAGCCCCACGTCGTTGCCCTGGCGGTTCCTGGTGGTCGGGTCGTGGATCTGGAAGAAGTACTCCAGGATCGCGCGGTAGTCGGTGGCGGTGGGATCGAAGACGATCTCGATCGACTCCGCGTGCCGCCCGTGGTCGCGGTAGGTGGGGTTGGGCTTGTCGTCGTCACCGCTGTAACCCACCCGGGTCCGCACCACCCCGGGCAGCGACCGGATCAGCTCCTGCATGCCCCAGAAGCAGCCGCCCGCCAGCAGCGCCCTCTCCTCGACGTCGCTCATGGCGCGTCCCCTTTCTGTCTGCGTCGATCCACGCGCGTCCAGCCTCGCACATCGGCCGGGAAACCCGGATCGCGCGTCACCTTTCGAGAAGGTGACGCGGCAGAGCAGCCGTGATGTGGCGCTTGGACCAATGCCCTCCACAGCAGCGAGGCAGTGCTCCCTGGGCGAGCACCGCGAGCATCGCCCCCGAGGCGGGCGTCGACCGGCGTACCGTCGGACAGGGCCCGTGCGGTGCCGTCTCGTCAGCCGGAGCCGGAGCCGGGGCGTCGGCCGGTCCCGGCTCGTCGGTCCCGGCGGGCGCCCTTCCGTCAGGCCGTGCGTTCCTGCGACCCCACTCCGCCGTGTGTCGCGCGTTCTCGCAGCCCACCCCGCCCTGCGCACCCGTTCACGCGCCCTCGCCCCGCCCGGCGTCACGCGCCCCCGCGGGCGAGCAGGGTCCGCCCCGATGCGGATGGTGGGCGGGCCCTGCTCGTGCGCACCATTGTGGGGACCGGCCGCCGGCCGGGCCACGAGTGAGCTCCGCCGGTGTGCGCGCGGCGCGCACACCCCGCGCGCATGGCGCTCCTCCCGCACGCGTGGCGCACCTCCCGCACGCCTCGCTCCACCGCTGGGCGCCACCGGATGCCGCACCGCTCCCCGTCCGGGACACATGCCGCGGCGCGGCCGGGGTAGGGACTGCGTGACCCCCGGGTCATACCCACCCGCCTGCGGCGACGATACTGGCAGGCGCACGTGCCCCCCGCCCACAGATGGACCCATGCCGACATCCGACACCGCCCGCCCCCTGACCCCCGCCACGGTGTGGCTGGCGCGCGGCCGCCATGCCTCAGGCGCCGCGGAGGACGTTCTCCGGCGCTCGCTGCAGCGGCGCAAGGACGACCAGGACATCGACGACTTCCTGGAGCTGCCCGAAACCGGGACCGGTCCCGGCGAGCGGGTCTTCGAGGCCCGCTGGCGGGTCGGCGGCGGCGTGACCGTGCGCGCCCGGCTGAGCGTGACGCCCGGGGCGGGCGGCCCGCAGGAGTGGCTGCTGGCCGCCGAGGCCGAGGAGCCGTGGAACGACGACTGGCCGTCCCCCGCCGCGCTGTTCTGGCCGGACGAGCCGGACACCGCCTGGGACCAGGACGCCACCGCACGGCTGTCCCTCGGTGCGATCAACCCGCTCCCCCGGGACGACAAGGAGGTCCGGCGCCTGCTGCGCGGCGCGGTGCGGGGCGGCTGGCACATCCACGTGGTCGTCCACGAGGCGATGACCACCGACGAACGCGGCCGGCTTCCCATGGCGCGCTGGCTGCCGCCGGGGCTGCGCCACCGCGTGGTGGAGCACCGAGCCGCCCCGCAGCAGTTGCGGGGCCTGAACTGGGCGCTGCGCGACTTCCGCGTGGAGGTGCCGCGCGGCGGTGCCGTCGTACTGCCCGGCTCCCCGGCGCCCGAGGGCTACGAGGCGCGGGACTTCTCCGTGCGGGCGGTCTTCCTGGACGGCTCGGAGCCGGCCGACCTGGTGGACGCCGTCAGGAGGTTCGCCGCGCTGCCCCGGCCCCTGCCCGACGGCGCCGAGGACGCCCTGACGGCCCTGCGGGAGGACTGGCACCTGCTGACGCTGCAGGAGGAGCTGGACCGCCAGCGCGGTCTGGTGGCCATGTACGCCGAGGCGCTGGAGGCCATGACGAAGTCGCGCGACCTGTACCGCGAGGCGGCCGAACGCGCGCACGAGGCGCTGGCGGCCTTCCAGGAGACGGCCGCGGCCGCTCCCCCGCGCGCGCAGTCGCCGGACGCGCCCCTGGCCTCCCCGCTCCAGCAGCTCACACGGACGCTGGAACGCTTCAAGGCGATCCTGCCCGCCGCGCCGTCCCGCGACGGCGAGAACACCGGCGCCCGGCAGGTGGGATCCGATCGGTAGCGCCTCACCGGCGGGACGCACGTGTCAGTCGTGCTCCGGTGGATACGCGGTCCGTACGGCAGTACGGCCCGCCCGGGAAGGCTCTCCACGCATGGGCAACGACCAGCACCGCTCGCAGACGACGCTCCGCGTCAACGGCACACCCCACACGCTCACCGTCGACCACCGGCGGGTCCTGCTGGACCTGCTGCGGGAGGACCTGGACCTGACCGGCGCCAAGAAGGGCTGCGACCACGGCCAGTGCGGCGCCTGCACGGTCCTGGTGGACGGGCGGCGCGTCAACAGCTGCCTGCTGTTCGCGGTCACCCTGGACGGCTGCGAGGTCATCACCGTGGAGGGGCTGGGCGGTGACGGGGAGGAACCGCACCCCCTGCAGCGGGCCTTCCTGGAGCGTGACGCCTTCCAGTGCGGCTACTGCACCCCGGGCCAGCTCTGCTCGGCGGCCGGCATGCTCGCCGAGGCGGCCGCCGGTCACCCCTCCCACGTCACCGACCCGGCCGCGCCCTCCGGTGCGGCGGTGCCGCTGGACCGCGCGGAGATCCGGGAGCGGCTGAGCGGCAACCTGTGCCGGTGCGGCGCGTATCCGAGGATCGCCGAGGCCGTCGAGGACGTGATCCCGTGAAGGAGTTCGCCTACGTCCGGGCCGGGAGCGTCGAGGAAGCGACCGCCGCGTACGTCGCGCACCCCGGGGCCCGCTACCTCGGGGGCGGCACCAACCTGGTCGATCTGATGAAGCTGGGCGTCGAGACGCCCGCGGCCCTGGTCGACGTCACCCGGCTGCCGCTGGACGCGGTGGAGGAGCTGCCGGACGGCGGTCTGCGGATCGGGGCGACGGTCCGCAACAGCGACCTCGCGGCCCACCCCCTGGTGCGCGAGCGGTACCCGGCGCTGTCCCGGGCGGTCCTCGCGGGCGCCTCCGGGCAGCTGCGCAACGCGGCGACGACCGGCGGGAACCTGCTCCAGCGCACCCGGTGCCCGTACTTCCAGGACCTGTCGAAGCCGTGCAACAAACGTGAGCCGGGCAGCGGCTGCGGCGCCCGCGAGGGCGTCCACCGCGACCACGCCGTCCTCGGGCACTCGCCGCACTGCGTCGCCACCCACCCCTCGGACATGGCGGTGGCGCTGGCGGCCCTCGACGGGCGGGTCGAGCTGTCCGGGCCCGAGGGCGCCCGGAGTGTCGCGGCGGCCGACTTCCACCGGCTGCCCGGCGACCGGCCCGAGCGGGACACCGAGATCCGGCCCGGCGAGCTGATCACGGGCGTGGTGCTGCCGGCCGCGACGGCCGGGCTGCCGTCGACGTACCGCAAGGCACGCGACCGGGCCTCGTACGCCTTCGCGCTCGCGTCCGTCGCGGTCGTGCTGCGGCTGGAGGACGGGGTGACCGCCCAGGCGGGGATCGCCTTCGGGGCGCTGGCGCACCGGCCCTGGCGGGCCCGGCGGGCCGAGGAGGCGCTCATCGGCGCGGCTCCCACCACGGCCGCGTTCGAACACGCCGTCGACCTGGAGCTGTCCGCCGCGCAACCGCTGCGGGACAACGGCTACAAGGTGCCGCTCGCCCGGAACCTCGCCGTGGACGTGCTGTCCCGCCTCACCGGCGACGCGCTCGCGAGGAGTGCCTCGTGACGGGCGGCACGGGCGTTCCCGCCGAACGCCGGGAGGGGCGGGAGAAGGTCAGCGGCACCGCCCGCTACGCCGCCGAGTTCCCCCTCCCCCGCCGCGCCCAGGCGTGGCCCGTGCCGGCGTCCGTGGCCCGGGGCCGGGTGACCGGCATCGACACGGCGGCCGCCCTGGCCGTGCCCGGTGTGCTCGACGTCCTCACCCACGAGAACGCGCCACGGCTGCGGGAGCCGGACGATGCCACGCTCGCCGTGCTGCAGAACCCCCGGGTCCCGCACCGCGGCTGGTTCGTGGCCCTGGTGGTGGCCGAGACCCTGGAGGCGGCCCGGGCGGGCGCCGCCGCCGTGCGGGTCGACTACGACGCCGAGGAGCACGACGTCGTCCTCGGCGCGTCGCACCCGGGGCTGTACGTGCCCGAGGAGGCCAACGCGGGGCAGCCGGCCGTGCGGGAACAGGGCGATCCGGACGGCGCGTTCGCCTCCTCCCCCGTCCGGGTCGACGTCGCCTACCGGGTGCCGCCGCTGCACAACCACCCCATGGAGCCGCACACCAGCACCGCACGCTGGGAGGACGGCCGGCTTCTGGTGCACACCTCCAGCCAGGGCGCTCACGCCGTGCGGGCCGTGCTCGCGTCTGTGTTCGGCCTGCCCGAGGAGCGGATCGTCGTCACGGCCGAGCACGTCGGCGGCGGCTTCGGCTCCAAGGGCACGCCCCGGCCCGACGTGGTGCTCGCCGCGATGGCGGCACGGCGGACCGGCAGGCCCGTCACGGTGGCGTTCCCGCGCCGCTTCCTGCCCGCCGTGGTCGGGCACCGCGCCCCGACCCTGCACCGGCTGCGGCTCGGGGCCGGCGCGGACGGACGGCTGTCCTCCCTCACGCACGAGGTCGCCACGCACACCTCGCGCGTCAAGGAGTTCGTCGAGCAGGCGGCGGTGCCCGCGCGCGTGATGTACGCCGCGCCGCACCGCCGGACGCTGCACCGGGTGGCCGCGCTGGACGTGCCCTCGCCGTCCTGGATGCGGGCGCCGGGCGAGGCCCCGGGCATGTACGCGCTGGAGTCCGCGATGGACGAGCTGGCCGGCGCGCTGGGCATGGACCCGGTCGAGCTGCGCGTCCGCAACGAGCCGGACGTCGAACCCGACAGCGGCAGGCCGTTCAGCAGCAGGCACCTCGTCGAGTGCCTGCGCGAGGGCGCCCGGCGGTTCGGGTGGGAGGGCCGCGATCCCCGGCCGGGTTCCGGCCGCGAGGGGACGCTGCTGCGCGGCACGGGCGTGGCGGCGGCGACGTACCCGGTCATGGCGAGTCCTTCCACGGCCGAGGCCCGCGCGCTGCCCGACGGCACGTTCCTGGTGCGCATCGACGCCACCGACATCGGAACCGGTGCCCGGACCGTGCTGGCGCAGGTGGCGGCCGACGCCCTGGACGTGCCGCCGGAGCGGGTGCGGATCGAGATCGGCAGCACGGAACTGCCGTCGGCGCCGCTGGCCGGCGGGTCGTCCGGCACCGCCTCATGGGGCTGGGCGGTCCACGAGGCCTGCACCCGGCTGGCGCGGCGGCTGGCCGGGCACACCGGGCCGCTGCCGGAGCGGGGCGTCGAGGCCCACGCGGACACCACGGGCACGGCCGACGCCGAGAGCGCCTGGGCGCGGCATGCCTTCGGGGCGCATTTCGCCGAGGTCGCCGTGGACACGGTCAGCGGCGAGGTCCGCGTCACCCGCCTGCTGGGGGTGTACGCCGCCGGGCGCATCCTCAACCCCCGCACCGCGCGCTCCCAGTTCGTCGGCGGCATGACGATGGGGCTCGGCATGGCGCTGACCGAGGGCAGCACGATGGACGCCGCGTTCGGTGACTTCGTGGAGTCGGACCTGGCGTCGTACCACGTGCCCGTGCACGCCGACGTCGCGGAGATCGAGGCGCACTGGCTCGACGAGGACGATCCCCGGCTGAACCCGATGGGCAGCAAGGGGATCGGGGAGATCGGCATCGTGGGGACGGCCGCGGCGATCGGCAACGCGGTGCACCACGCCACGGGCGTCCGCTTCCGCGAACTGCCCCTCACCCCCGACCGGGTGCTGACCGGGCTGCTCGCCCACGAGACGCCGTAGCGCGCGGGCCGGACCGGAGCCGCGGCGTGCGGATCCGGTCCGGTACGGGGCCCACGGGGTCACTCCGCCGGGCGGGGTGCCTCGGGCGAGGGCACGGCCGCCCACTGCCGGCCGGCGATCGGTGCCAGCACGCGGAAGACCAGCGCGACGAGAGCCAGCAGTGCCGCGCACACGGCGGTCGCGGCGGCGAGCCACGGTGGGGCGAGCGCGAGGTCCACGGCCCGGGACAGGGACGCCGACGGGAAGGAACTCCCGTACGCCTGGGCGCCGGCCAGCACTGTGGGCACCAGCACCGCCCCGGCCAGCACCACGGCGACGGGACGCAGGGCCAGCAGCAGCGCCAGCACGGTGCACAGCACCGACAGGCCGAGCGCGAACGCGTGCAGGCGCAGGGACGCCTCACCTCGCTCCAGCGGGAAGTGGGCCACCGCGCACACGGCCAGGGCCAGGGCGGCGAGCCAGCCCGACCAGGACACCGACCGGGCGAGCCGATCGGTCGCGCGGTCCTGCTGCCCGGGTGCGGCGTCGAGGGTCCGGTGGGCCTCACCCGAAGTGGCGCGTGCCGGGCGGCGCTTGTCCGGGCGGGCCGGTTTCCCGGGCTCGTCGCCGCCGGCCTCGGGGCGCGGAGTGCCGTGCGGCAGGCGGCCGTTGCGGTCCAGGCGTTCCAGGCCGAGGCGGTCGATCAGCTCGACCAGTTCCCCGACCGACCGGCCGGTGGCCGCCGCCCGCAGGGCCTCCTCCCGGACGTGGGGCTCCTGCGGCTCCTTGTGCAGCAGAGTCACCAGCCGGGTCACCTCCTCCACCGGGCGGTGGGCGGCCGCGGCGCGGATCGCCTCGTCCGCGCAGTCGGCGTCGCGCGGGGGCTTGGTCAGCAGGGCGATCAGCCGGGACACGTCCTCCACGGACCGGGCCACCCCGGCCGTGCGCAGCGCGTCGACGCGGGCCTGGGTGTGGTCGGCCGACTCCTCCAGCGAGGTGATGAGGTCCACGACCTCCTCCAGCGGCCGGTCGGCCACGGCGGCGTGCACGAGGTCGCTGACCGCGTCGCCGTAGGGTGCGCCGCCGGTGCCGGTGCCGGGCCGGAGTTCGACCGGATTGTCGTCCAGGGAGCGGATGACGAAGGGCCGGGCGGCCGACGGCCCGGCCGCGTCCCCCTCCGTGTCCCCGGGGGCCGGTGGCGCGGCGGGCTCGTCACGGCCGGGCGCGGGAGCCGGCGCCGGGGCGGCCGCGGTGGGACCGGGCGCGGCGGGCCGGTGGGGTCCGGCCGGGACGTCCGCCCGCTCGGGCCCGGGAGCGGCGGGCCGGGCGTCGGCGGGGTCCGTCCAGTCCTGCCCGGGAGCGGCCGGCGGGACGTCGGCGGGAGCGGCGGGATCGGGCCGTTCCGGGCCGGGAGGGGCGGGCGGTGCCTCCGCGGGGTCCGTCCAGCCCTGGCCGGCCGGGGCGGGCCGCGCCGGCGGGCGGTACGGGTCGGGGGCCGCGGGCGCGACGGGCGCGTGGCTCGGCCGCTCCGGCACGGCGAAGGGCTGCGGCCCCGCCGCGGCCGCCGGGTGGGAGCCGGGGGCGGCGGGGCCCGCCGGGGCGGCCTGGGGGGAGCCGGGGGCGGCCTGGGGGGAGCCGTACGCCTCGTACGAGCCGGCGGGGGGCTGCGCGCTCGTCTGCTCCACCTGGTGCGTCCCGGTGGCGGCGGTGGTCTCGGCGGACGGCTGGGCGGACCCGTTCGGCCCGTGGGATATGGCGGGTTCGTTCGAGCGGGGTGATGAAGAGCAGGTGGTCATACTCGCCTCCAAGGGAAGAGTGCGGCCGCTCCTGCGCCCCCCGTCGTGTGACGAGCGACGTTACGCTGACCATTACTAGGCGCCCCCGTCACGCCGTGCCACTCGGGTGAGCCACCGGGATGACCACCCGCACGGGAAAATCCGCCGACACGACGACATGTCGGGCCCCGGCCGCCATACAGCCGCCGGAAACGGGAATCCAGAAGGTGACACCCCGGGTCGCGGCACGCCAGGAGGGGGCAGCCCGTGGATACGACCACAACGGTGATCACGGTGGCCGCGGTGCTCGCGGCCATCGTCCTCGTCTGCGCCGTCGGCATGTTCGTACGGCTCGTACGGACCCGCCGCGAACTGCGGCGCGCCGGACTGCCCACCGGACCGCGCTGGGTCTTCTGGGGCGCGGTGCTCTATTTCGTCCTGCCCGTCGATCTGCTGCCCGACCCGGTGTACCTGGACGACATCGGGGTTCTGCTGCTCGCTCTGCGCACCGTTCGCGGCTCCCTCGGCGAACCGAAGCGCGGCGCGGAACTCCCGCCGGACCGCCAACCGGCGCGATGACTACGGAAAGTAAGGAAACCAACCACCCGTTCGATTCGTATAAGTCTCTGGAAGCCGAAACGAGTCGGCGGACCGGGTGGCCGCGCCCCTGGACCCCCGCTTGATCGGTGCAGCACCGACGAGGGAGAGACGATGCAACCGTTCGCGCTCAACTACGCGCGCCCGGCAGTGGAGTTGGACGCTGCCACTCCGTACGTGTACGACGCCGGACAGCAGTTGAACGTGCTCCGCGACGGTCGGATCGCGGCCTGCGACTTCGCTCTGCTGAGAGAGTTCGGCACCACGACGTCCACCGCGGGTTCCAAGACGCACTTCGACGACTGACCGCGGGCCGCCGACGATGACCGTACTGATCCTCACCTGCGAGGAGGACGTGACGGCGGACATGGTGGTCGTGCACCTGAACGCGACGGGGGTCCCGGTGGTCCGTGTCGACCCCGCCGACCTGACCGGGGGCGTCGCCCTGTCCGGGGAGTACGTGCACGGCCGGTTCCGCGGCCATCTGTCCGCCGGGGGGCGGCTGGTGAGCATCGGGGGGCTCCGGTCGGTCTGGGTGCGCCGGCCCGGCGTCCCGGCCGGGCGGGCGGCACAGCCGTCCGCCTGGCTCACCGAGGAGGCCGCACAGGCGCTCTACGGCATGCTGCGCGGTTCGGACGCACGGTGGATGAACCATCCCGACGCCGCCCGCCGGGCCCGGCACAAGCCCTGGCAGCTGCGGATCGCCCAGCGGTGCGGCCTGCCCGTGCCGGCGACGCTCATCACCACGTTCCCGCGCGCGGCCCGCGAGTTCGCCGAGCGCTTCCCGGACCTGGTGGTCAAGCCGGTGTCGGGCGCGCATCCGCAGGATCCGCCGCGGGCCGTGCCGACGAGCCGGGTCGCGCCGGATGCGGACTTCTCCGCCGTGGCCTTCGGGCCGACGCTGCTGCAGCGGCGGATCGCCAAGCGGGCCGACATCCGGCTCACCGTCGTCGGCGAGCGGATGCTGGCCGCGCGCAAGGCGGCCGCCGCGGACGCGGACGCCGACGAGGTGGACGTGCGGTTCGCCGCTCCCGGCTCGCCGTGGCGACCGGCCGAGGTGCCGCCGCGTGTCGCGGCGGCCGTCCGCTCCTACCTGGTCGAGGCCGAACTGGCCTACGGCGCGTTCGACTTCGTGGAGGACGCGGACGGGACCTGGTGGTTCCTGGAGTGCAACCAGTCGGGACAGTTCGGGTTCGTCGAGGTGGAGACGGGTCAGCCGATCGCGCGCACCATCGCCGCATGGCTGGCGCGGCCCGTGCCCGGGCAGCCGTCACACCTCAACGGCGCCGACTCCACGGCCTGTTGAGGTCCGGACCCGGCTTCCGCACCGCCGGGGCCGGGTACCGGCTCCGGAGCCCGCGCCGGTCCGGCCGGCGGATCACTGCGGGCGCGGTCCGGGGAGCATCGCCGTGCGCTGCCAGCCCGTGCCCGGGGAGTGCGGGCGGTCGTAGCCGAGGGGCTGTGAGGGCCGCATGACCAGCTCCAGTTCCCTGCTCACGCGTTCGGCCTCGCGGCGCACCTGTGCGGGAACATCGCCGCGCTCCGCGATGAGTCGGTCGTAGATGGGGGAATCCTGGAACACCCGTCAACGTGCCTTTCTGCTCGTCGGCCCCGAGCGGGGGCGAGACTGCGAGTGTAGGCGGCACTGAGTCCCGGAGTGTGAATTCCTTGGGATGACTTGACGCAGACCGGACATCTGTGACAGGCGCGTGCGAGCCCTTCAGGCCCCCGTCGTGGAGCCGGGGCGCACGATCATCAGGACCGTGACCGTGGCCCACAGAAGGTTGAAGACGCCGGTGAACATGGCGAGTTGCGCGGTGGCCCGGTGGTCGACGGCCTGCTCGCCCCTGAGTTGACCGAGCAGTTCCTCCTGGCGCGGCAGGACGAAGGCGGCCAGCACACCCGCGGCCGCGGCGGTCAGCGCGATGGAGGTGACGAGCCACCCGCTGCCCAGGACGCCCATCACGGCCCCGGTGGCGAGGCCCAGGACCGGCACGCTCACGCCGACCGCGGCGTACACGCGGCAGATGCGGTGGAGCAGGGCGACCGTGCCGACCGCCGACGGACCGGGGGCGGCGTCGCCCGCCGGGGCCGCGCGCCGGGCCGCCGGCGGGAACATGCTCGCCGCGACGGTCACGGGACCGATCGCGACGATGGCGGCCAGGACATGGAGGGACAGCAGGAACTTGGTCACCGGGGCTCTTTCCACGAGGACGATCGACGGCGCTCACGCTAGGCGGCCCCGGCCCGGCCGCCCATGGGCTGGAACGCCAGCTTCCCACGGATTCCCGCCAACGCTGCGACCTGTGTCCCCGCCGTCCGGTCGGCTGGAAACCCCGGCTCACGGGGCTGGCGGGAATGCGCTTAGGGTGGCGGTCATGCATGCCGTGGCGATCCTCGTCCTCGATCACGTGGTGCCGTTCGACATGGCGGCCCCCCAGCAGACGTTCGGCTGGACCCGCCTGCCGGACGGGCGGCCGGCCTACCGGGTCCGGCTCTGCGCCGAGACACCGGAGGTGCGCGCGGACGGCGGCTTCACGCTGGGCGTCGACCGGGGCCTGGAGGCGCTGGCGGAGGCCGACACCGTCATCGTGCCCGGCTGCGCCCCCGACGCGCCGCCGCCGTCCGCCCGGGTGCTGGCGGCCCTGCGGCAGGCGGCCGAGGCCGGCACCCGGATCGCGTCCGTGTGCGTGGGCGCCTTCGTCCTGGCGGAGGCGGGGCTGCTGGACGGGCTGCGCGCCACCACGCACTGGGCGGCGGCGGGTGACCTGGCCCGCCGTTTCCCCCGGATCGAGGTGGAGCCGGACGTGCTGTACGTGGACAACGGCCAGATCCTCACCTCGGCCGGTGCGGCCGCCGCGCTCGATCTGAGCCTGCACATGATCCGCCGGGACCTGGGCTCGGCGGTGGCGGCGGACACCGCCCGGATGTCCGTCATGCCGCTGGAACGGGAGGGCGGGCAGGCCCAGTTCATCGTGCACGAGCACCCGCCCGTGCCCCGCGGGTCGACGCTGGAGCCGCTGCTGGAGTGGATCGAGGACCATCTGGCGCACGAGGTCACTCTGGCCGCACTGGCGGCGCGCGCCGGGATGAGCGAGCGGACCTTCAGCCGGCGCTTCCGGGAGCAGACCGGCACCACGCCGTTGCAGTGGCTGCTGCGGGCGCGGGTGCGGCGCGCCCAGTACCTGCTGGAGAGCACCGACCACCCCGTCGAGCGGATCGCGCGGCAGGCCGGTTTCGGCTCCCCGACGGCGTTCCGCGAGCGGTTCCGCAAAGTGGTCGGCACCACGCCGTACGCCTACCGCGCGGCGTTCCACGGAAAGGCCGCTGCCCCGGCGGTCCGTTCGAGGACCGCCGGGGCAGCTCCGGGTCCGGGCCCGGGTCCCTGATCTCAGCCGACCAGCGTCAGGCCGTTCTCACCGTCCGTGTCCGCGGCAGTGGATCCCTCGGCAGCGGACCGCTCCTTGGTGAGCAGCAGCACATCCGCCTTGGCGATGGCATCGCTGATGTCGGACGTCCCCATCATCACGCACAGCGTGTAACTGACGTCGTCCAGCTCGCGTGCCGTCGCCGGCGTGTTCCTCTCCGCCTGAGCGATCCGCAGCGACGCGTACCGCGTCAGCAACTCCCTGACGGCCTTCCGGTCCGGTACGAGCACGTAGCGCCCCTCTCTGTGGTTTGCGCTGCGTATGCCCGAACCACGCAGAAACATTCACACCTTTTTCTCAGCAGTGACGGATCTGACGAGAAATGACCGTCTGCTGATCGCCCTCAGGTGAGCTGGCCACTGTGCAGGGCGGTGTACGCCCCGCCCCGGCGCAGCAGTTCCTCGTGGGTGCCGCTCTCCTCGATCCGGCCGTCGTCCATCACCACGATCCGGTCGGCGCCCTGGACGGTGGACAGGCGGTGTGCGACGACGAAGGTGGTGCGTCCGCGCAGCAGCCGGGCCAGGGCCTGCTGGACGAGCGCCTCCGAGCGGGTGTCCAGCGCCGAGGTCGCCTCGTCCAGCACCAGCACCTTCGGGTCGCGGATGAGGGCCCGGGCGATGGCGAGCCGCTGGCGCTGCCCGCCGGAGAGCCGGGCGCCGTGCTCACCGACCAGGGTGTCCAGGCCGTGCGGGAGCCGGTCGACGAACTCCAGCGCGTTGGCGTCGCGCAGGGCCGCCCGTACGGTGTCCTCGTCGGCGTCGTCCATGCCGTAGGCGACGTTCTCCCGGACCGTGCCGTCGAAGAGGATCGACTCCTGCGGCACGACCGACAGAAAACGGCGGTAGGTGCGCAGGTCGAGGGTGTTCATGTCGGTGCCGTCGAGCAGCAGCCGGCCCGAGGTGGGGCGGATGAAGCCGATGACGAGGTTGAGCACGGTGGACTTGCCGGCGCCGGACGCGCCCACCAGGGCGACGGTCTCGCCGGGGCGCACGTCCAGGGTGAAGTCCCGTACCGCGGCTCGCCCGTCGGTCTCGTAGGCGTGGCCGACGTGCTCGAAGGTGACGGCTCCGCGCAGCGTGGTGAGCTCGGTCTTGCCCTGGTTGTCCTCCAGTTCCGGGGCCTGGAGCACCTCGCCCACCGAGCGGACCGACTCCAGGCCCTTGGTGATGACCGGGGCGAGCCCGGCCAGTGTCGTCGTGGAGTTGGTGAGGGTGGTCAGGAACGCGCTGAGCATGACGACGTCGCCGGGGGTGACGCCCCAGAGGCCGTGGTACGAGATGAGCGCCGCGCCGGCCAGGACCAGCACGCCGGCCACGTTGAGGACCACCCAGGCCAGGGAGCCGAAGCGGCCGTTGACCAGGTCCAGGCGGAGGCCGGAGGTGAGCAGCCGGTTCAGGGTGCCGTCCATGCGGCGCAGCGCCTTGCCCTCCAGGCCGTGGGCGCGGGTGACGGGGATGAGGCGGGTCATCTCCGTGACGCGGGAGGACAGGGTCTCCACCTCGTGGCGGAAGTGCTCGTTGTGGGTGCGCAGCCGCGCCCGCAGCCGGGCCACCAGCAGGGCGGCGGCGGGCACGACGACGAGGAAGACGGGCAGGAACTCGGGGGTGCGGACGGCGATGATGGCGAGTCCGCCGGTGAGCACGGTGGTGGCGCCGAGGCCGATCTCGGCGGTCTGCTGCACCATCTGCTCGACGGTCTCCACGTCCCGGACCACCTTGGCCTGGAGCACACCGGCGCTCACGCGGGAGTGGTAGCCGATGGAGAGCTGCTGCATGCGGGTGCACAGGGCGGAACGCAGGGCGGTGCCCATGCGGCGGACGCTGCCGTACAGCAGGCGGACGTACAGCACGTGCAGCGGGTAGTTCACCAGCAGGATGAACAGGATGAGCCCGGTGCTGGTCCACAGGCGGCTGAGGGGCTGGTGCTGGACGACCGTGTCGATGATGGACGCGGTGACCAGGGGCAGCAGCCAGATCGGGCTGTGCTTGACGGTGAAGACGACGACGGCGAGCACCAGCCGCCGGCGGTCGGCGCGGAACAGATAGGCGAGCGTGCGGACCGGGTGCTCGCCCCGGTAGCGGTGGTCGAGAGGTCTTTCTGACGTCGACGCCATCGGCGGATGTCCTCCCCGGTTGCCGGCGGATGGTGCACGGGGCAAGCGCTTGCCGCCCTGCGGTCAGGAAGTACAGCAGGGGCCGGCGCGGGCTGTCGCGGGGTGTCCGCAGCGTGGGACCCGGGGCGGCGCTCGCCTGTCCCCGGGTCCCGTGCTCCACTCAGGCGGCGTCCAGTTCCGCCAGTTCCGTGTCGGTCAGGACGAGATCGGGGGCGGCGGCCGAGTCCCGGATGGTCTCGGGCCGGCTCGCGCCCGGGATCGGCACGACCACGGGCGACTTGGCGAGCATCCAGGCCAGGCACACCCGCTGCGGGCTCACCCCGTGCTGCTCGGCGATGCGGGCGAACGCGCCGTGGGCCGAGCCCAGTTCGCCCGCCTTCGCGATCCCGCCGAGGGGGCTCCAGGGCAGGAACGCGATGCCGAGTTCGTCGCACAGGCGCAGCTCCGGCTCGCTGGAGCGGAAGGCCGGGGAGAACTGGTTCTGCACGGAGACCAGACGGCCGCCGAGGATGTCCTGGGCCTGCCGGATCTGCTCCGGGTTCGCGTTCGAGATGCCGGCCATGCGGATCTTGCCCTCGTCGAGCAGCTCGCGCACGGCACCGACCGACTCGGCGTAGGGCACCTTGGGGTCGGGGCGGTGGAACTGGTAGAGCCCGATGGCCTCCACGCCGAGGCGGCGCAGCGACGCCTCGCACGCCTCCTTGAGGTGGCGGGGGCTGCCGTCCAGGGTCCAGCTGCCGTCGCCGGGGCGCAGGTGGCCGCCCTTGGTGGCGACCAGGACCTCGCCGCCGCGGTCGTGGGAGGCGAGGGCCTTGGCGACGAGGGTCTCGTTGTGGCCGACCTCGTCGGCGTGCAGATGGTAGGCGTCCGCGGTGTCGATCAGCGTCACGCCGGCGTCGAGCGCGGCGTGGACGGTGGCGAGGGAGCGCTCCTCGTCCGGGCGCCCCTCGATGGACATGGGCATCGCGCCCAGGCCGATCGCGCTGACCTCGACGTCACCGATGCGGCGGGTGTGCATGGGCTCGTGACCTCTTCCGGCTGTTGTTCCTGCTGTGCGGGCGATGGCCGACTCCAGCGTGGACGTCACACGCCCGGACGTCCAATAGAAGAAGGAGAACGCATTCAGCACCCACGCAACTGAATCCCTCCCCCGGCCCGGTGTCGCTCCCGGACGAGGACTCGGTGCGGGCCCGTTACCGCGTGTGGACGCGATCGAGCTGCGGAGCGGCCGTTTCGGGGGCATGGTGGGGCTATGGACGGTCAACCCCCTGTGGTCGTGCAGCCGCCCGCGTCGGACGGCGGACGGCTGGTGACCATCCGCGGCGAGGACATGGGCGTCGCCTACAGCCTGTTCGACGTGCTGGACCTGGTGCACCGCGAGGGCCTGCCCACCGCCGACACGGCGGTCGACGACACCGAGCTGATCGAGTGGCGCGGCGGCGGCCCGTACGACTGGACCAGCGGGACGCCCGAGGAGGCGTGAGCCCTCACCCCGGCACCCGCCGCTCGACCGACCGCGCCCCTCAGCCGACGCGACCCCCATCCGACACGGCCCTCATCCGGACCCGGTCGCAGGCCCGGTCGGCGCCGGTCCGGCCAGCTCGTCGAGCCGGGCCCGCCGGCCGGGGGTCAGCTTCAGCCCGGCCGCGGCGACGTTCTCCTCCAGGTGCGCGATCCGGGCCGTCCCCGGGATCGGCAGGACGACCGGCGAGCGGTCCAGGAGCCACCACGCGCAGTCGCCGCAGGGCCTGCCGTACCTGTTCGCGCAGGATCGGTGCCCTCCTCCTCGGCTCAAGAGCCCACGCTGACAGCGCCGTTGGGACGAAAGCCGGGCCCGGGGAGACACCGTTCCGTCCCGGGCGCGGTGCGCTCGGCGGGCCGGGGGCGGAGCCCGGCGTTACGCTGCGCACACACCTTCGTCCCGTTCTGGGAGGTTTCATGGTCACGCGTCTCAACCCCTACCTCAGCTTCAACGGTGACGCCCGGCAGGCGCTGGAGTTCTACCGGGAGGTCTTCGGGGGCACCCTGACCCTCAACTCCTACGGCGACTTCGGCCAGGGCGACGCCCCGCACGCCGACCAGATCATGCACGGGATGCTGGAGACGCCCGGCGGCCTCACCCTGATGGGCGCCGACAACCCGCCCGGCATGGAGGTCCCGCAGGGCAGCCCCTTCTCGGTCAGCCTCAGCGGTGACGACGACGCCGAGCTGCGCGGCTACTGGGAGAAGCTCTCCGAGGGCGGCTCGGTGTCGGTGCCGCTGGAGCGGCAGATGTGGGGCGACGTGTTCGGCATGTGCACGGACCGTTTCGGCGTCCCGTGGATGGTCGACATCGGCAGTCCCCGGGACTGAGCACCACCGCCGGCCGCCGAGAAGGGCGGGTGAGGACGGTGAGCCGGCGGACCGTCCGGGTCATCGGCACGCCGTGGTCGCCCGCGCCCCGGACGCCGGCGCCGGCGCCTCCTCCTCGCCCGCCGCGTTTGCGCGCACCCTCCCGCCGGCCGGCCGCCGGCGTGTGTCACGCTCTTCGTCAGGCAGCGTGGAGAGGCGGCGGCATGCGCATAGGACTGCTCGGCACCGGACCCTGGGCGCAGATCGCCCACGCACCCGCTCTCGGCGGGCACGACGAGCTGGACTTCGCGGGGGTGTGGGGGCGTCGCCCCGAGGCCGCGAAGGAACTGGCCGAGCGGCACGGTGTGCGGGCCTACGACGATATCGACGCGCTCTTCGCCGACGTCGACGCGGTCGCCGTGGCACTGCCGCCCCAGGTGCAGGCCGAGCTCGCCGTGCGGGCGGCGCGGGCCGGGTGCCACCTGCTGCTCGACAAGCCCCTGGCCCCGACGGTCGAGCAGGGGCGGGCCGTGCTCGAGGCCGCCGACGCCGCCGGGGTCGCCTCGGTGGTGTTCTTCACGACGCGTTTCCAGCCCGGACCGCAGGACTGGATCGCCGAACAGGCGGCGGCGTCCGGCTGGTTCACCGCCCGGGCGCAGTGGCTCGGGGCGGTGTTCACCAGCGAGAGCCCGTTCGCCACGCCGTGGCGGCGGGAGAAGGGCGCCCTGTGGGACGTCGGCCCGCACGCCCTGTCCGTGCTGCTGCCGGTGCTCGGCGACGTGCGGCAGGTGACGGCGGCGGCGTACGGGCCCGGGGACACGGTGTACGCGGTCCTCGATCACGACCGGGGCGCGTCCAGCACCCTCACCCTGAGCCTGACGGCACCGCCCGCCGCGGCCGGTGCCGCCGTCGAGCTGCGGGGAGAGGCGGGGGTCGCGGTCCTGCCGGAGGGCGACGACGGGGCCGTCCCGGCCCTCAAGCGGGCCGCGGACGCCCTGCTCGCCGCCGTCCGGACGGGCCGCCCGCACCCCTGTGACGCCTCGTTCGGACTCCGGGTGACGGAGATCCTCACGGAGGTCCAGGAGGTGCTGGACGGCGGCGCGCCCCGTGTGCGCTAGGACATGCCCCGCGAGGGTTCGAGGTTGAGGCGCTCGCGGACGACCGGGAAGCCGGCCTTGGCGAAGTTCGCGGCCATCGGCAGGTTGCCCCGGTCCGTCGCGGCGGTGACGAACTCCGCTCCCCGCTCGACGAGGAAGTGGGTGCACTCCGCCAGCAGGTCGTAGGCGTAGCCCCGGCCCCGCTGGTCCGGCAGGACCCCGATGAAGCCGATGCAGGGGCCGGAGGGGTTGTGGGCCGGGATGTGGATGCCGGCCGTCTCGCCCTCGAGGGTGTACGCCACCTGCCACCACTCGCGCGGCGACGGGCACCAGTGGAAGAAGTCGAGTTCCTCCTGCGCCGCCCGGTCCAGTCCGCCCTCCTCGATGGCCTTGAGCGCGTGGGCGTCGAGGGTGGCGGAGTGGATGCGGCGCAGCGCGTCGAAGAAGACGGCGTCGTCCGGTTCGGCGCGGAACTTCAGGCGCCCGGGCCGCTCGGGCAGGCCCAGGGCGGGGGTCCAGCGGTACAGGAGGCGTTCGACGAGGAGTTCGTAACCGGCCTTGCGGGCGGCGGTGATGCGTGCCTCGGCGGCGTCGCGCAGCGCCGGGTGGTCGCGCCAGCCGGCCGGCGCGTTGAGTTCCAGTTCGACCTGCCAGGGGGCGGAGCGCAACAGCGCGGCGCCCGCCTCCTCCTCGCCCGGCGCCACGTCGAACCAGTTGACGTTGAGGGGCTCGGTGTCGTCGGGGCCGCCCCACCAGGCGCCGCGCGCGACGACACGGCCGTCGCGCAGGGCCACGCGCTTCCAGTCGGGGCGGTGCCGGGTCAGCCGGTGGCCCTCACGGGCGCCCAGCGGGTCGGGCAGGGTGTCGAAGAGTGCGGCGTCGCTCGCGTCGAGCGCGCGGATGACCGGTTCGGTCATGGGAAGTCCTCCGGGACGGATGCTGCGAGAGCGCTCCCGGTCGGTCAGTGGCGGCACGCCGGGTCAACGGGGAGGGAGCGCGGGAACGGTGTGAACGGCACGGCTCTGCCCTCCTTCCATCGGCCTCGGGGCGTGGCGGGCCACACGTTACGGGATCACCGGCGGGCCGTCCACGGATTTCCCGGCCAGGCTCAACCGGCCCTTAAGCGTGGGTTAAGCGAGCCCTAAGGCGCCCAAGTGGGCGGTGGTACGGGTGATTTGTTCGTGGCGGACGGGTTGGCTGGAACGCGGCTCCTCCGTAACATCCGAGGCGGTCGGCCTGAGAGCGCTCTCAGCCGACTTCCCCACCCGCACCTCAGGAGGCCCCCCACATGACTCCTCGTCACCAGCGCCCCGTCGCCCGCCGTACGCTCCTCGCCGGTCTCGGCGGTGCCGTGGTCGCCGCCCCGGCGATCGCCGCGCTGGCCCCCCACGCCCTCGCGGAGACCACCCCGGACGCGCCGAAGGCGGCCGCCGCCCTGCCCGTGACGCTCGTCAACGACAGCGGCTCGTTCGACAACGCGAGCGTCCACGTCTACGTCGTGGGCAACGCCGACGGCCGTCAGGTACGGCTGCGCCCCGACGGCACCCTCGCTCCGGTGGCCCTGTCGGACAACGGCCCCGACGGCTTCACCGACTACGCGATCCCGCTGGCCGGCAGCGGCGAGACCCGGCTGTCCCTGCCGTACATGTCCGGCCGGATCTACGTGTCGCTGGGCGCGAAGCTGAAGTTCAAGGTCGTCACCGACGGCGCCGGCAACCCGGCCCTGCAGTACCCGGCCGGCTGGGTCTCCTCGGACCCCAACTACGGGGTGCTGCACGACTGCGCCGAGTTCACGTACAACGCGGCCGGCATGTTCTGCAACACCACCATGGTCGACATGTTCAGCGTGCCGATGAGCATCCGGCTGACCGGCGCGAAGGACCAGACGACGGGCAGGCTGCGCGAGGGCGGCCGGGCGGCCGCGTTCGCCGCCGTCCGGGAGGTCCCGGAGTTCGCCCGGCTGGTGGTCGACGACACCCGGATCATCGCTCCCGGGCACGGCCTGGACGCCGGGCTGTTCGCCAAGGACTACTTCGCGCCCGCCATCGACGAGGTGTGGAGCATGTACACCGGCCGGGACCTGAAGGTGACGACCAACGCCGGTACGTTCACCGGCCGGGTGCGCGGCGAGCGGCTCACCTTCACCGGGCCCGCCGAGGTCTCCTTCGGCAAGCCGTCCACGCGGGACGTGCTGTTCTGCGACGGCGCCCTCGCCGCCCCCAACGACGGCACGACCGGCCCGGTCGCCGCGATCCTGGGGGCCGGGTTCAACCGCTCGACGCTGCTGGCCTCCGCCGCCCAGCCGACGACCGACCCGGCGTCGTTCTACCGGAGCGAGCTGACCAACCACTACGCCAAGGCCATGCACGCCGCCGCCGAGGACGGCAAGGCGTACGGCTTCGCCTTCGACGACGTGGCCGACTTCGCCTCCTACATCCAGGACACCGCGCCCACGGGCTTCCGGCTGACGCTCACGCGCTTCTAGCCGGATCCCGGCGGCGCCCGTGCGGCCCCCGGCGTGCGGTGGCCGGGCGGGCGTTGCAGCGTGGTGGTGTGAGAGTGACGCGCCGGTCCCGTACGGCCCCCGACCGGGACCGGCCCGGCTGGCTGCGCGGGGCACCGCCCCCGGGGTGGGCGCGGGTGCTGCCGACGGCGCTGCTGGTGGGCGTGTGCCTGGCGGAGCTGATCAGCCCGGAGCCGCTCGACATCGGCTTCCTGCTGGGCGCCATCCCGCCGCTGGCCGTGCTGGCGCACGGGCCGGTGGCGACGGCGGTGCTCGGGGCGCTGGCCGTGCTCGTGCTGACCGTGCCGGTGTTCGCCCTGGACGATCCGGGCAGTACCGATGTCCTGACCGTGTGCTTCGTGTCGGTGCTCAGCGTGCTGCTGTCGTACGTGCGCAGCCGGCAGGACGCGCAGCTGGTCACCGAGCGGGCCGTCGCCGAGGCCGCGCAGCGGGCCGTGGCGCCGCCGCTGCCGCGCCGGGTCGGGCCGGTGGGGTGCGCGGGCCTGTACCGGGCGGCGCAGCGCGGGACGCTGGTCGGGGGCGACTTCTTCGACGTGCGGGCGGGTCCCTACGGCGTCCGGGCGGTCATGGGCGACGTCCAGGGGCACGGTCTGTCGGCCGTCGCCACGGTCGCCTCGCTGCTGGGGGCCTTCCGGGAGGCGGTGCTGGACCAGCCGGACCCGGAGGCGGTGGCGGCCCGGCTCGACCGGAGGCTCGCGGTGGACTCGGCGGACGAGCCGCACGCCGAGCTGTTCGCGACGGCGGTGCTGCTCGACTTCTCCGCCGACGCCCGGGTGGTGCGGATCGTGGCGTGCGGGCAGTGCGGCCCGCTGCTCATCCGGGACGGGAAGGTCGTCGAGCTGGACGTCGAGCCCGGCACACCGCTCGGGCTGGGGCTCGCCGAGGCCGCTCCGCCCCGGGTTGTCTCGGTGCGGCTGCGCGCCGGTGACCGGCTCTTCCTCGCCTCCGACGGCGTCACGGAGGCCAGGGACGCGGACGGGGTCTTCTATCCGCTGGCCGAGCGGCTGCCGGCCCTGACCGCGAAGGACCCGGCCGCCCTGGCCGAGCGGGTGTGGTCCGATCTCGTGCGGCACTGCCCGGACGTTCGGGACGACGTGACGATGCTGGTGCTGGCGCCGTGCCCGCGGCCCGGGCCCTGACGACGGCCGGCGGGGGGGGCGCCCCCCGGGGGGGGGGGGCCCCCCCCCCCCGGCCCCCCCCCCCACGGGCGGGGGGGGCGCCCCACGGAGGCGCACCCCCCGTTGGGAGCCCCGCCCCACAGGTAGGTGTGGGGCCCC
>NZ_JBITSK010000002.1:691218-731990 GCF_044540565.1 Streptomyces sp. NPDC085931
GGCCGCCCCCCCCCCCGGCGGGCCGGCCCCGGCGGGGGGGGGGGGGGGGGCCCGGGCCCCCGCCCCCCCCCCCCGCCCGGGGGGGGGGGGCCCCCCCCGGGGGGGGCGCCCCCCCGCCGGCAAGACGTCCGACCGGTACGTCAGTCCTTGATCGTGCACTCGTTGCCGAACGCCGGGTTGAGCAGCCCGACCACGTTGATCGTGTTGCCGCAGACGTTGGCGTTGATGTTGACCGGGATCTGGATGACGTTGCCGGAGAGGAAGCCACCGCTGTCCTTCGTGATACCGACGGTGCCGTCGTCGGCGCTCGCCGTACCGGCGAAGGCGAACAGAGCGGCGCAGGCCAGGCCGGCAGCGGCGGTCACACGTGTGCGCATGGAAAAGCTCCTGTCAGTCGCGGGAACACGTGTCTTCACCCTGACCCGGAAATCGGCGGCGCGACATCCGGGGGCGTCCGAACGGGGTGCCGGGGGGTGCGGGGGGTCCTCGGGGGCCGCGGCCGTGCTCTCCGGATGCACGCCGCGCTCCCGCGGTGAATGGTGATAACGGGCCCGTTTTTCAGCACCGGGGCCGCACCAGCGATCCGGACCCTAGGAGCAGAGAACATGTCGACGTCACAGCCTTCCGCGTCCCGGCCGCCCGAGGACAGCACCACCCCGGACCGCCTGCTCCACGCCCGCACCGGCACCGACGTGTCGCCGGAGGATCTCGTCCTGGCCTCGGGCAAGGACCTCACGCCGCGCAACCTGGAATGGGCCAGGCGCAAGCTGGCGGCGGAGGGACCGTCCGCGCTGGAGAAGCTGCTGCCCTAGGTCGTGTCCGTAAAGTCCCGTCGTCCGCCCGGAGGGCGGGCCCTGCGGCGTCTGGTGCGTGCTCTCGGCGCGCCGGGCGGAGTCCCGCGTACTGGACGTACTTGGGGCTTCGCTCGGTGCGGCGAGAGTGCGTGCCAGGCGTCGCGGGGCAGGCGGGACTTTACGGACACGGCCTAGCGCGGGTGAGGCCACCGTGCTCGGCGCTCGCGCGCCGGACACGGTGGCCTCGGCTGTGATCGGGCGAACCGGGCGGACGCCGGCGGTTCACGGCCTGCCGTCGTCCTCCGGCAGGACGGTGTCGTCCTCCACCACGTGCATGGCGGCCTCCTCCGCGCCCGCCGCGCCGCCGTCGATGCCCACGTCCGTGGCGACGGTCTCCTTCGTGGTGTCCGGGTGGGCGCCCTCGTCCGGGGCGACCAGACGGCCGGCCCGGACGGTGCCCGCCTCGGGGTCCACCGGTTCGCCGTCGCTGTCGGGACTGTCGCCCACGCCGTCCCCGAGGGGCTCGGCGGACACGTCCGGGACCTCCTGGGACAGCCGCTGGTCGAGCGTCTCGCCCTCGTGCTGCTCGGCGGCGGTGATTCCGTGCTTGGTGACACCGAGGGGCTTCTCCGGCGGGGAGTAGCCCTCGTCGAGGGTGTCGTCGTACGTCCGCTCGTCGAGGGCGTCCTGCAGGTCCAGCGGCGCGGCGTCCTCCTGCTCCTCGTTGGTCCCGGTGGGCTGGTACGCGTCGTCCGCCATCGGTTCGGGGCGCATCGGTTCCGTGCCCATCACTCCTGCCTCCCTGTCGCACTGCGTCGACTCGTTCGTCTCGGCTGTCCGTTCCGCGTTTCCCGTAACGCGGGCTCTAACCTCGGCGAACGGCTGGTTCCCCGCTCCGCCCGGCCGGCGCACCAGGAGACGCGGACCACCTCTCCTCGATGCGCCCGAGCGCCCAGGTGGCGAAGAACAGGGCGACGACGGCGTAGCCGAGGACGTTGAGGTCGAGGCCGGAGATCCAGTGCCAGAACGGGCCGTGCAGGCCGAGCCGCCCGGCGAGGAGTTTACGGCCGCGATGAGGTAGGGGAACACGCCCGAGACGGTCGTGCCGATCAGGCCGGTGACGTCGTGGAGCGCCGATCCACCGTCGCGGACCGGTCCCGCCAGGGTCTTCACGCCGAGGCCGAGCAGGAAGGCCAGGGCGAAGACGACGCTGGAGTGGCCGAGGGAGAACCAGAAGCCGACCGACAGCGGCCGCTGCCCCTCGCCCATCAGCTTGCGGGTGGTGTTGTCGATGGCGGCGATGTGGTCGGCGTCGAAGGCGTGCCGCATGCCGAGCGTGTACGCGGTGACGCCGATGCCGACGCCGAAGGTCCGGGTGCCGACGGCACGGTGCTGCGGGGCGACGATCACGACCAGCCGCGCCCCGGCCGGTGCCACACCGCGGCGTTCGGACCGTCCGGCCGGGTGTACCGCCGCTCGACCATCTCGCGGCTGAGCTGCCGGCGGTGCGGTCGTCGGTCGGAAGGACGCGGCGGGTGCCGGGCAGACCGGGGCGGTGGGCCGCCGGGAACTCCGTGAAGGGCGGGGAGCCCGCGGTGACGAACGACCCCTGCCTGCAGCTGGTGGACGGGAAACGCGCGTGGGGCGTCAGGGACGTGGTGCCACGCGGACGTCCAGGTCCGACACGCGGTGGACGGGCCAGGTGCGGGCGTACGCCGGCGGGGTGCCGCCGGCGGGTGCGAGGTGGGCGACCGGGAGCCGGCCGGCGGTGCGCAGAATCTCCGGCACGGTGGTGTTCTCGTTGTGCCCGGAGGTCGCGCCGGAGGAGCAGCCGGTGTAGTAGCCGATGGGGATCGCCTCGTGGCCGGTGAGCAGGCAGGGCGGGCGGACGCCGAGGCGGTGCAGGGCGCCGGCCGTGCGGTCCCAGTCGCGGCGGCTGTCGGTGTTGCGGGACACGGCGCCGTGCAGGACGGCGAGTTGTACGGCCAGGTGCCCGGCCAGGCCGAGCGCGACCAGGGCGGCGACGACCGGTCGCCAGGTGCCGCCCGGCTTCCTGACCAGGTGCCACAGGGCGTCCGCGACGGGGATCGCCAGCAGGGCGTAGGCGGGCTGGAGGAAGCGGGGGGCGGCGTAGCCGATCATGAACAGGTAGGGCACGGCGGCCGTGGCGGCGCAGGCCAGGGGGACCAGGGTCCGTTCCAGGCGGCGGGCGCGGGCCGCGACGGCCAGTCCGAGCCCGGCCAGGACGGGCAGCGCGAACCACCAGACGGTGACCACCGGGTGGGGCACGGAACCGGTGCACGGCCGGCACAGGGCGCGTCCGCCCAGGCTGCGCAGCTGGTCGTCGACGGCGAACTGCCAGCCGAGCCCGCCCTGGATGCGGGAGGCGTCCGAGAGCCGCTGCGCCAGACCGCCGTGGCCGAGCCAGGCCTCGATCACCCACGGCAGGGCACCCGCCGCGAGCCCCGCCGCCGACGCGAGCAGCAGGCGCCAGTGGCGCCGGGCCAGGGCGAGGGCCAGCAGGGGCAGGGCGACCCAGAGCGCGTCACCGGGCCGCATCAACGCCATGAGCACGCCGCCCGCGGCCACGCCCCACAGCGCGGCCCGGGCGGAACGTTCCCGCCGGGCGCGCAGGAAGCAGCCCACGCTGATCAGGGCGCCGATGGCGACCCAGTAGTTGGGCATGGCCTGCGGGCCGTAGAAGAGGGTCATCCACAGGGTGGCGAAGAGGGCGCCGCCGGTGACCAGGACCCGGGCCGGGAACAGGCCGCGCCAGGCGCGCAGGGCCAGGAAGAGGGCGAGGCCCGACAGCACGGCGAGGTAGACGCGCAGCAGCGGGACGGATTCCGACCAGGAGGCGACGGGCGCGACCAGCAGGGACACGCCCCGGGAGCGCGGCGCGCTGAAGAAGGCCGCCGGGGTGTGGGAGGTGACCTGGCTGACGTAGACGATCTCGTCCCAGCCCAGGCCCAGCACGGGCCGTACGAGGGCGAGCTGCGCGAGGGTGAAGACGGCGGCGAGTGCGGCGAGCGCCCGGTCGCCGCGCCCGCCGCCGGCCGGGTCCGCCGCCGGCGTCCGGTCGGGCCGTCGCCTGCGCGCCAGGATGGCGTTCGCGCCGTCGGCCATGTTCCGCCCCTTACCCCGTGAAGTCGGCAAACACGGACAAGCTAACTCGCCGGCCGAGGGGGTGCAGGGCGGAATACGGCCGAGTGCCTGACGCGCCGGGGGCGGTCAGCGGGTGTGCGGGGCCCGGTGCGGGGGCTGCTCGGGGGCCGGGCGCCGGGGTGGCGGCGGGACCGGCCGGCTCACCGGGGCGTCCTCGCTCACGGTCAGTTCGGTGCCGTGGTGGCGGATGGTCAGGGGCGGTCCGGAGCGCAGGGTGTAGGTGGCCTGGCCGGCGGTCAGTTCCACGCGCAGGGACCGGCCGAGGAAGCGGAGGGTGAAGGCCAGCCGGCGGTACCTCTCGGGCAGCCGCGGGGCGAACCGCAGGCCGCCGTCGGTGCACCGCATGCCGCCGAACCCGGCCACCAGCGCCATCCACGTCCCGGCCAGCGAGGCGATGTGCAGCCCGTCGCGGGTGTTGTGCTCCAGGTCCCCCAGGTCCATCAGCGCGGCCTCGGCCGTGTAGGCGCAGGCCAGGTCGAGATGGCCGGTCCGGGCGGCTATGACCGCCTGGACGCAGGCGGACAGGGAGGAGTCCCGCACGGTCAGCGGCTCGTAGTAGGCGAAGTTGCGGGCGATCTGCTCCTCGGCGTGGTGGTCGGTGGCCTCCTCGAAGAAGCTGCCGCACACGTACATCGCCAGCACGAGGTCCGCCTGCTTGACGACCTGCTTGCGGTACAGGTCGAAGTAGGGGAAGTGCAGCATCAGCGGGTACTGGTCGGGCCGGGTGCGGGCGAAGTCCCAGCGCTGGTAGCGGGTGAAGCCGGCGTGCTGTTCGTGGACCCCGAGTTCCTCGTTGTAGGGGATGTGCATCGCTTCGGCGGCGTCCCGCCAGGCGGCCGTCTCCTCCTCGTCGGCGCCGAGCCGGGCGGCCTCGTCGGGGTGGCGCTTGCAGGCGTCGGCGGCGGCCAGCAGGTTCGCCCGGGCCATGAGGTTGGTGTACGTGTTGTCGTCGGCGATCGCGCTGTACTCGTCCGGTCCGGTGACGCCGTCGATGTGGAAGACGCCCCGGTCGTCGTGGTGGCCGAGGGAGCGCCACAACCGGGCCGTCTCCACGAGCAGTTCGACGCCGACCTCGCGTTCGAAGGTCTCGTCGCCGGTGGCGGCCACATAGCGCACCACGGCGTCCGCGATGTCGGCGTTGACGTGGAAGGCCGCCGTGCCGGCCGGCCAGTAGGCGGAGCCCTCCGAGCCCTCGATGGTGCGCCAGGGGAACGCGGCGCCGCGCAGGCCGAGTTGGGCCGCGCGCTCGCGGGCGGCGGGCAGCGTGTCCAGGCGCCAGCGCAGCGCCTCGGCGGCGGCTTTCGGCTCGGTGTAGGTCAGCACGGGCAGCACGAACACCTCGGTGTCCCAGAAGGCGTGGCCGTCGTAGCCGGAGCCGGTGAGCCCCTTGGCGGGGATGGCGCGCTGCTCGGCGCGGGCGCCGGCCTGCAGCACGTGGAAGAGGGCGAAGCGGACGGCCTGCTGGATCTCCTCGTCCCCGTCGACCTCGACGTCGGCGCGCGCCCAGAAGTCGTCCAGGTACGCCTTCTGCTCCGCCAGCAGCCCGTCCCAGCCGCTGTGTCCGGCCGCCGCCAGGGCCGCCTCGACCTGGTCGCTCATCGCGGGCCGGGACCGCGTGCCGGACCAGCCGTGCGCGACCAGCTTCTCCACCCGCAGCCGCTCCCCCGGCTCCAGCACGGAGGTGACGGTCAGCCGGGCCACGTCGACGTTGCTCTCGCTGCTGGTGGTGGTCCGCTCGGGACCCGTCACGGTGTGGTCGGCGGCGACCGCGACCCGCAGGCCGCTGCGGCGGGTGCGGTGGACCAGGCGCAGCCTGCTGCCCGAGGCGAGGTCCTCCTCCGGCTCCAGCGGCGACTTCAGCGCCCGGGCCGCGCGCGGGTCGCCGTCCGGCTCGGGCAGGCTCTCGTTGGCGACGAGTTCGGACTGGACGACCACGCGGGTGCGGCTGTCGACGGGCTCGACCTCGTACGCCACGGCGGCGATCGCCCGCTGGGTGAGGGAGACCAGCCGGGTGGAGCGCACCCGCACGGTCGAGCCGGCCGGGGAGGTCCACTCGCAGACCCGCTCCAGGACGCCCCGGCGCAGATCGAGGGTCCGCTCGTGCGTGACGAGCCGCCCGTAGCGCAGGTCGAACGGCTCGTCGTCGACGAGCAGGCGCAGCACCTTGCCGTTGGTGACGTTGATCGCGGTCTGCCCCGACTCGGGGTAGCCGTAGCCGGCCTCGGCGTACGGCAGCGGGTGCAGTTCGTGGACGCCGTTGAGGTAGGAGCCGGGCAGGCCGTGGGGTTCGCCCTCGTCGAGGTTGCCGCGCCAGCCGACGTGGCCGTTGGACAACGCGAACACGGACTCGCTCTGGGCCAGCACGTCCAGGTTGAGCTCGCTCTCGCGCACGGCCCAGGGTTCGACGCCGTACGCCCGCTGGGTTATCACGCGGTGCCTCCCAGTTCGGCGAGGTCCCGCACCACGAGGTCGGCGCCGTGCGCGTACAGCGCGTCGGTCTGCCCGACGCGGTCGACGCCGACGACACAGCCGAAGCGGCCGGCGCGGCCCGCGTCCATGCCGGCCAGCGCGTCCTCGAACACGGCGGCCTGGGCCGGGCGGACGCCGAGGTCCTCGGCGGCGGCGAGGAACGTGTCGGGGTGCGGCTTGCCGGGCAGCTTGCGCTCGGCGGCGACGACGCCGTCGATGCGCACGTCGAAGTAGTGCTCGGCGCCGATCGAGCGCAGCACGTCCCGGCAGTTGGCGCTGGAGGAGACGATCGCGGTGCGCAGGCCGCGGGCGCGGACGGCCTCCAGGTAACGCAGCGTGCCCTCGTACGCCTCGACGCCGTCGGTGCGGATCTTGGCCAGAACCAGGTCGTTCTTGCGGTTGCCGAGGCCGTGCACCGTCTTCGCGCCGGGTGGGTCGTCCGGATCGCCGTCGGGCAGGTCGATGCCGCGGGAGGCCAGGAAGCTGCGCACGCCGTCGGCGCGCGGCCGGCCGTCGACGTACTCGTCGTAGTCGGCCTCGGTGAACGGCCGGAAGTCCGCGCCGTCACGGGCGCGCAGGAAGGCGTCGAACATCTCCTTCCAGGCGGCCGCGTGCACGACGGCCGTCTTGGTGACGACTCCGTCGAGGTCGAAGAGGCAGGCCTGGATGTCGTCGGGAAGACCGAGCTGCGTCATAGAGGATCGGTTCCCTTCCCGGCGGGATTCCATGGAGTGGCGCACGCCACACGCGCAAGGAGTGCGGGCCTCTCCGCGCGGCCACCGGGACCCGGGTGACACACTCTTCCCCGTGCCGTACACCTTCGACGCACTCGTCCGGCGCGCCCGCGCCCTCCCGCGAGGGGGCCGGCGCGCGCTCCTGGGCATCGCCGGCAGCCCCGGCGCGGGCAAGTCGACGCTCGCCGAGCGCCTGGTCCGGGAATTGAACGGCTCCGGCGAGCCCTGGGTCTCCTACGTTCCCATGGACGGCTTCCATCTCGCCGACGCCGAACTGGAGCGCCTCGGGCTGCGGGACCGCAAGGGCGCTCCCGGCACGTTCGACGCGGCCGGCTACGCGGCCCTGCTGGCGCGCCTGCGCGAGGAGGCGTACGCCGGTGACACGGTCTACGCGCCCGGCTTCGAACGCGTCCTGGAGCAGCCGCTCGCCGGCGCGATCCCGGTGCCGCCGACGGCCCGTCTGGTCGTCACCGAGGGCAACTACCTCCTGCTGGACACCGGCGCCTGGGCCCGTGTCCGCCCCCTGCTGGACGAGGTGTGGTTCTGCGAGCTGCCCGAGCCCGAGCGGGTCCGCCGCCTGGTCGCCCGGCACGAGCGGTTCGGCAAGTCCCGCCGCGAGGCGCAGGAGTGGGTGGCCCGCTCGGACCAGCCCAACGCCGAGCTGGTCGCGGCCACCCGGGACCGGGCCGACCTGGTGATCCGGACGGACTCGGCCTGATCCCCTCCCCGCGTGCGAGCGGTCAGTCCTGGCCGGTCCGGCGGGCGCGCAGGGCGACGGTCAGGGTGTGCGGGCCCAGTCCGCCGAGGTAGACGCGGTTCCCGCGCGTGGCGTCGGTGCCGCCCACCACGGTGTAGTCCTGCCCCGGGTCGTAGCGCAGCACGTCGCCGCGGTCCGGCCCGGCCAGCGGTTCACCCGCCTCCACACCGGCCTCGACGCGGATCTCGTCGGCACCGGCCCGGTAGGTCATCGGCCCGGACGTCAGGCACCAGCGCCCGTCGCCGATCGGCACGGCGCCCTCCGGCACGCCTCCCGGGCGGAAGGTGAGTTCCAGGCACCAGGGCACGCGGGGTCCGCTGATGTCGATCCGCAGGTCGGCCCCGTCCTCCCGCAGGTCCACCTCGATACCGGTGGTGTGGGAGACCTCGTCCCGGGGCCGGTCCGGGAAGGCCATGGCGGCCGAGAAGCGGCCCTCGTCCGCCATGCGGTAGGCGCCGTCGTGGTGTCTGCGGCCCGGGGCGAGCGGCTGGTAGTAGGCGGCCGAGAGGGTCTCGGTGAGCCGGTAGCGGCTGTCGCCGAGGCGCTGCACGCCGGCGGCGCGGAACGGGCCCAGGTCGAAGAAGCCCCGCGCGAGGCGGACCGCGTCGAGGACCGCGTCACCGGCGAACAGGCGCAGGAAGGTGGGGTTGCAGGCGAGGCCGGAGCGGATGCGCCGGTGCTCGGGCACGTCGGAGCCGCCGTACACCACGGTGTGCGCCGTGGCCGAGGCTCGTGCGGCCAGGCGCGCGGTGGTGAGGTAGCGGGCGCGGGGCAGCGCCTCCGGCTCGGGTGCCGGCAGGACGCGGCACAGGTCCGGGGTGAGGAGGGTCTCGGCGAGCAGCCCGGGGTCGTCGATGCCGCCGGCGGCCGCCTGCCGCGCCGCCCGGCTGAAGTCGCCCCGTCCGGTGCGGATCGCCAGCAGGCGGTAGTGCGGCAGGTAGGGCGCGAGCGGGAACGGGTGGTTCTGGTCCTGCCGCCGCGACAGGACGGTCTCCACCGTGCCGTCCGGCCTGATGAGGTCCAGGGTGGTGGCGAGGTTGCGGGCGACGGCGTCCAGCAGGTCGGCCCGGCCGAGGACGTCGGCCAGCACCAGCAGCGACGGGTTGGACACGTGGGCCGCGTAGTTGGCGCTGCGTTCCGAGTACAGGCCCTCGGCGTCGATGTCGACGCCCTCGGCGAGCCACTCCTCGACGCGGTCGAGCAGCCGGCCGTCGGGGAACGACCGGTGCAGGCGGGCCAGGGCCGCGCTCAGCTCCCAGCGGTGGTTCGGGGTGTGCACCCCACCGGTCAGGAGACTGTCGCGGGCGGCTCCGGCGATCTCCGCGAGCGCGGCCGCGACGTCCCGCAGTTCCGGTCCGCCGCCCGCGGCGAGGACGTGCGCGTCGCACACGTCGTTGACGGTGAACGCGGAGTCGGGCGGCGACTGCACGTTGTCGCCGCCGGCGAAGAGGCCGGTGGTGGTCTGCGCGGCCCGCAGGGCGCCGAGGTGGGTCGTGGCGGCGGCGAGGGCCCGCTCGCTGCCGTGCAGTGCCGAGTGCGGTGAACGGTACGCCGCGAGCAGGGTCTTCACCCGGTGCGCCAGGGCGCGGTGGGGCACACCGGCGGCTTCCTCGCCGGGGCGGGCCGCCAGCGGGGCGGCGAGCCGGTCGGCGGCGGCGGCCACCGCGCGGACGAACTCGTGGTCGACTGGGCTCGGCACGATCGGTCCCTCAGTCCTTCAGTCCGGCGTTGATGTCGGCGTTCATGACGTACCGCTGGAACACCAGGAAGACGACGATCAGCGGAACCATGGAGATGACCGATCCGCCCAGCAGCACCGACCAGTTGATGTTCTGTGCCCCGACGAGGCTCTGGATGCCGATCTGCACGGTGAACTTGTCGGGGTCGTTGAGCATCAGCAGCGGCCAGATGTAGTCGTTCCAGCGCCACTGGAACGACAGGATCGCGAGCGTCAGCATGATGGGCCGGGAGATCGGCACCATGATCCGCAGGAAGATCGACAGCTCCCGCGCGCCGTCGATGCGGGCCGCCTCGACGAGTTCGTCGGGCACGGTCAGGAAGAACTGGCGGAACATGAAGCAGCCGGTCGCGGTGAGCACGGCCGGGAGGATGATGCCGGCGAGCGAGTTGTACAGGCCGAGGTCGCGGACGACCAGGAACTGCGGGGCGAGCATGACCTCGGACGGCAGCATCGTGGTGGCCAGGATGCAGACGAAGAACGCCTTGAGCCACTTGTTGTCGTACTTGGCCAGCGCGTAGCCGGTGCAGCAGCTCACCCCCACCGTGAGGATCGTCGCGACCAGGCACACGACGGTGGTGTTGATGAAGTACTGGGAGAAGTTGGCGCTCTCCCAGGCCGCCTTGTACCCGGACACGGTGGGGTCGTGCGGGAACAGCGTCAGCGGGAGGGAGAACAGGTCTCCCGCCGGTTTGAAGGAGCTGAGGACGAACCACAGCACCGGCACCCCGTACAGGGCCGCCAGGACCCACAGCAGGGTCGTGGCGGGCACCGCGCGCCGGAACCCGCCGCCGGTGCGGTCACGACGCCGCTTCCCGGGAACGGCCCGCGCGGGCCCGGCGTCGACCGGGCGTGGCATGTCTGTGGTTGTCATCGGTTCTCCACCCGCCGGTTGACGATCAGCTGGACGACCGCGACGGCCATCAGGATGAGCATGAGCACGAACGACGCGGCGCTCGCGTAGCCGATCTGGCCCGACTTGAAGCCGGTCTGGTAGATGTACTGCACAAGCAGGTTGTTCGACGTCCCGGGTCCGCCGTTGTTGAGGGAGGCGAACAGCGGATACTCCTTCATCGCGTGGATCGTGTTGAGCAGGATGACGATGAAGGACGTGGGCGCGATGCTCGGCAGGGTGATGCTGACGAACTGGCGCCACGGACCGGCGCCGTCGAGCGCGGCCGCCTCGTAGTACGACGCCGGCACGTTCTTGATCGCCGCGATGAACAGCAGCATGGAGAAGCCCGTCCAGGCCCAGGACGCCGCCACCACGACCACCAGCAGCGACAGGTCGGCGTTCGACTGCCAGGGAACGGCGCTGCCGCCGGACTTCTCGATGAGGTAGTTGACCAGTCCGAAGTTCTCGCCGAACAGCCACCGCCACAGGACACCCACGACGATGGGCGACAGCAGCCAGGGGATGAAGAAGAAGACGCGGGCGACGGAGACTCCCTTGGCGTGCTTGCTCACCAGCGTGTTGGCGATCAGCAGCGACAGCACGAAGTTCAGCGGGACGAAGAGCACGGTGTACAGCAGCGTCCTGGTCAGCGCGTCGTAGAAGGCGGAGTCGCCGATGAGTTCGGCGTAGTTGTCCAGCCCGACGAACCGGAACGCGCCGACGCCGGTGTAGTTCGTGAAGGAGTAGACGAGCCCGATCACCGCGGGCCAGACGAAGAACAGCGCGAAGAGTACGACGTTGGCCGCGATGAGGACGAGCGGCGCGAGGGTGTGGCGACTGCGTCTCCTGGGCGGGCTCGCGGACACGTCCGAGGCGCGTTTGGTCATCTTCCTGTCTCCGTGCTGGGGGAAGGGGTTCCGGTGGGCTCACGCCATGAGCCCGGCAGCGGCGGGCGCGCGGGGCCGGGCGGGCTGATCTGCGGCCCGCCCGGCCCGCGGCTCACGATCCGCCGCCGACCTGCTGGTTGTAGCCGGCCACGATGTTGTCCAGGGCCTTGTCGACCGACTGCTGGCCGTTGATCGCCTTGCCGAGCTCCGTCTTGGTCGGGTCCTCGGTGAGGCTCTTGCCCTTCAGCACCCAGTTCGTCTGCGCGGTGTTGAAGTAGCCCGAGATCGGCTCGTACAGCGGGATCGACTCGTTGTAGAGCTTGAACGCCGCCTGGGCCGCCTCGGAGGTGAAGGGGTACTTCGGGTTCAGGCCGCTCTCGACGGGCAGGAACCCGGACGCCTCGCACAGCGCGCGGTAGTGGTCCGGCTCGTACAGCCAGGAGATGAACTTCTGCGCGGCGCCGGCCGCGGCCTCGTTGTTGTCGAAGCCGACCATCATGCCGCCGCTGTTGACGTCGCTGGCCTGCACCGGCTCGGCGGGGGTCGGGACGCTCGCCCACTCGAACTTCTTGATGCTCTCGGCGAAGGCGGGCACCTGCCACACGCCGGACCAGTAGGCGACCACGTCACCGCTCTGGAACATGGCGGACGGGTCGGCGCCGCTGGTCCACACCGACTTGGGCATGGTCCTGTCGTCGTTCAGGCCGACGAACCGCTTCACGGCCTTCCGGGTCGCGGCGTCCACGGAGAACGTGCCCGAGGAGTCCGCGTGGACGTACTTGCCGCCGAGTTCGTAGACCATGGCGCGCAGCCGGGAGGGCGACTGGTCGAAGGTGAGGGAGTACTTGGCGCCGGTCTTGTCCCGGACCTTGTCCGCGGCCTTGATGAAGTCCGTCCAGGTCCAGGTCTTCTCCGGCGAGGCCGGGTAGTCGACGCCGGCCTTGTCGAACAGCGACTTGTTGATGAACAGGCCGGACGCGGTGATGTCCGAGGGAATGGACAGCACCTTCCCGGACGAGTCCTTGGCGATGAAGTTCTTGTTGATGTTGTAGCTCTTGTTGTCGGCGATGGACGTGAGGTCGATCAGCTTGTTCGCCCAGATCGGGTCCAGCGCCGGCACGGCCGCCACGTCGGGCAGGGAGTTCGCCTGCGCGGCGTTGTGCAGCTTCGCCGGGTAGCCGTCGTAGGGGATGTTGACGAGCTTGACGGAGACGCCGGCTTCCTTCTTGTACTGCGCCACCATCTTCTTCCAGCCCGCGTCCTGTCCGGGGACCGTAGAGATCCAGAACGTCAGCGACTTCTCGTCGCCGCCCGAGCCGGACCCCGACCCGCAGGCGGAGAGCAGCAGTGCCCCTGCCGTGGCCACGGCGGCGAGGGGAACCACGCGGCGGATGCCGCCGCGGCCGAGCCGGCGGGAGCGCCGCACACCCACACTGATCATCTTCGATCCCTTTTCTCGTAGCGGAAGAAGCACGGCGCCAGCCGAGGCGGCACGGGTGCAGTCTGCTGGAAATTTCGAATGTGGCTTCCCGGGGGCGCGGCCTCGCCCGGCCACGTCGCCTTCACGGGTGGGGTCCCCGGCCATGACGGCCGGCGTCGCACAAGCTCGCCCTCGTGCGGCTGCCGTACTTCGCGTACGAGCGGGAGGCTTACCCGGAGTCGGCGTCCCGGCCGACTTAGAAAGCGCTTGTCCGGACATTGGCAGACCGATGCCGCAGCCGTCAATGCTTCGCCCGCACGGCTCCGGTCACGGTTTGAATTCCATGGGCCACGGCCAGCCTGCTCGCGCCCGCCACGGTTCCGGTGTCCCCCACCACGCTGCTGACCACCTCCGTCGGCCAGCTCAGCCGGGCCAGCTCGGCCCGCACCCGGGGCAGCAGCTGCGGATCCGCGCCGGTGCCCCCGCCCAGCACGATCAGCCCGGGATCCAGTACGGCGGCGACGGCGGCGGCGAGCCGGCCCACGTCGGCGGCGTGCGCGTCGACCACGGCGCGGGCCGTGGCGTGCCCCTGCGCGGAGAGGGCGAGCAGCCGGTCCGCGGTGCGCGGGCGGGGCCCGTCACCGTCCCGCCAGGCCTCGGCGGCCCGGCGCAGCAGGGTGCGCGAGCCCATGCGCTGCTCCAGGCCCTCGTGGCGCGGGGCGCGGTCGTCGTCCCAGGGGTAGGGCAGGCGGGCCACCTCACCGGCGGCGCCGTTCGCGCCGCGCAGCACCCGGCCGCCGATGACGACGGCGAGACCGATGCCGACGCCGATGCGCAGGTAGCCGAAGGTGTCACGGCCGACGGCGGCGCCCTCGTGCAGTTCGGCGAGGGCGGCGCAGTTGACGTTGTTCTCCAGGTGGACCGGCACGCCCTCGGGCAGCGCGACGGCCATCGCGTCGAAGACGGGACCGGCCTTGGCGGTCGCGGGGCGCTCCCCGGCGCCCTCCCCGTCGCGCGTGGGGACGTCGCCGACCGCGACGACGACGGCGCGCAGCGGGGCCCCGGCGGGCAGCGCGTCGAGGACCTCGCGGACGGTGGCGGCCGCCTCGGGCCGGGACCCGGTGCCGTCGGCGAGCAGGGTGCCGTCCAGGGCGCAGCCGCGCACCCGGGTCTCGGCGGGCCCGAGGTCGACGGCGAGCACGGCACCGGCGGCCGGGCCGAGCCGGTAGACGGCGGCGCTGCGGCCGGTGGAGCCGGAGGCCCGCCCCGAGTGGGCGGCGAGCCCGGCGGCCTCCAGCTCGGCGACCGCGGCGGAGACGGTCGGCTTGGAAAGGCCGGCACCGGCTGCCAGCTGCGGGCGGGTGGCCGTGCCCGTCCCGGCCAGTACGTCGAACACCACACGGGCACTGTCGCTCAGGTGCATGGTCTCCCCAGGTCGTGCTGCGGCCGGGCAGGGCGGCGGCAAGGGTGGCGCGGCACCGGGAATTCCGTGCCTCTTGACGCACCCTACTTCGTTAGTTAACTTCCTAACGAACTTCACGGTACTCGCCTGCCGTGCCCCGTAGAAGCCCGTCCCGGGGCTTCCCTACCTCTTCAACTGCCGTGGTCCGACGAGTGGTTCGCCTGCCGCTCGGCATGACCGCGCGATGACGAAAGAGGACCCGTGCAGGACTCGACGCCTTACGCGGTCGGCATCGACGTGGGCGGCACCAAGACGCAGCTGCGTGCCCTCTCCGGCGGCACCACCGTCGTGGACCGTGTCCGCAGCAGTGCGGGCTGGCGCCCGCACGACGCCCCGGCCGCGGCGGACTGGCTGGCCGCGCTCGTCCACGACGCCCTGCCCGCCCGCGCCCGGCCGTCCGCGGTCGCCGTGGGCGGGCACGCCTGTGAGACGCCCCGCCAGTGCGCGGGCATCCGGGCGGCGCTGGAGGAACGGCTGGGGGTGCCCGCGCTGGTCGTGGGGGACGCCGAGCTGCTCGTGCCCGCCGCCGGGCTGGACCGGGGCGTCGGTCTGGTCGCCGGCACCGGTTCGGTCGCGGTGGGGCGCTCCCCCGAGGGCCGTGCGGTACAGGTCGGCGGCTGGGGCGCGGTGCTCGGCGACGAGGGCGGCGCGGCCGGGCTCGTCCGGGAGGCGGCCCGGGCCGTCTGGGCGGCGCACGACCGGGGCGAGGAGCCCGACGCGCTGGCCGAGGGCCTGGTCGCGGCGTTCGGTGTGGCCGAGGTGCCCGCGCTCGGCGCGGCGCTGGAAGCCGCCACGGACGTCTCGGCCGAGTGGGGCCGCCACTGTCCCGTCGTGTTCACGGCGGCCGCGGCGGGCTCGCCGCTCGCCCGGGCCGTGATCGCCGACGGCGGCCGGGCCCTCGCGGCCCTGGTCGTCCGCCTCGCCGCGCGCGGCGTCAGCGTGGACGACGTCGTGGTGGCGGGCGGCACGGTGCTCGCCCAGCCGGCGCTGTACGAGGCGTTCACCGCCGCCCTCGCGACATCCCTGCCCACGGCCCGTCCGCACCGCCTGCGGGTGCCGCCGGTGCAGGGCGCGCTCACGCTGGCCCGTTCGCTGCTGTGAGCCGGCCGGCCGACCGCCCCACGGCCCGTGGCCGCTTCCTCCGCACCGGGTCACGGTCCGGCCGCAGGTCTTCGCTCCTACGCACCCCGTGCCGCAGAAGCCGCCGAAGGCACCCGCACCGCACAGCGCACCGCACTGCGCACCGCACTCCCACCGCTCGCCGGCCGCACGGCCGGGCTTTCCGTCGCGGAACGCTTCCGTCGCACAAGAGAGAGGCGCACCATGCCGTCATCAGCCGGGCACCGCACCGCCGCCGTCGACCGGCGGGGTTTCCTCAAGACCTCCCTGGGCGCCTCGGCGGGGCTGCTCGCCGCACCGGCACTGGTCACCTGGCAGGCCGCGGCGAACGCGAAGGCGGCCACGGGCCTGCCCGCGTTCGTCGACGACTACACGTCGAACGTCGTCGCCCACCAGACCCCCGGGACCAACGCGGTCGTCCGGATCCTCGGCGGCATGGCCGAGGTGTGGAAGACCGGCGACGCCTGGGACACCGGCCGGGTCCTGGACCGCGAGGTGCTGCGCGCCAACATGCGCTACTGCGCCCGCCTCACCCGCTCCCGCACCGAGGCACAGGCCAAGGAGGCGTTCCTCTACGACCGGCGGCACCAGAGCTACGCCATGATCGCCGGCCTCGGTCCGCTCGCCGGGCCGTACACGGCGGGCGCCAGGGCCGTCACGTCGATCACCGAGGCACCGGACGGCATGCCCCCCGGCAAGATCAGCGACACCCTGCCGGCCGGCGCCCCGGCCGGATCGGCGCTCGGCGCCGGCTCCCACGACTCGGAGCTGGGCCTCGTCGCACGGCTGGTCGACACCGTGCGCGGCCCGTTCGCCTCCGGCAACCCGGCCAAGTTCGCCTTCCAGTACCCGCGCCCCTGGCGCATGAACGAGGACAGCGAGGTCGTCGACACCGGGCGGAAGGACGCGCTCGGCTACCCGGTGTACGACTCGGAGGTGGTGGTCGCCCCGCAGCTGCTGCGCCAGCGCTCCGAGAACGCGCAGGAGGACGGCGGCTTCCCCAGCGGCCACACCAACGCCTTCCACCTGGCCGCTCTCGCCTTCGCCTACGCGGTGCCGGAGCGCTTCCAGGAGCTGGTGACGCGCGCGTTCGAGCTGAGCCACACCCGGATCGTGGCGGGCATGCACTCCACGGTCGACGTGATCGGCGGCCGGATCATGGCCACCGCGCTGGCCGCCGCGGCCCTGGCCGATCCGGCGAACGCGGAGCTGAAGACGGCGGCCCGCGCGCAGGCCCTCGTCTGCTTCACACGGCGGACCGGCACGACGGCGGACACGCTGTACGACTACGCCCACTCCGACGCCGCCGACCCCTACGCCGACCGCGCGGCCAACGCCCGGGCGGTCGCGCCCAGATTGACGTACGTCCTGCCCCGGCGCGGGCCCGAGGCCCCGCTCACCGTGCCCAAGGGCGCGGAGGTGCTGCTGGAGACGCGGCTGCCCTACCTGAGCGCGGACCAGCGGCGCGAGGTCCTGCGCACGACCGCGCTGCCCTCCGGGTACGTGCTGCTGGACGGCTTCGAACAGTGGGGACGGCTCGACCTGTTCGCGGCGGCGGACGGCTACGGCGCCTTCGACCGGGACGTGACCGTCACCCTGGACGCGGCGGCCGGCGGGTTCCACGCGGCCGACAGCTGGCGCAACGACATCGGGGGCGAGGGCGGTCTCACCAAGCGCGGCACGGGGACGCTCACCCTGACCGGTCACAACCGCCACCGCGGCGGGACGACCGTCGAGGCCGGCACGCTCGTCGCCGCCACCCCGGACGCCCTGGGCCGCGGTGACGTCCGGGTCGCGGGCGGCACGCTGCGCGTCGGCGAGACCGTGCGGGTGCGCGGCTGCTACGTGCAGGACGGCGGGTCGACGCTGGAGCTGACGCTGCGCGCGCGGCGCGGTCCGGCCCTCACGGTGGGCCGGCGGGCCCTGCTGCGCGGCGGTGTGCTGGCGCTGCGGCTCGACGCCGAGCGGCCGCCGGCCGTGGGCACGACGGTCCCGGTGCTGTCCGCCCCGGGGCTGCGCGGCCGGTTCGACCGGGTGGAGCTGGACTCGGCGACGCTGCGGGCCGTGCCGGTACACGGGGCTGACGGACTGTCGGTGCGACTCGTGCGGCGGTGACACCGCGCGCGGCGGGGGCTGATGCACAGTGGGTCCATGAGGGACCTGCTCGCCCCCGCCGTCGTCCGGCCGGTGCCGCTCCCGCCCGCCGCGGGGGCGGTACGACGGCCCGGCGGACGGTGGCCGGTGCGGCTGCTGGTGGCGGTGCTGCTCGCGCAGATGGCCTGCGCGATGGTGACGACAGCCCTCCGGCAGACTCCCACGATCGACGAACCGGTGTACGTCGGCGCCGCCGCCGAGTACGTGTACGAGCACCGGCTGCGGCACAACCCCGAGCATCCGCCGCTCGGCAAGCTGCTCATCGGTACCGGGGTGGTCCTCGCCGGTCCGCACGTGGACCGGGACTTCGCCGGCGACCAGGGTGGCCTGGGGCGGCATCTGCTCTACGCGTCGGGCAACGACCCCTGGCGGCTGATGCTGTGGGCCCGCCTCCCGGTGATCGCCCTGACCCTGCTGTTCGGGCTGGTCGTCTTCGCCTTCGCCCGTGAACTCGCCGGAACCGTCGCGGGGTTCGCGGCGCTGGCGCTGTACTGCTTCTCCCCCGACGTCATCGCGCACGGCTCGCTCGCCACGCTCGACGTGCCGGCCGCCGGGTTCGTGCTGACGTCGGCGTGGCTGGCGTGGCGGGCCCGCCGGCGGCCCCTGCCGTACGTGCCGCTCGCCGGGGTGGCGCTGGGCGCCGCGCTGGCCACGAGGATGAGCACGCTGCCCGCTGTGCCGGTGATGACGGCCCTGGCCGCGCTGTCGGTGGTGGCGGGGGGCCGGCGCGCGGTGCGGGCGGCGGCCGCCGCGGGCGTGGTGGTCCTGGCCGCGGTCGCCGTCGTGTGGGCCGCCTACCTGGCCGTCGATCCCCGGCTGCGCTGGGCACCGGAGCAGCACGTGCCCGTGGTGCACGGGCTGCGGGGGCAGCTGGTCCGGTTCCTCCCCTTCCCCGAGGCCTACCGGGACGGCATGCGCCTGCAGTTCGGGCTGGAGAACCGGCGGTGGCAGGGTTTTCTCTTCGGCCGCGTGTACGACGGGTCGCGCTGGTACTACCTGCCGGCCGCGCTGCTGGTGAAGACGCCGCTCGGGACGACCGCCCTGTGGGCCGGGGGCGTGGTGGCCGTGGTCGCCTCCCGGCGGCTGCGGCCCGCCGCCCCCTATGTACTGGCCGCTCCCGTCGCGCTGTTCGCGGCGCTCCTGCCGGGGGCGCGGGACCTGGGGGTCCGGTACGTCGTCTTCCTGCCGCTGTTCCTCGCCGTGGCGGCGGGGTGCGTGCAGGTGGTGCGGCGACGGTGGGTGACCGCGGGCGTGGCCGTGCTCGTGACGTGCGTCGCGGTGAGTTCGGTGCGGGCGTTCCCCTTCTATCTGCCGTACTCCAACGAGGCGTTCGGGGGACCGGGCAGGACGCGGGAGTGGCTGCACGACTCGAACGTGGACTGGGGGCAGGACCTGGGGCGGCTCGCGGACCGGCTGCGGGAGCGGTATCCGGGTGAGCGCGTGTGGCTCGTGTACAAGGGCGGCGGAGTGCCGGGCTTCTACGGCATCGAGAGCGCCGATCCGCGCCGGGTGCCGGTGGCCGGCGTGCGAGGGCTGCTGGTGGTGTCGGACTCGGCGGCCGCCAAGGCGACGGGACGGCTGGCCGAGTTGATCGGCACCAGCCGCCCCGTGGACCGTGTCGGGCACTCGATCACGATCTATCGCCGTTGAGGGCCGTTCAGTGGGCCGCGCGGAAGAAGCCGTCGGCGCTCACGTGGGGCATCACCCTGCTGGCCACCCGGTAGCGGCCGTTGGGGACCTCGGGACAGCGCGCCACATGGACCGCCAGCGGGCCCGCCCACTCGTAGCCCCGGCGCTCGGCGTGCCGGGACAGGCTGTCGGTGAGGGCCTCTCCCACGTCGGTGCCGGAGCGGGCCAGGTGCTCGTGGACGTCGTCGGGCAGTTCGACGTCGTAGGCGTTGGGGACCATGACCCGGCCCTCACCGCACACGACCGCGTTGGCGTCGCACTCGCGTCGCAGGGCGTCGAGGACCTCCACCGGTTCCTTGTCGAGAACCCGCGCCCACAGCGCCTCCCATCGGTTCTCCAGAGCCTGTTCCAGCGCACTCAGCGCGCCCATGCGGTCTCACCTGCCGGAAACGTCGTCGGTTCGGATGCGGGGCCGGCGGGGGTCACCGCTCGTCGAAGTCGTCGGGGCGCACCTCGGCCTCCTCCAGGGCCTCGCGCATCGTGCGGCCGGTCGCGCCGGGCGTCCGGGAGGCGTTGTCGTCGTGCTGCTCCAGGACCTCGTCGGTGGTGTCCGTCTTGGGCCGGTTCTCCTCGGGGGTGGTCATGGCGGTGACTCCTCTCAAGATCTCGTCAGGCGGCGGGTTCCCGCCCGGCCTCCGGGTATCCCTGCCGCGGGCAGCTCATGTGCTCCCGCCGAGAAGCCCTGGTCATCACGGGGGGTGAGCTATGTTGAACCTCCGTGGGAGACGAAGGAGGCGCACCGGTGCCATCGCCGCAGCAGGCACGCGCACAGGCATCCGCGATCACCTCGGGGAAGGCGGTCGCGGAGGCGGAGGTCTCCCCGTCCGCCCAGCTCAGGTCGCTCTTCGACCGGCCGCGGCTGTCCCCGGGCCAGCGGCGCATCGCGCAGTACCTCATCGAGCACATCACCGAGGCGGCGTTCCTGTCGATCACGGACCTCGCGGACCGGGTCGGGGTGAGCCAGCCGTCGGTGACCCGGTTCGCCTCGGCGGTCGGCTTCAGCGGTTACCCGGCGCTGCGCGAGAAGCTCCAGTCGATCGCGCTCGGCACCCTCGCGGGCGGCCCCCCGGAGGAGCACCGGGGCAACGAACTGCAGGCGGCGGTCGACGCCGAGATCGAGAACCTGGAGAACCTGCGGCGCGACTTCGCCGACCCGCACCTGGTCATCGACATCGGCCGGGAGCTGTCGTCGTCGGCCCCCCTGACGGTCCTCGGCCTGCGCATCTCGGTCTCGCTCGCCGAGTACTTCGCCTATGCGGCGCGGCGGATCCACCCGGACGTGCGGGTGGTGACGCGGGGCGGCAGCGTCGCCTACGACGCCCTGCTGCAGTCCCGTGAGGCGGGCGGCACGTGGGTGCTGGCGTTCTCCATGCCGCGGCACGCCCAGGAGACCCTGACGGCGCTGCGGGTCGCGCGGGGCGCCGGGCTCAAGGTCGCCCTGATCACCGACCTGGCCCTCGGGCCGCTCGCCGACGAGGCCGACGTCGTCTTCGCCACCGGCACCGGCTCACGCCTGGTCTTCGACTCCTACGCGGCTCCGGGCGTGGTGTGCTCGGCGCTGCTCCAGGCCATGACGGACGCGGACCCGGAGCGGACGCAGGCGCGGCTCGAGGAGTACGAGCAGGTCGCCGACCAGCACCAGTTCTTCCTCCGCGACTGAGCCGCACCCACTCCGGCACACCGGCGCACCGGCCACAACAAAGCGCGCATGAATGTTTTCATGCTCCTTGCAAACCGGTTGGCATATATAAATACTGCTCACGGATCGCGACCCGGCTGCTCCGGATCCGTTCCGCACCCGTGGAGGCCGGGTCCTACCCGCTCCGGTGTCCCGGGTGTTCGTGGCGGCCCCGGTCATCCCCTAGGCCGGGGCCGCCCCGACCCGTCGTCCACCCTCACGACGCCGCACACCCGGAAGCGATGATCATGCCCCTGACGTCCACGCGCATCAGCCCGGACTGGCCCTGCCAGGTCAAGACCCCCGGGAGCTACGACTGGGAGCGCTCGGCGGCCAAGTGGCTGCGCGAGCTGGTCCCCGCGCGCTACGCCGGTTACCCCGTGTTCGTCCGTCACCCGGTGCTCCTCGCCCGGCACGCCCACATCCAGGTCCAGAACGAACTCCGGATCGCCCGCACCGCCCTGCAGACCGCCCGCGCCGACCTGCCCGGACTCGGTCTGCACGAGGGCGTCATCGAGCACACCATCAAGCTGTACGCGGCCGAGGTCATGCAGTTGCAGCACATCGCGCGCAGCGTCCGGGCCGTCACCCAGGCCCTGGTGGAGGCCAACCGCCCGTCGTGACGGCGGACGCAACCGGCTCACCGCGCTCGCGACGCGACGCCGGCGTTGCCGACACGGGGGGGGGGACGCCACCAAAGCGGCGAACGCCGGGGCGCCGCCCAGGCCCGGTCCGGCCTGCCCGGCGCCGCCGCGCAGACGCCGCCCCGCTCGACGACGGCCCCTACGACCGCCCTCGGCGCCTGTCCGCCCCCTGCTCGTGCAGTGGCTGATGACGCCGCACTCCACCGGCCGACCGCTGCGCCGCGGGCCGGCGTGTTCTCGCTGGTGCTGCCGCCGGTGCCGCCGAGGCGCCCCGGGCCGGAGCTGTGACCGGTGGGGCGTGTGGTGCGGGAGCACTCGCTGCCCACAAGGCGCTCTTCGAATCGGGCCGGATGTGCCATGCTCGACCCGTGAGCGAGCCCGTGACACCGGCCGAGCCCGGTGGCGCACCGGATCTGGCCGAACTGGCCAGGATCGTCGCCCGGCAGCGCGCCGAGATGGACCGGCTGCGCGATCAGGCGGCGACCTCGGCTGTCGTCGAACGGGCCAAGGGCGCGGTGATGGCCCTGACCGGGTGTTCCGCCGACGCGGCGGGCGAGCGGCTGCTCCAGCGGGCCAAGGCGGGCCGGCACACCCTGCTGGAGGAGTGCTGGATCACCCTCGGCAAGCTCGGGCCCACGGCGTCCGGCCCGGGCGGGGCGGCCGGGACCGCCGGGACGGACACTCCGGACACCGAGCTGCCCCTCCTGGAGGAGGTGTCCGCCCCGGACGACGTCGCCGCCGCGCTGGGCCGCCTCGGACAGGCCCTCGTTCGGGTGACGACACCGCAGGACCTCGCCCGCTGCCTGCTGGAGCACCTCGCACCGGACATGGGCGCGGACGCGGTCCTGATCTACGCCCGCAGGCCCGACGGCGGCCTCGAACTCATCGGGCACGCCGGCGTCGACGACGGTCTGGCCGCGCAGTGGGGCCGGGTGCCGCCGCTCAGCGGGATCGCCGCGCTGGACGCGCTGCGGGCGCGCGAACCGCGCTGGCTGGAGGACCTCGCCTCGGACACGCGGCAGTACCTGCTCATCGGCGACCCTCCCGAGCGGTGGCGCTCGCGGGCCTGGCTGCCGGTGCCGACCGCGGGCGCCGCCGAGGTCTGCATCGGCGTGCTGCGCGCCCGCGCCGGTGCGTTCACCCCGCGCGACCGCGCCCACCTGCGCGGGCTCACCGGGTTGTGCGCCGGCCGGCTACGCACCTTCGACACCCCCGTCGAGCGCTCCCCCGACGCCGCCACGGACGCGGTGCAGGCGCTGTTCGAGGCGCTGCCGATCGCGGCGATGCTGCTCACGCCGCTGCGGGCCGCGTCGGGCGAGACCGAGGACTTCCGGGTCGAGGCCGCGACCGCCCAGGTGGGCGATCTGCTGGACCGGCCGGGCGAGAATCCGGCCGGGCGGCGGCTGCTGGAGTTCCGCTCGGCCCTGGCGGCCCAGCCGCTGTGGCGCGGCTGCCTGCACGTGCTGGCCACCGGGGAGCAGTACGAGGGCGAGCCGTTCGCGCACGAGGAGGTCGTGGCGGGCGTCCCCGAGCTGTTCACCTACACCGTGCGGGTGGCGCCGCTGGGCGGCAGCCTGGTCGTCTCCTGGATCCGGCACGGCTCCTCCGACCGGCAGGAGCAGCGGCTCGCGGATCTGCAGCGGCTGGGCAACCTCGGCTGGGCGAGCTGGAACCTGAGCGGCCGGGAGGCCTCCTGGTCGACCCAGGTGTTCGCCCTCCTCGGCCGGGACCCCGCGCGCGGTCCGGTCGGGCTGACCGAGGTGCCCGAGCTGGCGCTGCCGGAGGACGCGCCCGCGCTGACCCGTGCCGTCGGCGAACTCGTCGCGCAGGGCCGGGCGTTCGACGTGCCGTTCCGGATCAGGACCGGCGGCGGCATCCGGCATCTGCGGCTCGCGGCCGAGGCGGTGACCGACATGCACGGCCGGCCCGTCGAGGTGCACGGCTTCGTGCAGGACATGACCGCCCGGCGGCGGGCGGAACTCGCCCTGGTGGAGAGCGAGCGGGCGATCCTCACCCAGCACGACGTGCTCCAGGCCGAGCGGACCCTGGCCTCCCGGCTGCAGCACGCACTGCTGCCGCTGGCCAACCGGCCGGTGCACCTGGCCGGGCTGCGCGTCGAAGTCGCCTACCTGCCCGCCCAGTCGGGCGTGCACGTCGGCGGGGACTGGTTCAGCGCCATCGAACTGCCCGAGGGGGACGCGCTGCTGGTGGTCGGCGACGTCGCGGGGCACGGCGTGGACGCCGTCGCCACGATGGCCCAGCTCCGCTTCACCGCCAAGGGCATGGTCATCACGGGCTCGTCGCTGACCGGCGCGCTGGCCCGGCTGAACACGCTGCTGCTGCACTCGCGGGACACGTACGCCACGGCGACGATGGTGCTGGCCCGCTACAGCCCTCGCCACCGCCGCCTGGTCTGGGCCCAGGCCGGGCACCCGCCGCCCCTGCTGCTGCGCGACGGCGAGGCGCGGTATCTCCAGCGCCCGCGCGGCATGCTCATCGGGGCGACCGGCACGCCGGTCTTCGAGGAGGCGGAGTGCCGTCTCGAACCGGGTGACCGGCTCATCCTGTTCACCGACGGCCTGGTCGAGCACCCGCCGGAGAGCATCGACCGGGGCATGGAACGCCTCGCCGAGGCCGTCGCCGCGTCCCAGGCCGAGGGGCCCGTGTCGCTCGGGCCGCTGCTCGCGCGGATGCTGCCGGACGAGCGGCGGGACGACGTGTGCGTCGTCGACGTCCGGGTCCCGGCGCTCCCGTAACGGCAGGCCGGCCGCCGGACGCGTGGGGCCCGCCGCCGGACGAGGAGCACCCAGCCCGGACGAGAGGGGGCCCGTCGCCCGCGCTCATGAGTCGCCGCGGTGCCGCCAGTACCACCACAGGCCCACGACCACGGCCAGCAGGAACAGGGTGGGCAGCACCAGGCCGGGGATGCGGGAGGCGTTCAAGGGCGGTGCCTTCGGTTCGCGGCGGTCCGGGCGGCTCGCCCGCCGCCCCGGCCCAGGGTGACGCCGTGCGGACGCGCCGCGGCGCCGCTTTCCCGGGACGTTGCCCGGTGTTCGACCCGGGGGACGCGAGGTCAGTCGACCGGGTGACCGGGATCGATCGTGAGGGCGTCGGACAGCCGCAGCAAGGGCTCCTCGCCGGTCTCCTCGGACGGCTTCCGTCCGCCCCACTCGACCGGGTCCAGCACGAAGCCGACGTGGTCGCCGCCGCCCGCGCGGGTGAGGATCCGGCCGACGAACCAGGCCGGGGCGTCCTCCAGGACCAGCGCCCCGCCGTACGCCTCGCGCAGCCGCACGCCCTCGAACTTGTCCGTCTCGTCGCCGGTGCTGCCGCCGAACAGCTCGGCCAGGGCGTGCTGTTCGCGGGTGAGCAGGTGCACGGCGAGGACCTCGGCGTCGCGGGCCACGCGGAAGGTGTGATTGAGCTCCGACAGCCACACCACGAACCGCACCGGCTTCATCGAGCACTGCGAGGCGAACCCGACCAGGCAGCCCGCCCGTTGATCCCCCGCGACGGCCGTGACCACGTACATGTCGGGGTTCAGCCGGTCGATGAACGCGTCCATGCCGCCATCGTCGCATCACCGCCGCGCCACGCGGCCGACCGCCCCGGGGTGTCGTCCGCGCAGAGCGGCACAGGTCAGCCGGCGACCGGTGCCGTGCGGGACTCCAGCGCCGCGCGGGTGTCGTCGCCGTAGACGCCGGTCTCGTCGCCGCGGATGCCGTACCAGAGCTGGAAGCGGGCGACCGCCGCGGTCAGGGTGGAGTCGTAGCGGCCGCTGGTGGAGCCGTCCCGGTAGACGTCCGGGATGCGCAGCAGCCGCGCCTGGAGTTCGGCCACCTCGGGGCCGGCGGCCCCCTCGCGGAGCGTGCCGCGGCCGTCCGGGTCGACGGCGGCGGTGGGCGGAGCGGGGCTGGGCGCGACGGTGCCAGGCACCGGCGCGGCGGAGCCGGGGGGCCGGGGTGCCGGGGCCGCGTCGTCCGCGGTGCCGCCGCCGTCCCCGAGCAGGAGCGCGCCGCCGAAGCCCAGTACCGCCGCCGCGACGACGGCCACCGCGACGGCGGCACGGCGCAGCCCGGCCCCGCCAGGCCCGGCACGGACACCACCGTGGGCCGGGGCGACGGCCGGCAGTTCCTCCGTGCGGGCCTCGGAGCCGGCCTGTGCACGCGCCGGCCCCTCGGGGACGGCCGGCCGACGTGTCCGGGTTCCCGGGCCGGCCGGCGAACGCGACCCGGCTCCCCGGCCGGCCGACCCGTGCGGCGGGCGCTTCAGGCCGGCCGGCGAACGCGGCAGGGTGACGGACTCGTAGTCGGACGACGTGTCACCGTCCGGCGCGGGGCCGCCGTCCGCCGCGCGGCCGGTCTCCGCGTGGTACTCCCGCATCAGTTCCGCCAGTGCGTCGGTGCGGCGCGGGCGCAGGACGCGGATGGGTTCCAGGGGCGGTCCGCCGTGCGGCGGCCGGGGCTCGGACGGTGTCGACACGCTGCTCTCCTTCGGTCCGGGCCTCAGGGCACCCGTCGCCGGGGATCGTCCTCTCCCCTCCATACGCGGCCGCCGCGCCGGAAGCTCAACCGCCGGCCGGCCGGGAGCGGAAAGCACTCAGTACCTCCGTGAGGCTGCACCGAGTGCCATTACGGGCCCCGCGAGTGCTACGTTCCGACGCATGAGCTCCGAGAAGGCCGATCCGGGGAACGGAAAGCCGCCCATGCGGGACGCCCTGGTGGCGGCGGCGTTCCGGTTGTTCCTGGAGCGGGGGTACGAGCAGACCACCGTCGACGACATCGTCGCGCTCGCCGGGGTCGGGCGACGCTCCTTCTTCCGCTACTTCCCCTCCAAGGAGGACGTGGTCTTCCCGGACCACGAGCGGTGCCTGGCCGACATGACGGCCTTCCTGGCCGCGGGCGCGGACGACGACGAACCCGTGCGGCGGGTCTGCGACGCGGCCCGGCTGGTGCTGCGGATGTACGCCGAGAACCCCAAATTCTCCGTGCAGCGCTACCGCCTGACCAGGCAGGTCCCCGGGCTGCGCGCCTACGAGCTGTCGGTGGTGTGGCGCTACGAGCGGGCCCTCGCCGCGTATCTGCGCCGGCGGTTCGCGGCCCGCCGGGACGGCACCCTGCGGGCCGACGTGATCGCGGCGGCGGTGGTCGCGGCGCACAACAACGCGCTGCGGTCCTGGCTGCGTTCGGACGGGCAGGGCGAGGCGAGCGCCGCGGTGGACCACGCGCTGGCCTACGTGCAGTCCGCCTTCGGCGGGGAGCCGGTGCCGCCGGCCGAGGAGCGGCCCGAGGACGTGGTGGTCGTCGTGTCGCGGCGCGGGGCCCCGCTGTGGCGGGTGGTGCAGGAGATCGAGTCGGTGATGGGGCGGCCCTGAGGCCCCACATTGAGGGTACGGAGTGCCTTTACGAGTGGCACTCAGTGCCATACCCTGTGCTGCGTGCACGGTGGCACGGCGAACCGCGCACGCGTGTGCGCGGGTGACCGCGCCCACGCAATTCCGGCCGAGTGCAGGGAGTTGACCAGCGTGTACCACCACTCAGGAAGCGTCACTCAGCAGGCCGCCGGCTCCGCGACGGGTCTGCTCGACACCAGGAGCGCGGACGCCGACGCCATTCTCTTCCAGCGCTGCACCTGGTGCGGCACGGCCATGTACCACCGGCTGCTGTGCCCGGTCTGCCGGGGTTCGGATCTGCGCACCGAGCGCAGCGTCGGCACGGGCACGGTGCGCCACTCCACCGTCGTGCACCGCAACACGCCCGCCGCGCGCAACGTGTCCCTGATCGAGATGTCCGAGGGGTTCGTCGTGCGCGGCCGGGTGATGGGCCCGCCCATCGGGATCCACAGCGGGGACCGGGTGCGGCTGTCCACGGCCAAGGACCCGGTCCGGGGCGAGCCGGTGTTCCAGCTGCTGGACGAGCCGTACCGAGCCTGGAGCTGACCTTTCCTCACATGGAGCTGCGGTGGTCGCAGCGCGCGGTCAGGTGACGGCCGGTGGGTGCGTCCGGGCCGCGCGAGAGTCCGTGTCGAGTCTCAGGGGGCGAGCACGATCCGCAGCCCGACCGTGCCGTCCACGCCCCGGCGCAGCCGGCTGCCGAGCAGGGTGAGCCGGCCCGTCAGGCCGTACTTGCGGGCGATGAGCTTGCGGTAGCGCGCGGTGGTGGCCGGATCGCAGATCTCCGCCGTGGCGGGCACCTGGCCGCCGGTCGGGTTGCCGCGCAGGTCACAGGGGCCGACCAGGACGTCGGGGCGGTTGCGGATCCGCTTGACCTTCCAGGAGTCGGCCACCGTCCAGACGCCGAGCGCGTCCCCGTCGCGCACCACCCAGACGGGGGTGGCGACCGGCGTCCCGTTCTTGCGGTAACTGGTGACCAGCAGGTACTTGCCCGCGCTCAGTGCGTCCAGTGCCCTGTCGTCCATGGTGGGCAGTCTACGGGCGTGCCCCCGGCTCAGGGCCGCGCGGAGGCCATTCTGTGCACCGCCTCGGTGATCACCTCGGGCGAGGTCGCCAGGTTGAGGCGGGCGTGCCCGGCGCCGCCGGTGCCGAAGGGCGGGCCGGCGGTGAGGGCGACGCGGCCGCGGCGCAGGAAGACGTCCGCGGGGTCGTCGCCGAGGTCCAGGCCGCGGCAGTCGAGCCAGGCCAGGTAGGTGGCGTCGCCCGGACGGTAGCGGATCCCGGGCAGGTGCTCGGCCAGCAGCCCGGCGAGCAGCCGCCGGTTGGCGTCGAGGCCGGCCAGCAGGGCGTCCAGCCAGGCGGCGCCGTCGCGCAGGGCGGCGGTGTGCGCGATGACGGCGACGTGGCTCGGACCGTGCCCGACCTCCTCCGGCATCCGGGCCAGATCGGCGGCGGCCCCGGGCCCGGCGATCGCCAGGGCGGCCTTGAGCCCGGCCAGGTTCCACGCCTTCGAGGCCGACATCAACGACAGGCCGCGTTCGGCACCCGGCACGCTCAGATACGGCACGAAGCCCGGGCCGGCCACCACGAGCGGGGCGTGGATCTCGTCGGCGACGACCCGCACGCCGTACCGCTCGGCGAGCGCGGCGACGGCCGCCAGTTCCGCGGCCGTGTGCACGGTGCCGGTCGGGTTGTGGGGACTGCACAGCAGGTAGGCGGCCCGTCCGCCGGCCGCGACGGCCTGCCGGAAAGCCTCCTCGAGGACATCGAGGTCCACCCGCCCGTCGGCACCGAGCGGGGCCTGGACGATCCGCCGGTCCAGGTGCGTGACGAAGTCGTAGAACGGCGGGTACACCGGCGGGTTGACGACCACCGCGTCCCCGTGGCCGGTGACCAGCTTCAGCATCTCGACCACGCCCAGCATGACGTCGGGCACGACCGCGGTGCGCTCGACGGCGAGCCCCTCCCAGTTCCACCGCTTGCCCGCGAACGCGGCGAGGGCCTGCGCGTAGGCGGTGCCGGCGGGGTATCCGGTGTCGCCGAGCCGCAGTGCCTCGGTGACGGCACGGACGACGGGCTCGGCGAGCGGCACGTCCATCTCGGCCACCCACAGCGGCAGCACGTCCTCGGGGTGGGTGCGCCACTTCATGCTGGTGCGGCGGCGGAGCTGGTCGAGGGTGAGGACGCGCAGGGGGTTCGGTTCACCGGACGTCTCGTGCGGGATCCTGGTCATGGGACCACGATAGGGGGCTGCGGGTGAGCGGCGATCGTGAGAGCGAGGAGCCTGACGGGGTGTGGGGCCCCGTTCTGGAGATCGCCTGCGACGAGTCCGGGTCGGACGGCGAGAACCTCACGGGCGGGAACACGGACGTGTTCGCGCACGGCAGCGTGTCGCTCTCCGTGGCGTCGGCCGCGGCGGCCGTACGGGAGATCCGGGACCGGATCCGCTCGCCGGCGGAGGAGTACAAGGCCAACCATCTGCTGCGGGAGAAGCACCGGGCGGTGCTGGAGTGGCTGCTCGCGCCGGCGGGGCCGATCCACGGGCGGGCGCGGGTGCACCTGGTGGAGAAGTCGTACGTCGTGGTGGAGCGGGCCGCCGGGCTGCTGCTGGACGGCCCGGCCGAGGCCCCGGCCCTGTATCGCGCGGGGCACGACACCTTCGGGGAGGAGGGCCGGCGGTCCTTCCTGGAGGCGGCCAACCGGCTGCTGCGGGTCCGCGACAACGGCGACCCCGTGGAGGCCTTCTACGGCACGGTCGAGGCGCTGCGCCGCGCGCACCCCGGCACGGAGGCGGCCCGGCTCCTCGGCCGGCTCGCCGCCACCCGGGCCCGCGCGGTGGCCTACCGGGCGGAGTTCCTGGCGGGGCCGCCGCTGATCCCGGTGCTCAACCCGCTGCTCCCGGCGATCGTGCGGACGGCCGCCCTGTGGAGCGGGGACGGGCGGCCGGTCCGGCTGGTCCACGACCGGCAGAACATGCTCACCCCGGACCGCATCGCCTGGATCGAGGAGGCGGCCCACCGCTCCGGGGTGGCCCTCGCCGGGGTGCGGCTGGTCGTCGCCCGGGACGACGCGCGGGTGCAGGTCGCCGACTTCCTCGCCGGCATCGCCCGCAAGATCGCCTCCGACGAGCTGAACGGACGCGGGGACCCGGCGCTCACCGCCCTGCTGCGGCCCTACGTCGACCCGGACTCGGTGTGGGGTGACGCGCGCAGCCGCGCCCTGCTCGCCGCCCCGCCGGCCGGCTGACGGCCGAAGAGATCACGCGCGCGGTGAACACCGCGCGGCTCGGCCCCGTATGGGAGGAAGGGCGCTCAACTGACGCAGGGCCCCGCGGTGTTCGCACCGCGCTGTTCGGGTTCGGGAGCCATGCATGAGGCACGCACGACGACGGGTCGTCCGGCGAGTGACACGGCTGGCGGCCGTCGGCGGACTCCTCCTCGGAGGAGCGATGGTCACACGCGCCGTGGCGAGCGAGCCTCCGGTGCCGTCCATCGGCGTCCCCTACGCGGCCAAGCCGGCCGGCGGCACGGGCAGCGACCTGGTCTCCCGCCTCGGCGCCTCCCGCACGGCGGGCAGTTGGGTGGACGCGGCCGGACGTCCGGTCGTCGCCGTCACCGACGAGAAGGCCGCCGCGGAGGTCGAACGGGCCGGGGCCCGGCCCAAGATGGTCAGTCACAGCATGCAGGACCTCAAGGCGGCGACGCGGACGCTGCGTTCGGCGCCCCGGGTCGCCGGGACCGCCTGGGCGCTGGACTACCGGAGCAACCAGGTCGTGGTGCGCGGCGACAGCACCGTCTCGGCCGCGGACTGGTCCCGGCTGACCGGGGTCGCGGAGCGCATCGGCGGCTTCGTCCGGATGGAGCGCACCGAGGGCACGTTCACGACGCGGCTCAACGGGGCGCAGCCGATCCTGTCGACCGCGGGGCGCTGCTCGGCGGGCTTCAACGTCACCGACGGCACGAACGACTACATCCTCACGGCGGGGCACTGCGGGCCCGACGGTTCCGTCTGGTTCGCCGACGACCGCGGTCGCCGGCAGGTCGGCACCTCGCTGCGGGGGAGCTTCCCGGGCGACGACTACTCTCTGGTGAAGTACGACAGCGGGCGCGCGGGGCAGGGCGCGGACGTGGTGTCGGTCGGCAACGGCAAGGGGGTGCGGATCACGGGCCTGGCCGATCCGCAGGTGGGGCAGCGGATCTTCCGCAGCGGCAGCACGAGCGGGCTGCGGCAGGGGGAGGTGACCGCCCTCGACGCGACGGTCAACTACCCCGAGGGCACGGTCACCGGCCTCATCGAGACCGACGTGTGCGCCGAACCCGGGGACAGCGGCGGCCCGATGTTCGCCGACGGTGTCGCGCTCGGCCTGACGTCGGGCGGCAGCGGGGACTGCGTGGCGGGCGGGACGACGTTCTTCCAGCCGGTGACGAAGGCGCTGAGCGAGCTGGGGGTGAAGCTGATCGTGGCCGCGCAGGACGGCGCCGGGAGCGGACCGGCGCCCGCGCCGTCGGCCTCGCAGGGCGCCGCCGCGGCCTCTCCCGGCTCCTCGGTGCCGGTGTCGGGCGCGGACGTGTCGTCCCTGCTGAGCCGGCTGACCGACCCGCGCAACGTGGGCCCGGGCCTGCTGGTCATCGCGGGCAGCCTGGTGGCTCTGGTGGCGACCCGCTGGATCCGCGCGGAGCAGGACCGCAAGGCGTACCGGCAGTACTACTCGGCAACATGGGGGTGAGGCGAGGGCCGAGGAGAGGGTGAGATGGGCACCCGTCGGGTCGGGGGTGCCCCGGGACGAGGGTCCGGCGCGTCCGCGGGACCGGACGGGTCAGGCCGCCGGCGCCGACTGCAGGGCCGCGGAGGCCCACTCCAGGACGAGGCGCTGGTACTCCTCGCGCTGCTCGACGCTCAGTGTCCCGCCCGATCGGCGCCACAGGGCCCGGATCTCCTCGTTGACCTCGTCAGCCGATCGCTCGGAAGAAGGTTCAACAGTGGTGGACATGCTGTGAAGCATACGTCGCCTCAGGTGAAGACGATGTGAGTAATCGTGAGGTAAGCGGCCATACCGGACAGTGTCGCTGATCACGTCCATCTCCCGGTAAACGTGAGCTGGTTCACGCTCCCGCCGATCCCGCCACCAGCTCCTCGACGGGCGGCCCGGCCGCGCCGCGCGCCCGGGGAACGCGCGGGTGGCGGCCCGTCACACCCTGCCGGGCCTCATCGCGCACGAGTCGGCGCGGCAGGGTGGCGCCCGGTGTCAGGTGCCCGGCTTGCGGCCGTAGACGAAGACGTCGTCGCCCTTCTTCAGCATGGACCAGTACTTCTTGGCGTCGGTCTTGGTCATGTTGACGCAGCCGCGCGAGCCCGGCGGGTTCCACATGCTGACGTTCGCCTGGTGGAAGGCCTGGCCGCCGTCGAAGAACTGGGCGTAGGGCATCGGCACGTCGTAGATGGAGGAGACGTGGTCGATGTTGCGCCAGTAGATCTTCTTCAGGCCGGTGCGGGTCTCGTCGCCGTTGCGGCCGGTGCGGACCGGGACGGGACCGTAGACGAGCTTCTTGCCGTCCTGGATCCAGCTCAGCTGGAGCGTCAGGTTCACACAGGCGATCCGGCCCTTGTTCACCGGGCACTTGCCGTCCTTGTTGGGGTTCTTCCCGACGGCCTTCTGCTTCTGCATCAGGTCCATCACGCCCCAGGTGACGGATCCGGCGTAGCCGATGTTCGGGGTGATGCCGTGCGTGGTCTGGAAGGCCTTGATGGCCTTGCAGTCGGCGGCGGACTGCTTGCCGTCGACCGGTCGGCCCAGGAACTTCTCCACCTGCTTCTGGAACGGGCCGGTCTGCGTGGTGCAGCTCGCGGCCGCGGCCGGCGTGGCGCCGAGCGCGAGCGTGAGCGGCGCCACCAGTGCGGTGAGCCCGAGTGCCACGGCACCCCGTCTGCGTACGTCCCCCATGGCTGGTCAGCCCTTTCGCGAAAGTGGTCTGCGATGTCTGCCAGCTAGACGGACGGGCACCCCCTGCGGTTGTGCACCGGACGGCGCCGGGACGGAACAGTGACATTCCCCACCGGGTCATGACGGTCGAACAGCATCAATTCCGGCATTCAGCACCCGGGCTCGTCCACGGCGGCGCGTGTCACCGGTAGCCGGTGGTGTCCGCCGGCCGGCCCTTGTCCTGGACCTCCTCCACGTAGCGCCAGGCGTCCGGGCGGCTGCCGTCGAGGTCGGTGAAGCCGTACACCTGGGCCAGGCCGCCGCTGGAGAGGGACGTGCCGTTGAAGCGGGCCACGTCCGGGTCGGCGGCCAGCGCGGTCACCGCCCGGCCCACGTAGCGCGGGGTCTCCGAGATGGCGAAGTGGGGGACGCGCTCCAGGGCGTCGCGCCAGTTGTCCTCGCGCACCCCGTAGATGTCGAGCATCAGCTCCGAGCGCAGCCAGCCGGGGGTGAGGGCGACGGCGGTGGCGCCGCGCGGCCCCAGTTCGTGGCCGAGGGCGAAGGCCATGCGCAGGACGGCGCTCTTGGCCAGGTCGTAGAAGAAGTTCACGCGGTAGTGCTCGCGGTTGTAGTCGGCGGTGCCGTCGGTCATCTCGACGACCAGGCCGCCGGGGTTGCGCAGCAGCAGGGGCAGGGCGTGGTGGCTGGTGATCGCGTGCGTCTCGACGGCGAGGCGGAGCAGGCGCAGGCCCTTGTCCAGGTCGTGCTCCCACAGTGTGGCGTCCCACTCGAAGAGCTTCTCGCCGCCCCAGATGTCGTTGACGAGGACGTCGAGGCGGCCCTGCTCGTCCGCGACGCGGTCGACCAGGGCGCGGACCTGCGCCGGGTCGAGATGGTCGGTGGGGACGGCGATGCCCCGTCCGCCGGCCTCGGTGACCAGGTCGGCGGTGTCCTCGATGGTCTCCGGCCGGTCGTACTCGGAGCGGCGCTCGCGGGTGGTGCGGCCGGTGACGTAGACCGTGGCGCCGGCCGCGCCGAGTTCGACGGCGATCCCCCGTCCGGCGCCCCGGGTCGCCCCGGCGACCAGTGCGACCTTGCCCTTGAGCGGAGCTGACATGTCCGGCCTCCCGTGCCCTCGACTGTGTGCCGGTCTCAGGGTGCCGGGTAAGCCGGACATCTTCTGTCGCCTTTTACGGCGACACGCGATCAGTGGCCCCGGGCGATCCACTCCTCCAGCTGCGGGGCCTCCGCGCCGATGGTGGTGGAGTCGCCGTGGCCGGTGCGGACGACGGTCTCGGGCGGCAGGGTGAGCAGCCGGTCGCGGATCGAGTCGATGATCGTGGGGAAGTGCGAGAAGGACCGGCCGGTGGCGCCCGGGCCGCCCTGGAACAGGGTGTCGCCGGTGAAGACGGTGCCGAGGGCGGGGTCGTACAGGCACACCGCGCCGGGCGCGTGCCCCGGGGTGTGGATCACCCGCAGGTCGGCGCCGCCGGCCTCGATGACCTGGCCGTCGACCAGCCAGGCGTCGGGCTCGCGGCCGGGGTGGGTCTGCTTCCACAGCGGCAGGTCGTCGTGGTGCAGCCAGATCGTGGCGCCGGTGCGCTCGGCGAGGGCCGGGGCGGCGTCGATGTGGTCGTTGTGGGCGTGCGTGCACACGATCGCGGTCAGGCGGCGGTCGCCGACGGCCTCGGCGATGGCGTCGACGTCGTGGGCGGCGTCGATCACGATCGCCTCGTGGTCGTCGCCGACGATCCAGACGTTGTTGTCGACGTCCCAGGTGCCGCCGTCGAGGGTGAACTGCCCGCTGGTGACGAGGTGTTCGACGCGCGTCGCCATCAGAGCACCACCACCGAGCGCAGCACGTCACCGTGGTGCATCCGCTCGAACGCCTTCTCCACCTCGTCCAGTCCGATCGTCTCGGTGACGAACGCGCCGAGGTCCAGGCGCCCTTGCAGATGCAGGTCGATCAGCATGGGGAAGTCCCGGGAGGGCAGGCAGTCGCCGTACCAGGAGGACTTCAGGGCGCCGCCGCGGCCGAACACGTCCAGCAGGGGCAGTTCGAGCTTCATCTCGGGGGTGGGCACGCCGACCAGGACGACCGTGCCGGCGAGGTCGCGGGCGTAGAAGGCCTGCTTGTAGGTCTCGGGGCGGCCGACCGCCTCGATGACGACGTCGGCGCCGAACCCGCCGGTGAGTTCGCGGATGGCCTCGACGGGGTCGGTCTCACGGGAGTTGACCGTGTGGGTGGCGCCCATGGAGCGGGCGGTCTCCAGCTTGCGGTCGTCGATGTCGACGGCGATGATCGTCCCCGCTCCGGCCAGGTGCGAGCCGGCGATCGCCGCGTCGCCGACCCCACCGCAGCCGATGACGGCCACCGAGTCGCCCCGGCCGACGTTGCCGGTGTTGATGGCGGCGCCGATGCCGGCCATCACACCGCAGCCCAGCAGCCCGGCCACCTGCGGGGCCACGGCCGGGTCGACCTTGGTGCACTGCCCGGCCGCGACCAGGGTCTTCTCGGCGAAGGCGCCGATGCCGAGGGCCGGCGACAGCTCGGTGCCGTCGGTCAACGTCATCCGCTGCCGCGCGTTGTGCGTGTCGAAGCAGTACCAGGGCCGTCCGCGCAGACAGGCGCGGCACTTCCCGCACACCGCACGCCAGTTGAGGATCACGAAGTCACCGGGCGCGACGTCGCTCACGCCGTCGCCCACCGCCTCCACCACGCCCGCGGCCTCGTGCCCGAGCAGGAACGGGAAGTCGTCGTTGATGCCGCCCTGCTTGTAGTGCAGGTCGGTGTGGCACACGCCGCAGGCCTGGACGCGCACGACCGCCTCGCCCGGGCCCGGATCGGGCACCACGATGGTCTCGATCCGCACCGGCTCGTCCTTGCCGGGTGCGATCACACCGCGTACTTCCTGCGCCATGCGCTGACTCCTTCGTCGGCCGGAGGTGCGTCCCTTCCGACCCTACGCGCGACTGATCGGTAACGGGCACGGATCGGCCACCCGCGTCTCCGTGAAAGCGCAGGCCGCGCCGCCCGCCGCCGACGTAGCCTGAACGCCCCGCCCGACGCCGAAGGAGCGACGTGAGCATCGCAGAGACCGGGACCGCCACCCCTCCCTGGCGGCTGCTCCTCGGCTACGTACGGCCGCACCGCAGGACGCTGGCGGCCGGCGCCGTGCTCTCCCTGGTCACCGGGGCGACCGGGCTGCTGCTGCCGCTCGTGGCGCGCGGCCTGATCGACGACCTGGCACACGACCGTGCCATCACGGGCGCGCTGCTGGCCATGTCGGCGCTGGTGGTGGCCAACGCGGCGCTGGGAGCGCTGGGTTCGTACGTGCTGCAGCGGACCGCCGAGTCGGTGGTTCTCGGCGCGCGGCAGGCCCTGTCGTCGTATCTGCTGCGGCTGCGGATCCCGGCGGTGGACCGCAGCGAGCCCGGGGACCTGATGGCCCGCATCACCTCCGACACCACCCTGCTGCGCGCGGTCACCACCGACTCCCTCGTCGGCCTGGGCACGGGCGGGCTGACGCTGGTCGCGACGGTGGTGATGATGGGCCTGGTGGACGCGGTGCTGCTGGGCGTGACCCTGGCGGTGATCCTCGGCGCGGGGGTCGTCCTCGGCGTGATCGTGCCGCGCATCAACCGGGCGAGCCGGCGGGCGCAGGACGCGGTGGGCGTCATGGGCGCCTCGCTGGAGCGGATCCTCGGCGCGCTGCGCACGGTGAAGGCCTCCGGTGCCGAGCACCGCGAGGAGGTCACGCTGCACGAGGCGGCGCGGGAGTCCTGGCGGCAGAGCGTGCGCGCCGCCAAGTGGTCGGCCGCGGCGGGCAACACGGCCGGGCTGGCCATGCAGATCGCCTTCATCACCGTGCTCGCGGTGGGCGGGGCGCGCGTGGCGACCGGCGCCGTCGACGTGGGCACCCTGGTGGCGTTCCTGCTGTACGTGTTCTATCTGATGTCGCCGATACAGCAGGTCGTCGGCGCCGTCACGCAGTACCAGACGGGCGCCGCGGCCCTCACCCGCATCCAGGAGGCGCTGCGCCTGCCCGCCGAGCCGGCCGCCGCTCCGGCGCCGCCGCCCTCCCCCGGCGCCGAGCCCGCCTCCGTCGCCTTCGACGACGTGCGCTTCCGCTACGCCGACGATCTGCCCTACGTCCACCACGGCGTGACGTTCACCGTGCCCGCGCGGGGCATGACCGCGTTCGTGGGTCCCTCCGGCGCGGGCAAGACCACCGTGTTCTCGCTGATCGAGCGGTTCTACGAACCCGACTCCGGGGTGATCAGGCTCGACGGCCGGGACCTGGCCGACTGGGAGCTGCCGCGGCTGCGCGCCGCCATCGGCTACGTGGAGCAGGACGCGCCGGTCCTGTCGGGCTCCCTGCGGGACAACCTGCTGCTGGGCCGGCCGGACGCGGACGAGGAGGCCGTCGCCCGGGTGCTGAAGACGACCCGGCTCGACGGGCTGGTCGCCCGGCTGCCGGACGGTCTCGACACGCTCGTCGGGCACCGGGGCACCAAGCTGTCGGGCGGTGAGCGCCAGCGCGTGGCCATCGCCCGGGCCCTGCTGCGCCGGCCGCGGCTGCTGCTGCTCGACGAGGCGACCTCGCAGCTGGACGCGGTGAACGAGGCGGCGCTGCGCGACACCGTCGCGGACGTGGCCCGGACGACGACGGTGCTGGTCGTGGCGCACCGGCTGTCCACGGTGACGATGGCCGACCGGATCGTGGTGATGGACGCGGGCCGGGTCCGGGCCGTGGGCACGCACCGCGAGCTGGTGACGGCGGACCCGCTCTACGCGGAGCTGGCGGCGACGCAGTTCCTGGCCGCCGGGGACTGAGCCCGGGCAGGGGTGAGGGCCGCCCGGGATCCGGGCGGCCCTCACCTGCCGGGGGGTGGCCGTCAGCGCACGTTGGGGAGGAAGCCGAAGACCGGGGAGACCAGGCCGACGACCTGGTTCAGCTGGTCGAGGTCGTTGAGGCGGTTGAGCCCGGCCAACTGCGAGGAGGGCCGCGGGATCTCGTCCTTGTGCTCGGCGGGGATGTCGCTCACGGTCAGCGAGTCGAGCGTGGCCATCGGGCTGAGCGGGCTCTTCGCCCCGGCGTCGGCCGCCTGCGCCATCGGCGCGGCGAGGCCGGTGACGCCGGCGGCGAGACCAACGGCGGCGACGATACGTCGTGTTGAGATCATGTATGGGGCAACGCGCGCGGGCCCCGCCGGACACGGGCGGGCGGCCCCGCTCACCCGTCAGGCCCAGCGTCCCCGCACTTGCCGGGGCCGCCGGGCGGGAGGAGGCTCGGGAGGGAAGACCCTTCGGAGGAGGTCACCATGGGAACCGCCGCAGACCCCGCCTTCGACCGGGAGACACTCCGCCGTGGCCTGGAGGGGGACCCGGACGTCCTGCTCTCCCTCTACGCCGACGACGCCGAGCTGCGGATCGTGGACCGCACGACCCAGCCGAGCCACCCCAAGGTCCTGCACGGCCGGGACGAGATCGGCCGGATGCTGGAGGACGTCTACAGCCGCGACATGTCGCACCGGCTGGAGCGCTGCGTGGTCGAGGGCGACGCGGCCGCCTACAGCGAGAGCTGCGAGTACGCCGACGGCGTGCGCGTGCTGTCCGAGTCCATGCTCTCCCTGCGGGACGGCAAGATCGCCGAGCAGACCCTGGTGCAGGCCTGGGACGAGTAGGCACCGGCCGACCTGGGACGAGTGGGCACCGGCCGGCCGGGCCCGGTCGGGACGGCCGCGGGGGCCGTGACCGGCGCCGAGGTGGAGCACCACCGGGGAGCGACCCCGCGGAAGCCGACGCCGTGCGCCTGGGCGGAGCCCGCACCCGCCCGGCGGCGCACCATGTCGCGGGCACGCCTGCTGGACGTGTGATCAGCGCGTCCAGGCGCTGTAGGACAGGACCGCGCCCTTGTCGACGCCGTACTCGGGGTCGGGAGCGGTGAGGGTGCTTTCGAGGCCGAGGACGGCGCCGGTGGCCGGGTCCATGATCAGCATGTGGCGGACGCCGGGCGTGTCGGTCACGTAGGCCTGGCCGCGCCGGCCCAGCCGGTCGGTGACGCGGCCGGCCGGCCGCAGGCCCTCGGCGTCGGCGAGGAGCCGGGCGAGTGCCGCGCTCTCCCGGGCGCCGAGGGTCCAGTGGTCGAGCAGCGTCGCCACGGCGTCCAGCAGTTGGGGTGTGGTCAGCGGCGCGGCCGTGTACTGCGCCTCCGCCAGATAGGCGCGCAGCCGGTCCGTCCGGCGCGGCGGGGGTGACTGGGGCGGGGCGTCGCTCCAGCTCGGCGGGTAGGTCCGGTCGAGCAGGACGCGTCCGTCGCCGACGAGTCGCGGCGTGCCGTCCGCGTCGGACAGGACCGGGCGGGCGGGGTGCCGCGGGTCGGTCGCCACGACGAGTTCGGTGTGGCTGCCGTCGGGTCGCCAGCGTACGAGGCGCTCCTCGGGCAGGGTGACGGGCGGTCCGTCGTCCGACATGCCGAGGCTCCAGGAGCGCACATGGGTGCCCTTGCGCAGACGGGGTGCGTCGGGGGTTCCGGCCGCGGCGGCCGCGCGCTCGGCCAGCCGGTCGAGGGGTACGGGCGCGGAGCCGGTGTCGATCACCAGCGGGCGTGGCGCGGCGAGGGCGGGCGGGGTGCTCGGCCCGTTCAGCACGAGCGTGAGGGTCAGGGCGGTGACGAGGGCCGTGGCGACCAGGCCCCAGACGAGACGGAGCCGTCCGTGTCCCGCCGGTGCGCGACCGGACCCGCCGGAGAGTTGGAGACGGTCGAAGAGCCGGAGACGGCCCAAGACTCCCGCACGGCCGGGAAGCCGGAGACGGCCGGAAAGCCAGAGGCGGAGGCGGTCGGAAAGCCGGAAGCGGTCGGAAGGCCGGAGACGGTCCGAGGTCCGGAAACGGTCGGCGAGCCGGGGACCGTCGAGGAGCCGTGGCCGCTCCTGCCCCGTACGCACCGTGGGCGGTTCGTCGGCGCCGCTCAGCAACCGCTCGAGCCGGTGCTCGGCGCGGCGGTCCAGGGGACCGTCGCCGAAGCGGTGGCCGTGGGAAGGCACCGGATCGGCACTGCGCAGCAGGTCGAGTTCGTCAGCCATGGCCGTGTTCCTCCGGGGCGGTCACGCGGGTGTGCTCGGTGAAGGCGGGCTCGGGCCGCAGACGGTCGATCTCCGCTCTGAGGCGGCGCCGCGCCCGGTGCAGCCGCATGGCCGCGGCCCGGCTGCCGCAGCCGAGGGCGACGGCGATCTCGTCGACGCCGAGGTCCTCCCAGGCCGCGAGGCGCAGCACCTCCTGGTCGGCCGGGGACAGCCGGGCGAGGGCCTCGTGCACCCAGCCGCCGGGGGTGTCGGCCTCGGGGCCCGCCGCGATGTGCCGGCCGTGCGCGGTGTCGTCGTTGCCGAGCCGGTCGACGAGCCGCCGGCGGCGTCCGTGCCCGCGTACCGTGTTGGCCAGGCAGTTGCGCGCCACTCCGTACAGCCACGGCAGCGGGGCGTCCGGCAGGTCGGCCCGGCGCCGCCAGGCGACCGTGAACACCTCCGCCACCACTTCCTCCACCTCACCGGCCCGCCCGTCCAGTCGCCGTGCGACATAGCGGCTGACCGCCCAGTAGTGCTCGCGGTAGGCAGCGGCGAAGATCTCGTCGTTGCTCATGTCCCGTTCGTGTCCGGCACTTTCCCGATCGTCACACCCGGTTCCCGTGACGCTCGTCGCGTCCCTGGAGTGTGACGTGCGGGCGGGGCCCGGACACAGGCGGGGCATGAGGCACCTGAAGTGGCTGACGACCACGGACCACAAGACGATCGGCACGCTGTACCTGGCGACGTCGTTCGCGTTCTTCGTCATCGGTGGCGTGATGGCGCTGTT